>DATJFG010000083.1:0-120926 GCA_035495775.1 Verrucomicrobiia bacterium | reverse complement strand
CGTTCTCATCCTCGATGAACCCACGCTCGGTCTCGATCCCGACGGCGCCGCGCGCATCTTGGAACTCATCATCGGACTCACCCGCGAGCGCCGGCTCACCGTTCTGCTCTCCTCCCACATGCTCCATCAGGTCCAGCAGATGTGCCACCGCGTCGGCATTATCGTGAAAGGAAAAATGATCGCCGCCGGCGAGGTGGACAAGCTCGGGATCGCTGCTTTTGAGGAACGCCGCTGGAACTTTTCGCTCGAGTGCGGCGGCGCGACCGACGGCATCGAAGCGGCGCTCGCCGCGCTGCCGGGAGTCGAAGGAATTGAGCGCCGTGGACGCGGATGGTATCTCCGCTGCAGCCGCGACGTGCGGCCCGAAGCGGCGGCGCTCGTCGTCAATAAAGGAGTTCCGCTCCTACAGCTCCGCTCCGAGCATACGACGCTGGAAGAGATCTATCTCAAATATTTTCGCGAGGCCTAAATGACTGTTGTTTTTTGGAAAGAGATTGCCGACCACTTCAGCAGCCGCCGCTTCATGATTTTGCTGGCGATCATCGTCCTCTCAGGCGTGTGGGCGATTTATGCATCGGGGCAGTCGATCCGCCAGGACGCCGAGAGCGCTCCGGCCGAATATGTATTCCTTCTGCTGCTGACCTCCCAAAGCGGCGGCCTGCTATCACTCGCGAGCTTTCTCGCCCTGCTGGGCCCGCTGGTCGGCATCATGCTCGGCTTCGACGCCATCAGCGGCGAGTACGCGCGGGGCACGTTGAGCCGCGTCCTGTCGCAGCCGATCTATCGCGACAGCTTCATCAACGGCAAATTCTTGGCCGGCCTTGCGACGGTTGCGACTCTTTGGGCATCGATTCTTCTTCTCGTCATTGGTTTGGGCATTGTCATCGTCGGTTTTCCGCCGAACGCGGAAGAACTTTGGCGCATGCTCATCTTCACTGTCATCGGTATTATTTATGTCGGCTTCTGGCTCGCTCTCGCGGTGCTCTTTTCGCTGCTGCTGCAGCGAACGGTAACCGCGGCGCTCGGCTCCCTCGCCGTCTGGCTCTTCCTCGCGATTTTCGCGCCGCTGATCGCGCAAGTCGTCGCGGGCATGGTAGTTCCCGACCCGACAACCCCTGAAGAGGTCGCGCGCCAGACAGATATCGCCGCAATGATCGGCCGCATTTCTCCGACTACGCTTTATGAAGAAGCTGTGCACGTGATTCTCAATCCGACCGCCCGGGTTCTCGGCGCCGCTCTCGAGGAACAAACTCAAGGTATACTTCTAACTCCCCTAGCCCTCGGCCAAAGCCTGCTTTTGATTCTGCCCCAGTTTACGACCTTGATCGCACTCGTCGGGGTCTGCTTCGCCATCTGCTACATCAAATTCATGCGCACTGAGATCCGCGCCTAAGCGTCGACTATTTTCTATTGAAGAATTTGCTCGGAAATATATTTTATGTATTGACTATTAAGGCCGAAATCATTTATTTTAAGATTGAATCATACCCTTATCCCGCCTAGGAGGACACAGTGGCATATCGCGATTTAAGGGCCTACCTTGCGGCCCTCGAAGAAAAAGGCAAGCTCAAACGAGTTACGAAAGAAGTGGACAAAGATTGGGAAGTCGCGGCCGTTTGCCGTCAGACCTTTTATAAAATACCGCCCGAAAGGCGTCCCGCGTTGATGTTCGAAAACGTCAAAGGCTTCGACACGCCGATCGTCGCTGGGGTCCTCGGCGCGTCACGCGAAATTTATGCGATCGGGCTCGAGACGGATTCGGTCGAAGGCATCAACCGCAAATGGGACGCGGCGCTGGAGAAGCCGATTCCGCCGGTGATGGTGAAAACCGGACCGTGCAAAGAAAATATCCTCCACTGCGGTCAAGTCGACATCCGTAAGCTGCCGGTTCCCGTCTGGACCGTGGGCGAGGATCCGGGGCCTTTTTTCACTTCACCCTATGTCATCACCAAAGACCCCGACACCGGGGTGCGCAACGTTGGCACCTACCGCATGCAGGTGAAGGGGCCGAACAAGACCGGCTTCTTGTTCGGCAAGCGGCAGGACGCCTCCTGGCACTTGCGCAAGCATGACGAGCGTAATCAGCCGATGCCGGTCGCGGTCGTGATCGGCGCCGATCCGACTATCGGCTACGTCTCGGTATCGAAAATTTCCGAAGAGCTGGATGAGTTCGCCGTAGCCGGCGCGCTGCGCGGCGCGCCGGTCGAGATGGTGCCGTGCGAGACGGTGCCGCTGGAAGTTCCGGCGACTTCCGAGATTGTACTCGAAGGCGAGATCCCGGCCAATTTCACCGAGATGGAAGGCCCGTTCGGCGAATACACCGGCTACATGGGCCCGGCGGGAAAGGGACCGGTTTTCAACATCAAATGCATGACCTTTCGCAATAACGCCATCTATCAGGCCTTCATCAGCCAGCGGCCGCCGTCGGAGTCGAGCTGCATCCGCGGCGTCGGGCGCGAATGGCCGCTGTTCAAACATCTCAAATATAACCTCCGCCTTCCGATCAAGGACGTGCGGATGAAGGAGGCCGGCGGCAGCGGCGCGTACGTCGTCGTGTCGATGAAAAAACAGTTCAATGGACAGGTGAAGCAGCTCATGTACGGCATCTGGTCGCTGCGCACCGGCTTCGGCAAGGTCACCGTCGTGGTCGACGATGATATCGATATATGGGACGACTTCGACGTGGACTGGGCGCTCAGCTGGCACGTGCGCCCCGACAAGGACGTCTACATCGAGCACGATACGCAGGCGGTCGGCCTAGACCCGTCGCAGGCGCCGCGGCAGGTGCCCCAGCATGATTCGATTCGTGATGTCGGCGCGCGCCTGGCGATCGATGCGACGCGCAAACACGATTATCCGGCGATCGCGCTCCCGCCGCAAGAGCACTTAAACCGGGTCGCCGCGCACTGGAAAGAGTACGGGATCGACAGCTAAGGACGGCCTCGCGCCGGACGCATTTTCTCCGCCGCAGCGCGAATTGATTCGATGATCTTCTTGTAGCCCGTGCAACGGCAGATGTTGCCGTGCATAAACTCTTTAATTTCCGCTTCGCTCGGCGCAGGGTTCTCCTCCAACAGCGCCTTCGCAGTGAGAATCATTCCCGGCGTGCAAAATCCGCACTGAAATCCGCCGTGCTCAATGAACGATTCCTGAAGCGGATGGAGTTGGCCTTTCGTCGCAAGTCCTTCGATCGTCTCGACGCGCTTCCCCCTCGCCTCGAACGCGGGCAGCGTGCAGGAGCTGACGGGACGGCCGTCCAATAACAGCGTGCAAGCGCCGCAAACCTGAACGTCGCAGGAGCGCTTCACGCCCGTGAGTCCCAGTCGCTCGCGCACCACGTCGATAAGCAGTTCGTGAGGCTCGATATCCAGCTCGTACGTCTTGCCGTTCACCTCCAGCGTGACGGGCAGCGTCTGGGCGTCGCGCGGTCTCATCTTCAAGCTCGCCATGAATCTTCCCTGGTTATCGGCACTGCTCGACCACCTGCGTGAACGCGCGTTTAAGCAGGACGCCGACAATATGCTCCTTGTAATCTTTTGATCCGTGAAGGTCGGTGATCGCGTCGCTCTCACGGCCGGCGATAGCCCCCGCCTTACCGATAGACTCTGAGGCGTCCTCAACGGATTTGCCGCGCAGCGCCTCTTCCGCCGCTTCGATCCTGCGCGGCGTCGGGCCGGCGCAGCCGACGGCGACGCGGACATCGCGCACAGATGCGCCGTCCAGCGACAGAGACACGGCGACGCCGACGCTCGGCCGCTCCAGATAGCCGAACTTCAAGTAAGCCGCGGCCGAATGCGCCGGCAGGAGCGGCACGCGAATCTCCGTGAGCAGTTCGTCGTCTTCAAGAACGGTTTCGTAAGGCCCCACGAAGAATCCCTCGATAGGGATTTCGCGGCGACCCGACGCTTTGGCGAGGATGAGCTTAGCGCCCAAGACTAAAAGCAGCGTGCCCGGATCGGCGTGAGGCTCGGCGAAACATAGATTCCCGCCGATCGTGCCGACTTCGCGCACGCGGATGTTGGCGACATGCTTTTCCATCGCAGCGAAAACCGGCAGCCTCTCCTCGAGAAGGGCGTCGGTGCTGAGGGACCGGTGAGTCGCCAGGGCGCCGATGGAGATCACTCCGTTGTCCTGCTTGACCGTGTCGAGATTGGGAATTTTCTTGATATTGACCAGCCGCTCGTAGTGCGCCAGCCCTTCCTTCATCACCAGCAGCAGTTCGGTTCCTCCAGCATAGACTCGCGCGCTGTCGCCGTAGCGGGCAAGAAGCTCCGAAGCCTCGGGGACTGTTTCGGGCTCTTCGAGGCGAAACCGTCGCAGCATCTAGGCGTCAGCCTCGAGCTTTTGTTTTAGATTGCCGGCGAATTCATCCATCACCTGATCGGCCTTGCGCTTGATCATGCTGTGGCCAAGCGTGGCGAGCTTGCCTAAAATATCGACCGACGCGCCGAGCAAGAGTTTTGTCTGATCGCCTTCGCCGGTAAGATTCACTTCGAGCTCGACCTTCATGCGGCTGCCGATCTTGCTGTCGCTGCCGCTCGCCTGCGCCTTGATGTAAGAATGCTCGCGGCTTTCCAATACGTCGATGCGCATGGGAAACTCGACACGAAACGGCCCGACCTTTTCGACCATGGTCGCCGTATAACTCTTTCCCGCTTCGAGCGTGCCCGCCTCTTTACACCCCGGCACGCAGGCGATGAAGCGGTCTATGTCCCAAAGAAAACGCCAGACCTTTTCCTTCGGGCTATGAATGTCGATTTCTCGTTCAAAGCGCAAATGAAGCTTCCTCCGGAATATTTTTCATTTAGCTATCAAATGCGAATGGAACACGCAACCGGATGGGGCCGAGAGTCATGTGCGAATCGATAAGAGGCTCAATGGCCGGACTCGTCGGTGACGACGTCTTTGATTTCCTTGCTGAGGTATTCTCTAAGTCGCTTCTTGAGTCGTTCTTCAATTTGCCTAACGCGCTCTCGGCTGATGCCATATCGTTCGCCGATCTCGCGCAGCGTGACAGGGTCTTCATTTAACAGCCGCTCGCGGAAAATGACGAGTTCTTTGTCTTTCAGGCCGCTGGCGAACTCCTCGATCTTTTCACCCATGACTTGACGATATTCCGCATTGGCGACGCTCTCTTCTGGATTCGCGCTGGTATCGGGTAAAAAGCTCAGCAGAGTCGATTCGCCGCCATCGCCTATCGGCACGTCCGTTGAGAGATCGCGGTTGGCGAGACGCTGCTCCATCTCGACCACTTCGCCTTCTTTGACGTTGAGACGCTCCGCCAGGAGCTTGGGGCCTGGCGTAAAGCCTTCGGCCTCGAGTTTTTCTTTTTCCTTTTGAAGATTGAAGAAAAGCTTTCGCTGGGCCTGCGTGGTGCCGATCTTCACCATGCGCCAATCGTTAATGAGATAGCGGATGATGTAAGCACGGATCCACCACACGGCATAGGACGGGAAGCGGATGCCGCGGTAAGGATCGAAATTTTTTACCGCCTCCATAAGGCCGATATTCCCCTCCTGAATGAGATCGAGCAGGTTCCGAAACGCACGCTGGTATTCACGCGCGATCATAACGACCAACCGTAGATTGGCCGTTACCAGTTTATACGCGGCCTCGAGATTTCCATATTCCTTATATTCGACCGCGAGTTTGTGCTCCTCCTCACGGTTGAGAATGGAATAGCGCCGGATGTCGGCCAGGTAGCGCTGAAGAGGGTCGAAGGGAACGAGCGCCGATGAGGATTTCTCTTCGCGATTGGTAGCCAGTTCCTTATCGAAATCTATCGCTTCGGGAAGGGTATTTTCATTGAGGTTTTCGTCGGCTTTGGCCATCGGAAGTTTCCGGCAACCGGCAGGAAATTCGCCTCACAACCTCCACCGGAGCTGAAAAAGAGTTGTGCTTAAGAAAATTTTACCGCGGATTAACTTATCTAACAAGTGGGCGAGAAATCGAGGAATTTGACACGACTAAGCGGCGCGGCCCGTGGGAGTCAGCGCCTTACCGAGTCGCTTAACCTTGCCATCAGCGATCTCTCTCAGCGCCACGACGACTTCGCGGTTATCGGATTCGATCAGGGGCTTGGCGCCTTTGAAAAGCTGTCTGGCACGCTGGGCCGCCAAAATGACGAGTTCGAAGCGGCTCGGGATTTTGTCCAGGCAGTCTTCTACGGTGATTCGTGCCATTTGGGGTCCTCCGGGTGACGCAGTGCATATTTCACCAGATTTTCACTCAGGAGTCAACAATTCCAAGCGAGCCTTGACAACCTGAACCACGACTTCTATCTTCTGCCCACGTGGAGCATCCGCCGTTGCCGGGATTATGGAATAGATTCGAACGGATATTCAAGTGGCGCCGGACGGTGAACGGCGGCTCTGCATCCGACGAACTAGTCGAGATTCTCAAGGAAAGTTATCGGGATGTCTCGCGCCTGGCCGCGCAGGTATCGAATCACGCCGCGCGAGCACCCTACCCCGGTGTCGCGGAGCGCTTACGCCGCATTGCCGAGGAGAAACAGTCGAGCGCCGACCTTATCCGCGCGAAGCTCATCGCCGCTCACCAAACGCTCGGCGAGGTCGCGCTCGATATTAAATCCGCCGGCAATCATTGGGAGCGCATGGCGCAAGATTTAAGCGATCACACTTCCTTGGAGACGCGGCTGTTGGAACGTGCAGCCCGCCTGGATGAGAGAGCTCCGGACGCGGCCGACTTGCTGCGCGAAATTGTCCGATCGAATAATCCTCATCTCAAGGTCTTCATGGATCTTATCGCGCGGGCCGATCCTCAGGCGCAGCAGACCTGAGTTCGGAGATTCGCAACAAGGAGCTCGGAATGACGAAATACATGCGGCGGCTCACTTTCACTATCGCAATGGCGCTAGCGCTGCTGGTGTCAGCAGGCAGCGCGCGTAGTCAGGAGAGGATTCGTATATCCTACAGCTCTGCGGACGCGTCGAATGCGGTGTATTTCGTCGCACAAGACCGCGGTTTCTACAAGAAATACGGCGTCGAAGCGGATTCCGTCTTCATCCCCAGCACCCCCGTCAGCGTCACGAGCCTCATCGCCGGCGACGTGAAAGTGGCGAACGCCTCCGGCAATGCCGTAGCGAGCGCCGTGACGAGCGGCGCCGGCATTGTCATGGTCGCGTGCTACATCAATACGCTTCCCTACGAACTGGTAGTTCAAGAAACGATCAAGACGCCGGAGGATCTCAAAGGCAAAGCGGTCGGTATCAGCCGTATCGGCAGCGCCTCGGACATGGCGGCGCACATTCTCATTCAGGCGCTCGGGTTGACGCCGGTCAAGGATGTGCCGATTATTCAAGTCGGCGGCGCCGCCGAGCGGGCCGCCGCTTTCCGTACCGGGCGCATCGCTGGATTTCCGGCGCCTCCCGGCATCGTAAAACTCGCCAAAGGAATGTCACACCGGATCCTGATCACCACCGGCGATTTCCAAAAGCGCTTTGACTTTCCTTATATCTGCGCCAATACAACCCGGAGCTATCTGGGTAAACAAAGAGAAACCGTCAAGCGCGTGGTGATGGCGCTGATCGAGGCGACGCATTTCTTTAAAACACGCAAAGACGAAACGAAGAAAATTATCGCCAAGTACGGCAGGCAGGATAACGAGGGCTACCTCGAGGATTCTTACACCGCGATTGCAAAGCTCTACGAGCGGCTCCCTCTCGTTACGCGGCCGGGTATGGAGACGCAGATCCAGGAAGCGTCCCGGAAGCCCGGCACGGCAATGAAGTTCGAGGATATCGTGGATGAGAGTATCGTGCGGGAATTAGATAAAAGCGGCTTTATCGCAAAGCTCTACAACCCGTAAACGGGTCGGGCAAACGGCTTTAATGCTCGAAGCACTTGCCGCGGACGTGGCCGGAAAAAGCCATATCCAGCGCGAGGCTTGCCGCAATCGCATCCCACGCCTCTTCCGGCTGAAGCCCCCCGCTGGCCTGGTAGGAGCGCCAGAGAGCGATGATTTCGTCCAGGGTTGGATAATCGAAACCCTCCAGCCGGGTTGTCTCTCTGAAGACTTCTAGTTGGCTCATGTGCGGAGAAGAAAGCAAGGCACATGCCACCACGATAAATACTTGATTTTCTTTTGCGCAGGCCCGGTAAGGGACGCACTAGAGGGCCAAGTTTAGATACTAATTGCCGCAATTTGGTACAAAATTACCGTACGGCCGGCGGCCTTCGGTCCTAGCGGGTGTTCAATCTATGACAGCGACCGCGGAAATTTCTACCATGCAGTCGGTGTTGTAGAGGCTCTGGACCTCGACCAGCGTAATGGCCGGGAAGTGCTTGCCGAATACCTCGCGGTAGGCGGCACCAAGGGCCTTTTTTTGTTCCAGATAGGCCGGGAGATCGGTCAAATACATCGTCATGACGGCTATTTGATCCGGCCTACCGCCGGCCCCCTCGACGGCCAATTTGAGATTCGCCATCACTTGCGTAAATTGTCTGACGAAATCGCCCCGGCCAACTACCGCTCCGGTAGAGTCGAAAGGCGCCTGCCCGGCGATAAAGACGATTTTCCCGGACGTCACTTTCGCCACATGCGCGTAGCCGACCGGCCGTTCAAGGCCGGAAGGATTCAATAGCTCGAAGGACATCTTTCCTCCTGCGTCTCAACCTGCGCGCCCCCACGCGGTGATGAAATTCTTCAACTCGCCGACAACATCGTCGGATTGCGCGACATAGGGGAGAATCATCCGCGTCGCACCCGCCTCTTCATAGGGCTTGATCTTTTCGCGCACCTCTTCGATTGAAGTCGCCGCCGCCATCGGCAGGCCGGCGAAAAGCCGGTCGGTGATCAAACGCCGCGCGGCATGAAAACCACCCGTCTTCCACGCAGACCGCATCGCCTCGACCTCGGCCCCGAAGCCCATACGCGTCAAAAGATCCCGATAATAATCCGCCAGCGCATAGTATGTCAGCGCGTGGCTCAGCGCCTCGCGCGCCTCCGCGCGATCGGCTGCGATCGAGCAGCGCATCTTGCAGATGATCTCGACTGAAGCCGGGTCTTTGCCGGCTGCCGTCGCGCCCTGCCGGACCTGCTCGGCGATCCGGCGGATCTCTCCTGGGTTGGCCATGTTGATGAGGACACCGTCACTGATTTTGCCCGCGAGCTTGCTCATCATAGGCCCGAAGGCCGCGAGGTAGACGGGAATTCTTCGCCCCGACGGCTTGAACGCCATCTTGAATGCCTGCGCGGTATAAAATTCGCCGGTGAAGCCGAGCTTCTCGCCTTTCAGCGATCGGTCGACGATCTCGAGGTACTCTTTGACGCGCCCGAGCGGCCGGTCAGACGGCAGTCCGTGCCAGCCGGCGATCGTCGGATTGGAAACGCCGACGCCGAGCAGGAAGCGTCCTTGCGAAAGCTCGTCGAGTCCCGCGGCCTGAAGAGCGAGCGTGACCGGCGTGCGGCCGAGGATATGATAGACGGCGGAGCCGATCTCCAGCGTCCTCGTCACCGCCGCGATCGCGGCGAGCATGACGGTCGGATCCTTGTTGTTCGCTTCGCCGCCCCACGCACAATCGAAGCCGTTCGCCTCCGCCATCCGAGCGAGTTCTGGAATCGCGTCCATCGGCAACTGCGCGCCGGAGTTGAATTCAATGTCGATCTTCATGGGCAAGTCGGAAAATCCGCCGGAATATTTTTGCAGTCGGAAGCTAGGCGATAACATCAAACGGATGGTGGATCAACCATTCTTCGCTTCAAAATCGATTGAACAAGATGTATGGACGACTTGAATATCACCTCGGAGCAACGTTCGCCCGAAAGGAGACGGACTATGATCGCCAACGACATTTTGCTCGATTCATTCACGCGCGTCTACGAATCGCTCCACCGGACACTACCGGATCTCGATAAAGACGAGCTAACGCGCGAGCCGCATCCGTCGATCGGGTGGCTCGCCTGGCGGCTTACGCGCGTGATGGACAGTAATGTCGCGCAGCTCTCCGGGCGCGAGCAGCTATGGACCGCCGGCTGGGCTGCGCGGTTTGGCATGCCTCCGGAGCCCGCCGATTACGGCCGTTCGCACACGCACACGCGCGAACAGGTGCGCGCCTTTCGCGCGCCGGCGGAGCTGCTGCTCGCCTATCACGACGCCGTGTACGAGGTCATGAAATCTTATTTAAAAACACTCACCCCGGAAAATCTCGCGCGAGAGCTCGACGAGCCACGGTTTCAGCCGCTTCCCACGGTTGCGGTCCGTCTCGTCAGCGTCTTGGAGAACGCGATGACGAACGAAGGGCAGATTATTTATTTGAAGGCTTATCACCGGCTCGGCGGTTATTTCCCCAGCGAGGCAAAAGATCCGAGCGGCTACCGGTAAGTAAAAGGATTACTATGGACGAAATCTTCCAGCGCGGCTGTTATTGGGCGAAATAAGATTCTAAATCACAAACATCTTTGACGCGGAGTACCGCCATTGCTCGATGCTTGCCTTCACTCGATCGCTAAAGTAAACAAGCTCGTCAGGAGGACCATCCTATGCCGCCGGAACGCCCGATCAAGCTCTACGACTATATCACTTCGCCGAATTGCCAGCGCGTCATCGTCGTGCTGGAAGAAAAGAAATTGCCTTACGAAAAAATCCCCGTCGATCTCAAAAAAATGGAGCAGAAAAAACCCGATTTCTTAAAGCTCAACCCCTACGGGAAAGTGCCGGTGATTATCGACGGCGCGACGGTGCTCTACGAATCCCTCATCATCAACGAATATTTGGAAGAAAAATATCCCGAGCCGCCGCTGATGCCGAAGGACCCCGCAAAGCGCGGCAAAATCCGAATTCTCATCGATTACGGCATGAACCATCTCGATCCACCCTACCAGAAGATCCGCAAGGAGATCATGAAGGATGAAAAGGAGCGTGACCCAGGGCTGATCGAGAACGCGCGCAAGGAGCTGAAGCACCTGATGGGACGATTGGAGCGTGAGATCGGCGAGCAGCCCTACATCGCCGGCGACTTCTCGCTTGTGGATGCGGCGCTCATCCCGAGATTCACGCGCATGGTCGGCATGGGGGTCTTTCCCGATCCGTCGCTGTCGCAAATGGGCAAATGGCTCGAGCGCATGAAACAGCGGCCATCGGTTAGAGCTATTTTATAATAAGTTCGAGTCTCGATTCCTGCTTCAAGTTGAAGAACAGCCATTTAGCGGCCTAACTAGAAACTTGAAACCCGAGACGAGAACCCACTCTTTAATCCCCTTTTTTCGCCGCTGGCTGCGCCGGAGCGCGCCGCGAAATCGCGGCGAACTCTCGCTTTCGGGCCTCGGCGACAACGTCAAAGTCTTCTGGCGGCCGCCCTCCGTGCCGCACGTTTATGCCGAAAGCGAGCGCGATCTGTTCCTCGCGCAGGGGTATCTCCACGCGCAGGAGCGGCTCTGGCAGATGGAGCTGAACCGCCGCGCGCTTTGCGGCCGCAACGCCGAGATATTCGGCGACCGTCCGATCCCGGGCGAGCTGTCGGTCCACGTCCGCGGCAAGACGCTGGCCGAACTCGATTATTTCATCCGGCTCCTGGGCATGCGCCGCGCCGCGCTCGCGTCGCTGCGATGTCTCTCAGACCGCGAGATGGCGATCCTCGAAGCTTACAGCACCGGGGTCAACCGCTACATTGAGACGCACGTCACATCGCTGCCGCTCGAGTTCCGGTTATTGCGCTTTACCCCCGAGCCTTGGCGGCCCGAAGACACCCTGACGCTCGGGAAGGGTTTCGCGTTTTTTCTTTCGACCTCCCTCTTCACACGTGTCGCCTGGACGGCGATCGCCGCGAACCTGCCCGACCACCCGGAAAAGCTTGCTGCGCTCACTCCCCGCTATCCCAGCGAAGGCCCGACGATCGCGCGAGCGCTCGCCGCCGAGGCGAAAGAGCTGATCCGCTTCATCAGCGGTACGTTCGAACTCTTTGGCGCCGCTGCCGGTCAGGGCAGCAATAACTGGGTCGTCGCGCCGGATCGATCGGCGTCCGGATGTCCAATCCTTTGCAACGACCCGCATCTCAAACTCGAGCTTCCTTCGACGTGGTACCTGATGCACCTTTCGGCCGCGAGCGAGCGCGGTTCCGCCTACGAGGCCTGGGGTGGAACCATCCCAGGGATGCCGTTCGTCCAGATCGGCCGCAACCGGCGCATCGCGTGGGGAGTCACCGCGGCGCTCTGCGACGATGCCGATCTGTATCGCGAGACGCTCCATCCGCATACCCCCGATTTGTATCTAGCCAAGGGGCGTTGGACTCAAATGGATGTTGTCGAAGAAAACATCGCGGTGCGCCGAGGAAAGACGGTTCCAAAAAATATCCGACTGACGAACCACGGGCCATTGATCAGCGATTTTCTCAGCGGCGGAGGTGCATCCGCCCGAGAGGCGCTCGCCTTTAAATGGACGGCGCACGCGCCGAGCCGCGAATTCACCGCTGTCGATGGCGTCAATCGGGCGCGAAATTGGCCGGAGTTCCGTGCGGCGCTCGCGCATCAGACCGCACCGTCGCTGAATTATCTATACGCGGACTGCGACGGCAACATCGGCTACAGCCTCGCCGGCGCGGTGCCGATTCGAGCGCAGCGCCCCTCCTTTCTCCCGCTCGCCGCCACCGATGCCGATGCGGACTGGAAAGGCTTTATCCCGTTCGAAAAGCTGCCGTGCCTTTATAATCCCCCCGAAGGCGTCATCGCCACGGCGAACAACGACATCGCCGGCGCGGCATATCCCTATCACCTCTCCGATCTTTTCGAGCCGCCTTACCGAATCGGTCGTATCAAGCAGTTGCTGGCATCCAAAGACAGATTTTCGATCGAGGATATGATGCGGATCCAGCAGGACACGGTATCGCTCCACGCGCGAACGATCATCGACATCGTCCGAGAAGAATTCTCCTCGCTAGCCGGCGATAACGGGTCGTTGGGCGAAGCTGCGCTAAGACTGATCGAATGGGACGGCGACTGTCGTGAGAACAGTGTCGCCGCCGCCCTCTTTCACTGCTTCTATCATCACCTGACGCTTCATCTTCTCGTCCCGACGCTAGGCGCCGAGATGTTTCGCGCGTACGTCGAAATTTTCAACCAGTCGCTGTTCCCCATGCAGCGTATATTAAACGACCCGGCATCGCCGTGGTTCGCGGAAAGATCGCGGCGATCTGTCGTCGAGGCGGCCCTTTCCGACGCCTGCAAGGAACTCAAGACATGCGTCGCCGCCGAGATGCCTGACTGGCAGTGGGGCAAAATCCATACGTTGAGCTTCAATCATCCGCTCGACGGGGTGCGCGGCCTGAAAAGCCTGCTCTCGATCGCACCGATTCCTACCGGCGGTGACGGTGCAACCATTAATCTTGGTTTTTTCCGCCGCTCGCGTCCCTATGCGCATACCGTCGGTGCTTCGCTGCGAATGATCGCCGAGATGTCAGATCCGCCGCTCTCGCTTTTCATGACTGTTCCCGGCCAATCGGGCCATTTTTTCTCGCCGCATTACCTCGACCAATTGCAGCTTTGGCGTAACGGAGACTACCTGCAAATAGACGCCGATGAAAAAACAATGACCGACTGGCCGCTCCTTATTCTCACCCCTGAGAGCCGGCGCGCTTGACAGACCTATCACCTGTGTTACCAATCCTCGCATCAATCCGAGGCATTATGGTCGAGAACGGCAATGGAAAGCGGAAGATTTCGCGGCGCGCGTTGCTACGACGCGTCTCTCTTGGCGCCGCCAGTCTGCCTCTTGTTTCAATGCTGCGCTCGGAAGGGGCTGCGCAACAGCGCAACGAACCTCCCGGCTTAGCCATCTTTAAGCCGATCTTCACCGTGAACGAGCGCGACCGCCGTTGGAGCGCGATCCGCCGTGTTATGTCGCGGCCGGAGTGGAATTTGGACGCGATCATTGCGCTCGGAAGCGGCGACAGCGCATATCCGCGTTATTTGGCGCAGATCGGCGGCCGCGGCGGCAGCGCGGACGTCGTCTTTGCGCGCGACGCCACGAAGCCCGTTTACGCCCTGCTGCCGACGGAAAGAAACAAGGCGTTTTGGGAAGCGCGGCTTGCCTCATGGCGCGCCGACGGCAGATTGATTCTCCGTGAAGGCGACGGCTCCAAAGCTCTGCTCGCGACGATCACTGCGCTAGGATTGAACCGGCCCGACGCGCGCATCGGCCTCGCCAAGCTGACCGGCAGCCGCTTCGACCCCGAGGGTCTCGTCTCCGCTACCTACCTCGATAATTTGAAAAAAGCGCTTTCCGGCGCTTCATTCCTGCCGATCGAAAAATGGGGACCGGACGCCGGGCCGATCGATGAGCCCGCGATGTTGAAGAGCGCAGAGGAGCACGAAGTCATTCGCCGCTCGGTGGCGGCGGGCGAAGCGGCGATCGAGACGATACGCCGCAGCGCGCAGGGCACGGCGAAGCGCCAGGCGGACGTCTGGTTCGCCGCGTATAGCGATATGTTCGCACGCACCGGCGAGGAGCCGACGCGCCTTTCGATCGCCTTCGATCAAGGCGCCAATACGACGCTCGGCGCTCCGGTGGAGGACCCGCTGCGCGCCGGACAAATCATCAGCCAGGAGATCGACGCGACCTATCAAGGTTACCGCGGACAGGTGAACCATTCGATTTTCGTAGGGGGACCGAATACCCCGGGATATCTCTACTACCGCGCGGCGATGGAGGCCGCGATCCGGCTCTTTTTCGATTGCATGAAGTTCATCGTTCCGGAAAAGACCACCTGCGGGATGTTGGCGGACTATTACGCCGCCGCTGTCGAAAAGATGAATGCGGAAGATCAATCCGGCGTGGTGATCCACTCCAGCGGCATCGCCAATCTGTCGCGCCCGCGCATCGGCCCCGCCAATTCGCGCGGCGATGCGTCGATCGCGCTCGTGCCGGGAATGGCTTTCGATTTTAAGCCGGCCATCCGCCTCAAGCGAGCGTTCATGAAAGATCTCGCGGAAAGAAATCGCGTGGTGCAGGTCGGCGATCACGTGCTGATTACCGACGCGGGCGCCGTCCGCCTCGGCCTCCGCGAGCTCACGCCGATCACGACGGAAGCCTAGTCTGGCTGCCGTTCTTGACAGTATCATGGGGATGCCCTATGTCCTGCGACGGGGTGGAAGCCATGATCCGAGCGCGCTGGACACTTGCCTGTTTGCTTCTACTGATCGCGCCGTCGGCCAGCTCTCTTTCTGCCGAAAGTCGACTCACCATAGGCGGAGCGCAGTCGTTGGCGCCGCTCGCGGAGAAGTTTTCCGCCCGCTATAAGGAAACACATCCCGGCATCGAAATTGAAATCAGACGCGGCAGCTCGAATTACGCCATCGCCGCGATCGAGCGCGGTGATATTCAAGTGGGCCTCGCCGCGCGGAATTTGACCGCCGCCGAAGCCGCTCGTCTGCGCGCCGAGGCCATGGGCTACGATGCCATCCTTCTGCTGAGCTATTCGTGGAATACCGTCAAGAACCTGAGTCTCGAGCAGCTGCGAGAGATTTATTCCGGAAAGCTCACCAATTGGCGTGATATCGGCGGAGAAGATAAGGGCATTGTGCCACTCACGCGAGAAGCGGGCTCAGGAGTCCACACGATGTTCGTCGAAACGCTTTTCGGCAAGGCCGGCAACGGAATCGAGAAAGCATTTGTACTGCGTGCAAGCAAGGATAAAATCCTCCGCACTGTCAAACGAGTCCGCGGCTCGATCGGCTACGGCATCGTGTCGCTCGAAGAGGCCGAGACCGAAGGCGTTAAAGTATTGTCGATCGACGGCCGCGGGCCGACCGCCGAAAATATCCGGCAAGGGCTTTATCGCTTCACTCGCCCGCAACTTTTGGTCACGCGCGCGGAGCCCGATCCTTCGGCTCGCGAGTGGATGCGCGGATTCGTCGAATACGTCAAACGGGGAAATCGGCCGCGGTGAAAAGCTTGCTCTACAAGCTGCTGCTCTCTTCGCTTCTCATTATGCTGTTGCCGCTGAGCCTGGCGATCTTGTGGACATCCGAGACGCTGACGGCGATTCTAGAGCGCCAGTTCGCGGAAAAATCCCAGGCGCAAGCCGAGCAGGTGAAGCTTCTTTTGAGCGAAAGGCAGGAAACCGCGACCGGACTCGTCCACTGGATCGCGGAGATGCCCGGCGTGCGCGAAGCGCTCAAGCGCAATGACCGCGCCACGCTATTCCAGCAACTCCTCCCGCTGGTCGGATCGGTGCAGATGGATTTCATCGAGATCCTCGATCCCGATGGCAAAATATTCCTGCGGGTGCACGATCCGTCGGCGTTCGGGGACCGGCCCACTCTCGCCAGGGACATCCAGAGGCTGCTCCAGGGCACCGGCGACCTTTCGAATTATGGGATTGAGGAGCGCGGCGGCCGCGCCTATCTGCGCGCCGCCGAGGAGGTCGAGGATGGGAAGATCATCGGGGTGGTGAGCGCCGGTTATGCCGTCAACCGCGATCTTATCAAGCGCCTCGAGCAGATCGCCGGCGGGAAGATCGCGATCGCCATCGGTGAGCGGCTCTATACCGCGGAGAGCGCACCGCAGCCGGCCAAAAACCCGGCCGGCCACCCTTCTCAGGATGTGGGGGCCCAATGGCGCCGCAACGAGCGTTCACCGTCGCTGGAAGTGCGCTTGCCTCTGCTCACCGATCGCGGCGCCGAGGGGCTCATCTCGATCTTCTATCCCTCTCAGCAGTTGACCGCCGCGATCGGCACCATGCAGAAGATGCTGTTTTCAGTCGCGCTTCTCGGCAGCGTCGTGGCGCTTGGAATCTCATGGATATTGAGCCGACGCTTGACCCGGCCGTTGAAGCAACTCGTGAGCGCGACCGAGCAGGTCGCCGCCGGCGATTATTCCGCCGCCGTCAGCAGCAGCTCCAAAGACGAGATCGGCGCGCTAGCGGCTTCCTTCAATCGTATGCTGGCAGAGTTGAGCCGCTCGCGGGCTGAAGTTGAAAGTTACCGCCGCGAGCTCGAGAGAAAATTCGATGAGCGCAGCAAAGAGCTCGCCGATACCGAGAAAAAACGCGCCGCGATGGCGCACATGATCGCGCACGATCTGAAGAACCCGCTGCTGGGAATCAAGAAAACCCTCGAGCGGCTGGAGCAGGCGTCGCCGGAAGCGAACGGCGAACAGCGAAAAAAAATCATCGAGGATCTCGTCAGCGCGGGCGACCTCGTGATCGGCATGGTCAACGAAATGCTCGATATCTATCGATCCGATTTCGGGGATCTTCCCCTGGCTCTCGCCCCCTGCGCCGTCGAGGAAATCGTGCAGGCGACCCTGCGCGTCCTGGGACCGGAAATCGAGGATAAACAGATCGAAATCGTTACCCGCATGCATCCGACCGGCCTGAATCTCGTCGCCGACAAGCGCCGCTTGACGCGCCTCTTGATCAATCTGCTGAGCAACGCGATCAAGTTCTCTCCGCCGCGAAGCCGCATCGAAATTTCCATATCGCTGGTGGAAAGCGATCTGGGCCGCGGGCAGCAGGCGGTCATCCGGGTCGCCGACCAAGGCGAAGGCATTCCGCAACCTGACCTACCGAAGATTTTCGAGGTCTTCTATTCGCGGGACCAAGGGCTCGATGCCGGGACGGGCCTCGGACTTCCTTATTGCAAGCTCGTAGCCGAGGCCCACCGCGGTAAGATCTGGGCCGAAAGCGAACCCGGCAAGGGCTTTGCGGTGTCGATCGCCTTGCCCTTAAGTCCAGAAGAGGAGCAAACCGACCATGCCGATCAAAATACTGATCGCCGATGACGAGCGATTGTTCCGCCAGAGCCTGAAGAAGCTCTTGGAAGGAGTGCGCGATCTCCGGGTCGTCGCTGAGGCCGCCGACGGCCAGGAGGCGGTGGTCAGGGCTCAGGAGAAAGAACCCGATATCGCGCTGCTCGATGTGCGTATGCCGAAGATGGACGGCATCAAGGCCGCCAAGCTCCTCTCCTCGCTCGCGCCGAAGACGAAAGTCCTGATGCTTTCGATTCATGACGACGATGAAAAGATCATCTCGGCGCTGCGCGCCGGTGCGGCCGGATACATCCTCAAAGACGCCGACCAAAAGGATTTTATTGAGATCATCCGCCACACCTACCAAGGAAAAGCGCTCAACTCGCCGTATCTCGCGCACCTGACGATTCCGCGGCATGCCCGGTCCGAACAGGTTCCCGAAAGCGAGAGGAAAAAGGAGTTTGCGGAAAAGTATGGTCTCACCGAGCAGGAGGTCAGATTGCTTCATCTCTTGACCGAGGGCCTCAGCAATGAAGAGATGAGCCGGATCGTCAATCTCTCGCGCGAGACGATCAAGATGCATCTCAAAGCGCTGTTCCGGAAGCTGCAAGTTAAAAATCGCACCGAGGCCGCCGTCCTGGCAGTGCGCGATGCGCTGGCATGACCCGCGGAGCGGCCCCAATACGTACCCATTCGGGTAGTTGACGTCGCTGAGTTCAGGCGCTAAATAGACGTGCCTGGATTTTACCTGCATGATTTGCGTCATTGCGACGTCAAAGCAGTAAGGAGGCCCACATGATACGGTCAAAAAAGATCTCGCTGCATGCGTTATTCTGCCTTGTGTTTTTGCTCGCCGCCGCGTTTCCGGCGGCCGCTCTGAAGGTGGGCGACAAAGCGCCTGATTTCGAGCTAGACAGCTCGAAAGGCGGCAAAATAAAACTCAGCAGTCTCAAGGGTAAAAACGTCCTCATCAACTTCTACGTGCTCGACTTCAGCCCCACCTGAATCAAGGATTTGCAGGCGTCCGGTTCGGACAACTACGACAAATTCCAAGCCGAGAATACCGAGGTGCTCGGCATCAGCGCCAACGCTCCGTTCTCACAGAAGGCCTTCGCCGACTTTGCGAAAATCAATTACCCGTTGCTCAGCGATCGCGACGGCAAAGTTTTAAACTCCTACGGCGTTATCGACCCGGAACGGCGCGTCGCCAAACGCTCGTACGTCATTATCGATAAGGAAGGCGTTGTGCGCTATTACGACATTCGCCCTTCGAACAATGAGAAGGATCTGCTTTCGACGGAACAGCTCTTGAACGAGGTCAAGAAAGTCAACAAAAGCTAACATCAAAGGAGGCAACGATGAACCATCGAGGACTTTTTCAGGCAATTTTCTTTGTTATGGGCATGCTATTTCTCGTGCCGCAGCTTTTCGCCCAGGAGGACGTGATCGAAAAGCGGCAGAAGCTCATGAAGAGCAATGGAGCGGATGCGAAGGCGATCAAGGGCGCGATGGAACAGAAGGACTACGCGACCATCGAGACCAAGGCCAAGGACATCGGCAACAATATGGATAAGGTGCCGGATCTCTTTCCGAAGGGCAGCACGTCGGAGAAGTCGCGCGCGCTTCCCGCGATCTGGGAAAAATGGGACGAGTTCAGCAAGAACCCGGCTAAAGTGAAGAAGGCCGCGAACGACGTCGCTGAAGCCGCCAAGGCGAAAGACGATGCCGCTCTGCCCGCGAAGGTGAAGGCGTTGGGCGACGCCTGCGGCGGCTGCCACAAGAATTTCAGAGCGGAGGAGAAGAAGGGATAGAGCGCAACACGAGCGAGGAGGAAATATGAAACTTCGCTGGCTGATTTCGTTTTTTGTCCTTGCGACATTGGCGATGAGTTCGCCGGTCAAAGCGGCCAAAGCGCCGCAATTCCCACAAGACGTGAGCTTCACAACGCTGCAAGACGCAGCCAATCCAGGGCACAGCCTGCTGCTTCCGTTCGCTATCGAGGGATTGACCGGTGACGCGAACGGGAATCTCTACACGACGGGTCGCCAGCTGGACTCGACGAAAAAATGTCCCGTGTGGAAGTTCTCTCTGAGCGGACTGAACGCCACACGGACAACTATAGGTTTCATTCCCAATGGGGCCGCTCCCGCTGCTTGCAATCCTTCAGGAATAACCTTTGACGCTGTCGGTAATCTTTACATTGCAGACAACGCGACGATCAGCGGCGTCCAAGGTTTTATTTGGAAGGTGACGCCGGATCCGACCGGGTGCGCGTCCGACGACTCGACCGTTTGCACGACTTTAGCCGTCTCGAGCACCCCATCGACGCCATACGCTAGAGCCGTGCCGGGAGCCAATGGACTCGCTTTTGATCGCAGTGGTAATGTCTGGACCGGAGACGGAGTCACGGGCCAAGGGCGCGTCTGGAAAATTGGCTCGGGCGGCGGCGATTGCACCCCTCCGACACCGACGAATTGTGCTGAAGTGTTTCGCATCCAACCGATGGCCGCCACCAACCTGGAAATTGGACTGGCGTTTAGCGGGGGCACGTTCGGCAGCTCCGTAACCTCGGTGGGCCGCGATGCGCGAACGCTTCCTCCCGGGACTATAGACGCGGCACGGGCAGACAACAATAATCCTGCAGGCACTTCACAACCTCTGGTTGCCAATGGCATCGCGTTTAATCATCAGGGAGATTTGCTTGTGGAGGACGACGCGCGCGGCGCGATTTGGAGGGTTCAGTTTGACCGCGCCGGAAACTTGACGAGCCCGACGGGCTGCGATGATGTTTTCACCGACAATACCTTGTGTTTGAGCAACGTCTTTATCGCCCATCCGATTATCGAGGGGGCTGATGGCATGGTGCTCGACGTTGCCGGTAACATCTGGCTCGATGCCAACGAACGTAATGCCGTCGCTATAGTAACGAAAGATGGCCGTATCATTGAAATCTTTCGCAACCCGCCCAATCCCGAGACTCACCTGCGGAACAAGGCAGACATCAGCACCGACACTGCAGCTCAGGCAGCGGAGAAAAACAGCCATATCCTGGAATTTCCAACGAGCCCGTTTTTGAGTGGCGGTCGGTTTTGTACCGCTCAGTCCGACGGCAATCGCCGCGACAATTCTCCGCGTACCGACGGCGAGATCAATGCCGGAACCGCACTGGCCTCTCCCGATCCCGGCAAGCGAGGCAAGATCTCTTGTATGACCGATCCGGACTCGGGGAATCTTATCCAGGTCAATATTCCCGGCTTGCCGCTGCCGGTTCATTAGTTCATCGAAAGAGGGGGGAGCCCGCACGGGCTCACCCTCTTTATTTCGCCCAATCCCCCTTGGGCTCAAGCAGAACGAAAGAAACGGTCCTCAAACGAAAGGGGGGAATATGAGAAAACTATCGGTCTTTGGTGCTCTACTCGGGGTATGGCTGGCTTCATCCTCGAACGGCCTGGCCATTCCAGCCCAGGTCATTCGTTGGGAGAGAATCGTCGGGGTGATCCAGCCGGCCAACGTGGTCGGTTCTGGCACCGGCGCGGTCACCGGCGGCGGACAGCCGTGGGTCGTGACCGACGGGCGCGCTAGCGTCGATCTCGCGACCGGCGATGTGCGGTTCGACCTAGAGGGGCTGGTCCTTGCGGGCGGCAACAGCATCGGGACGCGCGGCACGATTGCCCAGGTGAAGGGCACGCTCGTGTGCGACACCAACGGCAGCGCCGGCAGCAGCAACTCCGTGCTCGTCAATACGCCGCTCGTCGACCTGAGCCTGCAGGGAGATGCGAATTTCAGCGGCAACGTCGGCCCGCTTCCGGCGGTATGCCTCACGGAGCCCGACATCGCCTTTCTCATACGGAATGCCGGCGGATCATGGCTGGCGGCCGGCGTGGTTCGTGTGCCTTGACCCGCTCTGCCAGTATTTCTGATAGACAATCGGAGGCCTCCGCGCGAGCGGAGGCTTTCTTTTTAGCTTCCCATCGGGGCCGTTTTAATCTAGAATTCCGCCATTTCGCATGCCGCCGCTGCTTTCCCTTAACAAAGTCCGCCGCGACTTCCAGGTGCGCGGGAAACAGGTCGTCGCGGTCGACACTTTGGACCTAAGCGTCGACGAGGGGGAATTCGTCACCGTCGTCGGCCCTTCCGGCTGCGGCAAATCGACGCTTTTGAATCTCGTCGTCGGGCTTCTGCCGCCGAGCGGGGGCCGGATATTTTTTCGCGATCGCGCAGTTGAAGGCATCAACACCGACATCGGCTACGTCACGCAAAAAGACAACCTCTTGCCCTGGCGCACGCTGATCGAGAACGTCGAAATCGCGCTCGAAATCCGCGGCATCGCCAAGGGCGAACGGCGCCGACGTGCCGAGGAGTTGATCGCGCAGGTCGGCCTCGTCGGCTTCGAGGACCATTACCCGCACGAACTTTCCGGCGGTATGCGCCAGCGCGCGAACATCATCCGAACGCTCATCTATGACCCCGAGCTGATTCTGATGGACGAGCCGTTCGGGCCGCTGGACGCGCAGACCCGCATCGTCCTCCAAGACCAGCTTTTGCAATTATGGCGAGCGTCGCGAAAAACGATTCTTTTCATCACCCACGACCTCGTCGAGGCGATCACGCTCGCCGACCGGGTCGTCGTGATGACTTCGCGCCCCGGACGCGTGAAGCACATCGCGTCAGTGCCGATTCCGCGGCCGCGCGATGTCTACCAGATCCATCTGAGCGCCGAATTCCGCGACGTGTACAATAAACTATGGAACGAGCTCAGGCCCGAAGTCACTTTATCGCCAGCGTAGAAAAGGAGAATTTATGAATCGATCGATCGCACTAATATCCGGCGCCGCGCTCATCGCGCTCTGCTGGACGGCGGCCGCGAGCGCGCAGAACCTCAAGAAAGTGAGAATGACCATTCCCGTCGTCGCCCATTCGATGACGCCCGTCTATGTCGCGCAATCGAAGGGCTACTTCAAAGACGAAGGCCTGGAAGTGGACGTGACCTCGACGAACGGAGGCGGGCCTGACATCCGCGCTCTCATCGCAGGCGACGTCGATTTCAGCTTCACCACCGGCGACAATGTCGTGCTCGCCCAGCAGGAGGGAAAGAAGCTCCTGATGGTCACGAGCGGCCTGAACAAGATCTTCATCAACTGGGCGATGCATAAAGACAGCGCGAAGGCGAAGGGCGTCACCGAGTCGACGCCGCTTGCTGAAAAGCTCAAGGCGCTGAAAGGGCTCACGATCGGCTTCACCAGTCCGGGGGCGCTGACGTCGCATCTCGCCGGTTTCGTCACCCGCAAAGCCGGCTACGCGCCGCAGCAGGACGTGAATATGATTGCGATCGGCTCGGGCCCGAGTTGGATCGCGGCACTGGAAAATCGCAAAGTCGACCTCGCGCTCACGGCTCCGCCCGTTCCCGAGACGGCGATCAGCCGCGGCTTTGCGATACCATTTCTAAACTATACGCAATACGCGGAGCTCGGCGCGCCCGAATTTCTCATGGAAAACCTGATCGTCCGTCCGGATACCGCATCCAAAGACCCGGACTTGGTCCGCCGCATGGCCCGTGCTCTCGTGAAAGCGAACAAATGGGCCCTGCAAGCTTCGCCGGAGGAGGTCGCCGAGGCATTGAAGCCGTTCATGGGCCAGACCAATCCGGCCCTGCTGCTCTCCGGCGTCAAGGCGGTAGTGCCTACGCTCTCCCCCGATGGCCGGATCAGCGAGCGCGGCGTCCAGGTCACGGAGGACATTCTCGAGCAGGCGGGTATTTTGAAGAAGCGCGTCCCCTATTCCGAGCTGGCGACGAACGATTTTTTGCCCAAATGATCGGCCGCGGCAAGCTTTTTTTTTACCGGCTGATCTTCGGTCTCGCCCTGCTCGCCTTGTGGCAGGCGAGCTCGGGGCGGCTGATCGATCCGTTCTGGGTTTCGCGTCCCTCGGATATTTTTAAATACCTGTGGGGCGTGTTCGCGGACGGCTCGATCTTCGGCCATCTCGCCATCACGCTGTACGAGACGTTCACGGGCTTTTTCATCGGCGCGGCGAGCGGCATCGCGCTCGGCTTTTTCCTCGCGCGCAAAGAAGTCCTGGCGCAGATCCTCGATCCTTATATCGTCGCTTTTAACGGCATCCCACGCATCGCGCTGGCGCCGCTGTTTATCATCTGGTTCGGCATCGGTCCTAATTCCAAAGTCATTCTGGTCGTGACGGTGGTCTTCTTCCTCACGTTTTTCAATACCTATGCCGGTGTCAAAGGCGTCGACCTCGAATTGAAGAACGTCCTCCGGGTCATGGGCGCAAGCGAGCGGCAGATTCTTTTCAAGGTCACGATTCCGGCGACGGTGCCGTGGATCGCCACGGGTCTCAAAATCAGTCTGCCGTACGCGCTAGTGGCCGCGGTGGTCGGTGAGTTCATCGCGGCCAGCAAGGGCTTGGGATATCTCATCAATTACAATACCTCGCTTTTCTCGACTACCGGCGCGCTCGGCGGCATTCTGATCCTGGCGCTCGTCGTCGTGCTGTGCAACGAGATCATCAGCCGGACGGAAGCGTATCTGCTGCGCTGGCGCCCGCGTGAAGAGGGGAAAAAAAGCAGCGAGCTCTATTGAGCCGTGCGATTAGGCCGCCTGTAGCGCTCAACTTGACAAGGCGCGGCGCGCGCGCATAAAGATAACGGACAACACTCCCAATCGGTTCGGGAGGCAACTTTCATGCAGCGCCGGGCTATCATCCTCGGATTCGGAACTCTCCTTTTTTTGGTGTTTTTCTCAGGCCCTGCGTTGTCGCAAGCAGTGACCGGCTTCGCCGATTTACGCGATAAAGACGACAACATCGTTGCTAATGCGGATTTTCGCGAGATCGACGAGGGAATTCTGATCACGCTGCACGCAAAGGATATGCCGCCTGGAATCCACGCGATTCACATTCATGCGGTGGGAAAGTGTGAAGCGCCCGACTTTGCCGCCGCCGGTGGACACTTCAATCCCGGGAATAAAAAACATGGATTAAAAAACAGCGAAGGTCCGCATGCGGGAGACCTGCCGAATCTCTACGTGACCAAATCCGGCGCAGGCCGCTTTCAGACGATCGATGATCGGATTACGCTGAGCTCGGGCGTCAATACGATCTTCGACGGCGACGGCAGCGCGCTCGTCATCCACGCCGCCGGCGACGACAACGTCACCGATCCCTCCGGCAGCTCCGGGGACCGCATCGCCTGCGGCGTGATTGTAAAGGGGACAAGATAAATCGCGTGACGTGAAACGATGCGGATCGACCCGAACAAATGCGTCGCCTGCGCCAACTGCGTGCCGGTGTGTCCCATGGGGGCGATTCACATCGATTCCGGACTAGGGCGCGCCACGGTAGACGAGGACGCATGCGTCGAGTGCTTCACCTGCTATCGCGGCATGTCGAAGGAGCATCTGAACCCGAGGATGGTGCGTGCGGTTCGCAAGGTTGCGCGCTTTCTCCGCTTCCGCTTCGATCCCGAGCCCGACATCTGTCCGACGGACGCGATCACGCCGCAAGAACTCGCGTGGCCGCGCATCGTCCGCCGCGCGTTTTCCGATCCTCGGGTGCCGCATGAATCGACCGGCATTCACGGCCGCGGCACCGCCGAGGTCAAGACGAACGACGTGACCGGCCGCGTGCGCGCCGGAGAAGCCGGCTTCGTCATCGAGTTTGGCCGTCCCGGCGTGGGCGCCCGGTTTCGCGACATCCAGCGCGTCACCACGGCTCTCGCCGACCTCGGCGTCGAATTCGAGCAGAATAATCCCGTGACTTCGCTGATGCGCGACGTCCCGCGCGGGCTCATTCGCGAAGACATTCTCGACGAAAAGGTTCTGTCGGCGATCGTCGAGATCAAAACGCAAGTCGAAAACGTTCCCGCCGTGCTCGGCGCCGTCGCCAAGGTCCGCCGCGAGGTCGACACCGTTATCAGCTTGGGCGTCTCCACGCGCTGCGACCCCGAGGGCAAAGATCCGCTCCGCGCGCTCTTGGCGCGCGAAGGTTACCCCGCCTACCGCGGCAAGACGAATCTTGGCCTCGGCGCGGCGACGGCCGCCGCCGAAGTGCGTGACGGCGGATGACCAACACCCTGCATCGCTACAGCGACCATTACGCCGTCGAGCCGGCGGCAGAGCCGAGGCCGGTGCGCGACGACTACATCGTCTTTGCGATGGCGAGCCAAGGGATCAACGACGATGATTTGGTCGAGAAGTACCGCGCCTTTCTGCGCCTGGCGCTTCGCCACAACCCGATCAACATCGGCGATGCGACCAAAGGCGGATGGCTCCGGCCGCGCAACGACCTGAATCCGACGACGCATTGGGCGCGCGCGCATGACGCCGACCCCCAAGCCGTCATTTCGGGAATCGACGGACCTACGACCGTTGCCGCCGTTTTCGACAACTACGAGGCCATGAAGGCGTTCGTCGAAGATGTCAAGGCGGCGCAACTGGGCATTTCCATCAATATCAGCGCGCCGATGGACGACGCCGAGCGCTGCTGCAAAGATGTCGGCATCGTGCGCCATAGCGTCGAATACTCGCTCGGATTTCAGGGACACGTCGAAAAGCTGCCGGACTCAACGACGCTCGAGCTTTCCACAATGTGCGGCCACGGAATGATCGCCGCCGACTTCGCGAAAAAAATGATCGATTGGGTCAAAGAGAACCGTCGGACTCCCGAAGAGGCCGCCGGTTATATGGCGCGTTTCTGCTCCTGCGGCGTCTTCAATACCACCCGCGCCCGCCGCATCCTCAACCGCGCCCGCGGTGTCAAAGGTTAGCGCCGCTTGAGGCGGCGGGAAGGAATCAGTCATGCGAGCCAAATTGAGCGGAGCTATTCTCCTCGGCCTCATCGGACTCCTGACGGCGGTCTCCCCCGGCCGCGCTCAGGTGACCCTTCGCCTCGGCCACGTCGGCTTTCCCGGGTCGCTGTTCGCGATCACCGCCGACGAGTACGCCAAAAGAGCTAACGCCGAGCTCAAAGGCAAAGTCGAGATCAAAGTTTTTCATTCAAGCCAGCTGGGCAGCGATGAGCAGATGATGCGCGGCGTCAAGGTCGGCGCGCCTGAGATGTTCCTGCCCTCGACGGTGATGAGCAGCGCGGATGAAAAGTTCGGCGTCTTCGAGATGCCTTATCTGATCGTCAACCGCGCGCACATGAAAAAGGCCGCCGACAACAAACAACTCCAGGCCCAGCTTTTCAGCGGACTGCCGGCCAAAGGCATGAGAATCTTGGGCGTCTGGGAGAACGGCTTCCGCCACATCACCAACAACGTGCGACCGATCGTCAAGCCGGACGATCTCAAAGGGATCAAGCTGCGCGTTCCGGGCGGTGTCTGGCGCGTCAAAATGTTCAAGGCCTACGGGGGCAACCCGTCGCCGATGCCGCTCGCGGAGGTCTATTCGGCGCTCCAGTCCGGCGTGATGGACGGCCAGGAAAATCCGTTTCCGCAGATCGCTTCGGCCAAGTTTCAGGAGGTTCAGAAATATCTTTCGCTCTCGGGACACGTTTACACTCCAGGCTATCTGGTTGTCGGCGAAGACGCCTGGAAACGCTTGCCTCAAGACGTTCAGACGACACTTGCGAAGATCGCCTGGGACATGGGCGACTTCGCCCGCTCCGAGGGCGAGCGCCTCGATAAAGAGCTGATGGCGACGCTCGTGCCGCCGATGAAGGCGAACGAGGTCGACAAAAACGCCTTCATCAAGGCGTCGGCGCCGATTTACGAAGAATTCGGTAAAGAGGTCTCCGGCGGAGCGGAACTGGTCAAATTGATCCAGTCCTTACGGTAAATGGAACGGCTCTTTCGTAAGCTGGCGGCCGTTCTCGAGTGGTGGTCCGTATTGCTGCTGGTCTTGATGGTGGCGCTGGTTTGCGTGGGAGTCTTCTTTCGCTATATCCTCAACGCCTCGCTGGCGTGGTACGACGAGTTCGCTTCCTACCTTCTGGTCTGGCTCACGTTCTACGGCGCCGTTGTCGCTTCGCAGCGTAGACGCCACATCGGCTTCGAGGTCGTCATCGACAAACTAGACCCCGGCGCCCGGCGGCTCTTCGACTTCGTCGCCGAGTGCTTTGTCCTCGTCTTCCAGGCCGTGCTCTTATTTTACGGCTGGGAGCTGGTGCAAAAAATGGGCGAGGATCGCACCGTCTCGCTCCCGTGGGTCAAAATGGGCTGGATCTATAGCGCGCTGCCGATCGCCGGCTGCCTGATGCTGCTGATCAGCATGGCACGGCTCATCGACATCGCATTCGCGCGCGAGCGCCGGATAGGAGACGAAGTCGCGTGGACTGGCTCATCCTCGGAATAGTCATTGCGCTGACGATCATCAACGTCCCGATCGGCTTTGCGCTCTCGCTCTCGGCTGTCGTCATGATTTTGTGGAAAGGCACGGCGCCGCTCGGCATCGTGCCGCTGAATCTTTTTGCCGGCGCTTCGAGCTTTCCCTTGCTGGCGATCCCCCTCTTCATCCTCGCCGGCGGCCTCATGGACACCTCGGGCATTTCGCTGAGGCTCGTCAATATGGCGAACAGCTTCGTCGGCTTCATCCGCGGCGGTTTGGCGATGGTCACCATCATCGCGACGATGATCCAGAGCGAAATCTCCGGCTCATCGGTCGCCGACGCGGCGGCGATCGGGAACGTCGTCATTCCGGCGATGGAGAAGCGCGGCTATCCGAGGGCGTTGTCCGCGGCGATCGTCTCCAACGCCGCTTCGGCGGCGATTTTGATCCCGCCGTCGATCCCGATGATCATCTACGCCTGGATGGCGCAGACCTCCGTCGCGAAACTCTTCTTCGCCGGCTTTCTGCCGGGTTTCATCGCCTGCGGCGCGATGATGATTGTGAGTTATTATTACGCACGCAAATACAACCTGCCCGTTGAGCACGGCTTTTCCCTGCGCGCCGTCGGCCAGTCAACGCTGAAGGCGTTTTGGGCGCTGGTTATTCCGATCGTTATTTGGGGCGGGATTTTTCTCGGCATCGCAACGGCGACCGAAGTCGCCGCTCTCGCCGTGGTGGCGGCGTTCATCATCGGCGTCTTCATTTACCGTGAGCTGCCCACGTCGGAAACGATTCGCGTCCTCAAGGACTCGGCCGGCCAGACCGCCGTGGTGATGCTAATCGTCGCCTCCTCGGCGGTGCTCGGATGGTATCTCACCAGCGAACAGATCCCGCAGAAATTCGCTCAGGCGATGCTGCAGACGACGTCGAATAAATATTTGATCCTTTTATTCCTGAATTTCTTTTTCTTCATCGCCGGGATGTTTCTCCACTCCGCCGCCGCGATCATCTTGATCGTCCCGATTGTCATGCCCCTGATCCGCCAGATCGGCGTCGATCCGATCCACTTCGGCATCATCGTTACGATTAATCTCGGCGTCGGCCAGCAGACCCCGCCAGTCGCGACCGTCCTTTTCGCGACCGCCGCCATCGCGCGGCTTTCCTTTTGGGAGGTTTTCAAAACCGGCTGGCCCTTTACCGTGGTGCTTGCTTTGGTGACGCTGCTCGTGACGTACATCCCGTGGCTCAGCCTCGGTCTGGTGAATATGATCAACTGGTAAATACCATTTAAGTCTGCATGTTGTGGATTAAACCTAAGGAGTTACTTTATATGTCTAAATTGATGACGATTGTGATTTTTGTCGCGATGATCGGGCTAACGTCTTTACCGGCGTCTGCCCAGCTCGCCAAGGTTCACGTCGGCTACAGCGCTCTAAGCGGGGATCAACTGCCGCTCTGGATCGGCAAGGAGATGGGAATTTTCGAGAAAAACGGCCTTGACGTGCAGCCGATTTTCTTCACCGGCGGCAGCACGGCCATCCTCGCGCTCGTCTCTGCCGACGTCCCGATCACGCAGGTTTCCGGTCCCGCTCTCGTGTCCAGCGCGCTCGGCGGCTCCGAGGGCGTGTTTATCGCCGGCGGCATGACGTCGCTGAATTATGTGTTAATGGGAAAGCCGGGGCTCAAAACCGTCGAGCAGCTGAAAGGCGGCACGGTCGCCATCAGCCGCTTCGGCTCGGCAACGGACACGATCGCGCGCTTCGCGCTGAAAAAGGTCGGTTTGTCGCCGGGGAAAGATGTCACGATCGTACAGGTCGGCTCCGGCCCGGACCGCCTCGCCGCGGCGCTGACGGGTCGGGTCACCGCAGCCGTCCTCAATCCGCCTTCTAGTTTTCAGGCCGAACAAAAAGGCCTGACGGTTTTAGCCGACGTCGCTAAGATGGGGCTCGTTTTCCAGCACACCGCGCCGGCCACGACGCGTAGATACATCAAAGAGCATCAAGATATCGTTCGGCGTTACGTCAAGGGGCACGTCGAGTCCGTGCACCGGCTATGGACCGATAAAGAGGGAACGATCAAGGTGCTCGGAAAATACATGGGCGGCGGACTTAGCCGCGACATCCTGGAAAAGTCACGCGACAACGTCCTCACCGAAGCACTTTACCCGAAGAAGCAATATCCCTCGCTGGAGGGGATCAAGTTCGTCATCGACGATCTCGCCGAACGCGACCCGCGCGCCAAGAACGCAAAGCCCGAGCAGTTTGTCGATATGACATTTATCAAAGAACTCGATCAGAGCGGCTTCATCGACGGATTGTACAAGAAGAAATAAGAGGCATCGTCCGGCACGACGGTCGGCACGCCGGCGGCGCCGCTTTCTTCAGGGTTCGGCGTCGTCTTATCTTTTGCGGGAGCTTCAGCCGGAACTTCGGAATTCACAGCTGATGGCTGTGTCGCTCGATCAGCCTCGGCGTCCCGCGGCTGCGTCGAGGCAAATGGCTCATCGCGCCCGGCATTGAGGTTCGGCTCGCTGGTTTCGGTGTCCGAAACCCGGCTGTCGACAAGCAGTTTCGTCGGAGCTGGCGTCGCGCGAGGCTGGGCCGACCGTGCGGTCTGCACCTGCGGTTTATTCGGCTTATCGAGGGCGCGTGACTCGGGCGCTGTTTTAACTGCCTCCGCTTCGACAGGTTGCGGCTCAGCCGTAATCTCAGGCAGAGGTTCAACCGGAGCCTCATTCACCGCAGGCCGCAGAACGGCTACGATCTGTTTAGGAGCAGTATGGAATCCTGGTAAACGATGCGCGGCGTAGAAAGCCAACGACAAGACAAGCACGAGGCCCGCCGCCTCGAGCGAGAGTTTGATAGCGGTAGATTTGAATATTGAATTGCCAAGCTGCGCCAATATACGGGCGCTTACTGTCAGGCGACCTGCGGTTAGTGCATTGCGGACATAGAGACGCCATTCGGAGCGGCAGGCGGCGCAAGCGGCACAATGTTCTCGGAACAGTACAGATTGAAACGGGGACAGTCGCCGATTGAAGGCATCGGGAAATAGCTCCCTCACGTCGACACAATTCATGGAGGCCGGACCGTGCCGATCCGGGTCGACGCTCGCTTGGCCTCGCTCCATCCTCAAACTCCCCCAAAAGCATTGTAGAGGACGGTGCGCGCTGATAAAAGGGGGTCGGAGCCGATAGCCAACTGGTGAACTTTGGACGCTGCTGCGCTGACCTTTATCGAAACACTCCTACGGATCGGCCTCGGTTTGCGCTTTCTCTACAGCGGCGTCAGCAATGTGCGACGCTGGCCCAATCCCGTGCGCAATGCGGCCATCGTCTTTCCATTCGGCACGAAATTCTTCGGCGCGATCGCTGTCTTTTTGCTGATCGGCGGCGGCGTCGGACTCATATTCGGCGTCGCGACGCGCGTGGCGGCGGCGATGATCGCGCTCTTTTTGCTTCCCACGCTCAAAATCCAAGCGTATTGGCTGAAAGTGCTCCCGCCAATGATCGAAGAGATCCGTAGCGGCATGGCGGAGACCGTGCAGCCTAAATTCCAGTTGGTCGCGCGGCACGCCTATCATTCTCACGAAGCCGGCTGGCAGACGAATCTATTGCTTTTGCTGCTCGCGTTATATTTCGTGATTCGCGGCCCGGTGGGCCTCGGTCTGGATAATTTCTTCTCACCGCGATGATCACCGATAAGCGGGGCGATACCGCAGTCCCCGACATCGAGCGTTGGGCCGAGGCAATCATCCACGGTCTCGACCCGCGCGCCGAAGTCACGGTTTATTTCGACGCGGACTCCAGCACGTACGTCATACGCCTGGCGCGGGAGAGCCGCGTGCTTGTTTTCCGGCTCTCGGAAGCGCAGGCGCATACCGCCGGACGTGAAGCAGAGTGTGAAAAGACTTTGAAAACGAAATTGAAAAATCTCTAAATGCGATCAGCCAGGCTGCTCGGCGGACGGCAAAGCTGGTTATCGTTCGCAGCACTGACGTTGGTGTGCGGCTGGTTTTGCTTGTGGCACCTGGGCAGCGTCACCTTTATCGACCCCGATGAAGGGATGTACGGCGGCATCGCGCGCGCCATCGCTGAAAGCGGCGATTGGATCACTCCGCGGTTTGACAGCGTACGTTATTTAAATAAACCGCCGCTTCTGTTCTGGCTTTCGGCGCTCACCTTTAACATCTTCGGCCCTTCCGAATGGGGCGTGCGGCTGTGGAGCGCGCTGCCCGCGCTCGGCACCGCGCTGCTCGTATCTGTCATCGGGACTTATTTGTACGGCGGCATCGGCGGAATATTCTCCGCGCTGATCTTCGCCTCGAGCCTCGGCACTTTCCTCTATTCGCATATGACGCTGACGGATCCCCTGCTCGTCTTCTCGCTTACGCTCTCGATGACGGCCGCCGTAAACGCGCTGTCGGCCGGCGAACGGTCAGCTCATGAACAACGAAACACTGCCCACCCTGCCCTGCTTTTTTATCTCTCGCTCGCCATCGGGGCGTTGAGCAAAGGGTTGCCGGCCGTTTTGCTGCCGGCGGCGATCCTCGGCCTATTCGGCTCCCTCAATCTCAGTTCGGGAAAAATTCTCTTTCGCGCTCTCGTCGCGAATCGATATGCCGCCATGGGGATCGCCCTTTGGCTGCTGATCGTCGCGCCCTGGCATGTGCTGGCCGCCCGGGCGAACTCCGGTTTTGCCCGCTATTATTTACTCGACAACCACTTTCTCCGTTTTGCCACGGACAAGAGTCTGATCGAAGACGATGTCTCGGTGACGACGCCGATGTTCCTCGTCTTGAGCCTGTTCTGGTTCCTGCCCTGGAGCCTGCTGATGCCTGCGGCATTAACCCGCAGTTGGACAAAATTGAAAGCCGTCGGCGGAGATCGCGATCTTCTGCCGGTGCTGTGGGCCTTCGTCGTCCTCGCGTTCTTTTCCGTCTCTTCGTCGAAGCTTGAACATTATGCCCTGCCCGCGCTGCCGGCTTTTAGCCTGCTCGTCGGCGGCTGGTGGGCGGAGCGCCTTAAGGTCCAAGAACCCCGCTCGATGCAGTGGCCGGCGGTCGCTCTGCTGATTTTTGCGCTCCTCGCTACGGCTCTCTTCCATTGGGGGCCAAAGCTTACCGCTTCGGAACTCTTCAGTCTCTCGACCATCATGGGGTACTACCGGACGATCCGATCGCAGGGATTCGATTTCCCGTTGAGCGCCGGCCCGCTCGCGGACATTCTGGTACGAGCGGGCCTGACGCTGCTGCTCGGGATCGCCGCAGCGACCTGGCTGATGACGTTCGCGCGCGCAAGGGCGGCCTTTGCGGCCCTACTGGTCACGTCGGCGGGACTTTTCTTTCTGCTTTTCCGATTGGTCGTTATTCTCGAGCCGTATCACTCGTCCAAGCTGCTCGCGGAGGCCCTCAAGAATCGCGCCGCAGCCGCCGACCTGATCCTGCATGAAGATCCGCTGGAGTACAGCGGAGGTCTTGCCTACTACACTGGCCGGCGTATTTACATCGTGAACGGAAGACGCGGCAGCCTGGAATTCGGCTCACGCTACCCCGACGCGAAGGAAATTTTTCTTGACGACAACGGATTCGTGAAACTTTGGGGAAGAGATAAAAAGGTATTCTTTGTCACCCGGCTACCGGCGGAGCGGAGCGTTGTGCGGCTGCTATCGGACGATGGAGTCGTTTTCCTCGGCCAATACGGCGCGCGGCGGCTTTACGCCAATCGCGAGTAGGCGGATTATCTGCCGCTCAGCTCGCGCGCCGCGTCCTTCGCGAAGTAAGTGAGAATCATGTCGGCACCGGCGCGGCGGATAGAGAGCAGCAGCTCCATGACGATCCTGCGCTCGTCGATCCAGCCGTTCTTTGCCGCCGCCTTGATTAACGAATACTCGCCGCTGACGTTGTAGGCCGCGACGGGATAACCGAACTTCTGCTTCACCCGGTAAACGATGTCGAGATACGCCATCGCGGGCTTAACCATCACGATATCCGCGCCCTCGCGGATATCGAGCTCGACCTCGCGCAGCGCCTCGTCGGCGTTGGCCGGGTCCATCTGATAGGAGCGCCGGTCGCCGAACTGCGGCGTCGATTCCGCGGCGTCGCGGAACGGAGCGTAAAAACCCGAGGCGTACTTCGCGGCGTAGGCCATGATCGCGACCTGCTCAAAACCATTCTGATCGAGGGCCTTGCGTATGGCGCCCACCCGGCCGTCCATCATGTCGGAAGGGCCGACCATATCGGCGCCCGCCCGCGCGTGCGACAGCGCCTCTTTCACGAGCAGTTCGAGCGTTGTGTCGTTATCGACGTCGCCATTCTTGATGACACCGCAGTGGCCGTGGTCGGTGTATTCGCAGAGACAGACGTCCGTCACGACGAGCAGATCGGGAACGCGCTCCTTGATTGCGCGGACGGCTTTTTGCACCACGCCGTCGTCGAGGTAGGCTTGCGAGCCGACGGCGTCCTTGCTCTCGGGAATGCCGAACAGAATCACCGCAGGGATACCGAGCCGCGCCGCCTCTTCACTTTCTTTGACCGCGCGGTCGACGGAGAGCTGCGCCACGCCGGGCATCGACGGCACCGCCCGGGCGGTATCCTTTCCGGGACCCACGAATAAAGGGTAGATAAAATCGTTCGGCGCGAGCGCCGTCTCGCGCACCATCGAGCGAAATCGCTCGTTCCTTCTCAATCGTCGCGGGCGGTAAGCGGGAAAATCCATCAGACCTCCGTGCCTACTTCCTTTTATAATATTCCACAATCGCCTCGGTGAGTCCGGCGATTGTATATTCCTGCGCCACAACGGCGACCTCGATCCCGATCTTTTCCGCGGTCTCTTGTGTGATAGGACCGATGCAGGCCACCGCAGTATCCGCAAGGAGCTGTTTTAAATCGTCGCCGGCAAAGACCGCGTGAAAGTTTTTCACGGTGCTGGAGCTGGTGAACGTCACCATATCCACCTCGCCGCGACGCAGCAGCGTGCGCAGCGGCGCGGTGTCAACGCTCGGCGCGACGGTGCGGTACGCCTCGACAACGTCGACGGTCGCCCCCCATTCGCGCAGCGTTCGGATGAGAACATCGCGCGCCTCTGCCGCGCGCGGCACGAGCACTTTTTGACCGCGCATGTTTTCCGGCCTAAGTTTTCCGAGAATCCCTTCGGCGCGATATTCCTCAGGGACGACCTCAGGCGCCAGCCCAAGCGACTCTGCGGCCTTCGCCGTTTCGGGGCCAATCGCCGCCGCGCGGATGTCGCCGTCCAAAGCGCGCCCCAGCCGATCGAGACGTGTGGAAAAGAAATCGACGCCGTTGACGCTGGTGAAAATGATCCAGTCGTAGCTGTCGATTTTTTCGATGGCTTCATCCAAGGCGCGGTAGCTCTCGGGCGGCGCGATCTCGATGGTCGGAAACTCGATCACCTCGGCGCCGAGCGTTTCGAGCGCGCGGACGAATGCGCCCGCCTGCGCGCGAGCGCGCGTAACGACGATACGCCGGCCGGAAAGCGGCGTCTTTTGATGAGTGTGGGCGTCCGTCATCATCGGTTCAAAAGCTTGCCTGCGCCCAGCTCCAGCAGTCGATCCGCCAATTCAATGCCGAGACGCTCCGCTGATTTCCGAGGTCCGGCATGTTCCTGCCGAAGAACTTTACGGCCGTCTGGATCGGCCACCATAGCCGCGAGCTTGAGCGTGTCGCCTTCGATCCATGCGCGCGCGCCGATCGGCAGCTGACAGCCGCCGCCCAAGCGCTCGAGCAAAGCTCTCTCGGCAGTGACTTCGAGCATGGTCGGCGCATGAGACAAGAAGGCGACCGTATCGACGGCGGAATCGTTTTCGCGCGTCTGGAGGGCGAGCGCGCCTTGGGCGGGCGCCGGCAAACAGATCTCCGGGGCGAGATACTCATTGATGCGCTCGGACAAGCCCAAACGCCGGAGGCCCGCAGCGGCCATGATCAACCCGTCGATCTCTCCCGCATCCATCTTCTTCAGACGCGTGTCGACATTCCCGCGGATCGGCTCGATCGATAAATCGGGCCGTTGGTGCAGCAGCTGAGCGCGGCGGCGCAGGCTGCCCGTGCCGACGCGGGCGCCGCGCGGCAAATCTTTCAGACCGCCGGGCGCGCGCGCGACCAGAACGTCGCGCGTATCCTCGCGCTCTGGAGCGGCGGCGATCGTGAGACCGGGGGTTGTCTCCGTCGGCAGATCTTTCATCGAGTGGACCGCGAGATCGATTTTCTTCTCCAGCAGCGCCTCTTCGATCTCCTTGACGAAAATCCCTTTGCCGAGCGGCACGGGACCCGTCAAAAAGCGGTCGCCGCTCGTCTTGATGCGGATGATCTCGACGCGCAGCCCGGGATCATGTTCCTCGAGCCTGCGCTTGACCCATTCCGTCTGGGTCAAGGCCAGAGCGCTGCCGCGTGTGCCGATGCGGATCACTTTCATGCCGCTCATTTATCTTCCAGGCCGAACAGCTTCTTGAGCGCTTCGATATAAAGCGCCTCGTCCTGTTCATCCGAGGGCTTCTTGAGGCGCGAGATCGGACCGTGCAGGATTTTTCCGATCATCGCCGAGGTCATATCGTCGATCGCGCGGCGCTCTTTTTCCGACAGGTCTTTCAAGCTCGTGCGCAGCGACTTCTCGATTTCGTTGCGGCGAATCTCCTCGAGGCGGTGCCTCAGCGCCACGATGGTCGGCACCTGATCGAGGGAATCGAGCCAGCCAAAAAATCCCGTCACCTCTTCGTCGACGATGCGCTCCGCCTTCGCGACCTCGGCGGCCCGTCCGTCGAGGTTTTCCTGCGCGACCGCCTGGAGATCGTCGATGTCGTAAAGATAAACATCGGCGATCGCGTTGATTCGCGGGTCGAAGTTGCGCCGGTCGCCGAGGTCGATGAAAAACATCGCCTGGTGCTTGCGCTCTTTGAGCGTCTCTTCCACGATGTCGGGCTTGAGCAGGAATTCGGGCACGCCGGCGCAGCCGACGACGAGATCGGCCAGTTTGAGATACCGCGGCATTTCCTCGAAGCGAATCGGGTTGCCTTCGAATTCGGCCGCCGCCTCGACGGCGCGCTCGAAGGTCCGGTTCGTGACCATGAGGCTGCTGACGCCGCCCCGCTTCAACTGGCGCGCGACGACGTGGCCCATTTTCCCCGCGCCGATGAGCATGACCGTTTTATCTTCGAGCGTATCGAAGATCCGCCGCGCCAGCTCGACCGCGATCGAGCCGATGGAAACCGCCCGGCTCGCGATGCCGGTCTCGGTGCGGACTCGCTTGGCGACAGTGAAAGAGCGATGAAACAAGCGGTGAAGAATCGTTCCGATGCTCCCGGCTTCCTGAGCGGCGACATAATAATCTTTAAGCTGTCCAAGAATCTGCGGCTCGCCGACGACCATGGAATCGAGGCTTGCCGCCACCCGAAATAGATGGCGCACCGCCTCTTTCCCCGCATAGGCATAAAGATGATCCTCGAGGCTGCTCTCACCGACCGCCGCTTCCTGCTCCAATAAGAATTGTTTGACTTCGGCGAACGCGCCCTCTTTGTCGCTGGTCGCGGCGACGATCTCCACGCGGTTGCAAGTCGATAACACGGCGCTTTCCTGAATCGAGCGAAGCGCGCGGAGGCAGCGCAAAGCGTCCCTCAATATCGATTGCTCGAAGGCGACGCGTTCGCGCACTTCGACCGGCGCGGTGCGATGGTTGAGGCCGACGATGACGATCTCTTTGTGCACGGCTTAGTCGAAATTCCCCGCGTGGCGGCTCGGGAAGACCGAATCTCCCCATAAAAAGTAGCCGAGCACGACAACGAAGCCCACGATCGTGAGCGTCGCGGCGCGCCTGCCGCGCCACCCGCCGGTGATCCGCCCCTGCAGAAGCGATGCGTACAGGAGCCAGGTGATCGCCGACGATATCTGGCGCGGGTCCCATGACCAGTAAGTGCCCCAATAAACTCCTGCCCAGAGACTCCCCGTCACGATTCCCAATGTCATGAGAGGAAATCCCCAGACTAAAAAAACATAATTCAGCCGGTCGAGGCGTTCGAGCGAGGGCAAAAGCTTGTAGAGCGCCGTCATCCGCTTGCTCTTGAGGCGCGACTCCTGGACGAGATACATGAGGCTCACGGCGAAGGCCAAAGCAAAGACGGCGTTGCCTAAAAATGCGAGCGTGACGTGAAGGTAGAGCCAGGAGGTTTTAAGCCCGGGCGGCAGTTCGCCGGCGCCGGAGCCGAAGGTGACGCCGGCGAGCGCCATCAGAAACGCGAGCGGCGCAACGAAGCAGCCCAAAACCGTCAGGCGATATTTGAGCTGGACCAGGAGATAAATGCCGACGATCAGCCAGCTGTAAATCGACAGCGCCTCGCGCAGATCGGTCACGGCGGGAAAACCGTTCTGCGCGATCTGCCCGCCGAGCGCGGCGGTGTGCAGCGCGAAGCCGATCAAAAGGACTATCGGCCCGATGCGCGCATAGGTGTCTTTCAGGAGAATGAGATAGAGAAAGAACGTGCCCATGGCGAGGAGGTAAAACAGGGCCGTTCCTTTAAGCAGCAGGATATCCATCAAGAATGCCTTTGCGGAAAGGGTATTTTATACCCGAAAGGCTCGTGCGCTCAAACTGGCGGCAGATCGCCGGAAAAGGTTTGGTGCGAGTGAAAAGATAATAGCCGAGACGGCAATTAGGCTTTTTTCGGGATTTTCAACTGCTGGCCGGGGGCGATACGGTTACCGTTGAGGCCGTTGGCCTGCTGGATGGCGTTGACCGTGACGCGATAATTGCGCGCGATCTTGTACAGGGTATCGCCCGCGGCGACGTGGTGCAGGATCCATTCGATCGTGCTTTTCGACGCCGCGGCGACGGCGGCCTTGCCCGCGCTCGCCGTGCCGGCGAGCCGCTTGTAGGCGCTGGCGAGCGCCGAGAGCTTCTCGGTCGGCGCTTTGATCCTGTAGCCTCCGGGTATATCGCGCGCCTTCGGATTAAGTCCAGGATTCCACTGCAAGAATTCGGTCTGTGAAATACCCGCCGGCTTGAGCAGCGCCGCCATCGAAATGTTGCGCTCCAGCGGCAGCTCGTCGAGCGCGAGCGGCGAATGGTATTGCAAATCCGGAAAGAATTCTTCGCTGCGCCGCGCGATATCTATCGCCGCCAGTAACTCGACGTAGAAGTTTTTGGACGCGAAACCGAACCCGGGGCCTTGATAGCGCTGGATGACATCGACCAGATTCGACGAGCCCACCTCGTTCACGGCCCTCAGCATTCCCTCGCGGCCGTGGTTGTAAGCCGTGATCGCGAGCGGCCAGTTTCCGAGCGAGTTGTAGTTCTGCTTGAGCAACTTCGCGGCCGCGCGCGTCGATTCCAGCGGATCACGGCGCTCGTCCAGCATCGGCCCGATGCGCATGAAGTACTTGCCCGTCGAAGGCATGAACTGCCATATGCCGGAGGCGCCGACGGTGGAGCGCGCGCCGAGCTCGAACGACGATTCGATCAGCGGCAGATAGGCGATCTCCTCGGGCAACCCCTCATCGCGGAAGATGCGCTGCATCTGATCGATATAGCGCTTCGATAGCGCGAGCCCCGAGGCAAAGCGCTCTTTGATGCCCCGCTGCGCCTTCACGTCCGCCGACGGCTCCGATTGCGCGATGCCGTCGATTTCCGCCTTGATCGTCTTGCGCCCGGCGGCGCTGTCGTCGATCGATAGGATTTTAAAAATCTTTTGCGGATCATTGCGGTCGACGAAGATCACGTCGTTCGAGCCGTAACGGGTGAAAATCTGTTTCCAAAAGTCCACCGCGCCTTCGAGTCCGGGGAGAAGCGGCAGCGGGTTTTCGGCCACCTGGGCATGGATGGGGCTGGCCCAGAGCATCAGGCTCAGGACCCATATGGAAAGCGCGGCGAGTGGTCTATACAGACGCATACGAAATTGACGCATTATAGCAAAACAGCTATGTTGCTGTCAAAAACATTCTCCACCCCATTTGAAGCCTTCAGTCGCCGTTATCTCTCTTTTCGTCATCGCGTCGGTCTTTGCCGCCTGCGAGCGGGCAACCGATAGGCGCGACCCGAATACGCTGGTCGTCGCGCTCGAAAGCGGCCCGACGAACCTCGATCCGCGCTATGCAACCGACGCCGATTCGGAGCGCATCAGCGCGCTCGTTTTCGATGCCCTCGGCCGTCCCGATAACCGTTTTCAGCTGCAGCCTGAGCTGGCGGAGAGCTGGCGCGCGCTCGACGACCGCACTTATAGCTTCCAGCTGCGCAAAGGCGTCCGCTTTCACGATGGGCGCGCCTTGACGGCGGCCGATGTCGTCTATACCTACGCGTCGGTGCTCGACCCCAAGAACCGGTCTCCTAAGCGCGGCGCGCTCCAGTTTATCGAAAGCGTGGAGGCCAGCGGCCCGTATGAAGTGCGTTTTCGCCTGGCGGCGCCGTTCGCGCCGTTTTTAGAAGCGCTGACTCTCGGCATCGTCCCCGCAGGCACCGCGGCGAACGAATCCGGCGACAAGCTGGTCGGATCAGGCCCTTTCTCGCTCGAAGAGTTCCGCCCCGGGGAGCGAGTCGCCCTCAAAGCGAACCCGTCCTATTGGGACGAGCCGCCGCGGCTCTCCGGCGTTGTCTTCAAAATCATTCCCGATGCCATCGTGCGCGTGCTCGAATTCCGCAAGGGAAGCGTCGATCTCATCCAGAACTATTTCGAGCCCGATATGCTCCCATGGCTGAAAGAAAACAGCCGCGCCGCGATCCGGAGCGATCAGGGGACGAATTTCCAGTATATCGGCATGAACCTCGAGCACCCGATCCTGAAGCATCGTGCGGTGCGCGAGGCGATCGCCTGCGCCATCGATCGCGACGCGATTATTCAGCACATCTTGAAGGGTCTCGCCGTTCCCGCGACCGGACTGCTCGCGCCGCAGCACTGGGCGTACGAGCCGGCGGTGCCGGAAATCCGTTACGATCCCGAACGGGCCAAGCGGCTGCTCGATGAGGCGGGTTTCATCGATCCCGACGGCGACGGCCCGCTGCCGCGCTTCAAGCTTTCCTTCAAGACCACCAATATCGATTTGAGAAAAAGAATCGCCGAAGCGTTCAAAGAACAGCTCGCCCGCGTCGGCATCGAGCTCGAAGTGCGCACGTATGAGTGGGGCACCTTTTACGCGGACATCAAGAAAGGCAACTTTCATCTTTATTCGCTCGAATGGATCGGCGTCGTGGATCCGGACATTTACTTCAATCTTTTTCATTCGACGAGCGTGCCGCCCGACGGCAACAATCGCGGCCGCTATCGCAACGCGGAGCTCGACAGACTTTTGGAGCGCGGCCGCCAAGCGATGAATCCCGAAGAGCGGCGCCGCATCTACGGCGCCGTGCAGCGGATCCTCGCGCGCGATCTTCCCTATGTCCCTCTCTGGTGGTGGCGCAACGTCGTCGTCATGCAGCCGTCGGTTCGCGGCTTCGAGCTTTATCCCGACGGCAAGCTCATCTCGCTCAAAAAGGTCACCTTCGCCGCCGTGACCCGATGAAACGATTTTTATTCCAACGCCTCCTGCTGTTTCTTCCCACGCTCCTCGGCGCCGTGACTTTGGTCTTTTTATTGATCCATGTCGTTCCCGGCGATCCGGTCGAGGCGATGCTGGGGGAGACCGCGAGCAGCGCCGACAAAGCCGCTCTCGCCCGCGACCTCGGCTTGGACCGGCCGCTTCTCATACAATACGTTCACTTCCTGGCTGATCTCGCGCGCGGCGACCTGGGCCGCTCGCTCTACAATCAAGGCTCGGTCGCCGGCTTGATCTCGCGGCGCCTGCCGGCGACTTTAGAGCTCACGGTCGCGGCGATGGCGCTCGCCCTTTTCATCTCCTTTCCGCTCGGCATCATCGCCGCCGCGCGGCGCGGTTCGGCGAGCGACCGGCTGGCGCTGTTGTTTTCGTTGTTCGGAGTGGCGATGCCGAACTTCTGGCTCGGGCCGCTTTTCATGATCATTTTTTCAATCCGGCTCGGATGGCTGCCGGTCTCCGGACGCGGCGGCATCGCTCACCTCTTCCTTCCCGCGCTGACGCTCGGCCTCGCCATGGCGGCGATTCTGACGCGGATGATACGCTCGGGGCTGATCGAGACGATCCACGAGGACTACATCCGCACGGCGCGCGCCAAGGGTCTCGACGAGCGGCGCATCTGGATCAAGCACGCGCTCCGGAATTCGCTCACGTCCGTCGTGACGATCGTCGGACTCCAGTTCGGCTCGCTGCTGGCGGGCGCGATCGTCACGGAATCGATTTTCAGCTGGCCCGGCCTCGGCCGCCTGACGCTGCAGGCGATTCAGACGCGCGACTACCCGCTCGTGCAGGGCTGCGTGCTCGCGATCGCATTTTCTTACCTCCTGGTTAATCTTTTTACGGATATCGCCTACCGCGTCGTCGATCCGCGCGTTTCTTATGAAGACTGACACGGCTTTCGCGACCGGCGCGACATTGCTGGGAGCGCTGGTGATCGCCGCGGTGCTCGCGCCGGCGCTCGCACCTTACAGCCCCGTGACGCAGGACCTCGCGCACGACCTCGCGCCCTCTTCGCCCGCTCATCTGCTCGGCACCGACAAGCTCGGACGCGACGTGCTGAGCCGCGTCATTTTCGGCAGCCGCATCTCGCTCGCCGTCGGGGCGACCACGGTCGCCGTTTCGCTCGCAATCGGGCTTTTGATCGGCGCGCTGTCGGGCTATTTCGGCGGCCGAACCGATCGGATCGTCATGCGCCTCGTCGATATCCTGATGGCGTTCCCCGGCATCCTGCTTGCGATCGCGTTCAGCGCCGTCCTCGGGCCCGGGCTCGATCACGTGATCATCGCGCTCGCGCTCATCGGCTGGACCGGCTACGCGCGTCTTGTCCGCGGCGAGATCTTATCGCTCCGCGAGAAGGACTTTGTCCGCGCGGCGCTGGCGCTCGGCGGTTCACCGATGCGGATTATCGCGCGCCATATCGTGCCGAACCTCTTGCCCGCGCTCCTGATTCAGGCGACCTTCGGCGTGGCCGCGGCGATCATCGCCGAAGGCAGCTTGAGCTTTCTTGGGCTCGGAGCCGAGCCTCCGACGCCGTCGTGGGGCGCGATGCTGAACGAGGGCAGGCAGTTCATTCTCGTCGCTCCCCACCTGACCGCCTATCCCGGCCTCGCGATCACGATCACCGTCCTGGCGCTCAATCTCGCCGGCGACGGTCTCCGCGATCGATTGGAGAAAAGGGAAAAATAGTGATAAACGATTTTTATGCTTAAGCTTTACTCGTGCCGCACCTGACCCTACGCCCATAGGACAAGGATTGTCCTGGCGGAAAAGAATCTTCCCTACGACCTCGTCGAGGTCGATCTGAAGAACAAGCCCAAAGACCTTTTGGAGCTGAACCCGTACGGCAAGGTGCCCGTGCTGGTGGACGACGGCGAGCCAATCTACGAGTCGAATATCATCAACCAATATCTCGACGAAAAATACCGCGAGATGCGGCTCCTGCCGGAAGATCTGAAGCGCCGCGCGCGCGTGCGCATCTGGATGGATTATTGCGATACGCGGCTCCACGCCGCGGCGGCCGATGTGGTGCATGAGCGCGAGCCTGAGAAAGCCAAAGAACGGCTGCAAAAATATATCGCCGTCGTCGACCGGGAGCTCGAAGGTCGCGAATACATCGCCGTCGACTATTCGCTGGCCGATGTGACGCTCATCCCCTTCTGCACGCGCCGCGACCGCTACCAATTCGACATCGAGCGCTTCCCGCACCTCCGCCGCTGGTTCGAGCGCGTGCTCGCGCGACCGGCCGTCGCTTCGACGCTTTAATTCGAGGAGAATTGTTCATGGCCGAGCAGTTAAACCGGACGCAGCGGCGCCGCGCCGAGCGGCAAGTAAAGAAGGATACCCGCGTCAAAGAGCGCCAAAAACAGCACGCCGTGTCGACGGCGCAAAAGGCGATTGTCTTCGCGATCGCCGCGCTTTTTTTGGCGGGCGCAGGCTACTGGGGCTACAGCCGCTGGAAGGAAGGCTCGCCGGGACAATTCGTTCCAAGTATGGGGAACCGCCATGTGGATCCATCCGAGGTCGGTCTTACAAAGTACAACAGCGATCCGCCGAGCTCGGGACCGCACACCGGCCAGCTCGCAAACTGGGGGATTCACAGCGAGCCGATCCCCAAAGAGTTCGAGGTCCACAACCTCGAGGACGGCGGCGTCGTCATGCAATACAACTGTCCCGCGACCGAGGCGGGCTGCAAGGATTTAATCGATAAGCTGTCGGCGATTGCGCGAAGATACAAAGATAGTATCATCCTCGCGCCCTATCCCGGTATGTCGAATAAAATCGCGCTCACCGCCTGGACGCGGATCGACAAATTCGACCAATTCGACGAGCAGCGGATCGTCCGCTTCATCGAAGCCTATATCCATATCGATCACCATCCGGCCGGCGGCGAAGGTTAGTTCGTAGCTTTCGGCGCCTTTGCTCCCCGGCCGACGGCGGAGATCATCATCGCGGCGAGAGCGAAGGCGGCGAAAACCCACCAGGAGTGTCGAAAAGCAGAGACGTAAAGGTCCGGCGCCTGCGACCATTGCTTGTAGTTGCCTGCGGCGTTCTCGGCGACTCCGCTCCACTCAAGCCAGCGCGCAAACAGCATGCTGGCGAACGCGACGCCGACCGCGTTGGCCACGTTTGCCGCCATCACCGTCGCGCCGGCGACCGCGCCAAGCCGGTCTTGCGCCACCGCGCCGAACAGCGAGCTTAAATTCGGCGAGGCGAAAAGCGCCCATCCGAGCCCCATGCCCATGAGCGGAATCACCACCGCGATTCTACTGGAATCGGCGCCGACGAAGGCGAGCGCGAAGACGCTGACGGCGGTCGCCCCGCACCCGGCCACGCAGAGAATCCGCGACCCGAAGCGATCCGACAAGGAGCCGCCGACGGGCGCGAGAACGACGATCACGACGGAATAAAAGATCAGCGTGACACCGACTTCGGTCGCGGAGAGTGACAAAATTCCTTGAAGGTAAAACGGCAGCAGAAAAAACGTCGCCGTCTGAGTCAACGAGATGAGGGCCAAGGTGGAGATGCCGGCGGTGAAGAGCTGGTTGCGAAACAGGCCGAGATCGAGCACGGGATCGTCGGTGCGCCGCGCCAAAATGATAAACAGCGCCACCAACCCGGCGAAGGCGAAAAGTAGCGACACGGCGCCTGCATCCATCCCTGAGCGCGCGAGGCGGTTGAGCCCGAGAATCAGCGCGACGACGAATCCGAGCAGCGCCGCCGAGCCTGCCAAGTCGATGCTGTAGGGCCGCTTCTCATCGACGGTCTCGCGCAGGACTCGCCACGCCATCACGGCGCCGGCGAAAGCGACCGGCAGGTTGACGAAGAAGATCCAGCGCCAGCCGAGTGAATCGATGAGAAAGCCGCCGAGCGACGGACCTACGATATAGCCCAGGTGAAACGCCATCGAGGTGATGCCAAGCGCCTTGCCTCGGCCGCTCCCGCCGTAGACCGCCGAGACGATCGCGCGGCCGTTCGCCAGGATCATCGCGCCGCCGACTCCCTCGATGATGCGCGAGCCTACGAGCGTCGCCATGCCGGTCGCCAAGCCGCAGAGCGCCGTGCCCGTGATGAAGATGACGAACCCGAGGTTGTAGATTTTTTTTCGCCCGACCATATCGCCGAGCCGTCCGAGGCTCAGCACCAAGCCGATGACGGTCAGCTGATAGGCGAGCGGAACCCATTGGACGACTTGCATCGCGGTGCCGAACTCGCTCGAGAGCGTCGGCAGCGCCACGTTGACCGAGCGCGCGTCGACCGCGGCGATGAACTGGCCCAGGCAGACATTGATGAGGACCAGCCGGCGCGCCGCAGCCGCCTGCCCGCTCTCTTCTCTCGGCTCCACCAGATCGAAAAATAAAAGCGGCTAAGGTTTGGTGTACCGCACCTCGAACGTGGTGCAGCCGTTGGGAGATTTCCATGGACCGTGCGGCATGCCGGGCGGACGGCAGGCGTACTGTCCCGCCGTAAACTCTTGATTCAGCCGAAGGTCGATGATGCTGCCTTCGAGAATGTAAACCTCCTCCCAGAAATCGTGCGTGAGCACCCCATTGGGCGTGGTATCGCAGCCCGGCTCGAAGCGCAGCATGCGCGAGTAGTCGCCGGTCGTCGGATCGCCGGTCAGGACACGCTCGCGAAGACCGGCGCACTTGCTGCCCGGGACCTCGCGCCATGATTTCGACTTCACGTCAAAGAACTCTAGCTCTTCCTTGCTCATCCAGCCTCTCCTTTGACTTTCGACAAATCGTCCCGCCGGTCGATCGAGCGCACGCGGTAGGCGCACCTGAGCGAGCGGTCGGTCGCCTCGTCTCGCAGCTCTGCGATAAAATAAGCCTTATCGGTGAATTTTCCCGTGATGAGCGGAATCGTTCCGGTGTAGACCGCCGCGCGATCGATGAGTCCACCGAGCCGCCCCTTCAACAGCTTGAGAAGGTCCTCGGGTCTCAAGAGCGCCGCCATGCGCCCCTGTTGATAAAGCTCCTCGCCGCCGTTGTCTCCCACCCAGCTGCGCAAAATCAAATCATCCCAGCGCTCGCGCACATCGGCGTAGTTCCACACCTCATTTGAAACCGGCTTCGGACAGACTTGCTTCGAAGCCGGAATGTCGAGCTTTTCCAGCTCACGGTCGGTATGGTCGCTGCCGACCGCGATCCACAGGTTTTCACCCTTCACGAGCAAAACAACTTCGGCCTCGCCGGCCGTGCGACTCCCGACGACTTCTATTTCGCGATCGCTCGTCAGCCGGTCGAGCGTCGTGCGAAAGATCGTGGGTATCTCCGCCGGCGGCGGAATCCCCTGGCGCTCCAGCTCCCGGATGTGCGCCCGCGTCTCTTCCTGGTTGCGGCCGGTGTAGCCGGCGATGACGACGCGCTCGGGCGCAAAATCGATCGGCTCGCCGCTACCCTGAAGGGTGAATCTCATCGGCTCATCCGAATATCGCCGCAAGCTCGCCGGCGACCTTCGCGGCGAGCGCGCCGTCGGCGTGCTTTTCGAACAGCGGAAACAGCTCGCGTTCCTCGCGGCGGATATGCCGCTCCAGCAGATCGCTGGCATCGAAAAGAAGCTTCGCCAGGCCGGCGTCATCCGCGAGGCGCGGCAAAAATGAGCGCAAGCGCGCATGATCGCCGAGCAGTTCGTCGATCAAATTGACACTTTCTCCGATCGCGGCGCGCATGGATGGAAACAGCACCTCTTCCTCGGCTTTGAAGTGTCGGTCGAGACTCTTGTCGAAAAATGCGCGGAATTCCTCCGCGCGCTGCTTCAATCCCGCAAGCCCCATCGGCTTCAGCTGCCCCAGTGCCTGCTTGCGGCAGCGGAGCGCGAGAGCGAGCGCGTGGTGATGGTCGTGCGACAAAGGAATGAGGCTCGGATGGCGCGCCATAACGTCTCTATGTTTACATCGAATTCCGCGCATGCTACAAGCACGACAGGCTGTTGGAGGAACTCAATCCATGAAGCTTCGAGCCACGCTTGTGGTTGCCGCAGCAATTTTCCTGGCACTCGTCTCCTACGGCCTTGCCGCCGATCAGCCGACGAAGCTTTTCGTCGCCCAGGGCGCGATCAGCAACGACGTAACGCCGATGTGGTTCGGCAAGGACCGGGGCATTTTCAAGAAATACAATCTCGACATCGACAATGTTTTCATCATCGCCGGGCGCGCGGCCCAGGCGATGCTCGCCGGCCAGGTGCCCGTCGGCCTCATCGGCGCCACGCACGTCACGAACGCCGTGACCGCCGGCGGCGATTTGACCATGGTCCTGGGAATGAAAAATCGCCTCGATTATCTTTTCGTCGCGCGGCCGTCGATCAAGACGGGCGCGGACCTCAAAGGCAAGAAGGTTGCGATCGGTACGCCTTCAGGCTCGGCTTCGCTCGCCACTTATGTCGCGCTCGATTTTCTCGGCCTCGTGCCGAAGCGGGACAATATTACTCTGCTGGGTGTGGGCGGCAATCCCGAGCGGCTCGCGGCGCTTCGCTCGGGAAGCGTCGACGCGACCAGTCTCGCGCCCGAGATGGGGCCGGCCCTCAAAGAGGAAGGCTATCGAATCCTGGTCGACGAGGTGAAGGAAAACATTCCCTTCCAATCCGCCGGCGTCGTCTTCACGCGCAAATACATGAAATCGAATCCCGTCGTGGTCGAAAGCTTCGCGAAGGCGATCGTCGAGAGCGTCGCAGCGATCCATAATCCCGAGAACAAACGCGCCGTCCTGCAGACGATCGCGAAATATTTGAAGCTCGACAAGCCGGAGCGCGCAGAAAGCGCCTATGCCGATCTCGTGGTCGGTCTGCCGCGGAAGCCCTGCCCGTCGCTCGAAGGCATCGCTTCCGTCCTGAAACTGCTCGCGATGCACGGCATCAATCCCAAAGCTTCGCAGCTGAAGCCAGAAGACGTCGCCGACATGAGTGTCTGCAAAAAACTCGAAGACAGCGGATTTTTCGCTCAGGTTGGACGCGGCGCCTGATCAGATGACGCCGCTCTCCTTTAGCTTGGCGATCCGCGCCTTGTCATAGCCGATTCCCGCGAGAATCTCTTCGGTGTGCTCGCCGAGCATCGGTGGCGCCAGCGTCACTGCCGGCGGCGTCAGGCTCAAATCGACGCCGCTGCCGACGAGCTTCATCTTTCCCATCACCGGGTGCTCCGCTTCGATGGGAAAGCCGTACGTGCGCACCTGCGGATCGGCGAAGACCTCGTCCATGGTGTTGAGCGGCGCCGCGGGGACGTCGTGCTCCTCGAGGCTCCGGAGCCAATCCCCCCGCGAGCCTTCACGGAAAATCGCTTGTAGCATGGCGTTGAGCTCGTCGTGATTTTTCTGCCGGCCGTGACGGTCGCGAAACCGCGCGTCTTCGGCCCACTCCGGATTGCCGACGACGGTGAGGAGGCCGCGCCAGAATTTCTCCGGCGACGAGAGATGAATCACGAACGGAAGCCCGTCGCGATCGGTAAAAGCGAAAACGCCGGCGGTACGCACACGCGTGGCTCGGCGCGGCACGACGCCGGTCTCGAAATAACGCACCGCCGTCTCGCTGGTAAACGATACGGTTGCGCGGAGAAGCGAGGTTTCCACGCGCTGGCCTTCGCCGCTGATCAACCGATGGACCAGCGCGCCGAGCACTCCGTAGCAGGCGTAGATGCCTGTGAGATGATCGGAAAAAGAGATTCCCATTCCCTGCGGTTTTTCCGGATCGGTGACGAGGCTCAAAAGACCGCTCATCGCCTGGCCGACCGTGTCGTAACCCGGCCGATCGCGGTAAGGGCCGGTCTGCCCGAAACCGGAAATCGAGCAATAGACGACCTTGGGATTCAAGGATTTGATATCTTCATATCCGAGGCCGCGCCTTTCCATGGTTCCGGGGCGAAAATTCTCGATAACGACATCGGCTCCGGCGGCGAGTTTAAAAAAAACCTCCCGCGCCTCGTCCTTGCGGATATCCAGCGTGACGCTTTTTTTATTACGATTGAGGCTGCGAAAATTCGACGAGTAGAGATTTTCACCCCAGCCGCGGAACGGGTCGCCCTGGCCGGGCTGCTCGATTTTGATCACCTCGGCGCCCAAATCGGCGAGCAGCAGCGCGGCGAAAGGTCCCGTCACGTAGCTCGCTATTTCGATCACACGGATACCTTGCAGTGCGCCGCCCATGGAGGTTACCTTCTTTCGAGAGCGATTCTTTTCCTAGGAAAAGATCTCGAGCCGTCTTTCGCGAGACTGAACACCCTTGTTTCGCTTCCGCGGCTCGGAAAGTCAAGAGGGAAGTTCGAAATCGAGCGGCATCTCGGCGTGCGCAACCACCGCTTCGCTGAACGAATAGGGTAGCGTGAAAGTGAAAGTCGTTCCGACGCCGGGCTCGCTCTCGACGCGAATGTCTCCCAGCATCAGCTCGAGATATTTTTTAATAATGCTGAGACCCAGCCCAACCCCTGAATACTGGCCGGTATGAGCTTCTTCGAGCTGATGGAATTCATCGAAAATTTTGTCGAGGTTATCGGGCTTGATGCCGATGCCGGTATCGGCGACGACGAATTCGATGCGATGCTCGCTGGGAAGGTCCCGCACGCGGATCTCGATCGTTCCGCTCGGCGTGAATTTATAGGCGTTGCCGATGAGATTCTGCAGGATTTCCTCGAGCTTCAGCGCGTCGGTGCTAAGCGGCGGAAGCTTCGCCGGGACTTTCCACGATATCTTGACGCCGCCCCCGTGGTTGAGCTGCTCGACGAAATTCTGCACTTGCTCGATCACTTCGTCGACTTCGAAAGTGGTGAGATCGAGGGACATTTTTTTGGCTTCGATTTTCGTCAGCGTGAGCACGTCATTGATGAGCTTCAGCAGAATCCGCGAATAGCGGAGTACCTTCTCCATGGCGTCGCGCTGCTTTCCGGTAAGACCGCCGAAGAAGCCGTCCTTACATAGATCAGCATTGCCGATGATGACATTGAGCGGCGTCCGCAGCTCGTGCGACATCGCCGCCAGGAAGTCTCTTTTGGCCCTCGACGCGGCTTCCATGTCTTGATTCGCCTTTTCAAGCTCGATCGATTTCTGCTTCATTTCGGAATACAGACGCGCATTTTCGACGGCGACGCCGATCTGGCCCGCCATCGATGCAATGAGCTGTATCTCACTCAAGGCGAGATGACGCGGCTCCGCGCCGTTGCAGAGAATGGTGCCGATCGTCTTGAATTTCGCCATGATCGGAAACACGGCGAGGAAGGCCTTGCCGGCGCGCTGAGTATTTTTGCTGCTGCTGAGCTGCCGGTAGGTGGCGTCGGTCCGGACATCTTCGAAAATAATCGGCTCGCCGGTCTCCGCAACGCGGCCGATAATTCCCTCCCCGCGGTGAAAAACGCGCGCAGTCTGGCAGCCAGCCGGATCCGTCGAATACGACGCGTGGACACGCTGCTCTCCGGTTTGCGGGTCGGACAGAAAGATCCTCGTGGAATTAAAAACAAAAATCTCATTGAATTTCTTGATCACTTCCTGCAGCGTCGAATCGAGATCGAGCGATTGATTGACGGTCTTCGTGACATCGTACAGCGTCGCGATTTCAGTCGCCCGCTTGCTCGTCTGCTCGAAGAGATTAGCCTTTTCGACGGCCACGCCGATCTGGTCGCACATCGACGCGAGCAGCCTCGATTCGTCTTCGGTGAGCCGGCGCGCTTCGTGACAGAGGCAAACGACGATGCCGACGGTCTCGAGTTTAGTTGTGATCGGAAAAACGGCGAAGAAGCGTATCCCTGCGCGCTCCGCCTCGTGCGTCCGGCTGAACTCCTGGTAGCGCGCGTCGCGCGTGATATCTTCGAAGGCGATCGCCTCCCCCGTTTCGGCCACCCTGCCGGCGACGCCGTGGCCGAACCGATAACGGCTCGGCGAACGCCAGAAATCCGGTGAGCTGCCGGAGGCCGCGCGTAAAAAAAGCTCCTTGGTTTGCGGGTCGAAAAGGAACACGCCGGACGCATCGAAACGAAAAACAGCGGTGACTTTCTGGATGACCTGCTGCAACACGGGAGCCAAGTCCAGAGATTGATTAACGGCCGTGGTGACGTCGTAAAGCGCGGCCAAGTCCCCCGCGCGCTGTTCCACGCGTTGCTCGAGCATGCTGTAGGAGTTTTTCAGCTCGGATGCCATCTCGTTGAATTCTTTCGCGAGCTGCTCGATCTCATCGCCGGTCGCGATGTCGACCCGGTGATCGAGCTTCCCTTGCCGAATGACTTCCACGCCGCGATGAAGCTCGCGGATCGGCGCCGTAATTTTGTTGCTCACCCAGATAATTAACAGGGAGCCCACCATGACGCCGACAAATAGAAGCAGCACGGCATAGCGCTCCATAACACTGAGATCGGCGAGGGCGACATCAACGGGCTCCGTCAAGACAACAGCCCATCCCAGACCCCTTACCGGAGCGTAGGTCGAGAGCACAAGCCGTCCCATGAGCCCCATCCCCTCTTCGGCGGGATTGGCGTCTTTCTGCGCCGGCCGTGCGAGAAATTCACGGACCTTGAAATGATCGTGTAGATTGGTGCGCCGGAGCACGAGCGAAGGATCGGCGTGCGCGATCAGATTGCCCTGGCCATCGACGAGGTAGGTATTCCCCGCCTCGGAGAATTTTACATCGCCGATGATCTGCCATAGGAATGTGAGATTCACCTCCGCCACGACCACACCCGAGATGCGCCCGGGGCCCTCCATAATCGGCACGGCCATTTTCACGTAAGGCTCGGCCTTGTCCGTTGTGTAGACGGGACTCAGGTAGGATTCACCTTTGATGCCTTGACGAAAGTATTCCTCGATTGAGCGATTCGATAGCTCATTATCGAGATACACCCGGCGCTCGGAAATATTAATGACCTCGCGTCCGAAGCGATCGAGTACGGCGATTTCCGTAAAGGCGCGGTCGTTTTTTAACATTAACAGCGTCAGGAGTCGTTGGCCGTCCGCGCCGGGATCGTAAAGGCTTAAAGCGACCGCGAGGTCCATGAGCCGCTCGGTCTTGCGGCTCATGATATCCGCTATTTGATTAGCGACTTTCGAGGCGACTTCTGTCTGAAGCTGAGCGGCGGCGCGCTTGATCTGTCTCCGCGTATAGAGGCTGCCGGCGACGGTATTTATCAGAAGAGCGACGCCGAGAAACAACAGTCCCATCCACAGCAGCCGGTAGCGAATGCCGCCGTGGCTTCGAAAGGGGGGCGCCGCTCTTTTCCATTCCATGCCCGGATCAAACTACTCGATTAGCTCGTCGGCCCGCAAGAGGATTTCCTTGGGGATTTTCAGGCCGATGGCGCGGGCCGTTTTCAAATTAACGATGAGCTCGAGCTTATTCGGAAGCTCGATAGGAAGATCCTCGGGACGTGCCCCGTGCAGAATCTTATCCGCAAGCTTCGCACCCTGCTGCCCCAAGGCGTAATAGTCGGCGCTGTACACGGCCAACAGTCCCCTCCTGACTGTCTGCACATTGGATCCTACCGCGGGTAATTTTTCTTTAATCGCCTCGCCGGCGATAAATTCCGCGGCGGAGACCAAAGCGGTGTCTGGAGGAATAAAAACCCCTTCGCCCGATTTACGCGTCAGACGACCCAGCTGTTTTTTGACCTCATCGCCGTTGGCCGCCTTGATCTCGATTTCGCTGAGGGCAAAGCCCAAGCGTTGCGCGGCTTCCTGCGTGGCAGCGACGTATTCTTGGTAATTCGGCGACTTTGAATCCGTGATGAAGATAAGCCGTTTGACCCGAGGAGCAATTTGACGAAAGAGTTCGAGACGCTTTTCGGTCAACTCCATCACGGACGTCGAGACACCGGTGAGGTTGTTTCCGGAGCTGGAATAGCTTTTGACCATTTTCAACGGATTTCCCGAAGTGAGAAAAACGACGGGTAGATTCGTTCCCGCCGTCAATTTGGCCATCGGAACGCTCGCCGTCGTGGAAGAAGTCACGATCAAATCCGGCTTCTGCTGCACGATCTTTTGCGCCAGCGACTCAAGCGCCACCATGTCTCCCTTGGCGTTATAGAGCTCGTATCGAATATTTTTTCCGGCAACATAGCCGAGCTCGGACATTTTACTGCGGAAACCTTCGTAGGCGGCTGTGAACTGATCTTCGGCGATCAACGCCGCGACCTGGAAGACTTTCTGGGCGTGGCAGGGCGTGGCCGCGAGGATGAGCGCGGCTGCGAGTGTGGCGCCGATGGTGTTCCGCACCGACTTAAACCGTAAGCCGAGGCTTGAAGTAGGCCGCAATGGGGGTGTCACGGCAACCTTTCCGCCGGCTGTGTACCGGCACCGGGTGGGGGTACCCGGTCGACTTATTTAAATTCCGCGGCGGTGATTTCGCTCAACTCGCTTTGCAAAGAGGCCAAACGGCCAGTGGAAATCATCTTCAGTATCTCTTCTTTGCTGAAGCGCCAGCCGCCGCCGAACTTTCGCCCCGGGATAAGTCCCTTGCGGGCCAGCTTATAAACTGTCCGCAGGTGCACCTGGAGCAAGTCGGCGACTTGAGAAGCGGTTAAAATTTGTTCCACTTAGAGGCCTCCTAATCGTGCTTGGATTGTCCCGCTTACGCCAAAGGAGCAGGATTTGTGCCAAGCGCCGGAAGCAGTTGAGCCTATGTGAAGCAGTGAATTTTACAAGTGATTTGTTTTATGTGGACGGCCCGGGAAAAGTTCCGTGGAAAAGCACTTTCCGCGATTTGTGCGCCGTCAGACAAAATTTGTCACGAAGGCTGTGACCCGTGGGCTGGGAACAGCGCATCCGAGGCACGGCGCAGCATGGCGAGGCCGCGAACTTCCTGATCAAAAAGCGGCAAAACGGCTCGGACCGAGCCATCGAATTTTTGCCAGATCGTCTGCATGTGCTCTTCCTGCATCTGCACGCGATTTAAGACGAATTGCGGCGCGCCGTCTCCCAATGCCTGCCGGTCCAAGAGCATATTGACCACCACGCCGCCCACCGGAATACCGAAATCGTGAAACCAACCGATGAAGCGGCTGATGACGGCGATCGGCAGCGCCTCGGGCAGCGTGACGAAAAAAAACGCCGTCTTGGCGGCATCCGTCAGCCGCTCGCGCGCCTGGCCCATGCGGTCGCGAAAACCGAGCAAGTAGGTCAGCAGTGGATCGTCCTCTTTTTTCTTACTGAAAGAGAGCATCTCGCGGAGCGTGCGCGCCTCTTCGCGCGACTTGAGCATCTTGTCGATCCAGAGCGAATACACTTTTGACATGCCGAGGAGCCGGCGCGCGTTGGCCGTGGGCGCCGTATCGAAGACGTAGACGTCGTAGTCGTCCTTCAACATCAAATCGACCATGTTTTCGAACATCGCGGATTCCTCGAACGCCGGGTTCATGGTCGCCGATTCGACGAAATCTTCGGCCTTGGTGCTGATATCGGCGTATTTCAGGAACCACTGGATCTTGTCGCGGATCTCTTTTTTCGATTTTTCGATCGTCTCCTTGGTGTCGATCTCATAGGCCCATAGGTTAGGCGCGTCCTTGACCGCCGTGGCGGCGCCGAAAACCGATTGCTCGAGCAGCCCCGAGAGGCTGTGCACGGGGTTGGTCGACGCGAGGAGCGTCCGCCGTCCTTGACCCGCGAGCCATAACGCCGTGGCTCCGGCCACGGCCGTCTTGCCGACGCCGCCCTTGCCGCCGAAGAAGACATACTTCAGCGACGGACGGTCGGCGATATATTGCGTCATCGAGGCGGTGATCTCGTTCATGAGGGGCGGTCAGGCAAACAGCTTCTCGGCCAGCTGTTCGATCATATTCAGCCCGGCGACGTCCCGCTCCATCTCCGGAACGTAGGCGAGCACATCCTTTCCCAAAGTGGCGCGGATCTGATCGAGATATTTCCGCTGCAGGTCGATGCGATTTTTTAAATAAGGCGGGATGTTTCCGCGCTCCAGATCCGGCGGCAGCATTCGGTTGACGATGTAGCCGGAGATCGGCACGTCGAAGCGCGCGAACAGCTCGGCGGCCTTTTTCGTATCGAGGATGATCATCTCTTCCGGCACGAGCACGAAGAAAAACGCGGTGCGGTTTTTATCGGTCAAGATCTGCGAGGAGGCGTTGATCCGTCCCTTGATATATTTAAGCTCGTCGAGAATCTTGTCCTCCTCGCGGCTCTCCTGGCGGCGCATCGTCGCCGCGACCTGATCGTAGTGGCTCATCTCCTCGCGGAGCTTCGTGATCTTGTTGATCCATTCGTCGTAAACCTTGGCCATCGACAGATAATAAAGCGCGTGGCCGAGCGGCACGAGGTCGTAGATGTAATAGTCGTAGTCGCCCTGGACGATGATGTCGACGACGGCGTCGAAGATCGCGCTCTCCTCCATCGCCGGCTCGGCGGAGGCGGCGGCGATATAGTTGTCGATCTCTTCGGGAACCTTATCGAAGCCGTACATGTCGAGGATTTTTTTCCGGATCTCGTCCTGATAGTCGCGGATGCGCCGGTCGGCGTCGACCTCCTGCGCCCAGAGGTTCTCGACGATCGGCACCGGCCCTTTGCCGAAGATGTCGCGCTGAAAGATGTCCGACAGGCTCGCCTGCGGATCGACGGAAAAAAGCAGGACCTTTTTTCCCTGGGAAGCGAGCCAGAACGCGCAGGTCGCCGAGAGCGTGGTCTTCCCGAGCCCGCCCTTGCCGCCGAACATGATGTAGCGGCGCTCGGGCCGACTCTCGAATACTTCTTTTAAACCCATTCGCGGTCAGCCGAGCGTGTCGGTGATGTCTTTCTCGCGCAGCATACGCCGCTTCCACGAGCTGATCTGCGGCGTGACGTAAGGCAGCAAGCGCAGCGAATAGTACGGCGGCAGGATCGGCACGCCGATCAAGTCGCCCATCGTGATGAGGATGAAAAGATGCTCCATGCTCGCGCGCGTGCGCACCGCCTGGCGCGTCATCTCGTGCGAGGACATGCCGTAAACAATGTCTTTAAAGACCTGAAAGATACCGCCCTTCTTGGGCGTGTTCTCGTCTGCCATTGATTAGCGCTCCATTTCGTTCAGATCCCGTGCAAATCGAACTCTTCCCGCTCCCACAATTCTTTGGTGCGCGCCATCTCGCGCTTCCATTTCTCAATCTCCGGCAGAACGTAAGGAAGGAGCCGGAGCGAATAGACCGGCGGCATCACCGGAATACCGACGAGATCGCCCAGCGTCGCCGCGAGAAAAATCTTCTCGACCTCGCGGCGCGTCTCGAGGGCATGACGGGCGAACTCGTAACCCGTAAGGCCGTAGAGAAAGTCCTTGACGTCCGCGGCGAAAGACATGCGATTATCCGCGCGCCGGAGCCGCCTCGGCGCCGCTGCTCCGCGCCAGGCGGCTGTATTTTAGGAACGCGCGCGCGCCGTCGACGCCGATCAAAAGCGCGGCGGCGACGAGCAAGAGCGCGACCACAATCATGAGGGCCGAGCCGACCGCCGGCACCGCGCGTCCGGCCGCCGCGTTCGGCACGTACACATTGTAATAAAGATTATAGGCCGTGACGAGAATCGAAGCCACGGTCGTGAAATACATAAAAAGCGTCGGCACGCCGGCGAACGCCCAGCTCCTTCCCTGCGCGGCGAGCCAGATCGTCACGAGCAGCAGCGAGAGCGCCGCCATCAGCTGGTTGGCTCCGCCGAAGAGCTGCCAGAGATAAATCCACGTGCCGGTCATGACCAGCAGGATCGCCAACACGACGGAAATGAACGAGGCGACGTGCTGGTTTCTGAGCGGCGGCACGAGTTCACCCAGCCATTCGGTCAGCGTCACACGCATGATGCGGAAGATGAGCTGGGTGACGACCAGCACGATGACGATGAAAGCCGCGAAGGCGAGCGACACCGCATATTCGCCCTTCAAGCCGAAGACGCTGATGAAACCGCCCAGCCCGCTCGCGAAAGTCGCGACCGGCGATCCGCCTTTGGCGCCGACGGTGACCGCGAGCAGCGCGAGCAGTCCCAGCAAAAATTCCGCGAACATCGCGCCCGCGCCGATCGGCAGCATGTCGGCCTCGCTTTCGATCTGACGCGCCGTGCCGACCGAGCCGAAGAGCGAATGCCAGCCGGAGATCGCGCCGCAGGCGATCGTGACGAAAAGCATCGGCCAGAGCGGCATAACGCCGGCCGGGCCGAGCTGGGGATTCCAGCCTTTGAAGGCGGGAATTTGAAACGCGGCGATCTCCGGCTTGATGAAAGTGCCGAGCGACGCGCCGGCAAGGCCGAGGATCATCGCGATCGCCGTGATCCAGAACCCGACGTAGACGACCGGCTGCGCCATGCGCCAGATCGGCAGCACCGATCCGGCGTAGCAAAAAATCGAGATCGCGATCGCCCAGAAAAGCAGGCTCGGCATGATCTCGGCCTCGGCGCCCTTGAAGCCCGCGAGCGTGGGGTCGAAATAGGTGACGATCGGGGCGCCGCCGGTGAGCGAATTAAAAAACCCGTTGAAGCTGCGGAAAAATCCTTCCGTCGCCGGCCCGGCGAGGATCGCGAGGAAAGTGATGCCGACCGCGACGACGGTCGCGGGCAGGAGGCCGACGCGCCAGCGGTAGAGCATCTGGCCTAGAAGCAGCCCCATGAGGACGAGCAGGATCATCCCGAGATGCGTCTTCGGCTGACTGTCGAGCGTCTGCGCCATGATGCCGACGAAAGCACCGGCGATGAGCAACAGGTAGAAGAAAATGAAAAGGAAGAGAATCGTCCGCGTCCGCGGCGAGATCAGACGGTGCGCCACCGCCGAGAGACTGTTGCCCTCGTTCCTGACCGAAAGAACGATCGCGCTATAGTCGCTCGCCCAGCCCATGAACGACACTCCGACGACGAGCCAGATGAACGCCGGCAGCCACCCCCAGAGACTCGCGGCGACGATGGCGCCGACGATCGGACCGGCTGCGGCGATCGATTTAAAATGATAGCCGAAGAGAATATTGCGGTTCGTCGGCATGAAATCGACGCCGTCCATGTACAGAACGGCGGGCGTGGCGCGCTTGGGATCGGACTGGATGACGTTGCGGTCGATCCGGCGCGCGTAGCGTGTATAGGCGAGATAGATTGTGACGGCGCCGATGATGACGGCGATCAACGCGTTCATGCTTGTCTCCGGCGCGTTAGAAAAGCTTGATCGATGCGCCGCAGATCATATACTTTCAGCGCGTTTGCGGCAATCACGGAGGCGGGCTTTGAACGACGGCGGCTGGCAACGGCTCGATAACACGGCTTTGGAGCGGCTGCTGGTGGAGCGTTGGCTCTTTCGCGGCGCGCTTCTCGCCGCGACGGCCGGCGCCGCTGGGCTGACAACCTTCCTGGGGATGCGCGGCCTGACGACCTTCGCCGATCGTCTGGAGGTCGCCGCTCTGGGACTCTTTACGCTTTCGGCCGGCGTCTCGCTCTTCGTCATGCGCCGGCGCGATCTATCGATTCACCGCGAGCTTCAGCGACGGCGCAAACCGTGACGGCTACTTCTTCGCTTCCACCCGCCAGAGATAGAGGGTGTGCTCCCAGCCCGAGGAGTCCTTGACCTGCTCGGTTCTCACCGGCTTCCAATCGCCCATGTCGAAATCGTGCGAGACGACGCGCGAGCCGGGCTTCATCTGGCTCCAGATGTTGGGCCGAATCATCATGTTAACTTCCGGCAGCAGGTACATCGTAAGCACGGAGGCGCCGGAAAGATCCACGGTCCGAATATCCTGCTGGCGGATCTCGACCAGCTTTTCGACTCCCGCTTTCTTGATGTTTTTGTGCGACTCCTCGATCCGCTGAGGATCGATCTCAAAGCCGATCGCCTTCACGCCGTATTTTTTCGCCGCGGTGACGACGATGCGGCCGTCGCCCGAGCCGAGATCATAGATAACGTCGCCTTTCTTCACCTGGGCCATGTCGAGCATCTTCTCGACCACCTCTTGAGGCGTCGGAACATACGGGACGATTTTCTTCGACTCTTCGTCCTGCGCGCGGACCACCGGAGTCGTGCCGTAACGGCCCGGCAGCGAAAAGACACCGGCCCCCAGCAACGCCAGCACGGCCGCCGGCAGCAGCAACCACCTCTTGTTCATCGGATCGACCCTCCTCGGCTGTTTCTATGAATTGTTGGCAAACTAACGAATAGGTCTAGGGCTGTCAAGGCGCTATTCGGCATCGAACCGCGGCCGCCGCGCCATATCCTGAATGAGATCTTTGTAGCGCTCTTTGATGATCTCTCTCCTTAGCTTCAGCGTCGGCGTGACTTCGGCTTTGTCCAGCGAGAAGCCGCGCGGGAGAATGCGAAAGTTCCGGACCGCCTCGTAGGCCGCAAGGCGCTTGTTCACCGAGCGGATTCTTTCCCTCACCGCGGCCGTGATCTGCGGGTGGCTCGCGGCTTCCTCGAGGCCGGCGAGTGAGACGCCCTGTCTGGCGGCCCATTCGCTGAGACCCTGGCGATCCAGAGTCACGAGCGCGATCAGGTGCCGCTCGCCGTCGCCGAGCACGATCGCCTCCTCGATCAGCGGATCGGCCCTGAGCAGGTTCTCGATCATCTGCGGCGCGACTTTCTTCCCGCCCGAGGTCACGATCAGATCCTTTTTCCGATCGGTGATTGTTAGAAAACCATCGGCGTCGATCGTGCCGATGTCTCCGGTATGCAGCCAGCCATCGGCATCGACCGCCGCGCGCGTGCCGTCGGCATCGCGCCAGTACCCTTTCATGATATTAGGGCCGCGGAGCAGAATCTCGCCGTCCTCGGCCGTGCGGCACTCGACGCCCGGGAGCGGCGGACCGACCGTGGCGAACTTGTAGTGCCAGAAACGATTGACGTGCGAGACGGTGGATGACTCGGTGAGTCCGTAGCCTTGCAGAATGAGAATGCCGACGGAATGAAAAAAGCGCGCCACCTCTTCGGCGAGGGCGGCGCCGCCGGAGATCGCGAAGCGAAGCCGGCCGCCGAAACCCTCATGGATGCGTTTAAAGACGAGCCGCGCCGCGACATTGTGCGCGAGACGGAGGAATGCGGGAATCTTCTTGCCTGCGCTTTGATAGCGGCTCCAGCGCGCCCCGACGGACACCGCCCAGCGAAAGACGGCGCGGCGAACCGCGCCGCCGGCCTCGGCGCGCGAGCGGATCCGCTCGTAGCCGTTCTCGAAGACCCGCGGCACGGAGATCAAGATCGTCGGCCGGACCTCCGGCAGGTCCTTGGCGATCGTCTCAAGCGAGCGCGCCAGACCGCACGTCATTCCCTGGTGCACGACAAAAAAATGCTCCACGCGGCCGAGCGACTGAGCCAGCGGCAAAAACAGCATATCGCCGTCGTCTTCGCCGCAGGGAACCGCCGCGGCCGCGGCCTCGAGCATGAAAAGATAATGCCGATGGGTCGTGAGGACCCCCTTCGGCTCGCCGGTCGTCCCGGATGTGTAGATGATCGTAAGATCGTCCTCCGGACCAAGCGATCCGACCAGGGCATCGAAACGATCGCCGCCGCCCTGCTGGCGTCCGCTCCGCTCAACATCGGAGAGCGATACGATCGGCGGTCCATGCAGCGGCGACTCCGGTTCCGCGGCATGATCGAGTACGACGATCAGGCGGAGATCGGCAACCGAGTCACCGAGTCCCTTGAGCCGGTTTGCCGAATCGACAAAGAGGACGGTCGCCCCCGAGTGGCGAAGGATGTACGCCGCCTGCGCCGAAGTGCTCGATGCGTACACCGGGACCGTCAAGGCGCCGATCGAGATATTCGCCCAGTCGATCAGGCACCATTCGACGCGGTTCGGAAAGAAAAGCGCGACGCGGTCGCCCCGGACGAGGCCGCGCGCGGAGAGCGCAAGGCTCAAATCGCGCACGCGGGAAAGCGCGTCCGTCCAGCTCATCGTCAGCCACTTTCCCTCGCGATGATAGCGGTAGAGAGCGCGATCGCCGTAGCGCTCGGCCTGAGAAAGGAACATCGCGGCGAGGCTCGCATACTTCACGAGGTAAAATTAACGCAGCTTACGCCGCGAAGCCAACCGCTTTCTTGCAAGACTTTCATGTTTCTGCCATTACTGAACAGTGAAGTTCGTCGGCTTGACCGGTGGAATCGCGTCAGGAAAAAGCACGGTCGCGGGAATGCTGCGTGAATTCGGCGCGAAGATCATCAATGCCGACGACCTCGCCCGCGTCATCGTTCAGCCCGGCAAGGAAGCTTGGAAAGAGATCGTCGGCGCGTTCGGCAACGAGATCCTTCGCCCCGACCGAACCATCGACCGCGAAAAGCTGAGAAAAATAATTTTCGGCGACGACCAGGCGCGCGCGCGGCTCGATGCCATCACGCATCCGCGCATCCGCGCGCTCGCCCTCGCGCGCGCGCAGGAGCTCGGGGCGAAAGGCGCGGAGGTCATCGTCTACGAAGCGCCTCTCTTGTTCGAAAACCAGGCGCATACATGGCTCAGTCCCGTGATCGTCGTCACCTGCGACGACGCGTCGCAGCGCCGCCGCCTCAAAGGCCGCGACCGGCTGAGCGAGACGGAGATCGATCAGCATATCCAGGCGCAGATGCCGCTCGCCGAAAAACGCGCGCTCGCCGATTACGTCATCGAAAACAACGGCGACCTGGACGATCTCAAACGACAGGTCCGCGAGGTCTGGACGAAGCTCGTCCCCGCCAAGCAGTCGGCGACTCGATAGCCCGCGTACTTCTTACTTGATCCGCTCCAGGTAGGTGCCTTCGGAGGGATCGACTCTGATTCTATCTCCGACCTGGACGAAAGGCGGCACCTGGACCGTCACGCCGGTCTCCAATTTCGCCGGCTTATAGGATGCGCTCGCCGTCGCGCCCTTGAGACTCGGCTCGGTATCGACGACTTCCAGATCGACGGTCGAGGGAGGACTGATGCCGACGGGCCGGCCGTCGAAAAACTCCATCTCGACGACTTGATTGGGGAGCAGGTAATTCAAAAGGTCGCCGATCTCCTCCGCGGGTAATGACATCTGCTCGTAATTGCCGGTATCCATGAACGTGTGCAGATCGCCTTCGGCGTAAAGATACTGCATTTTTCGCGTATCGAGAGTCGCCTGCTCGAGACGGTCTTCGGAGCGGAATTTCTTCTCCGTCCCGATTCCGCTCTTCAAGTTCTTCATCTTGGTCTGCATGAAGCCGCGCTTGTTCCCCGGCGTCAGATGATGAATCGCGGTCACCCGGAAGAGATCCCCCTCGTAAATAATGATCATCCCCGGTCTCAGTTGCGTCGCCTGGATCATGTACTACCCCTCTCCTCTTTAACTGCTACAAACATCAATACATCTCCTAAATCGCCGACGGGGTCAAGGAACGCGGCCGCGAAACGCCGGCTGTGAAATGTCTCCGTCGTCCGCTCAGGCGTACAAACCGCGCCAGAGCATGGCCCGGGAAACGCGCTCGACGCCGATCATCAGCGCCGCCAAGCGCATATCGACCTTCTCCTTGCGGCTCATGTCGAGGACTTCGTAAAAGGAGCGGGTTAAAATCACGCGCAATTTCTTGTTGATCTCGTCCTCGGTCCAGAAGAAGTTCTGCAAATCCTGCACCCACTCGAAATACGAAACGATCACGCCGCCGGCGTTGGCGAGCACGTCGGGAATGACGAAGATTCCCTTCTCGCGAAGAATGCGGTCGGCGTCGAGCGTCGTCGGACCGTTGGCACCCTCGGCGAGGAGACGGCATTTGAGCTTCGGCGCGTTCTCCTGCGTGATCTGCATGCCGAGCGCCGCGGGCACGAGGATGTCGCACTTGATCTCCAAAAGCTCGGCGTTGGTGATGCGCTCGCCGTGCGGACAGCCTTCGAGGGTGAAATTCTTCGACGTCTTCGTGACGTAGTCGATGACGCTCTGGATCGGCAGGCCCTTCGGATCGTAGATGCCGCCGGTCTTGTCCGAGATCGCGACGATCTTAACGCCGACGTCGGCCAATTCTCGCGCCGCCACCGAGCCGACGTTGCCGAAGCCCTGAACGGCCGCGGTGGTTCCGAGGAGTTCCATGTTCAAATGCTTGGCCGCCTCGATGATGGTGTAGACGACGCCGCGGCCGGTCGCCTCCCTGCGTCCCACGGTGCCGCCAATCGCCACGGGCTTGCCGGTGACGACGCCGGGGACCGCATGTCCTTTATGCTGGCTGTAAGTGTCCATCACCCAGGCCATCACCTGCTCGTCGGTGCCCATGTCGGGCGCCGGGACGTCCACCTCGGGTCCGATATAATTGAGGATCTCGGCGGTATAGCGGCGCGTGAGCCCCTGGAGCTCGTTGCGCGAAAGCTCGGTCGGGTCGCACGATACGCCGCCTTTGGCGCCGCCCAGCGGGAGGCCCGCGAGCGCGCATTTCCACGTCATCCACATCGCGAGCGCCGAGACCTCGCCGAGGTTCACTTCGGGATGATAGCGGATGCCGCCCTTGAACGGTCCGAGAGTGTCGTTATGCTGCACGCGGTAGCCGGTAAACACATGCACTTTGCCGTTGTCCCGCATCACCGGCACGCTGACGATGAGCGCGCGGTCGGGCCGCTGCAGCCGCGTCGCAACGTTCTTGTCGAGGCTGAGCTTCTCCGCTGCGATCTCGAACTGCCGGACCGCCATCTCGTTCGCCGGGCTTCGCCACTCAACCGTCGCCATAATAAACCTCCCAAGCTTTTTAAATATTCCGTTTAAAATCTCAGGCAAATCAACTCATTAGATGCAAATTTCAAATGTGACGCTAGCGATTTAATTACTTCTTCATCCCGGCGGCCATGAGAAGTGACGGCCGCCGAGCAGGTGAAAATGGATGTGGAAGACGGTTTGTCCGGCATTGGCGCCGCAGTTGACCACGACCCGAAAGCCGTCATTGACGATTCCCTGCTGCTCCGCCAATCGGTTTGCGACTGCATGGATTGCGCCGAGAAGCTCTTCGTCCTCTTCTTCGATTTCGACCAGCGTCGCGATGTGCTTTACCGGCACGATGAGAATATGAACCGGCGCCTGCGGCCGGACGTCCTTGAACGCGACGATCCGGTCGTCGCGGTAGACGATATCACCTTTGATGCGCCCCTCGATAATGCCGCAAAAAAGACAGTCGGCCATGTTCGTCTCCTTCTTAATCTTCGAGCTCGTCCGGACAGATGGCGTAAACTTTTTCCTCGGCGATCTCGAGCGGAACGCGCTGAAGGAAGGCGCCCGCGCACGGTCCCCAGACACACTCGCCGCTCCTCGGCTCATAGGTTGCGCCATGATTGGCGCAGATGATGTAGCGGCCGTCTTCGGTGAAAAATCGATTGTCGACCCAGTCGAGCGTAAGCGCGATGTGCCGGCAGCGATTGACGTAGGCGTAAAGCCGGCCTTCATAGTTGACGAGAAACGCCTCGACGGGATGTCCGCCGGGTTTGATGACAAACTTTTTCGAGTTTCCCTCTTGAACCTCGCCGACGCGCGCCACGAGATTGCGCCCGCCCGGTTTTGTCGCTTTCGACTCCATTTTATAAATCCGCGAGCTCCGAAAGATCGCCCGCCGGGCAGCCGACCAGCACCTCGTCGCCGTCGACCCGCACCGGCAGCGCATAGAGGGACTGCCCTTTGCACGGCCCTTCGACGCAGAGGCCGCTGGCCGGATCGTACAGCGCTCCATGCGTCATGCAGATGAGATGACGCCGGTCTTCGGTGAAGAATTGATAGCGGACGAAATCGAGCGGCGTCGTCATATGGCGGCAGCGGTTGACGTAAGCGTGAAAGGTTCCGTCATAATTAATTAAAAAAGCATCGATGCGGTATTTTTGGCAGATGAGCCCGAATTTCTTGACCGAACCCGGCTCCATCTCCGCCACGCGCGCGACGACCCGGCCGCCAGCTTTGCTCTCGCGCTCCATCCGCCTTTTGTCGCGGAAGAACTGATAGCGGCGGAGCGCGGCGCCGATCAAAAACAGGGACAGAAAAAAAATCGAGAGATAGACGGTCGCGCGCATGAAAAGGTGATCGAAAAACCAGGGTCGCCGGCTATTTTTTCTCCTTGTCGATCGATTCGCGAATGCCTTTGACGTTCCCGGCGCTCTGGCTGCCTTTGAGACCCATGACCTGCATCAGCTCGCTCGTCATCTCCGCGGTGACTTGATCTTGCACGCTGCCTTTTCCCTCGGGATCGGCCTTGAGAAAAAGGATTATTTTCTCCTTCGGAACGCCCGTCTCGGCGAGGCCGTCGAGGAATTCGCCGTAGCCAACCTTTCCCTTAAGCTCATTCACGCGCGCAAGAAGCTTTTTACAGTCGGCGCAGATTTTGGCCAACAAGCCGCTGCGCTCGCCGCAATAGATGCACAGCGCCATAACCGGTCAAAAATTCTCCGCGAGGGATTTGGCGAGCATGGCGTGGAGCGACTTCGCGAGCGTCGGATTCGCGGCGACCATGCCGCGGCAGAGGCTGTCCTCGCGATTGAATCGGATCGTCTCGCCGCGCCCGTCGACGACGACGCCGCCGGCCCCTTCGACGACGGCGACGCCACCGCAGACGTCCCATTCATGGAGCGCACGGAACGTCAGCATCGCGTCTCCCTCGGCGCCGCCGATCAGCGCGAGGCGATAGGCGATGCTGCCGACGGTCTGGACGCTGCAGAGATCCATAAAGGGTTGAAATCGTTTCTTCGGCTCGGAGCGGCTGACGATCAGCGCCGCGCCCTCGACGTTCTCGCGCGGAGTGACGGAAATCGGCCGCCCGTTCAGCGTCGAACCGGCGCCTGGAGCGCCTTTGTAAAGCTTTTCCTGCGCCGGATTGTAAACGACGCCGGCGACCGATCTCCCGTCGGCGACCAAGCCGATCGAGACCGTGAACTGCGGAATGCCCTCGATGAACTCGCGCGTCCCGTCGATCGGATCGATGACCCAGACGCGCTTCGCCTTGAGCCGCACGAGATCGTCCTTGCTCTCCTCCGACAGCCAGCCGTCGTCTGGATAGCGGCCGAGCAGCACTTGCTGGATTTTCAAATTCGCCTCGAGGTCGGCGACCGTCACCGGGTTGTTCTTGCTTTTCTCCTCGATGTGAAACTTTTTCCCGAAATAGCCCATGATGATGGCGCCGGCCTCGCGCGCCGCTCGTTCGGCGGTCTCCAGCTCTTCGGCGAACTTAAATTCTGTCATGACGTCTGATCTTTCCAGAAATTCAGTCAGGCCGAGCGCGCTTCCGCCGCCCGCGCATGAGGAACGACCCGGAGGATTCTCGGCACGAACGGCAGCGCCGCGCGCGTCGAGCCGGCGACGAGCCGCAGGGCCTTTTCCCTGCCTCTACTCCAGCGGAGGCCGTAAGCACGGCGAAGCTTCGGCGGCAGCAGACCCGCGGTGATCAAAACATTCAGCGGCGCGAGCGTCTTCAAGTACCACGGCGGCGGATAAAGAATGGCGCGAGCGAGCGCGCGGGCCGCGCCGCCCACACTGATCGCATCGGAGCCGATCGTCGCAATCATGTACTCCTGGAAGTCCTCGAGCGACGCGGGAAGCATGGACTCCGGAACGCCCATTAAGACGCCGAGCCTCTTCGAATCCTCGTAATAACGGCGACGCTCTTCCAGCGCGAGCGGTTTTACAAACCGATCGTAAACGACGAGCGCGGAATCGACCAGTGTCGCGTGGACCCAAAGCAGCAGCTCGGGATCCTTGGCGCTGTAACCGCTGCCTTGGGCGGAAGCGCCGACGTCTCGAACCCGCCCTTGCACGCTCCGGTGCACGCGTTCGAGGCGCTCGAGCGAAGCGCGCGCCCGCGGCAGATCGTCGAAGACGATCGACCACATCGTTTCCATGGTTTGTTTGAGGCGACCGATCGGGTCGCTCAGGAAGCGGCTGTGATCGGCGACGCCGGCGGCGATTTTCGGATGCGCGATCTGCATGAGCAGCGCTCTCCCGCCGCCGAGGAGCAGCGCCATCTCGCGGTCGACGCGCCAGATCGCGCTGTCGCTCGCGAAAAATCGATCCGCCGTTGTATTCATGCGAGATTTTCCGGGCCGCTGATGCTTTTTGCGCCGCCGCCAGCCATCTCGGCAGCGGCGCGCGCCGAGTCGCCGGCGTTGAGATCAACGCCGCGCGAGGCGTCTTCAAGCCAAACGACCTTGAAGCCGCGCTTGAGCCCGTCGAGGACCGTGTGCTTCACGCAATAATCGGTCGCGAGTCCGCCGACGAATATTCGTTCGATATTCGCGCGACGAAACAGCTCTTCCAGCGGCGTTCCGCGCTCGTCGCGGCCGTCGAAGCCGGAATAGCCGTCTTCGTCGGGCGCCGCGCCGGTGCTCACAATCACCGCGCTCGGCGGAAGCCGCAGGTCGTCGCGGAACTCCGCGCCTTTGGTTCCCTGGATGCAGTGCGGCGGCCATTGGCCGCCGTGGCCCTTGAAGTGCTTCGTCTTCTCGGGATGCCAATCGCGGGTGGCGAAGATGGGCCGGCCGGCTTTCGTAAATTTCTCGATATAGGCGTTCAGTGCGGGAACCACCTCGTCTCCGCCGGCGACCGCCAGCGCGCCGCCGGGGCAGAAATCGTTTTGCACATCGACAATGACGAGCGCGTCCTTGTCTTGCATCGAATCAGACTATATGGAAGATATCCGGGTTGCAAGAAAAGCCGCGCCGACCCGAGCGGCGCGCTCGATCGGGGGCTTTTCGTCTGCGCATCGGCCGCAGCTCCCGTCTAAGTCACGATGCCAATCAAAACCGTTTTTTTTGACGCCGCGGGCACGCTGATGCGGCCCGTGCGCCCGGTCGGCGAAAGCTATGCGCTGTTCGCCGAAAGCTACGGCATGGTCGTCCCGGCGGCCGAAGTCTCGGCGCGCTTTCGCGCCTGCTTCGGCGCGGCGCCGCCGCTAGCGTTTCCCGCCAAGGAACGAAACGGCATCCAAGAGCTCGAGCGAGCATGGTGGAAAGAGCTTGTCGCGAAGGTCTTCGAGCCCTACGGTCGCTTCCCCCGCTTCGACGAGTATTTCACCGATCTTTTCGCTTACTTCGCGCGGGCCGACTCATGGCGGCTCTTTCCGGAGACGCGCGCGGCGCTGGCGGCGCTCAGGCAGCGCGGCCTCAAGCTCGCCGTCATTTCGAACTTCGACTCACGCCTGTTGGCGATCCTGGACGGACTTGGTCTTACGCCGGAATTCGAATCGATCCTGATTTCGAGCCGGGTCGGTTACGCGAAGCCCGCGCCGGAGATCTTTCGCCACGCCCTCGAGCGTCACCACACACGGCCCGAAGAGGCGCTCCATGTCGGCGACAGCGTGGAAAAAGACGCGGAAGGCGCCCGCAGCGCCGGCATTCAAGGCGTGCTGCTCGACCGCAAGGCGAAAATGAAAGCGCCCGGATTTCCAAAAATCAAAAATCTCTCGGGGCTGCTGCCCCTGGTCGAGAACGGGAGGTAAAATGGCGAAGCCGCGCATCACGATGGGGATTCCCGATCACCCGCGCACGCGCGCGATCATCGACGGCGCCGTCGAGATCGACGGCTACGACGTCGATCTCACCTACAAGTTCGCGTCGCCGGGCGAGCGCCACTACCGGTTCGCGCAGGGCGAATTCGATATCGGCGAATATTCCGCCGCGACCTTTTTGCGCACACGCGAGAAAGGCAAGGCCTTTATCGCTCTGCCGGTTTTCTTCGAGCGCGGGCCGCGCCAGCGAAACATTTTTTATCGCGAGGGGAATCTCTCCTCCCCCGCCGATTTGAAGGGAAAGAAGATCGGCTGCTTCCGCTACGGCGCGACCGCGGTCGTTTGGGAGCGCGGCTATCTGCTCGACGAGCACGGACTTAAGACGACGGACATGAGCTGGTACGTCTCGGGGAAGGAAGTGTTCATCGGTCAGGACCTGCCGGTGAAAGTCGAGCGCCTCGAGCCGCCGACGCCGTTCGGGCAGGAAAAGGCGGTGCTCGCGCGGCTGGTGAGTGAAGGCGTGCTCCACGCGGCGCTCGTCGCAGGCGACATGGGATACTTTGGCATCTTCGGCGGCGGCACCCTGGCCAAAACGATGGCCGAGTTCTCCGGCGTCAAGCCGCTCTTCGACGACACCGACGAGGTGATCCGCTGGATCAAGCGAACCCGCCTCTATCCGATTATTCATTTGATTGCGATGAAAGAAGATGCCGCGGAAAAATATCCCGATCTGCCGGCGAAGCTCGTCGAGGCGTTTCGCGCTGCGAAGCGGCTCGCGCCGAAATACATGAAGCGCGAGGAGATCGAAGGCTACGAAAAAGAGAAAGCCGTGGTGGGCGAGGACCCCTACGAATGCGTTCTCGGCGACATCGAAAAGCGCACGATGCAGGCGCTCAATCGCTACCAGATCGAACAGGGCCTCATGCGCAAAGAATTGCCGCTGGAGAGCTGTTTTGTCCGCGGCGCCTGCGGATAAATTACGCGAGAACCTTCTTAAGCCAACGCGACGTGCGCGCGACGGATTCGCCGGCGGCCTTGCTGTTCGCCGCGACCTTTCCGGAGGGATTGTTGAGAAAGGCGTGGCCGGCTCCCCGGTACATATGGATCTCGTATTTCTTGCCGTAGCGATCGAGCGCCGCGCGGAACATGTCGATCTCGGCTTGCGTCGTATTGGCGTCTTCGGTGCCGTAGTGGCAGTTAAGCGGCGCGCCGATCGCCTTGAGCTCTTCGGGATCGGGGAACAGACTCTGATAATAGATCACGCCGGCGGCGAAGCGCCGCGATTTCGCCAGCGCGTAGAGCGCGAGGCCGCCGCCCATGCAGAAGCCCAGCACCGCGATCTTCTTTTTTCCCACGTAAGGGAGCTGTCTTAGATAATCGACGCTGTCGGTTATTTTTTCGACCGCGCGCGGAATGTCGAGCGACGTCTTCGCGAACGCGCAGGCCTCCGGCGTCGAATAAATCTTGCCGTGGAATAAATCCGGCGACAGGCAGACGAACCCTTCGTGCGCGAAGCGCCGCGTCGCCGCGCGCTGGCCGTCGTCGACCCCGCGATAACCGTGAATCAAGACAATGGCCGCGCGCGGCCCGCTCGCGTTCGGCCGCGACAAGAATCCATCGACGATCTCTTTGCCGCTTTTGTACGCGGCATGCATCGATACGATTTTTTCCGCCATATCCTTGCGCCTAACGCCGCCGCGCCAGGAGTTTCAGCTGGTAGCGCCATTCCGATTGAAATCGCGTCGACGACTCGCGCAGCGGCCCGGAGCTCCGCTCGGCGCGGCGGCGATACTCGAAGATGTCCGCTTCCGAGATCGACTTCGGCTGTCCGATCGCGTAGGCCATGGCGTTGACGCGCGCGAGCTCGTAAAGGTGAAGACTCGTGGCGGTCGCCTCCTCGACGCAGCTCCCCGCGACGGTCATGCCGTGTCCCGCAAGCAGGCACGCCTTCTTTTCTCCCATCGTCCGCATGAAGTCTTCCGCCAGCTCCTGGTCCACAATCGTCACGCTCCGGGGGTAGATCGGAATCCCTTCGACGGCGAGCCTCATGCCCGCCGGGCTGTAGGCGGCGTACAGCGGGACCAGCGGCTTGTCGCAGGCGGTGAGAGCGACGATCCAATCCGGATGGGTGTGGATGACGCTCATCACCTCGGGGCGCTTGCGATAAATAGCCAGATGCATCGCGCTCTCGTTCGGCGCTTCCAGCCCTCTTCCCTTGTCGAGTACGCGGCCTTCGAGATCGACCGTGATAATATCGCGCTCGCTCGCAAACTCGACTGCCTCTTCGTTGACCCCCTTGCCTTTGATGAGGATACGGTCGGTATGGGGGATCCGCGCGCTCACGTGGCCGAGAGCGCCGCGCGTGAGCCCCTGAGCCCCGACGATGCGGCACGAAAGCGCGACTTTTTTTCTAAGCTCGGCGATGGTTCTAGATTTAGCCATAGCGCGTCCCCTGTTACGGCTTCCATCCTATGCGCATCAGTTGCCTCTCGGCTTGGTGCGCGAAGCTGTGGATGCCGGCGAGCCGCGTCCGGACAAAGTTCGGCGTAGGAACGTCCGCATTCGTCGCATCGTTTTATTCTCGCGAGCTCTGAAAGCCGCCGGATTATACCTTTGCGGCTGAATATGGCAAGCGGCTAGCGGCGGACAGAGGCGTGAAAAGATTCGGAATGCTGCGAATAGCCCGTATCCAAAGAGGCGTTCCGGCCGCCGGAGACGCGAGGTTTCGCCTGCGGACGGCCGGCTCGATTACGGCTTTTCTCCAGGGCTATCCGCAACTGGGTGGCGACGGAGCGGACATAAGGCTCTTGTAGAAAATTCATGTGAACGCCGTCGATTTGATAAATCTCGACGCCGCCGCGCACCAGCCTGCTCCAGCCATTATCCGCATGCGCGCGCAACAAGGGCTGGGCCTTCGTCCGAAAAAGCGTCATCGGCCCTGGATAAGGACCCGGTTTATAGGCGAGCAGCGCTTTGTAATGAGCCTCGATCACGCGACGATAACGCTCCGGCCAGTGGCTCGGCATCACGACGTCGTCCTCGATGTTTCGCGGCGGCGGCTCAAGACCCAGCGGCCGGACGAGCTTCTCGATCAGCCGTTTGGACCAGCTCTTCAGTTTCGACACCACGTTAGTCGCGACATCGAGCGGATGCCGGCGCAGGACGAAATCTGCGAACCAGAAAGGCAGGTTCTGAACAAATCCCATCGCGTCGAATGGCTGCGGTCCCGGCGCCTCGGTATCAAAAATCGCCAGCATCCCGACCGGTTCGCCGGCAGCATGGAGTTGTCGGGCGATCTCGAAAGCGACGACTCCTCCGAAAGAATAGCCGCCGATAAAATACGGACCGGTCGGCTGCGCGCCGCGAATCGCATTGATATAGTACGCCGCCATCTCTTCGATCGACTCGCAAGGCTTTTCGGCGTTCTTCACGCCGCGCGCCTGAAGGCCAAACACCGGCTGGGTCGTTCCCAGCCGATGCGCCAGATAAGAAAGACCCAAGACCATGCCGCCGATTCCCGGCACCAGATAAAGCGGCGGCACATGCCCTTTAGGCTGAACCGTGACGATCGTCTTATCGTGCGGCTCGAATTCGATGCGGTGGATCGCGCGGGCGAGCTTGCGGATGGTATTTTCTTCGAGCAGCATCGCCGGCGGAATATGCCTTCCGCGCACTTCCTCGACCTTGGTCGTCATGAGCACGGCCTTGAGTGAATCGCCGCCCAGTTCGAAAAAATCATCAGTCACGCCGATCGGCCGGACGCCCAAGATCTCTTCCCAAATCTCGGCGAGCTGGATCTCCAGCGTTTCGCTCGGCGGCGTGAACGATCCTTGAACGACACGACGCTGCTCATCCGGCGCAGGCAGCGCATCTCGATCGATCTTGCCATTGACGGTCAAGGGAAACTCATCGAGAGTTACGAAGGCGGTTGGAACCATATAACTGGGCAGCCGATCGTGTAAAAAGCTCCGCAGATCCTCGATGGCCGGGAGGTGGCCGTTGGAATGGACGACGTAGCCGATCAAGCGCTTATCGCCCCCCTCGTCGCGTGCGATGACAGCGCAGTCGCGAACGGCGGGATGCTGTGCGAGGGCCACTTCGATCTCGCCTAGCTCGATTCGATAGCCACGGATCTTGACCTGGTGATCGGTACGGCCAAGGTACTCGAGATTCTCATCGGGCAGCGCACGCGCGAGATCGCCCGTCTTGTAGAGACGCTTCGGTCCGCAATTATCCAGCGCGAGCGTCATGAATTTCGCTCGCGTTGTCTCGGGCTGATTTAGATAGCCGCGCGCTACGCCGACGCCTCCGATATAGATTTCTCCGGTCTCACCGGCGGCGACGGGCTTGAGATCGCCGCCTAAAACATTCATCTCCATATTGTCGATGGCGGTGCCGATGGGAACGGAGGCGCCAACGACGCTGTCTCCGGCTTCGTAGATGCAGCAGCCGACCACCGTTTCGGTCGGACCGTATTCGTTGATGAGGCGGGTCGCCGGCGCATGGGTGCGCCAGGCCGCGATGTGCTCCCAGCGGAGCATTTCGCCGCCGATGACGAGCACGCGCGCGCGTCCCGCCAAGTCCGCCGTAGGCAGCATGTGCGCCAACGCCTCGAGATGAGTCGGCGTAATCTTGACGACGGTGTAATCTCTTCCGGTGCGAAGCGCCGCGGCGAGCTCGTCGATGCCGATGCCCTCCGGCAGGAGCACGACGCGCTGGCCAACGAGCAGCGGACCGAAAAGGGTTGTGATCGTGAGGTCGAAGCCGATGGGGGAATGAACCAGTGAGCCACAACCCTCCCACATCCGATAAAAGCGACTCGCCCAGCACAGATAATTCGCGAGGCCGAGGTGATGGATCATCACGCCCTTGGGCTTACCCGTCGACCCCGAGGTATAGATGACGTAGGCGAGATTCTCGGGCTTAACACCACTCTCGAGATTCTCCGCGCTTTCCCGCGCGATCTCCGGCCAATTCTCGTCGATACACAAAATTTTGCCCGCACCGGAGATTCTGTCGGCGAGGCGCTTCTGCGTGAGGATGACAGGCGCCTTGGCGTCCTCCATCATGTAGACCAGACGTTCGGTCGGATAAGAGGCGTCAAGCGGCAAGTACGCGGCGCCCGCCTTGAGAATACCGAGGAGGCCAACCATCATCTCCGGAGCGCGCTCCATGCAAACGCCGACGAGAGTCTCCGGTCCGATGCCCGCGCGCTGGAGATACCGCGCCATTTGATTGGAACGGCGGCTCAATTCCCCATAGGTCAATCGTTCGTCGCGGTATGCGATGGCTTCGGCATCAGGGGTGCGCTCGACTTGCTGCTCGAATAGTTCATGGAAGCAGGCCGCCGGCAGACCGCGTAAATCGATGTTGCTATTCGTTATCGACATCTTTCGTGGGAGGCTTAGCGGGTGGCTCCGTTCATAGCTTATAGTTCTACGCTGCAGCTATTCATTCCTTTACACGACTAGAATAAAGTCCGGCGTCGTATACAACAATGGTGTAAAAACCCCGTTGCCGAGAAAAAAAACATTCTGGATGGCTGGGAAAAGACCCGAAGGAAAACCCTGCGATTGCGGAAAAATACCGATGTGGCTCAGGGTAAGTCGCGGTAGCAGGTAAACAGAGATTATTTTTTGAGCTCTTTAAGCGCGCGCCAGACCCGCTCCGGGGTAAGCGGCAGATCGCGAATGCGAGCGCCGTAGCCGCGCGCAAGGGCGCTGGCGATCGCCGGGGCGACCGCCACGAGGCCGCCTTCGCCCATGCCGCGCGCGCCGTGCGGGCCCGGCCCGTCCTCATTCTCGACCAGAACGGTCTCGAACTCGCGTGGCACGTCGGAAAAACGCGGCACGCGGTAATCGATCAGCCCGGCGGTCACCAGCTCGCCGGCCTGATAAATCATTTGCTCGAACATCGTGTGACCGATGCCCATCATCGACGCGCCTTCCTCCTGACCGACGCAGCCTTCGGGATGGATTGCCTTGCCGACGTCGGCGACTGAGATATACCGGTCGAGAGTCACTTCTCCGGTCTCTTCATCCACAGCGACTTCGGCGCTTCCCATGCCGATCTCCCAGAACACCGGCAGAGAGCCGGTGATCTCGGGTCCGACGTCGCCGTGAGCGATCAGCTCGCCGCCGCCGCCGAAGCGGCGTTGCAGCGCTTCGCGAAAGGTCAAGCGCATCTCGCCGGCAATCATCGTTCCGTCGAGAAGCTGTATCTGACCCGGCTTGACGCGCAACGCCTCTGAGCCGATTTTCAAAAGCTGGTTTTTCAAGTCACGCGCGGCCCGCTGCATGGCGGTGCCCATCAACGTCGTCGAACGGCTCGAGCCCGTCGAGCTGTCATAGGGCGTGACCTTTGTGTCCGCCCCCTCGACATGGATCGCATCGATGGGCAGGTTTAATTCCTCGGCGATGATCTGCGAGAGCACGGTGCGCACACCCTGCCCCATTTCAGTGCTGCCGGCGAAGGCCGTGAGTAAGCCGTCGGCCGACATCCGCACCATCGCCACCGAAACGGGCGTCGCGCCGGCATTCGTCGCGCCGCAGGCGAGGCCGATCGCCGCGCCCTTTTTCTTCGAGCGCCGGCGCCATTCGCTCGCGCGAACGAGAGCTTTGAGGCTAGACGGAAGGTTCGCATCCATGCCGCGAAGCTTGGGCCGAAGCTCCTCGCCCTTTTTGAGAAAGTTCTTAAGCCTCAGCTCGGGCGGATCGATGCCCAGGCGTTCGGCGATCATATCGATCTGCGATTCCGATGCGAAAATCGCCTGCGGCGCGCCGATGGCGCGAAACGAGCCCGCCGAGCTTTCGTTCGTGTAAACGGCGAAAGCATCGGTCCGTATGTGGGGAATGCGGTACGGACCGAGAACGCGCGTGGCGGCGCGAATCGCGACCTGCGGTCCATTATCGGCGTAGCCGCCGGTGTCGAGATGAATCTCCGCCTCGCGGGCGACGAAGGTTCCGTCGCGCTTGACCCCCGTTTTCAGACGAATCCGCGCGCCGTGACGTCTGACCGTCAGCATCGACTCGGCAACCGAATTGACGATTCGCACCGGTTGCTTCGCCTTGCGCGCGAGCGCGACGACGAGCGGCTCGAACTTCGTGTAGGATTTGCTGCCGAATCCGCCGCCCAAAAACGGGATGATCATGCGTACGTGACCCGGCTGCAGTCCAAAGATCTTCGCGATGTCGCCGCGCACCTGGAACGGATGCTGCGCGGAAGACCAAATCGTCACGCCGTCGTCGGACCAGTGGGCGATGACCGAGTGCGGTTCGAGGGCATAATGATAGACCATGGGGAAGGTAAAGGTGTCCTCGAACACTTCGTCCGATTCGGCGAACCCTTGCCTTATGTCGCCCTTCTCCACACGCTCGTGGCCGCAGATATTTCCCTCCGCCTCCTCGTGCACGAGCGGCGCGCGCGGCGCCAGCGCGCCTTCGATCCCAATCGCCGCGGGCAACTCCTCGTATTCGACTTCGATGAGCGAGAGCGCCTCCTCGGCTGCGCGCAGGTCTTCCGCCGCGACCGCCGCGACCGGTTCGCCGATATAACGCACTTTCTCCAGCGCTATTACCGGCCGGCCGCTGTAGAACGGTCTCGTGTCCGCAATATCTTTCGACGTGAGAACGGCGACGACGCCCGGCAGCGTCTCGGCTTTGGAGGTGTCGATGTTCCGTACGCGCGCGTGCGTGTAGGGGCTGCGGAGAATTTTTCCGTGCAGCATCCCTGGAACACTCAGATCGCCGGTAAACTTGGCCGTGCCGGTGACTTTATCGACAGCATCGACGCGCGCGATGCTTCGGCCGACGTATTTGAAATGTTTTTCCGGCATGCGAGCAAATTAACAAAGCGCTGCCCGGCGCGCAAATGAGCGAAACGTATCGGACAAAGGGTAGATTTTTCGCGCCAGATTGCCGTGAAGGCAAATGAGTGTTGAACGCGAAAGTCTTTCAGCCTACCAGTTGCGCGGCTGGGGACCGGGCACAATACCGGCGAGGTCCGGGTCCTCGCCTTCGGCTCCCGGCTGGCGGTTGGCCTTTTCTTCTTTCCGCTGTTGCCGCCGTAGAGCCTTTTCTTTTTGCTTGTTTTGCCGCGCAAGCTCTTTCTGTCGTTTTTTATATGTCTCGCTTGCCATAATTTAATATACCATCGTCGAGCCGGCGGAGCGATAGTTAAGGAACGGCCCGAGCCTCCTCGAGCGCTCGGGCCGTCCTCGGCTTTATTTTTACTCGGACCGTTTATTTCGCGCTTAGCTGGCCGCGGATTTCACCGTTCTTATGCGTCGCGCTGTGGACGTTCACGTAAAGGTTTCCCGCCTGAAACTCTTTGTACTGTGCGTCGTTCAGCTTCGCTCCCGCAGGAACGGACCAGGTATTGCCGCTCTTGGCTAGAGTGATAATGACGCCGCCGTTTTTTCCCGCCGCGCCTTCATGGATATGTGCGGCGGTTCCTTCGATGCCCGATGTCGTGACGCTGCCGCTGACCGTCTTATCTTGCGCGACAGTGATGGTTCCTTTGCCTGTGGCCTTAGTCTGGACCGCCGGCACTTCCTTGTCGCCCGAGAGGGTCACATTGACGGCCTGCCCCTTCGCCTCGCTGCGCTGACCGCCGCCGTCGCCGCCCATCGAACCGCAGCCCGCAATGACGAATGCCAAGGCGAAACCCCACGCTAGATAGCGTTTGATCCTGAGTGGCTGATCCATACTCTCCGCCTCCATTGGTTAAGGGTTAATAGATAAGAGCGGATATTTAATACGGATAAACGCCGGGAAAGTCCAGAGGCGCCGGATCGATATGGGCCGGACAAAAAAAAAGGCCCGGCCGCTCTTCAAGCGCCGGGCCGTCGATCAAAGTCCCTCTATTCCGCGGTTAACTCTGCCCCTCCAGCATCTTTTTCCACTTCTGGCGTATTTTCTCTTTCAGTTCGGGACTCGATTCCGCCACGGGCGGGAAGTCCTTCATCCATTCGAACGGCCGGCAGGCATCGATCACCGCGCGAGAATTGAAGCCCTTCTTTCCGGGCTGAATTCGCGGGTCGAGCGGTCCGCTCCAGCAGCGGGGCAGAATCTCGATCGATTCGGCCGGATCGGAGCGCGAGGCGAGAGCCCACAAAACATCGAAGGTGTTTGTCGGGTCGATGTCTTCATCGACGACGACCACATAACGTCCGAGATATGCGCCCGCATGCACCTGCGAGGCGGCGAGCATCGCTTGGCGCGCGTGGCCGGGATAGCGCTGCTTGATCGAGATGATGTTGAGAAGTCTGCCGCCGCCGGCCTCGTGGCACCATACGCCGCGGACATCCGGCACTCCGGCTTTCTCGACCTGCTCCCAGATGAGCGCCGACTTCACCATGCATTTGGCGATGGAATAGTCCGAGGGGGGACGGCCCGGTCGCGCGCAGCATAGAATCGGATCATTGCGGTGATAGATGCGCTCGACGCGAAGCACCGGCTCGGGGCGCGATGAACTCGCGTAGTAGCCGGTCCATTCGCCGAACGGCCCTTCGGTCTTCACGTCGTCGGGCTGCATGAACCCCTCGATGACGATTTCGGCATGCGCCGGGAAAGGCAACCCCGTTACCTCGCCTTCGCAGACCTCGATCGGGGCGCCCTTGAGACCGCCGGCGTAGTCGAACTCGGAAACGCCGTAGTCGATTTCGTTTCCCGATACCATAAAGAGAACGGGATCCTGCCCGACGCAAATAATCACCGGGCATGGCTTGCCGCGCTCGAACCATTTGCGCCGCTGGATGGACCCGTGCTTGCCCGGCGAGATGTAGAGACCCATGCTGTTTTTGTCGTGCACCATGCCGCGGTAGGCGCCGAAATTGACCCATCCCTCGTCGGGGTCCTTCGTGATGACGAGGCACGCAGTACCGATAAAGCGGCCGCCGTCGAGCTCGTGCATGAAGGGCACGGGAAACTTTAATAAATCGACGTCGCCCCCCTTGAGGACGTTCTCGAGGATCGGTCCTTTCTTGACGATCTTGTGCGTTATCGGCTTATGTTCATTGAGCTTTTTCCGAAACGCCTTGACGAGCTCCAGGTTGGCGAGGTCCATCGGCAGCCCGAGGTTCAACGCCATGCGCTTGAACGAGGCGTTTTGCGCGAAGAGGGTGCGGTAGCCTTTAGGATAGCCTTTGACGTTATCAAAGAGGACCGCCGGCACAGGGCCTTTGCTCTCCGTCGCGAGCAGTTCGGCGAGCGTCCCCATCTCCAGGTTCCAGTCGGCTCCGTCGACTTTTCTGAGCTCGCCGACGCTGTCGACGATCTCCAGCCATTCGCGCAGGTCGGTATAGGACGGCGTGCGTCCCGCCTTGATCTCGTCCGACGCCAAATTTCTCGCTTCTAGCGCGGTCATGTGATTCTCCTTTATGGTGGGCTTTTAACTTTTGAGCTATCAGCTATCGCCGGCGAAATCAATTAAAGCGGACCCTTGTGACCTCTGAAATTGCGCTATCGTCCTGCGATTATAGGCCCGACGCCTCATCCATGCCTTCGGTATCCTCCGCGGGAAGGCCGTTGCAGCTCTGCGGATCGAGGTGGAGGTAGACCTTGTCGCCCGGATTCATGCTGAGGAACGGATGGGTGTGCACACGCAGGACGAAATCGCCCACGGCGATCTGGCAATGATACGCGTCGCCCATAAAAATCGCTTCTTTGACGGTGCCTTCGAGAACGTTCTCGGTGACTTGTGGTTTTTGTTTGATGACCTCGATGTGCTCGGGACGGATCGAAAGAATCGCCGCGCTGCCCGGCGTAAGTCCGGCGGCGGGAATAAATGAGAATACCCCCTTTGAGGTCTCCAGCCGGCCGGGTCGCGAGTCGCCGCCCAGTTCTACGACTTTTCCAGGAATTAAATTCGTGAGGCCGAGAAATGTCGCCGTGAATCGTCGCTTCGGACGCGAATAGAGCTGGTGCGGATGGCCGACTTCGATGAGCTTCCCTGCGTGCATCACTGCGATCTGGTCGGAGATCGCCAGCGCCTCGGCCTGGTCGTGCGTGACATAGATGGTCGTGATATTGACGCGCCGCTGCAGCGCCTTGATCTCGAAGCGCATCTGCTCGCGGAGCTTAGCGTCGAGGTTCGACAGCGGCTCGTCGAGCAGCATGACCTTGGGCTCGTTTACGAGCGCGCGCGCGAAGGCGACGCGCTGCTGCTGACCGCCGGAGAGCTTCGGCGCCGGCCGGTCCTCGAGCCCTTGCAGGCCGACGATCTTCAACACGTCGGCGACGCGCTTTTTGATGTCGGCTTTGCTGCGGCGCTGGATCGTCAGCGGGTAGGCGACATTCTCGAAGACCGTCATGTGCGGCCAAATCGCGTAGGACTGAAAGACCATGCCGATCGGTCGCTTGTTGGTCGGAACGTAAACGCGCTCGGCGGTGGAGAATACCGTCTTGCCGCCGATGCTGATGCTGCCCATATCCGGCCGTTCGAGCCCGGCGACGCAGCGAAGCGTCGTCGTCTTGCCGCAGCCCGACGGGCCGAGAAACGTGTAGAGCGACCCTTCGGGTATGTCGAGCGTCACGCCTTTCAGAACGTGGACACGCTCGCGATCCTCGCCAAAGTACTTCTCAAGGCTCTGGATCCGTACCATGAAATTCTTCTCTGCCATTGAACCCCCTGCTTAACCCGTGGTGGCCCGTTTTATCACGATCGCCTGCGGTGGGCCACTGTCGGAGTCTATTCCGCTATCCCGATGCGGGCGCCGAGCCGCCGCGCGATGAAGGCCATCACAATGAGCATCAGCACCATCAAGACTCCGAGTGCGCAAACGTAAGTGTACTGACCACCTTCCCAAAGATCGAAAGCCATGATCGACAGGACCGTGCTGTTATAAGAGTAAAGCAAAATCGACGTGGAAAGCTCGCGCAGCGAGATGATGCTGATGTAAATCCAGCCTGCGACAAAACCGGGCATGAGGAGCGGCAGGAGGATTTTGCGAAACGTCTGAAACCAGGTTCCGCCGCTCGCCAGCGAGGCCTCTTCGAGCTCTTTATTGATCTGGATCATCGACGCAGACGCTGTGCGAATGCCGTACGGCATGAACTTCGTGACGTAAGCGAGGAGCAAGACCCAGATCGTGCCGTAGATCGGGATCGGCAGCGTGAGATAAACCCAGATGAGGCTTACGCCGAGCACGATGCCGGGCATCGCAATGGGTATGAAAGCCAGATTATCGAGAAATAATCGCCCCGGGATCTTCGACTTGACGGTGATCCAGGCGATGACGGACGTAAGCAGCATCACCGTCGTCGCCGACGCGACAGACAGATAGAAGCTGTTCTTGAACGCTGTCAACGCCAGCGGGTAGGTCAAGACGTAGTGATAGTTTGCCAATGTCAGCTTGGACAGAAGCTCCATTGAGGGGATGCCGTAGAATGGGATGAACGACGACCAAAGGAGGATGAAGACCGGCAGAATCACGGCAAGTAAAAAGATCAGGAAGGAGGTTCCGAAAGTGACCCACTTCCAAGGGCCCAGGTCGATGACGCGGGGACGGTAGCCCTTCCCCGTGACGGTCGCGAAGCGCTCTTCTTTGCGCGTCATCTTCTGATAGATCAGCACCCCGGCGCCGCTGATGACAAGCAGCGTTACGGCATACGCGCCGGCGAGGCCGAAATCGGAGGGGAACTGATGAATCGCTAAAAAGATCTTGGTTGTGAAGACCGAGATTTTAGCCGGCACTCCGATCAACGCCGGCACCTCGAACGCCTCGATACCGCGCACGAACATGACGAGCATCACGCCGAACATCGCCGGCCGCATGAGAGGCAGCGTCACGCGCCTGAGCGTCGTAAAAGTGCTCGATCCGGCCGTCAGCGCCGCCTCCTCGAGGGAGGTATCCATGTTGCGGAACGACGCCGCCATCAAGAGAAACACAAGCGGATAGAGATGGATCGCCTCGGCCCAGACCATTCCGCCCATCGAGTAGATGTTGAACGGCGATGACTCGAGCCGGAGCACTCCTCTGACGACGAGATTGATGAGGCCGATCTTCGGGCTCAACAGCAGAATCCAGGCGATGGTGCTCAAAATCCCGGGAATGATGAACGGGATCAGCGCCATCACAACGAAAAGCTTTTTAAACGGCGTGTTGGTGCGCTCGTTCACCCATGCGAGATAAGTGCCGATGAGAAACGAGAGCAAGCAGGTGCCGGAAGCGTATTTTAGTGAATTCCAAAAGAGAAGATAAAACTCGCGGTCGAAATAAGCCTTGATGTAATTGTCGATCGTATAGGCGGCGCCCGGCTCGCCGATCGGGGCTGTTCGGATGCTGCCGTAGAGCAGCATCACGAGCGGAACGCCCGCTAGATAGAGCACCAACAGCGAGCAGCCGAGAAGGATGAGTATCTGGGCGTTGAGGAAGCGTCCCATTAAAATTTAGATCAATGAAACCCTTCAGAAAACACGTGCCGCGTCACGAGAGGCCAAGAACCGAGTGCGGCAGAGCCCGGTCGACGCCGGCGATTCTTTGCCAGCGGAGCCGGGCCCTCGCGCCTCTATAACGTTTTTTGCCTCGTTCTTAGCCCACGGCGTCGATGTCGTGGACGAGCTGGTCCGCTGCCATCGTTTTGCGCACTTCTTCCTCGATCTGGTTCCAAAGATAATCCTCGTATTGGAGGAATTCTTTACTCCGCTTAACCGCGAGCGGTCGCGGGCGCGGCAGTTCGATCTTGAGCTGGTCTTTTACCCGGCCGGGCCGAGCGCAGAAAGTAATCACGCGATCGGCCAGATAAATCGCCTCGTTGATCTGGTGCGTGATGAACATGACCGTCTTCTTCGCCTCTTTCCAGATGCGGAGGAGCTCGAGCTGCATGATCTCGCGCGTCTGCGCATCGAGCGCCGCAAACGGCTCGTCCATGATCAAGACTTCCGGGTCGACCGTCAGCGCCCGCGCAAGGTTACAGCGCTGCTGCATGCCGCCGGAAAGCTCGTGCGGGTAGTGATCCTCGAAGCCCGAGAGGCCGACGAGCTTGATGAACTTCATCGCGCGGTCCTTATCCTCCGCCGTGTTGCCGCGGCCGCGGCATTCGAGCCCGAAGAGGACGTTCTTCAGCACTGTGCGCCAAGGCATCAGACACGCGTCCTGGAAGACCATGGCGCGGTCCATGCCCGGTCCTTTGACCTCTTTGCCATCGAGCACGATCTTACCGCCCGTCGGCTTCAGCAGGCCGTCGGCGATGTTAATGAAGGTCGTCTTGCCGCAGCCGGACGGGCCGACGATCGTGACGAATTCCCCCTCATCGACCGAGAGATTGACGTTCTCGAGCGCGAGCAGCCGGCCGCCCGTACGCGGCTGATAATACTCCATCCGCAGCCCCATGGATTGTAACTTAACTGCCATGATTTCCTCCTGAACTCATTGGAAATACTAAATAGGTTATGCCTCGCAGAAACGACCTATCACCTTCGATATTTTCACAAACATACCATCGACTGCAAGGATGCGTCCGTTTCTTGACAAGGAGTGAACGATCGGATAGGTTTCCCTTCGAAACGGCACTTTTATACGTAAAAATACCATAATGCAAGAGGGTGGAGGCCGACAGCGTCGCCTCCATTTTTTATTGGCGTAGCAGCCGAGGAAGGAGCACGATGAACGCGGATTTAGTAATTAAAAACGGACAGGTCGTGACGCCGGAAGAGACCTTCAAGGGCGGCGTGGCGATTAAAGACGGCAAGTTCGTGGCGATCGGCACGGATGACAGCTTGCCGAAAGGCAACGAGGAGATCGATGCCAAAGGAAACCATATCCTGCCCGGCATCATCGACGGCCATGTACACTTCAGAGAGCCCGGCCTAGGCCACAAAGAGGATTTCACTTCCGGGTCGACTGCCGCGGTCTGCGGCGGCGTCACGATGGTGATGGATATGCCCAACGTGCAGCCGCCAACGGCCGACGCCGACAAGGTACGCGAGAAGATTAAGATCGCCGAGGGGAAGTTCCTGACCGATTACGCCTTCTTCGGAGTCGTCGTTCAGACGAACGCCAACGACATTCTGCCGATGGCCGAGGCCGGCGTGATCGGCTACAAAATCTTTTTCGGCGAAACGATCGGCAACCTTCCGTTTCCCGACGACGGCATGTGCCTGGAGGCGTTCGCCAACATCGCGAAGTCCGGCCTGCCGCTCGGCATCCATGCCGAGAACCGCCAGATCATGGCCTACTACACGAATAAGCTGAAAGCGGAAGGCAAGAATGATCCCGTGTACTGGGAGAATTCACGCCCGGCGATCTGCGAGGCCGAGTCCGTCGCGCACGCGCTCTTTTTCGCCGAGATGTTCAATACCAAGCTGCACGTTTACCACATGAGCTCCAAGCAGGCGGCTGCCATGGTGAAGGAGGCAAAGTCGAAAGGCATGCGCGTCACGGCCGAGACGGGACCGCACTATCTGCTGCGCGAGCCGAAAGACATGGAGAAGGTCGGTCCGCTGCTCAAGATGAATCCGCCGGTGCGGACCAAAGACCACGCGGAGGTGTTGTGGGACGGTCTTCTCAAGGGCTACATCGACATGATCGCCACCGATCATTCGCCGCACACGCTCGAAGAGAAAGGCTCCGATCTTTACGGCAAGATGACCAAGCCTGCGATCTGGGACTGCATCTCGGGCTTCTGCGGCGTCGAGACCGCTGTCCCGGTGCTGCTCACCGAGGTGAACAAAGGCCGCATGACGCTCAACCACTACGCCAGGATCACCTCTGAAAATCCCGCCAAGGTGTGGCAGATCTATCCGCAGAAAGGCGCGATCCGCTTAGGCTCCGATGGCGATGTCACGATCGTCGATATGAACAAGGAAAGCACCATCGACGTCAACAAGCTCCACAGTAAAAATAAGCCGAGCCCGTGGCACGGCTGGAAATGTAAGGGGGCGCCGATCGCGACGATCGTCCGCGGTCACATCCAGATGCGTGACGGCGAGCCCGTCGGCAAACCGATCGGCAAGCTCGTCAGGCCGAAAGTGAAGTAGTCGTTTCGGATTTGTGTAGTGAAGCTTAAAAGGCCCGGGCGAAAATCGCTCGGGCCTTTTTATTGTTAGGCGAAAAAGGCGAAGCTCAAACCACTCCCTTGTCTTTCAACTCTGCGAGCGCTTTCTCATCCCATCCGAGAGGTTTAAAAATTTCGAGGTTGTGCTCGCCGAGATCGGGCGCGGGAGCCGGATGCGGCACGGCGGTTTCGCTGTAGTCGATCGGGAAGCGGACGGTCCGGACCGCCGGTTTATTGTCCCGCGGAATTTCGATTTCCATGCCCATATGCTTGATGTGGGGATCCTGAAAAAGCTCGGCCATATCGTAAACCGGCGTGTGCGGTACGTCCTCGGCTTCGAGCCGTTCGAGCCAGTAGGAGCGCGGCTTCTGTTTCATGATCGCATTAAGAGTCGGACCCAGCATGTTGTAGTTGCGCCGGCGGTCGGCGCGCGATTTAAAGCGCGGATCATCGATGAGATCGCCTCGGTCCATCGCCCGGCACAGCCCTTCCCAGAATTTCGGCGGCGACGACAAATGAATCGCCAACAGCAGCCCGTCCGAGCAGGCGCAGGCATAGGTTTGAGAGGCTTGCGGACGGCTGGTCGGTCCGGGCACATCGCCGGAGGCGAGATATTCGGTGGCCGGCGCGGTGAGAAAGCCCAAGATTGCGCCGACCATCGAAGTCGCGACGTGTTGTCCCCGGCCGGTTTCAGCGCGTGCATGCAGCGCCCCGAGCACGCCAATGGCGCCGAACATTCCTCCGAGGCAGTCGGCGAAAGCGGGTCCAATCGGCCGCGGGTTGTCGCGATCCATCAATAGGCTCATCATGCCGCCGAGACCCTGCCCGACGGTATCGTAGGCGGGTCTGCTCGCGTAAGGTCCCGTGGCGCCCATGCCTGTAATCGAACAATAGATGAGCTTTTCGTTCATCGCGTGGAGAGTTTCGTAGTCGATGCCCAAGGTCTTGGCGACGCCGGGCCGATAGTTTTCGACGAGCACATCGGCTTTCCGGCAAAGCTTGTAAAACATGTCGCGTCCCTCGGGAGTGCGTAGATTCAAGGTGACGCTTTTCTTGCCCCGATTGTAACCCCAGAAGTTCGGTCGATCTCCGCCAAGGTCCCATGCACGATAGGGGTCCCCGCCCTTCGGATTTTCCACCTTGATCACTTCCGCCCCTAGGTCCGCGAGAAACATCGCCCCAAACGGTCCCGCGATGAAGTTGCCGAGATCGAGGACCCTAAGTCCGTGCAATGGGCCTTTCATTATTCCTCCTGATCGTACGCGTCCGTGGCCCGGCTTTCTCAGCCGCAAGCCGCGCACGCTCGCATGTTAGCGCGCTGTTATGCCGGTGACAAATGCATCCGCTTGCCGATATTAGGCGGCAAGGTAAATCAGTTATGTGTGGGAAGGATCCGTGACGCGAAATAGACGTGAGCGCTGCTCTTGCAGGGGGTCCTTTAAGTTTCGGACATAACAGGCCCTTCAGGCGCGATAATACCCGCTGGCCCCGTCTGGGCGGCTTCGGCCGACGATTCCGATAATTTCAACTCGCCGATCGCGGCGAGAGTCATCCCCGGCTGGATGGTCTGAAGCGCGTCTTCGATGGATGCGGGTGTTAGGCGCATTTCGACCCCATACTCTTGAGAATCATCGGTTTTCCGCAGCCTGAGACCGATGAGGCCATCGAGAGGCCTGATCCACTCGACTTCTATTAGATGGTCCGATAACTCGACCGACACGGCATGGCCAAAGGCCCACGTTATCCTGGGAGGCCAGGATGTGAGCTGTTTGATCATTTTAGAACCCGCCGATAAGGCCGCTTCGCGGCCGGGAAGTATTTCAGCCGGAGCATGCATCGTCATGGAAACTATTGTGGCGCCGACGCTCGCATACATGCAATTGAGGTAAAGACCCTAAGCGTATCGGCTCTGCGAATTATGCTGCGCGCGGCGTTGAAGGTCTAATTTTACTTCGACTTGCGCCCGGTAGTTTTTTTCGGCTATTCTATCTTGAAATTCGTGAGCTCAACTTCAGCCTTCTCTTGTAAAGTGTAGTTGCCCTGCAGGTCTCGCCACTCTTCACTGCATTCGTATTTCACCGTACTGCGGGTCTGAGGACTATAGAAATAAACTTGGGTGAGATGATAGGTCGTGATGCCGACAAACATCACGATCTTTATGCGACACCGTTGGCGCAGCACCGCGATTGGCTACCGTGGTCGGCAGCATGACCCCAAGCGGACAGAACTCGGCCACGTCGGCGGATTTGCCGTCGCGCCGAGCGATTTTGTAGGTTCCGTCGCGCAGGCTGACCTCGAAGCCGCCGGTCAGCATATCGGATCTCCAAATGCCGGCATACGTGTTATGAACGGCACGGTAAGTCCACGCGGCGGGCGTCCCGTAAACGGGTGCCTGGATTCGTTCGTCGCTTTGCGCGGCTGCCGCCGGTGCGCTCAAAGCGATCAAACAGATAAGGCTCAATAATATCTGTCGGCCGATCGTTCTGGGCCATATTTAAGCCACCTTCAGATTCATGGCGCCGATGCCTTCGATCTCGGCCTTGATCGTGTCGCCGGGGCCGAGTTGCTGCTGGAACGCGGGCGAGTCGGGGTTGCCGGTGGCGATCAAATCGCCAGGCAAAAGGGTGGATACCTGCGAGAGAAAGCTCACGAGCGCGGCGACGCCGTTGACCATCGCGTCGGTGCGCGCCGACTGGCGCAGCTCGCCGTTGACCCACAGACGCATCGAAAGTTTCTCGGGGTCGCGGATCTCGTCCAGCGTCGTGATCCAAGGACCGACGGGGGCGAAGGTCTCAAATCCTTTGCGGACGCAGCGGCTGCCAGGGAGTCCCTTGCCCGAGCCGTACGAGCGCGCAGTCATGTCGAGAATGATCGTATAGCCGAATATCGCGCCGAACGCCTCTTCTTTTTTGAGATTTCGCGCCTTCTTGCCGATTACGACGCAAAGCTCGAGTTCGGGAAAGATGTTTCCGGCACCCGGCGGGATCACGACCGCCTCTTCGGGGCCGATGATCGCTGACGGCGGCTTCAAGAAGCATTTTTCCAATATCTCCTCCGGCGTCGCGGTGCCGGCGGTGCCGCGGCCGCGGGCATCGCCGAGGCCTTCGCTGCCGCGCTTGTAGTTGGTCGCCGCCGCCCAGATCTTCGACGGATTTTCGACCGGAGCCTTGAGACGCTCGGAATCGAGCGGAACGCCTTTCCCCTTCTCCGCCGCGGCGGCGATCGATGAGCGCCACTCGCTGTAACGCGCGATGAGATCGATCATCGTCGCGCCTTTCGGCAGCGCGTCCCCGAGCGGGATCATCTCGTTGTCGCGAATGATCGCAAGTTCGTTCGGCTTAACGGACGCGAATTTCATTAGGCGCTCTCCTTTGTTCGGGCTGCTGGGCCGAATTCACACACCGTCAGCGCCGCTTCAGCCGCTCGGCCTCTTCGAGCGCAGTGCGCTGCATGACGGCGTGAAGATCGACGGAAGTCATCGCGCAGTATTCCATGCCATAGGTCGGACGCTCCTCCGCCATTCCATCTTCGAGCAGGCGCTGGAGCACGGTGCGGTTGAACTGACCGTGGCCCATGACGCCTTGTTCGTGCTCTTCGAGATCCGCCTCATGATGCGTCGAAAAATAGGTCGCTTGCTCCTTCGAAAAACCATAGTGAGTCGTTAGCGCCTTGAACCAATCGCCCGCCCAATGGCCGATGCGCTCTTCCGTCGTGACACAAGAGTACCACTCGGCGGCGGTCCCCTCGTACATGACGCCCCGCATGAAGTCGATCTTAGCGCGGAACTCCGACAGCAGCGGCTCGGTGAAGACCTCCTCTTCGCGGATGCCGAGCGCCTGCGCGGTCTGCATCATCACGAGATAATGCCCCGGCGGCTTCGGATGCATGAATTCGTCGGCGATCTTCTCGCCGAGCGGCGCCATCAGCTCGCGGTGGGTTTTAAAAAAAGTCAAAAAGCGCTGGTACGAACAGGCGGTGAGCGTGTTGATCTCGATGGTCCACGCGCCCCAATTTTTAAAGAACAGCCGGATCGTCGAGATGGGCAGCTTGCCGCTCATCAGCTGCTGCATAAATGGCGAGCTCGACACGCGCTCTTCCCAGCGCGCGGCGACTTTGCCGTAGAGCTCGTCGACCCGAGCCTTTGCCTCCGCTGGCGGCATCTTTATCCCCGGGGTGGTCTTCATATCTTTTCCATCTACTTTTTACTTAAGTTAACGACGATCATGATGCATCCGCGAGCTTTATAGACCGTCGAGCCGTTATTGTCGAATGCCCAATTCCTTCTGCGCCTGACGCAGCAAAGTGAAATCGCGGACCTCGGCGAGCGGCTTCTTTCCTTCGGTGAGCCGTTCCCATTCGTAGTCGGTTATTTCGCCGTTCCGCGCGAGCGAGACCAGCTCGAGCTGATAGGAATGCGCGGCGACTTCGGGCGTTTGGGTCAGCCAGCGCATCATGATCTGGATCGTCTCGGCGCGGTTCTCGAAGACGAAGCGGTGCGCTTTCAGCAGCGCACGGATAAGTTGCTTGACGATCTGCGGCTTCTCTTGCAGCAACTTGACGGCGACGGCTATTCCGGAAGTCGGCAGCGCGTATTTGACGTCTTCGGGGCCGCCGAGGACGTTGAAGCCCTCGTCTTTCAATATCATGTCGTGCGGGGAGGAGATCGAGCTCGCGTCGACGATCCCGCTGCGGAGCGCCTGCGCGCGCAGCGGCGCGTCACCGACCGCGATCGGCTGCATCAGCGCGGCGTTGAATCCCTTGGAGCGCGCGATTTCCTCCGCCGCAATCTGGTCGGTGCCGAGCAGCGTCGAGACGGCGATCTTCTTACCCTTGAGATCCTGCACGTCTTTGATGTCGCGCCGCGCGATCAGGAAGTGCTCGGATTTTTTGACCGACACCGCGACGAACTTGAGCGGCAGCCCCTGAATGACGCCGCGCAGCGTGCTGCCGAATGTCGTGGTGAAATCGAGGTCGCCGTTCATCACCGCCATCGCGCCGAGGCGCGGATTGACCTGGATCATCTCGACGTCGAGTCCCTCTTCACGGTAGAAGCCTCTCACCACGGCGACCTGAAACGGCGTCACCGAATTGCTCCGGCTCGAATAAGAAAGCCTTACCTTTTCGGCCGCGAACGAACGCGTCACAAGCACGAGGAAAAGAAGAAACGCGAGACAGCCTCGACGCTTCACGATTTGATTCCCAAGAGCTGAAGGTAGAGTTTCATCGCTTCGCTGTAGTCGCCCGAAGGCCTGATGACGTGAAGATTCCCGCCGGCCAGAAGCTCATCGATGTTTTTTGTCGGCGCGTTGATCCCTTTACGCAGCGGAATTTTCCCGCCCCTGACGAGCGCCTGCTGCCCCTCGGTCGAAAGGAAAAAATCGACAAGCAACCGGGCGGCGGCTGGATGCGGCGGATTTTGCGTCAGCGCGACGCCGGCAAGCACCGCGAACGTCGGGCTTGCGGGAAGCCAGTCAACCGGCGCGCCCTTTTTCTTAAGCTCCTCGATCTTCGAGACCTGTGTGAAGATCGCCAGCGGATACTCGCCTGCCGCGAGCAGGTTCGTCATGTGCGTGAAGCCCTCGACCGGTCGCGGGTCTTGCTGCCCGAGTTTTTTGGCGTAAATGCGCGCCTGTTCGGCGCCGCGGAGACTCGCCATCCCGGTGAGCGCGTACGCGACGCTGCTGTTGATCGCCATCTGCCCTTTAAACTCGGGGTTTAGATACTCGTCGTAATTCTTCGGCGCCTTGGCGCGCGCTAGCGCCCGCGTGTTGAACGCGGTGATGAGAAAGTCGGTCGTTATACCGAACCACTGGCGATCGGCATCGACGCTGCCCTCGATCAGCGCTTTGGCTTCCGGCGAATCATGCGAGCCTAGAACCTTTTGCTCTTTATAATACGACAGGCCGTCGGGGCTGTTGCCCAGGACATCGGCCTGGATTTTCCCGCCGCGGTGCTCCAGCATCACGCGCGCAACCTGGCGCGAAGAGCTGAGATAGATATGCTGGAGGTTGATGAACGGATATTTTTCCTTGAATGCTTTTTGAAACGTTTCAAAAACCGTGACCGACATCGTCGAATAGAAGACGACAGCGCCCTCCTTTCGAGCTTGATCGATGGCACTCGGGCTTTGCGCCCGAGCGGCCACCGCGAGCGAAAAGGCAAGAAATACCGCCGCCACGACCAATCTTAGGTATCGCACGCAAGGAACGACGGTTTCGTGCTTCTGCCTTTGTGATTCGTCGTTCATTGCATCCGGCCTGCTCCAGCGCTTCTTCTTAGGCGGAACGCTTTTCGGTGTCAATGGACGGAAGTGGAAACGGGGCTATCCATATGCTATAGCAAAATTTGATTCCATAAGTTCTTCTCGATCACGGAGTCTCCACTTAAATGAAACGCCCCGAACCGCTGGAAATCTTCCAGCCGAAGTCTCTCAGGGAAGCGAGCGCGCTGGTCAAAGAGAAAGGCCCTGGCGGCCGTTTTCTCGCCGGCGGCACCGATCTCGTCATCGCGGTGAAAGAAAAGGGACTTAAGCCGAAATACGTCGTGGATCTCAAGCGCATCCCGGCGCTGACCGGCATCCGCGAAAACGGCGACGGCGCGGTGACCATCGGCGCGCTGACGACGATGCGCGAGGTCGAGATTTCGCCGATTGTGCTGAAAAAATATCCCTTTCTCGCCCGCAGCGCGGCGGAAGTCGGATCGGTTCAGATCCGCAATCGGGCGACGATCGGCGGCAACATGGCAAACGCCACCCCTTCGGCGGATGTCGCGCCGGCGCTGATCGCGCTCGAGGCCAAAGCGACGATCGCCGGCCTGAACGGCGAGCGAACCATTGAACTCGAACAGCTTTTTCGCGGACCCGGGCAAACTGTCCTCGCGCCCGAGGAGATTTTGACCGCGATTGTGATTCCACCGGTGAGCGCGGCGCTCCGCGGCGATTATATTAAATTCTCGCCGCGCGAGATGATGGATCTCGCCTATGTCGGCATCGCGGTCGCGCTGGTCTTCAATGGCGACGGTAAAACATGCCGGAAGGCGCGCATCGCGCTCGGCGCGGTGTCGCCGACACCGATGCGCGCGCGGCGCGCGGAGGCGCTGCTGGAGAATCAGACGATCACGGAAGAACTGGCCGAGAAAGCGGGCGCGGAAGCGGCGGCCGAGTCGAAGCCGATCAGCGACGTGCGCTCCTCGGCTGATTACCGCAGAGAGATGGTCCGCGTGAACACCAAGCGCGCGCTGCTGAACGCCGCTGTGCGCGAGCCCGCTTCATGGATCGAGCGGCGAGACTGGAGATATTGAGGCAAGAATGAAAAAAAAGATTCAAATCACGTTGAACGGCAAGAAAACTGATCTCGAAGTCCCGTCGCACCGTCTACTGCTCGATCTCTTGCGCGACGAGATCGGTCTCACGGGAACGAAAGAAGGCTGCGGCACCGGCGATTGCGGCGCCTGCACGGTGCTGTTGAACGGCAAAGCGGTGAATTCCTGCCTGATCTTCTCAGGCGAGCTCGACGGCGCCGATATCGTCACGATCGAAGGATTGAAGATCGGTCCCGAGCTGCACCCGGTGCAGCGCGCCTTCGTCCAGGAAGGCGGCGTCCAGTGCGGCTACTGCACCTCCGGCATGCTGATGATGTCGAAGGCGCTCCTCGATGAGAATCCCGATCCCAGCGAGGAAGATATCCGCTTCGCTATTTCCGGCAATCTCTGCCGCTGCACCGGCTACGCCAAAATCGTCAAGGCGGTGCAGGACGCCAGTCGCGAGCTGCGTGCGCGCCGCACATAGAATCGCTGAATCACTGCATCACCACGCGACGACAATTACTTAGGAGTCCCGCAATGGAAGATCTCACCGTCGTAGGAAAACCGGTCACGCGCATCGACGCCGACGAAAAGGTCACCGGCGAGGCGGTGTACGGCTACGATCTCGTGTTGCCGAATATGGTCTACGGCAAAGTTCTCTTCAGCCCGAAGGCGCACGCGAAGATCAAGCGCATCGATACCGAGAAAGCCAGCCGCTATCCCGGCGTCGTCGCGGTCGTTACCGGCAAAGACGCCCCGTGGATTCATGGAGAATCGATCCGCGACAAGCCGTTTCTCGCGCAGGACAAGGTTCGCTATATCGGCGAGCCGGTCGCCGCCGTCGCCGCCGTCGATGAGGACACAGCCGAGGCCGCCGTGCGCCTGATCGAGGTCGATTACGAGGACCTTCCGGCCTATACCTCGGCCGAGGAGGCCGCTCGGCCCGACGCCGTCGCGATCCACGAGAATTTCGCAAAGTATCGGAAGATGGATTTCATCGTGCCCGGAGCGGGTCCCAACGTCTGCGAACATTTCAAGCTCCGGACCGGCGACGTCGATCAAGGTTTTCGCGACGCGGATATCGTGCTTGAAGAGCGCTACACGGTGCCGATCATCCAGCACGCGGCCATGGAGCCGCATTCCGCGCACGCGCAGGTCGATCCGGTGAGCGGCCGGGTCACCATCTGGGTCGCCAACGACGCCCCTTTTCGCGCGCTGCACGAGATCTCCGAAGCGCTCAACATGCCGAAGGAACGGATTCGCTTCATCAATCCGCTGCAGGGCGGCGGTTTCGGGTCGAAGGGCGGGCTCAAGGTCGAGCCCATCGCAGTGGCGCTCGCATACCATACGAACGGGCGGCCGGTGCGCGTAAAATTCAATCGCGAGGAATCTTTTATCTCGACGCTCACGCGCCACGGCGCCATCGTGCACGTGAAAAGCGGCGTCAAGATAAACGGCTCGATCACGGCGCGCGCAATGACGATCTATTGGAACGGCGGGGCGTACGCGGAAAAAAGCCCGACCGTCTGCATCCGCGGCAGCGTGCCGGCGCCGGGGCCGTACCGCATACCCAATGTAAAGGTCGACGGCTACGCGGTGTACACCAATCTCCCCGTCGCGGGATCGTTTCGCGGCTACGGCATTCCGCAGGGCGCATGGGCGGTCGAGCAGCACACCGATGAATTGGCCCGCCGCCTCGGAATGGACCCGCTCGCCTTTCGCCTGCAAAATGTCTTCGTCGACGGCGATGTCGCGTACTGGGGCGAAGAGCTCCACAGCGTCGGCCTGAAAGAGACGCTTGAAAAAGCCGCCGCGGCGATCGAATGGGGAAAGAAAGTCGATGCGCTGCCCGGCTCACGTGTGAAGGGACTGAAGATCGGCAAAGGTCTGGCGTGCATTCAGAAGCCGACGCGCTCGCCGACGACTTCCAGCGCCGGAGTCATCGTCAACGCCAGGGGCGAAGCGTCGGTCCTCGCCGGCACGGTCGAGATCGGCCAGGGCTGCAACACGATCCTGTCGCAAATCGCCGCCGAAGAATTAAAATTACCGATGGACAAGGTCCGCACCGCGCCGCTCGACACCGACGTCATTCCTTACGACGCCTCCACCACGTCCAGCCGCAGCACTTATCACATGGGCAACGCCGTCAAGGGCGCGGCGATCGACGCGCGCGAGAAGATTGCCGAGCTGGCGGCGCCGATGCTCGAAGGAAAAAAGGAGGATCTTGCCTTCGCCGACGGGAAGATCTTTTTAAAGCGTCATCCCGAGATGGCGCTCGCGATCGGCGATGTTATACGGCGGAAGCTCGGCCCCGAAGGCACCGTTCGCGGCGACGCTTCGTACACCTATCAGATCGCCAAGGATCTCGATCTCGAGACCGGCCACAGTGATCATGCCTCGGCATTTTATATGTACGCCACCCAGGCGGCGATCGTCGCGGTCGACGAAGAGACCGGACGGGCGCGGCTGCTGCGCATGTCGGCGGCGCACGACGTCGGCAAAGCGATCAACCCGCTTAATTGCGCGGCGCAGATCGAGGGCGGGCTTGCGATGGGCATCGGCTCGGCGCTGCACGAGCATCTCGTCATCGACGACAACGGCAAGGTGCGAAATCCATCGTTTCTCGATTACCATCTCGTGACGGCATTGGACCTGCCGGAGATGATTCCGATCATCGTCGAATGCGCCGAGCCCGAAGGCCCCTATGGCGCCAAAGGATTGGGCGAGCCGGGACTCGCCCCGACCCCCGCGGCGATCGGCAACGCCGTCGCCGATGCGATCGGCACACGAGTTTACGATTTGCCGTTGAGCCCCGAGCGCATCTTCTGGGTGATGCAGCAAAAGAAAAAGGACAAGGCGGCATAATGAAAAAAATCCTGGCATGCGCATCGATGCTGGTTTTTTCGCTGCCGGCGTTTTCCGCGTCCGTATCGGCGCAGGGCCAGACGACCGTCATGGTCGGGATCGCCGGCCTGTCGGCGGCTTTGATCCATCCCTTCATCGCCAAGGATTCCGGGATGTTTCAAAAATACGGCGTCGATGCGCGGCTCGTGCTCTTCGAGGGCGGCTCCCTGCTTGCCCAGGCCGCGATGGCCGGAGAGATAAAAATTTCCACGACCTCCGGGCCGGTGACAATCGCCTCGCGCTCGGCGGGCGCCGACACAATTGCCGTCGCGGGATACATCAATACTCTCCCATACAATCTCGTCACGAATAAAACGATCACGCGCCTGGAGCAGCTCAAGGGAAAAAAGATCGCGATCAGCCGCTTCGGCTCGAACACCGACACCGCTGTCCGGCTCTTGCTCGAAAAAGTCGGCCTCAACCCGACAAAAGACGTGACGATTATCCAGGTCGGCGCCCAGCCGACGCGCTTTCAGGCTTTAGTCGCCGGCACGATCGACGCGACGATTATCGCTCCGCCTTTCGACATCACCGCGAAAAAGCAGGGCTACAACGTGCTCGTCAATCTCGCCGAGCTGTCGCTCCCCTATCCCCAGCAGGTCGTCGAGACCACCGACCGCTTCATCCGCGAAAATCCTCAGGCGGTGAAGAACTATTTGAAAGGCTTCATCGCCGGCATCCACTACGGGTTGACGAACAAAGAAGGCGCGAAGAAAATCATGGCGAAGTATCTCCGGATCACGGATCCGGAGATTTTGGACGCAACGTATGCGAGCTACGCGCAGACGACCGACCGGCGCGCGTACCCCAATATGCAGGGCTTTCAATACGCCGTCGAAGAGCTCGCGCGCCGCGTGCCGTCGGCGAAAGACAAAAAGGCCGAAGATTTCGTCAATATGCGATTTTTGCACGAGCTCGATAAAGAAGGCTTCTTTAAGGAGCTGTATAAGTAGCAGCGGCGACCGCAGTGAATTGCGGCGCGTTTATACAAACCCCATCTTCTTGCCCCAGCTTTCGGGGTCTTTTAAGAAATCGAGAATCTGCTTCGTCGCCTCTTCGCTCAGATATTTTTTCCCGCGGCCGGCGGTGAGAACGTGATCCCAGTTCGCCAGCGCATGCGATTCGATGCCGTGCTCGGCGAGGTTTTTTTCACCCTCATGAAGGCCGAGCTCGTCCGAGCCATACTCGAAAACGCAGAGGCAGTGCGTGATGCGCGAGCCGGCGGCGCGGATGCCGATATTGAAGCGCAGCTTGCTCATGCCGTCGGTAATGAGATCCTCGACGAGCAGCACGCGCTGATTCGCCTCGAGAATGCCTTCGATCTGCTTCGTGCCGCCGTAGCCCTTTGGCTGCTTGCGGATATAGATCATCGGTTTGCTTAGCTTTTGGGCGACGAGCGCGGCATAGGGAATGCCGGCGGTCTCGCCGCCGGCGACAACATCGATCGAGCCGCGGCCGATGGCGGATTCGGCCTTCCGCGCCATCTCGACGATGATCGCCTCGCGGGCGTCGGGAAATGAAAGCAGACGGCGGCAGTCGATATAAACCGGCGAGATCCGACCCGAGACGAAGACGAAAGGGCGCTCCTTGTAAAATGCGATCGCGCCGGTCTCCAACAGCATCTCGCCGATCCGATTGCCTACGTCGCTCATCGAAAACCTCCGACTTAAATTAATTCGCGTATAACATAGCGCCGGGGCTTTGCCAATAAATTTGCTGCGAAGAGCACTTTTCTCCGCAAAAGGGAAACTGCTACAATGCCGCCATGCCGTCGCCCAGGGCAAAAGAAAAGGCTCGCGCTCTTCCCGAGCGCCTGGCGATCAATAAAGACCGGCTGCTGGCGGATTTGAACGCCATCTCCCGCATCGGCATCGGCGACCGCGGCTCGGTGACGCGTCTCGTCTTTTCGGTGACGGAACTCAGAAGCCGACAGCTCCTCGTCCATTTGATGACGCAGGCCGGTCTCAAGGTCCAGGTGGACCGCATCGGCAACATCTTCGGCCGGCTGGAGGGCGGCGGCGGCCCCGCCGTTCTCGCCGGATCGCATCTCGACAGCGTGGTGCACGGCGGCAAATTCGACGGGCCGGTTGGCGTTATCGGCGCGCTCGAAGCGGTACGGACCATAAAAGAATCCGCCATCGCGCTTCCCTGCCCCCTTGAAGCCGTCTGCTTCGTGGGCGAGGAGTCGAGCCGTTTCGGTTTTTCGACGCTCGGCTCGAGCCTCGTCGCCGGACAGGTCAGGATGAAGGACCTCACGAATGCGGTGGACGCGCGCGGCACCAAGCTCGAGGACGTGCTCGCGGGCCTTGGGGTCTATCGCGACAGCCTGCCTTCGCTCCGACGCGATCCCAAGTCCGTCCGTGCATATCTCGAACTTCATATCGAGCAGGGGCCCGTGCTCGAAGCGAAGAAAAAGAAAATCGGCGTCGTCACCGCCATCGCCGCGCCGACGCGCCTGCGCGTCGTTTTCACCGGACAGGCCGATCACTCGGGGACGACGCCCATGGAGATGAGAAAAGACGCGCTCGTCGCCGCCGCCCTGCTCATCGCCCATGTCGAAGAGACGGCACGCGAAAATTCCGCCGTCGAAAAAGGCCGGGTCGTCGGCACTGTCGGCGCGATCAAGATCGACCCCGGCGTCATCAACGCCATCCCGGGCAAAGCGGAGCTTTCGATCGACATCCGCAGCATCACCGCCAAGGCGAAGGAGCGGGTCGCGCGCGCCGTCGAGGCGCGTGCGAAGGAGATCGCGGCCGACCGCGGGATGAAAGTCGAGATTCTCCCCATCCGCTCGGAAGAGCCGGTGGACTTGGACGCAGGGCTGATTCGCCTGATCGAGGAGATATGCGAGGAAAAGAAGCTTCCCTACGAGATTATGCCCTCGGGCGCAGGCCATGACGCCATGCAAATGGCGAAGATCGCGCCGGCGGGTATGATCTTCGTGCCGAGCAAGAAAGGGATCAGCCACAGCCCCCTGGAATGGACCGATCCCGATGAGATATGTCTGGGCGCGCAGATTCTTCTCGAAACGATCGTCCGCATCGCCTATGAAGCGAGCTGAAAACAAGGCCACGCGCGTCCTGAGCGCGGCGGATATTCAGCGCCAGCTTGAACGCTGCTGCCGCGAGATTCTAAAGACACGAAGCGGCGCGGGGGAGCTCGTCTTCATCGGCATCCGCACCCGCGGCATTCACCTGGCGCGGCGCCTGAGCGCGATCGCAAAAAAATTGAACGGCAAGGAGATTCCCGTCGGCGAGATGGACATCACGCTTTACCGCGACGATCTAAACACGCTGCTCCCCGACGGGAAAGTCGACAACACGCGCATCCCCTTCGATATCGCAAACAAGACGATCATCCTGGTCGACGACGTGCTGCATACCGGCCGCACCGCTCGCGCGGCCGTCGATCATCTCATCGACTTCGGCCGCCCGAAGGCGATCCATCTCGCGGTGCTGATCGACCGCGGCGGCCGCGAGCTTCCGGTCGCGGCCGACTTCGTCGGCAAGAAAGTCGCCGTACCTTCAGGCGGAGATGTGCGCGTGAAGCTCAAAGAGGTAGACAAAATAGACGAGGTGGTGGTAAGCAAATCATCGGCCTAGCATCGACGGATCCGACGGACGTTCTAGATATTTAAGGAGTGAGAATGAAAGCTGGGACGTGGATTGTTTTCATCGTGCTCACCGCAACGGGGCGTCTAGCCTTTGGCGCCGAAGACCACGGTCACCAACAGCTGAACTCGCAGCAGCAGCTCGGGCGCCGGCTCTTCGAGCAGTCGTGCGGCGTCTGCCACACGCGGCCGACGCTCGTCTCCGGCATGTATGGCCCGGAGCTGTCCAAAGACAGCACGGGCGGCAACGAAGAATACATGCGCGAAATCATCAGCAACGGTTCGGCGCGCATGCCGGGCTTTAAGTATACTTACAGCCCTGACCAGATCGCCGCGATCGCGGCGTATATAAAGACGATGCCGCGCGGCACGCAGGACATTCCGACCGCGCGCGCGCCGGCGAAAGCCCCGACACCGATGCAGTAAACGTCACCTTTTTATTCCGGAGGCCGCCATGAGACATTTTCAAAAGCTCGCTGCCGCTGCTCTCGCCGCCGCTCTGGTATTCGCCGCCGGCGCGGCTTACGCCGATGCGCTCCTCTCCGGCACGATTACTTCAGCCTCAGGGGAAAAGATGGGCGGCGTCACCGTGTCGGCGAAGGCGGAAGGATCGACGATTACGACCAGCGTCTTCACCGACGAGGGCGGCTCCTACTATTTCCCGCCGATGGCGAACGCCAAGTATCGCGTTTGGGCGCAGGCGCTCACTTATCAGATGGCGAGCGCCAACGTCGACCTCAATAAGAAAATGCACCGTGATTTCGTCATGAAGCCGATCCCGAACCGCGAGGACTGGATTCGTCAGTTGCCCGGCGACGAACTCCTCGCCGCACTTCCCGGCGACACGCCCGAAGACTATCGCATGAAAACTCAGGTGCGGAAGAACTGCACCGGCTGCCATAGCGCGAGCTATCCGCTCCAGCACCGCTTCGACGAGGCGGGCTGGAATAAAATCCTCGATCTCATGAAACACGTCAACGTGCTCGGCGTTTATCAAGGCCCGGAGCACAAAGCGACGCCCAACATCGACTTCCATCAGAAGGAGCTCGCAGCCTATCTCGCGAAGGCGCGCGGCCCGGGGGAGAGCTCGATGAAGTTCAAGCTCCGACCGCGACCTTCCGGAGAGGCGGCGCGCGCCGTCATCAAGGAATACGATTTCCCGATGGAGCACGGCCACACCGCCTCGATGGACGGCAGCGACTGGTCGCTCGGCACCAAGTCGAGCATGAACCATGTCGCGGGCGTGCACGACGCGCAGATGGACTTCGACGGCAACATCTGGATCACTTTCGCCCATACGAGTTTGGAGACGACGATCGGACGCATCGACGGGAAGACCGGCGCGGTGAAGAATTTCAAGCTCGACGATCAGAAAGGCATCGCCGCCGGCACTCACGGCATCACCCGGGATGAAAACGGCGTTCTTTGGTTCAACACCCGCTCGAATGTGCAGCGGAGCCGCGGCGGCTTGGCGAAGGTCGACCCCAAGACCGCGAAGATCACCGTTTATCTCCCGCCGGAACCCATGTCCGGCACGGCCGGCACGCTCGACGCGGATATGAACGGCAATATTTGGGTCACCTCACCGGACGGCGCGCTGCGCTTCAACATCAAGGAAGAGAAATTTACCGAGTTCAAATCGATCACATACAAAAATCAGCACGGCACCGCGACGGTCTACGGCCTCGCCGCCGACAGAACCGGCAACGGCTGGTGGCTTCTGATGGCGCAAGACCTGATCGATTACAGCGACATCAGGACCGGCAAGACCGGCGAGTTCAAGCTCCCGCCGGAAAAAAAGGCCATGGAGAACCTCACCCCGGAACAGAAGAAAATGTATGAAACCTTCCAGCCGCCGGATTTCAATACGCCGTTCGCCTGGGCGCAGGCGCCGCGCCGAATGGGCGCGGACAAGAACGGCGATTACGTCTACGTCGGCAATTCATTCGGCGGCACGCTCGCCAAGGTCAACATTCAGACGAAGGAGGCAACGCTGGTGCCGTTGCCGAATCCCGAGACGGACCAGCCCTACCAGATCGCGGTCGATAAGGACCACGGCGTCTGGACAAATCTCTGGAGCACCGACAAGGTCGCGAAATACGATCCGATCAAGGGGCAATGGACGCTCTTCGATCTGCCGACGCGCGGCACGGAGTCGCGCCACATCTCGATTCTCGAGCGGGACGGACAGCCGCTCCGCGTCGTCATCCCCTACGAGCGCGGTCGCAAGGTCGCCGTCCTGACACCGCGGTCCGAGGCGGAAATCCAGTCGCTGAAGAGCCAAGCCGCGAGGCAATAGCGGCATCGGCTGGCGCGAATAAAGCAGCGTCTTCCCGTCGCTTCAGGAGGGCTTCGCGTGAAAAAATTGCGGATGCCTCTAGTTCTCTCGTTTACGGCGGCCTTAGTAACCGGCTCCGCAGCGGCGCAAAAAATCCCCGATAAACCCGTCGTTCGGCTCGATCCGGCGCTCGACGCGCTCGTCTCTCCCGACGCCAAACTGGAATTAGTCAAAGGCGGCTTCGGCTTCACCGAGGGCACGCTCTGGGTCCAGAAAGGTAAGAGCGGCTATCTCCTTTTCAGCGACATCCCCGCCAACGTCATCTACAAATGGACGCCGGACGGCAAAGTGTCGATCTATCTCGACCACAGCGGCTACACCGGCCAGGATATCTGGCGCGTCGGTTTCATTCAGACCAACGGCAGAGATAAAAACGACCCGCTGTTCGAGGATTTTCCCATGATCGGCTCGAACGGCCTCGCGCTCGACCGGCAAGGACGGCTCGTCATTGCGACGTGGGCGGGCCGCTCGATCGATCGCATCGAGAAGAACGGCAAGCGCACGGTCCTCGCCGACCGCTACGAAGGCAAGCGCTTCGGCGGCACCAACGATGTCGTCGTCAAAAAAGACGGCGCGATCTACTTCACCGACGGTTACGGCGGACTGCGTCAGAGAGAAAACGACCCGAAGAAGGAACTCGACTTCGCCGGCATATTCATGCTGCGCGGCGGCAAGGTCACGCTCGTGATCAAAGACATCGCGCGGCCGAACGGCCTCGCCTTCTCGCCCGACGAAAAGTATCTCGACGTCAACGGCGGCCGCGACAAGTTCATCAAGCGCTACGAGGTCCAGCCCGACGGAACGCTCACCAACGGCACGATGCTCATCGACATCAGCAAGGACCAGACCCCCGGCATCACCGACGGCATGCGCGTCGACAGCAAAGGGAACATCTACGAGACCGCGGCCGGCGGCGTCTGGGTCGTCTCGCCGGACGGCAAGCACCTGGGCACGATTCTCACGCCCGAGCTCGCGGCGAACGTCGAGTTCGGCGATCCCGACCGCAAGACGCTCTACATCGCGGCGCGCACGAGCATCTATAAAATCCGGGTGAACACGCCGGGCTTGCCGTGACGGTCGGGCAACGAATCCATTCAAGGAGAAGACTTATGTCTCACGCATGGCTGTCGCGCCTAGCCGCGCCGCTCGTTTCCCTGGTTTTGGCGGTTTCGCTATCGGGCAATCTCCTAGCTCAGACCAAACCCAAACGGACGGACATCGGAGGCGAGCCGCCGAGATCCATTCTGTGGGTCGGGAACAGCTTCTTTTACTACAACAACAGCATGCACAACTACGTTTCGAATCTGCTGCGAGCCGCGGGCTCGAAGAGCGTGCCGCGCTCCACTTCGGTAACCATCAGCGGATCGGGCTTCGATTGGCACGATGTGGAGTCGTATTTTCGTCCGAACGGTATCGGCGCGTATTCCTTTGTCGGTGACAACGAGATCGTCTTCAATAAATTCGACAAGCCGTTCGACCTCGTGATCCTGTCGGACTGCAGCCAGTGCCCCGTTCACCCGACACTCAAGCGCGTTTTTCACGAGTATGCCAAGAAACACAGCGACACGGTTATCAAACATGGGGCCAAACCCGTTTTTCTCATGACGTGGGCGTATAAAGACAAGCCCGAGATGACCGCGCAATTGGCGGAGGAATACACGATCGCGGGAAACGACAACGACGCGCTGGTCATTCCCGCCGGCCTGGCCTTTGCCAAAGCGATCGGCAAGCGATCCGACCTGGAATTCTATCAACCGGACAGGAGGCACCCGACCCTGATCGGAACCTATCTGGCGGCCTCGACTGCTTATGCATCGATCTATAAGAAATCCCCGGCGGGCAACTCCTATACCGGCGGCATCGACCCTAAAACCGCCAATTTCCTGCAATCGGTCGCCTGGGAAACGGCTCAGGAGTACTTCGGCAAATAGAGTGACAATCCATCAGGAGGTGGCGACATGCGCTCCATCGCTTTGGCCATAATAACCGCGGCGGCGCTGGCGCTCGGCGGCGCGCCGCTCCGCGCGCAAAGCTGGCGCATGCCGCCGGAAAGCGAGCGCTGCCCGTCCAAGTGGGGCGCCGGCGACCAGCGCGGCTCCGGCAATTTGATGAAGCCGGAGACGGTGCTGCGCGCCGCGAAGCTGATCAAGAGCGGCGAAGTCTTCGAGCTCGGCGCCGTGCTCTCTCCCGATCCGAAGGAAGCCTTCATCAACGGCAACCGGGTTTTCAATATCTACACCAAGCCCGCGCTGGCGGTGCCGAATGCCCGCCAGGAGAACGAAGAGCTGGTCGTCACCGAGCTCGGCCAGATCGGGACGCAGTTCGACGCTTTCGCCCACCAGATGTGGGGCGACAGCTTTTACAACTGCTTCAAGCTGGCTGAGATCGGCACGCGCAGCGGCTTCAAAAAGCTCGGCGTCGAGAACGTCGGCGGCCTGATGACGCGCGGCGTGCTGATCGACGTCGCCGCGCTCAAAGGCGTCGATTTGCTCCCGAATTCGTACGTCATCACACCCGGCGATCTCGAGCAGGCGCTCGCCAAAGCGAGCGTCAAGATCGAGCGCGGCGACGCCGTCATCATTCGCACCGGCTGGGCCAAACTCATGGGCAAGGAGAACCAGCGATACGGCTCGACGCCCCCCGGCATCGGCGTCGCCGCGGCGGAGTGGCTCGCCGCGCGCGAGCCGATGCTCATCGCGGCCGACAACTGCTGCGTCGAGGCGCGCCCCTCCGAGCCGGGAACGAGCCTGCCGGTGCACGCGATGATGCTGATCCAGCACGGCATTTATCTGATTGAGAATCTGGAGCTGGATGCGCTCGCGGCGGCACGCGCCTACGAATTCGCCTTCATCGTCCAGCCGCTGAAGCTCAAGGGCGCGACCGGCTCGGCGGTGGCGCCGATCGCGGTACGCTGAGCGCGTCATGATCGCTCGCAGAACGTTTTTGAAATCCGCCGCGGCGGCCGTGGTGTGCGTCGCCTGCGGCATCGGACGCGCGGCCGAGCCGCCGGGCGTGCGCAAGCGCCGCGAGGTATCGATTGGCGGCCGCCGGATTAGGACCGTGGACGTGCACGCGCACTGCGCTGTTCCGGACGTGCTCGATCTCGTCAAAGGCACGCCGTTCGAGGAGCGTGCGCGCCGGCAGCTCGATGGCAATCTCGGCTTTCCTGTCAACGCCGCCCGCGTCGCGGACATGGACGGCGACGGCATCGATGTCCAGGCGCTCAGCATAAACGCTTTCTGGTACGCGATGAGCCGTGATCTCGCGCGGCGCACGTTCGACATTCAGAGTGAAAAGCTCGCGGCGATGTGCAAAGCGATTCCCGGCCGCTTTTTGGGCTATGCTCCCGTGTCGCTGCAATTTCCCGAGCTGGCTGCGGAGCAGCTCGAAGACGGCATGAAGCGCCTGGGCTTCGTCGGCGCTGCCATCGGCGGTAATGTCGAGGGCGAGGAGATCGCCATCCCCAGGTTCGATCCTTTCTGGAAGAAGGCCGAGGAGCTTCAGGCTCTCGTCTTCATCCATCCGCAAACCGCGCCGCAATCGACGGGGATCGCCAAGCGCGTTCAGGGGAGCGGCGCGCTCGGCAACGTGATCGGCAATCCGCTGGAAACCTCGCTCGCGCTCGCGCACCTCATTTTCGAGGGGACGCTCGACCGCTTCCCGAACCTAAGGATCTGCGGCGCGCACGGCGGCGGTTTTCTGCCCTCGTATACCGCGCGCATGGATCACGGCTGCGCTGTCTTTCCCGATCAGTGCAAAGGGCCGGCGCTGAAGAAAACGCCGAGCGAATATTTGAAGGGACTCTATTACGATTCGCTGGTTTTCACCCCCGAGGCGCTGCGGCACCTGGTCAACGAGCATGGCGCGAGCCAGATCATGATCGGCACGGACTATGCGGTGCCGTGGGTGAAGGGGCCGGTGGATCATATTCTCAACACCCCCGGCTTAAACGATGCCGAGCGCATCGCGATTCTCGCCGGCAACGCCGCCAAGCTGATGAAGGTTCCTAGTTGAACGGACCGCAGGAAGAGCACGCCATGAGACACTTCATCTTGATCTTGGCGGCTGCCGTGGGGCTGATCGCCTTGACCCAGCTTAGTGCCGGCTCAGCCGAGATCACGCTCATCGCTCCCGGAGGCATTCGGGCCGTGCTGCAAGAGCTGATCCCCGGCTACGAGCGAGCGACCGGCCACAAGGTCAAGGCGACCTTCGGCTCCGGCGGCGGAACGAAGGAGCGCATCGTCAAGGGCGAGCCGTTCGATGTGCCGGTCGCACAGCCGCCACTCGATCCCGTCATCAAGTCGGGGCACGTTGTGCCGGCGAGCGAAACACCGCTCGCGAGCGTGGCGATCGGCCTCGCGGTGCGCGCCGGCGCGCCCAAGCCCGATATCTCGACCGCTGACGCCGTGAAGCGGCTTTTTCTTGCGGCGCGCGCGATTTCTTATCCCAACGCCGCCAGCGGCGCGGCGGCCGGCGTGAGCATGAACGAGACGCTGGAAAAGCTCGGCATCGCCGAACAGATGAAGCCGAAGATTAAACTAGGCCAGGGCGGCCGAGGCGCGATGGAACTCCTCGCCAAAGGAGAGGTCGACTACGGGCTGACCTTTATCAGCGAGATCGTCACCGAGCCCGGCGTCGAGGTCGTCGGCCCGCTACCGCGCGACATCTCCACTCCGACCTCGCTGGTGGGCTTCTTGTCCGCTCATACGAAAGAGCGCGAAGCCGCGCAGGCGCTCCTGCGCTATCTCTCCTCTTCGGAGGCGCACGCCGCCTACACGGCAAGGGGAATGCAGCCGGGAAGGTGATTCGTCCGCGGATGGAATTTTCGGCCGGAATCGGCTATAGGCATTAATATGAAAATTCCCTGTGCAATTTATCGGGGCGGCACCAGCAAGCCGATATTTTTTCTCGAAAGTGATCTGCCGCGCGATAATAAAGAAAGAGATCAAGCCGTGCTCGCCGCCTTCGGCAGCCCGGATCTCAGGCAAATCGACGGTTTGGGCGGCGCCGACCCGCTCACGAGCAAGGTCGCTTATATCGGGCCGGCTTCGGTCCGCGGCGCCGATATCGATTACACTTTCGGCTACGTCGGAATCACCGCCCCGGTCATCGACTATACCGGTAACTGCGGCAATACTTCGGCCGCCGTCGGACCGTTCGCGCTGCTCCGCGGCCTGATCGAGCCGCGGGAGCCCGTGACCAAGGTCCGCATCTACAACACCAATACGAAAAAAATCATCATCGGCGAGTTTCCGGTTCGCGACGGCGAATTTCAGAGCGAGGGGGATTTCCGTATCGACGGCGTCCCAGGCTCAGGCTCGAAGATCCTGCTCGATTTTCTCGATTCCGGAGGCGCCGTCACGGGAAAGCTCCTGCCGACGGGCAAGGTCAAAGAAGAGATCAAATTCCCCACCCTCGGGCAGCTGACAGTGTCGATGGTCGACGCCGCCAATCCGTTCGTATTCGTGCGCGCCACCGATTTGGGCATGAAGGACGATGCCTCGCTCGAAGCCATTGCCGCCGATGAGCCGCTTCTCAAGAAATGTGAGGAGATTCGCTCCGTCGTCGCGGAAATCATGGGTATCGCCAAGAAAGAAGTCGCGACGCGCACGAGCCCCGGCGTGCCGAAGATCGCGCTCGTCTCGCCGCCGACGACCTATCAGACTCCTAAAGGGAAAGTCGATGCGCGGGAGGTCGACGTCATCGCCCGCATGACCGCGTTGCAAAAACTCCATAAGGCGTACGCCGTCACCGGCGCCGTGTGCCTCGGCGCGGCGGCTAAGATCGACGGCACCATCGTCAATGAAATCTACCGCAGGGTTCAGCCGGGCAATCCGCCGGCGGTGAGGATCGGCCATCCTTCCGGAACTATTCAGGTGGAAATCGAAACTGAAGAGACGAACGGGGGGTTGAAACTTTCCAAAGCCGCCCTGGCGCGCACCGCGCGTTTATTGATGGACGGAACGGTTTACCTGCCGCAACCTTAACCCGCGTTTTCCTTAGCGACAGACATTCAGCTTACGCGGTTTGAAAGCCGTGTGACGGAGTTCCCGATTCCCCGGAGCCTAGCAGGGCCTGAATCGTCTTTACGACCTGGTTATAATCGAGAATCGGCTTTGCGATAAAGTCGCAGCAGCCCGCCGTGAGCGCCTTGTGTTTGTGCTCTCGCGAAGCGTAGGCGGTAATCGCTATGACGGGTGTGTTCTTTCCCCATTCCGTCTCGTGCAATGCACGCGTCGCTTCGTAACCATCCATCACCGGCATCCTCAAATCCATCAAGATCAGATCGGGCTTGATGACAGAGGCGATCTCCAGCGCCTCTTTGCCGTTGGACGCAACGGCGATCTCGAAATTCCCAAGCGTTCGCAGCCGCCGGGCAAGGATCTCCTGGTTGTCGAGGTTGTCGTCCACGATTAGAATTTTATTCACCTCCGCCCCCTTTCAACTCCGACTGTTAAACCGTGTGCCGCGCAACGGTGTTCTTCGGCTGCGGCTCTTGCGGAATGCTGAGAACCACATGGGTGCCCGCGTCGCAGCGGCTTCTGATCTGCAAATTGCCGCCTAAAAAGTCCGTCAAGCGGCGCGCCACCGTAAGACCTAAGCCCAAGCCGGAGAACTGCCGCCGGATGGAGCTATCCATCTGCTGGAATGGCTGAAACAGGCGCTCGATATGCTGCTCGGGCATGCCCATTCCGGTATCGATGATCTCGAGCTCGACCATTCCTTTCGCGGTCGATTCGCCGAGCTTGAGAGTAATGCTTCCCTCTGCAGGCGTGAACTTGATCGCGTTATGGAGCAGGTTCTGGACAATGCGCGCGGATTTTCCGGGATCGCCCAGACTCGGCAGTTTCGTAGGCGCCTCGATCGTGATCGCGATATTTTTGTCCTTGACGAGATTCTCATAACGCTTGACGCAGCCATCGAGCAGCGCGCGGGCATCGAACACTTCGGTCATGAGCGTGAGCTCACCGGCATTGAGCGAGCTCAGCACGAGAACATTGTCGACGAGTTCGAGGAGCTCACCGGAGTTTTTATACACCCGCTCGAGGATCTTCTGCTGCTGCTCGGTCAGCTGCCCGAGGAGCTGATCGAGCAAGATCGACACGAATCCGATCACGACGCTCAGCGGCGTACGAAGTTCGTGCGAGATGTTCGCGAGGAATTCCGACTTGACGTTTTTCAGTTCCATTTTCGCTTGCCGCCGCTGCAAGGCGCGTCGGACCAGCGTAAGGATATGATTGACGTCGAAAGGCTTCGAAATGTAGTCGAACGCGCCAAGCCTCAAACCCTCGATCGCCGTATCCATCGAGCCGTATCCGGTAATGATAATCGCCTCGATGTCTGGATCCTGCTGCTTGATTTTCTCCAGCACCTTCGTGCCGGAAAGCCCCGGCATTTTAAGGTCGAGGGTGACCAAATCGACGGGCACGTGATCGAGCATCGCGATCGCGTCGGTCGGCTTCTCGACCGTGTAGACATTGTAATAGGGCTTAAGAATCAGCTTGAGGGATTCGCGCGGCCCAATCTCGTCATCGACAACTAAAATATTCGCTCGTTCTTCCATCGCAAAACATACTCAGCAAGCGGTATGCCACCGCGAGGAATTTACGGGCGAAAAATCGTTGATGGGCGGACGAGCTAAGTTAAGAGAATCACGAGGGAAAGTAAATGAGCCGTACTCCTCAGCTTATGCAGGAGTGAAAAGCAGATGACGGGCGATAACAAACGGTCACAAAAGTAGCTTTTAATTGGACAACTTTGCACAATCGGCTTCGGATTCGCTCTCGGCGATTTGAAGCTTCTCCATCCGGTAACGTAGGACTCGGCGGCTCGTGCCGAGCAAGGCAGCGGCTTTGGTTTGATTAAAATGCGTCTTTTTTAGCGCCTTTAAAATGATGGCGCGCTCGAATTCATCGACCGCTTCGCCCAATGGCCGCGATCCTTCAAGAACTGCGTCCTTGAGAGGCGCAACGGCCTCCGCGGAGCGCATCTCCCGCGGCAGGTCGTCGAGAGTGATCGACTCGTGCGGCGTCAAAATCGTCAATCGCTCGAGCAGATTTTCGAGCTCGCGAACGTTTCCCGGCCACCCGTAGGACACCAAGCAGTCGATTGCATCGGCCGTGAGCTTCTTCGGCTCGATGGCGTTTTCGCGCGCCTTTAGCTTGAGGAAATGATCGATCAGCACCGGTATATCGTCCCGCCGCTCGCGAAGCGACGGCAGATTGACGGAAACGACATTTAGGCGATAAAACAAATCGGCGCGAAAACCTCCGTCCCTCGCGAGCTTGTCGAGCTCGCGATTGCTTGCGGCGATAATTCTTACGTCCACCTTGCTTTCTTCATTCCCCCCCAGGCGGATAAAGGTCTCGGTCTCGATCGCCCGCAAGAGCTTCGCCTGGGTGCCGAGGTTCAGCTCGCCGATCTCATCGAGGAACAGCGTTCCACCGTGCGCGGACTCGAAATGGCCGATCTTTCTCTGGTAGGCGTTCGTGAACGCCCCCTTTTCGTAGCCGAACAGCTCGCTTTCGATAAGGGTGTCCGGCAGTGCGGCGCAGTTCACGACGACGAAGGGCTTATTGCGGCGATCGCTATTGAAGTGGATCGCTCGCGCGATCAGCTCCTTGCCCGTTCCGCTGGCGCCGGTGATGAGCACCGTGCTCTTCCGTTTCGCCACCAGGCTGACGGTCTTGTAGATCTCTAGCATCGACTTGGAGTTTCCGATGATATTCTCGATGCCGTACTTACGCCCCACCTCTTCCTGCAGTCTTACGAGCTCTCTCGCGAGATGACTCTTTTCCCGTGCGCGCTCCACCCTCAGGCGCAGCTCGTCGACATCGAAGGGTTTGGTGACATAATCGAAGGCGCCCGTTTCCTTGGCCGTGAACGCGGTCCGCGCGGTATTGAGGGCCGTGAGCATGATGACCTGACCGTCGGGATGGATGCTCTTAATTTGTTTTAACGTTTCGAGCCCGTCTCCGCCGGGCATCATGATGTCGAGGATAACAACGTCGGGCGTTTCTTCCGCGACCTTGCGTATTGCCTCGTCGCTCGAACGCGCCTCGGACAGCCGGAAGGTTTTCCCAAAGATCAGACGGATCGACTCTCTAACGCCGATCTCATCATCGACGACTAAAAGCGAAGGTTGATTCATAGCTTTAAGGTGCCCCCTTTAGTTGCTCGGCGGGAAGTTCGGCCGAAATGCGCGAGCGGTCGCCGCCGATATGGTCCACCTTGACGGCGCCGCCGTTACGCTCCAGCAAAATATTGGCTAGCAAGAGACGCAGCGGCAACGCCTCTTCCTGACCCACCGGCGTCGCGGCATCAGAGTCCGCCGGAGCGCCGATCGAAGCCGTTTCCCGGATGTACGAAACGGCCACCCCACCGTCTGTTACGTCTACCTGAATCTCGGTCTTGGGTTTGACCTGAGCGGCTGCCGCCCGCAAGATGTTTTTCAAGGCGAAGGAGAATTGCGCCTTGTCGACGAACGATGTTGCACGATCGCTCGGATTGGTCCATTGGAGCGCCGTTTCCCGCTTGATGCATTCCGGAAGCAGTTCTTCCTCGATTCGCTTCAGCTGTTCGTAGACCGAGATTTTTTCCTTCTCCGGCGGGCCGAAGTGGGAAAAGGAGATCAGGGCGTCAAGCAAATCGTCCATCCGCTGGATGTCGCCGTTGACGGTCTGCTGAAAGCGCACGCGAAACGCCGGGTCGTCGAAACGATCACCGAGAAGTTGCGAAAAAGTCTTGACCGTCACCATGGGATTTTTAAGCTCGTGGGCGAGTTCTCCGATCAGCAGCTTGAGCTCGTGCGAATGCCCGTTATTCCATGCCGATCCGGCATGCGCGTTTCGCTCGACGGGCCGCACGGACCTCTTCGATGTTTCCGGAGGCTTAACTGCTTTACTCCCGGCCTCAGGCGGGATTTCAGCGAGAAAGACATCGGGCGCGTCGATCAGCTCTTTGCGATGAATCGCCAGGGTCCTGGACACTACGGCTTCGAGTTCCTCGAGATTCGAGAACCACAGATAATTGCGGAGGCGCTCGAGGGCCGCGGGTGAAAATTGCACCTTTTTCAAATTGAGACGCTGCGAACATTCTTCGGCCAGCCGATCGGCGATCAGCGGAATATCTGCGGGGCGGTCTCGAAGCGGCGGGATAACGAGATACAAAGTTGCGAGCCGGTAATACAACGCATCGAGAAATTCCCCGCGGTAAACTTTTTCTAAGAGGTCGGACCGCGCGTTGGATATAACCCGCAGCTCGTGTTGCCGAGCGTCTTCGGCGAGCAAATAATCGAGAAATGACGACTGCGCCGCGATGTGGAGGGTATCGACGTCGCGGACATACAGTGTGACCGGAGCATCGGGATTTCGAACCGCTTCAAGCCTCTCGCCGAGTCGACCGGCTTCAGTCGCATGGACCGATAGCCACACCGCTGATGGATGGCCGAGCGCGTGAACGGCACGCGCGATCGCCTCCTGGCCGCAGCCGGCTTCCGCCACGATCAGCAATGAAAAAGGCGTCGCCGCGTACTGACGCGCCAGTTGAGAGATATCGCGAGGAAGAAACGGCGGATCGAGACTCCGCAACCGATCGCTCGACAGCACGGCGGCCCGATCGCTTTCTGCGGGACGCTCGCGGAGAAGACCCGCCACCTTTTCTTTCAGCTGGTACGGATTAAAAGGCTTGACGAGGTAATCGATGCCCCGTAATTGTGGTGCAGCCGCCGCGCTGAACTGAGAATCAACGAGAAAAAGAATCGGCGAATAAGAGCGTCGGGCGATGTCCGATAAGTCCGCGGCTTCGTCGAGGTCCGCCGAAACTCCGAAGATCAGCAGATCGACGGCCCGGTCGTTGAAGTCTACCGCTTCAGGAGAGGATTTTTGGACGACGGCAAAGTCTGTCCCCAATATGAGATGAATGGTTTCCCGGACCGCCGCCGATGCATCAACTACCAGGATTTTCTTCATGGACTTGAGAACCGGCTTTCATCCCTTTCGAAGGGAAATACCCGACCGGCAGTCGAACGAAGAAACAGGTTCCGTTTCCAACCTGACTTTCGACGACCATATAGCCGCCGTGTTCTTTGATGATCTGATGGGAGATGGACAGCCCCAATCCGCTTCCTTCTTTCTTGGTCGTGAAGAACGGATTGAAGATGTTCTCGATGTCTTTTTGGGGAATGCCGACGCCGGTGTCACGAACCTCGATCTGGGCAAACCGCTTCGAGCCGTTATCGCCGAAAAGCCCTGTGCTGATCTCCACCGCCCCCGCGCCTTCGATCGATTGAATCGCGTTTAAAATCAGGTTCATGCATACCTGTTTTATCTGTTCTTTGTCAATGAATATCTTAGGGATGCCGGCCGTCAAATGAAGCCCAATCTTGACATCTTTGTCCTTCGCTTCCGTCTCGAGGATGCGCGCGATGCTTTCGACGATTTCATTGACGTCTTGGGCCGAAACGTTGGGCGCCGATGGGCGCGCGAAGTTTAAGAGATCGTTCACCAGACCGCAGATGCGATCGACCTCTTTCAGCGCGATGGTTTTAAAGACCTCGCGGAACTCTTCGTCCTGATAGCGCTCCGGCAAAAGTTGCGTGAAGGTGCGGATTGCGACCAGCGGGTTGCGGATCTCGTGCGCGAGCCCGGCGGTCAACATTCCGAGCGAGGACAGGCGGTCCGCGCGCCGGATAATGCTCTGCGAGAGCTCGAGCTCAGCTTCCCGATGCATGAGCTTTTCGCTCATCTGATTGAACGCCGCTCCCAGGCTGCCGATCTCGTCATCTCGGTTGATCGAAACCCGGTAATGCAAATCCCCCTCTTCGATCCGCTTTGCGGCAACGATCAGCTTCTCGATCGGACTCGTCATCCGTGTCGTGACCACGAAGAGAATGCCCAGTCCGACGACAAAAATCGCCGAGGCGAACGCCACGGCCTTGAGCGTCACGGTCTTGATCTCGTCGCTGATCGGCCGCAAATCGAACCCCAAACGGATCCCCCCGAGCTTTTCGTGCCCGAGATATACCGGCTTGGAAATATCGAGAATCTTGCTCTGCTCGTCTAGATGGATCAATATCCTGTTGGAGCTCGTGACGATCTTACCCCGCTCGTCGGTAAAAGGCGTAAACAGCCGGCTCTGATCCGGGTGGAAGTCTCCAACGATCCGGCCTTGATCGTCGAAAACATAGGCATAATCGACGTTCGGCAGCGCCTTCGCTTCCCGGGTAATTGTTTCCAGCCGGAAGGTGTCGACTCTATAAAGGGATCCGGCGAGGCTTAGCTCCATGAGATTGATGCCCGCCTTGGCCCTCTCCCCCATTTCGGTCAAGAGGAGGTTTTTTTGCGAGCGAACGGTGAGGAAAGTAAGCGTCCCGATAGCCGCGAGATAGAAAAGGCCGATCGAGAGGAAAATCTTGAGCTTGAGGCTGAGCTTTATCGGCAACGTCATTGGGCGGATGTTACCACGAATCCACCTCTTTCCCCAAGGAAGAGAAAACGAACTTCTCGATGTTTGCCAGGCGCTTGTGCGACGCCTGCGGGATGGCGTCGATCTTGGTCGTGTTCTGCTGCCGCTTGAGAACGCCTTGTCCTTCGGCGCTCTGGTCCATATTCAACATGATCTCTTTCAGGGCCGCGGTGATGCGCGGATCGAGGTCCTTGCGCACGGCGATGAGAAGGCGCGGCACGCTCTCCGATTTCGCGATGACCTGCAAACCGTCGCGAATCTCGGGCTTGAGCCGATCAATCTCGCGGAGCGTCGTGGCGGCCGCGTCCGCTTTCCCAGTGATGAGAAAATTGTGTGAATTCCCGTCGCCGCTGTACACATAGCCAATCACATCGGGCTTCACGGGACCGGGCGACTGCAACTGGACGAGCTTGAGCTTTTTCTCTTCCAGCAGCATCCGTGGCAGCACGGAGGCGGAGGTCGAATGCGGCTCCTCGAAGGCGATGACTTTGCCGCGCAGATCCGTCAGGCTTTCGATGCCGCTGTTCTTCTTAACGATAATCACGCTTTCATACTCCGCTTCGCTATATTTCCACTGGCGGAGGATCGGTACTGCGCCTGTCGCATGAGCGACCACCATCACCGGAACTATGCTGTCGTGGAAAAAATCGACCCGGCCTTCCCTGACCGCTTGCGTCAACAGGTGTATCTTATCGAAAACCGAGATACGTCCGCCGGAAATCCCCAAGGGGGCGAGCTTTTTCGCGATATAATCGACGAACTCCTGGCGGTCCTGGATCGCGCGCACGGGATCGTCCTGAACCCTGCCGAAAATGAGCTGCCGACCCTCGGCGAAGAGAAAACCGGGAGCGCCGATTGCGAGCGAGCCAAAAATCAAGAGCGAAGCCGTCAAACGGCTGAAAAAAGTCATCACGCCTCCTTGGATGGTCCTATTTGATCGACACCGAACCGCCGGCAAAAGCGCCCGCTTTTTCGGCGGCCTGTTCCGCCGGCCGTGGAAGAGCGAGACAGGTCAAAGCCGATAGAATCGTGAGCACGATGGAAAAATAGTAGGTGGAGCTAAAACCTATCGATTGAGCCAAAAACCCGGAAAGGAAAACCGCCACGGGTTTGAACAGGTTGGTCAGCGTCGTATAGGTGGCGAGATCGATCGAAGTCTTTTCTTCGCTCGCGAACTCCAGCATCAAGTGATTGTAATAAACCATGCAGGCGCTGAAGAAGAACATATACACGAAAACCAGTGCTAAAAACGGATATAGCGTGAGCGACCGCGACAGCGCCAGGCAAACGGGTATCAGCATCGCTGCGTTTAGGATCAACAACTTTCGCGGGTCCCACGATGCGTTTGCGTATTTGGAAAACACGGTCACGATGAAGCCGTGAAAAATATACTGCGCCATCATCACGGTGCCGACGAACGCCGGAGACGCGCCTAAAACCGTCGTCAAATACACCGGCAGGACGACGACGCCCCAAGCATCGAGCGCGCCGTTCAGGAATCCGAAGCCGAGGCCGAGGGTTTTGATCCTGTTGTCGACGGTCCCCCAAATTTTAAGCACCGGGGTTTTCACCTGCTCGCGAAGATCGGGCAGATAAAACAGGCCGACGGCGGCGGCGACAGTCGTCAGCAGGGCGAAGAGTAGCAGCGTATTTTGCAGCGTCAGCATCGCGATCAGCACGCCGCCGATCAGCATGCCCCCGCCTTTCGAGGCCTCCTTGAGACCGAGCATCATGTTGATGTGAAAGCGGCGTTTCTCCGGCGAAGAAAAATGCTTGACGTAGACGGCGCTCATGTCCGCCATGTAGAGCATGCCGCGAAGGAATCTCTCGACATAAACAGCGAGCAATCCCGGCAAGACATACAAAAACGAGATCGCGCTGTGAATGGCGAGACCGCCGAGGAAGGTTTTTTTGTAGCCGAAGCGATTGAGCGACAGCCCGATGCCTAAGGGCGCGAAAATCTCGGCCAATTTGAAGAGAAAAAATAGGAACGCGATTTTCGAAATCGAGACGCCGGCGGCGGCGTAGTAGACCGGCAGGACGACCCGGAGCGCGCCGTTCGTCAGCGCCGCACTCCAATACCCCAACGCGACGAGTAGAATCGTCCGCTGCTGATGCGCCACAGCTTCTCGAGTGGACACCGGTCGGATTCCTTACCGAAGCGGATCCGTATCCGCCATGTAAGTTTGGATCATTGGAAGAAAATCGGAGGCCTTTTTATGGGTCCGAAGCGGCCCCTCAAACAGGCAGCCCATCCCTTCGATGGGTTTCAAATAGTCCTTTTCCCAAATGGGATATCGCCGCTGCAAGTCGGGAAACCATTCCGGCGTGTTTCCTTGGAAATACTTGAGCTCCAGGATAATTTTACGCGCTGATCCCACGGCTCGCTCCGCCGGATATTTGAACGTCGAGAGATCATACAGACCGTTATTGGCATGGTAGTATTGAACGTCCCAATCGATCGACAGGCGCTGGACCCGGCTTTGGAAAGCGATCCTCTTGTAAACGATGAGCAATATGGGCTTTAAGCCAAGCGTCAAAACGTTGTCTTGGATTTCGCGGTAAAGCCGGTCGACGACGTCCGGCTCCCCGCCGTTTCGATTGTAATCGACCACGCTTCGACCAGCCTCGCGTCCTTCCAAAAAATCGATCAGCATTCCCTTTGTGACGCGAAATCTTTTTTTGGTCCGGCGCTCGGCTTCGGAGGTCTTCATCTCGACCCAATACTCATCGATCGGCGCGGGCAGGGTACCGTAGGATTCGTAGGTTCGAAGGCGAACGAGTTTCAGCCGCCCAAGGAGGCTGTCGTTCAATAAATCGCATTCACCGTTGTCAAAATACACGCTGCCGATGGTGGTGATCTCGTTGATCGGCTGTAGGCCGAATTGCGGCAGATATTCGCTGAGCTCACGCCAAAAAAGCGCGAGGCCCTCGTCGCGGATCCCGAGCTGATACTTTTTCTCGATCCGGTCGATGTACAGCGGGCCTTTCATGGCTCTCCGGCGTTTGCGCCCAGCGAACGGTTTTTCCTGGAATTTAAATTTTTCATCAGCCAGGCGTCGATCATCGATTTTCTGAAGCGCCATTGGTTGCCGACACGAAAGGCGGGAATTTTTTTCTGTGCGACGAGCCGATAAATTGTGAATTTATCGACACGCAGATAACGAGCAACCTGAGTCGTGGTCAGTAGATTGCCTTGCATCGTATTGCTTCCGTTAGCAGTAGTTGACTGTTTTCGACGCAGGTATATAGCAGTTGAATCTATTAGTCAAACGCCTTTGTTTGGGTCGAAATAGGCAAAATATGGCGCGGCTTCGCCTTAGGGTAAGCAAGGGCGCTTCAATGGTGATAATGAAGGGGACTTACCGCGCGCGCGATTTTTCGATCTTCGCCCACGCGTCGCGAAGGGTAGCGGTGCGATTGAATACCGGCTTCTTATCTGTAGAGTCCCGATCGACGGTGAAGTAGCCCATGCGCTCGAACTGATACTTCGCGCCGGCCGGTGCGTCGCTCAAATGACGTTCGACTCTACAGGAGACGAGGGTCTCAAGCGAGTTGGGATTCAAGTTCTTGGTCCAGTCCTCACTTTCGGCTGCTTCCTCGGGATTCTCGGCGGTAAATAGATAATCGTAGAGCCGCACCTCGGCTGCGACCGCATGCTCCGCCGAGACCCAGTGGAGCGTCGCTTTGACCTTTCGACCGCTCTGCGCCGAACCGCTTTTCGTCTCGGAGTCGTAGCTGCAGCGAAGCTCGAGGACCGCACCGGTCGTGGGATCCTTCACGACCTCCTCGCACTTGATGATGTAAGCATAGCGTAGCCGCACTTCTTTCCCCGGCGACAGTCGAAAAAATCCTTTCGGCGGCTCTTCGCGGAAATCGTCCCGCTCGATGTAGAGCACGCGCGAGAACGGCACCTTGCGCGTCCCCATCGCCGGATCTTCGGGATTGTTCACGGCCTCGAGTTCTTCGACGCGGTCCTCGGGATAGTTCGTCAGCACGATTTTTAGCGGCCGCAGCACCGCCATGACGCGCGGCGCGCGGCGATTCAAGTCCTCGCGCACCGAGTGCTCGAGCATCGCGATGTCGACTGTGCTGTTGCGCTTGGCGACGCCGATGCGGTCGCAGAAAACGCGCAGCGCCTCGGGCGTATAGCCGCGGCGGCGGATGCCGGCGAGCGTCGGCATCCGCGGATCGTCCCATCCCGCGACGTGCCCCTGCTGCACGAGCTGGAGAAGCTTTCGCTTGCTCAAGACCGTGTGCGTCAGATTCAAACGGGCGAACTCGATCTGCTGCGGATGCTGAATATCCAGCTGCTCGATGAACCAATCGTAGAGCGGCCGATGGTCCTCGAATTCAAGCGTGCAGAGCGAGTGCGTGATACCCTCTATCGAATCGGACTGGCCGTGGGCGAAGTCATAGGTCGGATAGATCAGCCATTTGTCGCCGGTGCGGTGATGCGTCGCGCGCAGGATGCGGTACATCACGGGATCGCGCATATTGAGATTCGGCGAGGCCATGTCGATCTTCGCGCGCAGCGTGCGCGAGCCGTCGGGAAACTCGCCCGCGCGCATACGGCGGAACAGATCGAGATTTTCGTCGATGGCGCGGTTTCGGTAAGGGCTGTTTTTACCCGGCGACGTGAGCGTGCCGCGGTATTCGCGGATTTCGTCCGCGCTCAAGTCGCAGACGAAGGCCTTGCCTTTCTCGATGAGCTTCACGGCGAATTCATAGAGCCGCTCGAAATAATCCGAGGCGTAGAACTCCCGGTCGTCCCAGTCGAAGCCGAGCCAGCGCACGTCGGAGCGAATCGAGTCGACGTACTCGACCTCTTCCTTGCTCGGGTTGGTGTCGTCGAAGCGGAGATTGCAGAGCCCGCCAAACTCGGCGGCGATGCCGAAGTTGAGGCAGATCGATTTCGCGTGGCCGATATGAAGGTACCCGTTCGGCTCGGGCGGAAATCGTGTGTGCACGCGTCCCCCGTTTTTATTCCGCGCACGATCTTCGACCACAATATTGCGGATAAAATGGGACGGCGTCGATTCGGCTTCGTTAATAGTCATCGCTATGAATGGGAAGCTTGAGCTCCTGCTGAGATTTAGCTTTTTATCCTACCATAAAGGCTAGGCGTTTCCGAATCCCGCGGCCGTTTATCACACGCGCGATTCCGTGATAATTTAATTGGATGGCCAGCGTCCGCGCCCGTTTCGCTCCGAGCCCGACGGGCTATCTGCATATCGGCGGCGCGCGCACCGCGCTCTTCAATCTTCTTTTCGCGCGCCACACCGGCGGCACGTTCGTGCTTCGCATCGAGGACACGGACCGCGAGCGCTCGACACCCGAGGCCATCGAGGCGATTTTAGAATCGCTCAAATGGCTGGAGCTCGACTGGGACGAAGGCCCTTTTTTCCAGACCCAGCGCTACGACGTCTATAAAGCGAAAGTCCGCGACCTCCTCGCGGCCGCGAAAGCCTATCCCTGCACGTGCACGGCGGAGGAGCTCGAGCAGAAGCGCCAGGCGGCGATGAAAGAAAAGAGAAAGCCGATGTACGACGGCGCCTGCCGCCCGCCGGCAGGCGTGGTTCCGCCGCTGCCGCAGGAAAAGCTGTATACGATCCGCTTCCGTGCGCCGCGCGAAGGCTCGACCGTCGTCGAGGACGCGGTCAAAGGTCAGGTCGTCTTCGACAACCGCGAGCTCGACGATCTCATCATCGCGCGCTCGGACGGGACGCCGACGTATAATTTCTGCGTTGTCGTGGACGACATCGATATGCGCATAACGCACATCATTCGCGGTGACGACCACCTGGCGAACACGCCGCGGCAAATTCTCTTGTATCAAGCGCTGGGACATACGCCGCCCGTGTTCGCGCACGTACCTCTGATCCTCGGCCTCGATAAGGCGCGGCTCAGCAAGCGCCACGGCGCGACCTCCGTCACGGCGTACCGCGATATGGGCTATTTTCCCGAGGCGCTCTCGAACTATCTCGTCCGGCTCGGCTGGTCGCACGGCGATCAGGAGATCTTCTCGCGCGCCGAGCTGATTGAGAAATTCTCTTTGGAAGCCGTAGGGAAATCGGCGGGCATCTTCAATCCTGAAAAGCTTCTCTGGCTTAACGCGCATTACCTGAAAACGCGGCCGCTGTCGCAGCTGGCCGACGACGTCGTGCCGTTCATCGAGGCGAAAGGCTATCCGGTGCCGCCCGATAAAAAATGGCGCGAGAAGATGGTCGCGACGCTGCAAGAGCGGGCTAAGACACTCGTTGAGCTCGTCGAAATGGGACATTTTTATCTGTCCGACGATATTAAGTACGATGAAAAAGCCGCGAAAAAGTTTCTCACATCCGAAATCCACCCGCAGCTCGCCGAGCTGATAGAAAAGCTTGACGCGGTGAAAGACTTCGACGAGAAAAACATCGAAGCAGCTTTCACCGAGATATTGCAGCGCTATGATCTGCAACTGGGAAAACTCGCCCAGCCGGTGCGCGTCGCGCTCACCGGCACGACCGTGAGCCCGGGTATCTACGAGGTGCTCGCGGTGCTGGGCAAAGAACGGTCGCTCAAGCGGCTGAGAAACGCGCTGGAGAGAATTTCGGCATAGCCTACGATGTCCATTCCCTTTCGCGTCGCCACGCTCAATCTGGAGCAAGATCGCAAATGCTGGGATCTACGCCGCGATCTGATCGTCGCGCACGCGGCCGAGGTGAACCCGGATTTCTTCGCTTTGAACGAGATCCACATCCCGAATCAAACGGGCCGGTGGCTCAAATGCGCGCTCGCCGAGCGTAACGGACAACGCTTCGCTTTGTTGCAGCAGCCGAAAGCCGGTGAAGATTCGAGAACGCAGGCCGAAGGTCTGCTGACGCGCCATCCGATCGTCGAGAGTGACAGCCTGGACTACCGCTCGCACGATTGCGTCGCGCTCGTGGCGCGCTTCGAGATCGCCGGCCGATTGCTCGATATCTACGTCACGCATCTGATCGCCGGGCGTGTCGACGACTCTGCCCGGCAATTTCAGGTCGAGCAGCTTCTGGCCTGGATGAAAATGCGGGCGGACGCGGATTTTTCGATCGCCTGCGGCGACTTCAACGCCATGCTCGATGCACCTTCGATCCGTCTGATGCGCTCGGTTTTTTGTCCGACGCAAACCCAGCCGACGGCCTTTACGCCGCTCCAGGAGCCCGGCGGTGCCCCGACACACCCGGACTGGCCGCGCTTCGACCGCTGCATCGATTACATTTGGCTGAGCGAAGGAATAAAGCTGAACGCGTCGGGCCTTTGCTTCAACCAGCCCGCGTCGAACAATCCGACGCTGTGGCCTTCCGACCATGTCGGCGTCTGGGCGGAGTTAGAGTTGGAGTAGATCCGGTCGTGAGGCTCGAAAATATTGGTGGACCCAACGGGAATCGAACCCGTGTTACCGACGTGAGAGGCCGGTGTCCTAACCGCTAGACGATGGGTCCATGGCTGAGGAGGTAGGACTCGAACCTACAATCGCCTGATCCAGAGTCAGGTGGCTTACCAATTA
>DATJFG010000082.1:0-86302 GCA_035495775.1 Verrucomicrobiia bacterium | reverse complement strand
TCCCTGGCCGTCCACTGCGACATCGGTCGCCCTGTCGTGGTTGTTGGCTGGCGAGCCTACCTCTATAACTTTTCGCCATATCTCAGCGCCGGTTCCGCCGTCGAACTTCGCGACTGCGAAGTCCGGCCCTGTCGCTTCGTTGACGAGGTAGCCTGCGGCAATAGCATTGCCGGCGGCATCCACGGCGATAGCGAGCGCCTTGTCATCGTCGAGGGCATCGCCTTTGATCGAAGCCCGCCACAGCTCGTCTCCGGTCTCGCGATCGAGCTTCGCGACGCTGAAATCCAAGCGACCGCCGGTGTTCTGCAGATAACCTGCGGTCAGAATGTCCCCTGCTGAGTCCAGCGCGACCGCCAAGCCGGCATTCGCGCCGGCGCCGCCGGTGCCAACGATGAACTGGAGCCATATATCCGCTCCGTTCGCCGCATCGAGTTTTACGACAGTGAAATAATTCTCGTCGGTATCGCCGGCGAAACTCTCAATCGTGCCGACTGCAACCGGGTTGCCAGCGCCATCGATGGCGACAGCAAACGCCACATCGGACCCGCCATTCGCATTGATCGTGCGCGTCCATAACGTTGAGAAGTCGGCGCCGGATGCCGGGAATTTGATAACTGCGAACTCTTGTGTGTCAAAGAGCGGCTCCGCAGTGCTCGAAAAATCGCCGGCGATGTAAATGTTTCCGCCGCTATCGAGTGCGATCGAAAATCCCTCTCCATGCCTGCGGCCGTCGATAAGCCGTCTGAAAAGCACTGTGCCGTTTGTGCCATCATACTTTTGGACCAGGATCGAGTTGTGCACATCGCCAGTGTCGCTCCAGTGATCCTGGCCGGTAATCACCGGATTGCCGGAGGCATCGATAGCGATGGCGTTCGCATGGTCCCTTGTGTTGATGTGATTATCTAAGAGACTGTTTGAGTCGTGCCAAAGCTCGTTGCCGTTCGCGCCGTCGAATTTAACAATCAGCGTGATGATTATTCTCAGATTATCGTTGGGATCGAAGCCCCTGAAAATCTCACCGGCAACGAAAGCATTCCCGGCGCCATCGAGGGCAATGGCGTTTGCCACGTCGGTCGGCGCGGCGCCGTTGATGCCGTTGATGGCACTCCGCCAGACCTCAGCGCCGGTCGCGCCGCTAACCTTGACGACGGCGAAATCCGAGCCGGTCCCAGTATTCGTGACATTCCCCGCAGCGAAGACGTTGCCCGATGCGTCGACGGCGAGGCCGTTCGCCTGATCGTCGGTGTTCGCGCTGCCATTAAGCGTGTAGCGCCACAGCTCGTTGCCGCTCGCATCGAACTTGACGATGAAGAAATCCTTGCCGGTCGCTGAATTCGCGAGGAGTCCGGCCGCGATGATGTTGCCGGAGCCGTCGAACGAAACCGCGCGCGCCTCGTCGGCGACGTTGGCGCTGCCGTTGATCACGCGCCGCCACAGCTCGTTGCCGTTACCGTCGAGCTTGACCACCGTAAAGTCCGCACCGGTGCCGGTGTTTCCCGTGAAGCCCGCGGCGGCGATCGAGCCGTCGCCCGCGACCGCCACCGCCTTCGCCTCGTTCGTTATGGCGAGAGATGAACCGGTGGCCGTGCCGCGGATCGCTTTCCGCCATAGCTCGCTGCCGCTGGCGCTGAATTTAAGAACGATAAAATCGAGGTCGCCGCCGCTGTTCGACAACGCGCCGACCCCGACAACCGATCCTGCGCTGTCTACCTTGACGGCGAGACCGTAGCCGAAGCTGAATTTGCCGGAGCCGACGAGCGAGGTCTCCCAGGCGGCAGCCTTGGAAGCGACGCCACAGAGCAGACACATGGCTAGTAAGGCGCGCAGACTGGTCTTCATCTTTCCTCCCCAGCCGCGGCGCAAGAAATCGCCGCGGCGTTCCCATAGTGCTGCAGAAGCGCCGGCCGTGAACCGGGCCGGCGGCATTGGAATGGCGAATGAAATAAAAAGTAGGTGAACGTAATGCGGAGCAGGTAACGTGATATGCGCGTTACGTTCCATGGACGTCAGATGCGTGCTGGGTAAAACGCGAAGGCGAAGAAGCTCAATCGCAGGAATAGGCAAAGCATAGTGGCTTTATTTTGTAGGCGCGCGCGAAAACCGTCAATTTGGACGATCCTTGAAATGGCTATGGGATCATCCTTGAGGCGTGTAAACAGACGGCGCGCAGGTCGCGAGACATCACACTGTAATAGGCCGTTGACAAAGCGGAGCGCTCCTCGATACGATCACGGTGAAATAGCTATGGATTTTATTTTTCGCACGGAGCCGTACTGGCCGATGGTCGTCCTGCGCCTCGGTCTCGCGGCGGTTTTTTTCGCGCACAGCGCTCAGCAGATGGGCTGGTTCGGCGGCAAAGGGCTCGGGCGGACGCTGAACGATTGGAAAGAGCACCACGGCATACCGGTTGGGCTCGGCGCCGCCGGGATCGTCCTCGAGATCCTCGGCAGCTGCGCCATCGTGCTGGGCTTTTTGACCCGGCCGCTGGCGCTCGGCCTCTTGATCTTCATCTTCATCGCGATGTGGAAGTCGCACTGGCAGTATGGTTTTTTCCTCGCGCACCGAGGCGGCGAGCGCAACGGCGTCGAGTTCTGCCTCGTGCTGATTTTGATGGCGCTGGCGCTCGTCATCGGCGGCGGCGGCGCGCTGTCGCTCGACCTGATGCTCGCCGGTTAAAGTCGATCGTGCGCGAAAACGCCGCGACGCATTTGACACGTCACGCGAGCGCCGGCTAAGATTCGCGCCACCCGGGGAGAAGGAATCGCGTTAATGGATATGCTTTTTCGCACCGTGCCGTTCTGGCCTTTGATCGTGCTCCGGCTCGGTCTGGCGGCGGTGTTTTTCGCTCACAGCGCGCAGCAATTGGGCTGGCTCGGCGGCGCTAGCAGCGCGCGGCAGGTCGTGCGCGCGTGGAAGGACCGATACGCGATCCCGACGCCGATCGGCGCGGTCGGGATATTCACGGAATTTTTCGGCAGCTGGGCGATGCTGCTCGGATTTCTCACCCGGCCGTTCGCGCTCGGCCTCATGATCTTCATGTTCGTCGCGATGTGGAAGGCGCACTGGAAGCACGGCTTTTTTCTCGCGCACCGCGGCGGCGAGGGAAACGGCATCGAGTTCTGCCTGATGCTGTTTCTGATGGCGCTCGCGCTCGTCATCGGCGGCGGCGGACCGCTGTCGCTCGATCTCAAGCTCGGCGAATAAGCCGACCGCGAGCCGCGATCAATCTTTGGCTTGCCTTAAATCGACGATATGGTGCAGCTTCTTGGCGGCTGTCGAAGAGCGCGCGTCGCAATGCGGGCACGAAGCGATTTGCGGAACCAACGCGATTCGTTTGAGCGGCAAGCTGCGGATCGTGAATCGACGGCTGCAGCTGTGACAGCGGAGCACCGCGTCCCAGTCCTTCGCGGTCTCGCCGGGTGCCCGCGGGGATGCGAATAAAGATAAAGGAGCGAACCGTTTCATAACTTTGCCTTTTGGATCCGCTTCCGCGGCGCCCTCGCCGGGCTCGGACGGTTGACTCATGACCGAAGCTCCGTTCGGCTAGCGCGTCGGCGGCAGCGCAGCCGGCTGGCGCGCGTAGCGTGTGAACTCTTCCCGTTTGGCAGCCCTCTTTTTCGTCTCGGCCGTCTCGAGGCGCCGGCCTCCCATCTGAAGCCGCTCGCTGAACGTCTTCCACAGCCCCTCGGACGCGGCGCGCGGCCGGCCGGCGTTCTCCTGATGGTCGATCCTTCTTAAGACCTTTTCGATCGCGCGCGGCAGTCCCCAATCGCTCCAGAGGACGCCCCGCACGGAAAGAACCGACAGGGAGGACGGCTGATAGATCGGCAGCTTCTCGAGAATTCCTTTGGAGAAATTTTCCATTTTAAGATCGCGGTAAATTTCTTTGATCCGTCGCTTCTCGTCGGCGCCGCCGATCGCCTTCAGGACTTCCTGGAATGACGCATGGAGCTGCGGGTTGATCTTTTCGACGATGCCGAGCAGGTTCTTGACTTTGAAGACCATGACCATCGTATTCCACAGCGCGCCCTTGGCCGTCATCTCGCAGGCCGCCTCCACCGGCGGCTTTTCGATGAAACGGCCGACCCTTTGAATCGTCAGCGGCGCCAGCCGCTCGTTGGGCGCGCCATTGGGCAAAATGTAGCCGTACTCGGGCTCGGTCTCGTTCGGCTCGATGCCGAGAATGACGAAAAGCGAGGGGTTATTCTCGACGGCGTGGAACGCGATCGCGACGTGGCTCATAAAGAGCTCTTCCTCGAAAACGAAATGATCCGAGGGAAACACCGCGACGGTCGCCTCGGGATACTGCTTGTAGACGTGCATGAGAGGCAGCAAAATACCGGCGGCGGTTTCTTTGTTTTCCGGCTGCTGGATGACCGTGCCGGCGGCGCGCCCGGAGAGCTGCCGGCGCACGGGGGCGAAGTTTAAATGCTCATCGCCGACGATGGTAAAGATCCGGTCGCGCGGTATAACTTTTTCGGCGCGCGCGAAAGTATGCTCCAGCATCGAGCGCCGGCCGATAAACGTGACGTATTGTTTCGGCAGTGAATCGCCGCGCAATTGGCGTACGAGCGGCTCAAGCCGTTTTCCTTCTCCGGCCGCCAGAACGATGCCGCAACGGACCTGTTGATCCCCTGGTCGCCTCATATGAACCTCCGCCCCGAAAACGGAACCGATTTTAAGCGCGGCTGGAAGGAAACTCGCCGCAAGGAAGCATCTTAATGTCCGCTCTTAAAACCGCAAATAAGGTGAATAACCTAAAATACCGCCGGTAAATACCTGAGGCGTGTAACGAAAATCCCTGACGATCCAAAAACAACGGAGCGCGAGCCTATCGAAGCGGCTTTCGCTTGGTATTCCATGTCTGATAAAAGAAAGCCATGAACAGCACGACGCGCATCGAGCAGATCGCGGCTGTAAGCTTGCTTCTTCTGTTATTGCTCGGCTGCTTCCTAGTCCTACGGCCGTTCATCTCGGCGTTGTTATGGGCTCTCATTATATCCTTTGCCACCTGGCCCGTGTTCTCATGGCTTGAACGCCGGCTCCATGGCCGCAAGGGATTCGCAGCCCTGGCGACAACCTTGTTGATCGCGGCGGTCGTGGTTATTCCACTGGTGGCGCTGGGCACCAGTTTGACCGATGATGTGGGGCGGTTGATCGAATGGGGCCGCACAGTAGTGGATGAGGGGCCCCCGGACCCCCCGAACTGGGTTGGGGACATCCCGCTCGTGGGCGGTTATGTTCATCGATATTGGGCCGACTTCGCGCATGACGGCGCCCGGCTTATGGCTGAAACCGGAAAATATTTCGTCCCTGCGGGCGAATGGGTGTTGACGGGCGCCAAAACAATCGGTCAAGGAACGCTGCAGGTACTGCTGAGTCTCTTCATCGCCTACTTCTTTTACCGCGACGGCGGCCGCGGCCTGGAACACCTCAATTCTATGGCGGTGCGGCTGTGGGGCGATCGCTCGCTGCGTCTGATCGCGGTCGCCGGCGCGACGATGAAAGGGGTCATCTACGGCATCATCGGCACCGGCATCGTCCAGGCGCTGCTCACAGCCTTTGGCTTGTGGCTCTGCGGCGTACCGGGGGTGCCTCTGCTCGGCATAGCAACCTTCTTTTTGTCGCTGATCCCGGTCGGCGCGCCGCTGGTGTGGCTGCCGGCGTCCTTGTGGCTCTTTTACACCGGCGCCACCGGTTGGGCGATCTTCTTACTTTTGTGGGGAGCCGTGGTCGTCAGCAGCGCCGACAACATCATCAAGCCTTATTTTATCAGCAGGGGCAGCGATCTGCCTTTTATCCTGGTGTTCTTGGGCGCGCTCGGCGGGGTGATCGCCTTCGGGTTTCTGGGGATCTTTTTGGGGCCGACGCTCCTAGCAGTCGGCTACAACCTGATACGCGACTGGGCGTGGCTGGAGACCAACCCGCCGGCTTAAAGCTTACAGGCGAGCATGATGCCGTCGCGGATCGGCAGCAGGACGTTCTCAACGCGTGGGTCATTTAAAACGCGCTTGTTGAGCGCGTCGATGCCGCGTACTTTTTCATCGCTCGGATTTAGAACATTTCCTTTCTGCATCATGTTATCGAGAATGATCAGACCGCGCGGGCGCGTGAGCTCTAGACAGGCCTCGTAATAGGCGCCGTAGCTCGGCTTGTCGGCGTCGATAAAACAGATGTCGAACGGGCCTCGCAGCGTTTTCACAGTCTCGAGCGCGGGCCCGAGTCTCACTTCTATCTTATGACCATGCGGACTCGCAGCGAAGTAGCGTTTGGCGATTTCGGTCGTGTCGGGATTCGTATCACAGGTTACGAGCCGGCCGTCTTCCGGCAGCGCTTCGGCCCACGCGAGCGCGCTGTATCCGGTGAACATCCCGATCTCCAGCACTCGCTTCGCCGCGGTAATACGAACGAGCAGCCTCAGGAGCGCCCCTTCGAGCGCGCCGACCATCATTTTTGGTGATTTCGTCTTCTCGTGGGTTTCTTTCCAGACGAGATCGTGAAGCGGCGACAGGCCGCGGCTATGGCGTTCGGCGTATGCCTCGATTTCTTCGGGAATGGGGATCATTTTTATCTTCCTCGAACGGTCAGGACCGGACAAGTCGCCTCGGATACCACTCTGCCGGCGACGCTGCCCACAAGCAGTTTTTTGAGCCCCGTCAGGCCATGCGTGCCGATCACGATCATATCGGCGCGGCGGCTCTTGGCGGTGCGGACGATCTGCGTATGCGCGGTTCCCCTAACGAGAAGACTTTTCACTTTGACCTTGGTCTTTCTGACCTTGTTTACGAGTTTTTCGAGCGATGATCGCGCCTGGCGCTGCATGCTGCGATCGAGTTCGACATAGAGGGCCGGATCGGCGTAGCTGTCCACGGGGTACCCGACGTTCGGAACGAGGACATGGACGAGCAAGAGTTCGGCGCGGTTACTCTTCGCGAAGTCGACGGCGGTCTCGAATGCGCGATTCGACGCGCGGGAAAAATCGGTCGGGTGTAGGATGCGGCGGATGCGCTTCATTGTGAAGGACCTCCCCTCGAGCCGGTGTCAATCGCCTTTACTGCTCTAAGACGATTCGCAACCGACGTCAAGCGAGCGCGATTGCGAGTCGCTTTGGAGTCTGTTAAGGAGCGCACGTGGCGCGCGGTTTTATTCTCTTATCGTTGTTGGCGTTGTCGGCGAGCCAAGCGATCGCGGCGGACGCGGACGGATGGAAAAGCGAATGGGCGCGCGTCGTCGAGGCCGGCAAGAAAGAGGCTCAGCTCAACGCCTACGGCGGTTCCGAAATCACGCGTCCGGAGATCCTCGCCGCCTTCAATAAAGATTATCCCGAGATCAAAGTCACGACCGTAGGCGGCCATGCCGCCGATCTCACCGCGCGGATCCTCGCCGAGCGGCGTGGCGAGAAATATATCGCCGACATCATCGCGAGCGGGCCGAACGCTCCGCGCAGCCTCTATCTGGCTAAGGTGCTCGACCCGATCGTGCCGGCCTTCATCGCTCCCGATGTCGTGGATCAAAGTAAATGGTACGGCGGCAAGCACTGGTACGCCGACCCGGAAAACAAGTACATCTTCATGTTCGAGGGGTCGGTCTCCACGACTGGCCTTTCCGTTAATACCAATCTCGTTAAAGCCGCCGAGATCGGCTCCTATTGGGATCTCCTGCAGCCGAAATGGAAAGGCAAGATACTGATGATGGACCCGCGGGGCGCGGCGCTGCCGACGCCGCTGCTCATACTCTATCATGATCCCGACGTCGGCCCGGATTATCTGAGAACGCTACTCAGCAAAATGGACGTGACGCTGTTCCGCGACCGCAGCCAGGGCACCAACTGGCTCGGCGTCGGAAAGTATCCCGTCTGTTTTTATTGCCGCGACCTCGACCTTGCCGTGAAGCAGGGGCTACCCATCGCCGAAGTCCCGCCGGTCCAGTTCAAAGAGGGGGGCACCATCGGCGGCGGCAGCTGCAGCGTTATCTCCTTGATCAATCGCGCGCCCCACCCGAACGCGGCGCGCGTCTTTATCAATTGGTATCTCTCGCGCCAGGGCCAGATCGTCTGGCAGCGCGTGATGAATACGAAAGAGGTGGAGCCGTCGGACTCGATGCGCATCGACATTCCGAAGGACGACGTCATGCCCGAGGCGCGGCGCGCCGAGGGAAAAAAATATCGCGTGGTCGGATTCTTAGATCAGAAGCCGCTGCAGGCGCTGCTTAACGAAATCTTGAAATAGGTGAACCATGACACAAGAGGACCACTATGCCCCCGTCGAACTGCGAGCCTTTTTCCGCTCGCATACTCATCTTCCGATCTGGGAGGTCATCGAGCGCGCCGGCATCTGGGAGCGGCTCGGCATGAAGGTATCGTTCGAATTCTGCGACAGCTCGTCGCTAGCGGAAGCAGCGCTCTTTGGCGGCGAGGTCGATTTCGTCTCCGGCAACCATATCACGCCTTACGCGCTGGTCGCGCGGCGTAAGCCGATGGTCTGCCTCGCCTCTCCTTCCAACAGCGTCAACGACAAGCTCGTCTCGCGCGAGCCGGTGCGCTCGATCGCCGATCTCCGCGGCAAGCGTATCGCCGACACGACGCTGGTCGACTCGCACGGCGGCTATCATCATCTCCGCGGCAACCACATGATCTATGTCATGCGCGGAGGCCTCGGCCTCGACGAAGTCGAATGGGTCGAGCTCTGCGAGACGATGAACGAGTTCCGCACGGCGCAGCTCGAAGGCATGAAGTCCGGCCGCGCCGACGCGACGTTTGTCACCGGCAGCACTGAGAAATACGAGCAGGCGGGCTTCCATGTGCTGCCGTTGGAGCCGCTGCCGATGATCACCGGGCCGACGCTCACGAGCACCCTGAGTAATTTAAAACGCAAGGACCGGCTCGGCGAGCGTCTGGTGAAAGCGGAGGTGTTGGGCATTCACTTCGCGCGCACGCAACGTGAAGAGACCGAAAGAATTCTCGCAGGTCTCCGCGAGCGCGTCCCCGACGCAAAGCGCGCGAGCTATAACAGCGTCTCGAAGCTCCAGCCGAAGCCTTATCCAGATCTTCGCGGCATCGGAAACGCCTACGAGCTCTGCTGCCTGAAAGATGCGGCGGCGAAAACGATCAGCCCGACGGCGCTCTGGGACATCCATTATCTAAGAGAGCTCGACGATTCGGGTTTCATCGACCGGCTGTATCAATCCTGATCAGAGGACGACGAGCGATGAGACCGATGATTATGTTAGTCGCGCTGGTGTTTTCTCTGCTCGCGTCATCGGGCGCCGACGCCGCCGATGCGAAGCCGGACGCCAAAGCAGCCTGGGAAAAAACCGTCGCCGCGGCCAAGAAAGAGGGGGAGGTGCGGGTCTGGGGCGACATGGAGATCACGCATCCGGACATCATCGCTGCTTTCTCCAAGGAGTTTCCCTTCATCAAACCGATTCTCGTCAGCGGCAAGGTCGGCGATTTAATGCCGCGCATCATCGCCGAGCGCCGCGCGGGCAAATATCTCGCGGATGTCTACAGCGGCGGTCTGGGCGGGCGCGCGTTTTACGACTTCCAGCGCGCCGGCGTGCTCGACCCGCTGAAGCCCGCGCTGCTTCTTCCCGATGTCGTCGATGAATCGAAGTGGCTGAACGCCAAGCACCACTACGCCGACGCCGTAGGGCAGTACATTTTCATGTACGAGGGCAGCGTCCCGGGCGTCGGGCTCTATTATAACTCCAAGCTGGTCGATCCGAAGGAATTTAAGTCGTATTGGCACGCGCTCAATCCCAAATGGAAGGGCAAGGTTCTCCTCTTCGAGCGGCCGGGGACCGGCTCGCCCAACATGGTGCGGTTTTACTACAACCCGCAGCTCGGCCCCGACTTCGTGCGCCGCTTGTGGAGCGAGATGGAACTCGTCGTATCGCAGGAGCGGAGGCAGGCGACCGACTGGCTCGGCACAGGAAAATTCGCGCTGTGCTTCGACTGCGCCGACACCGACATGGCCCGAAAGCAGGGCGTGCCGGTGAGCGAGTTCGAGCACGCGAACCTAAAAGAAGCGGCCGGCGAGATCAGCACCAGCGGCAACAGCGGCCTCGCGCTCATCAACAAGGCCGCCAATCCGAATGCCGCGAAGGTGTTGATCAACTGGTTTCTCTCGCGCCAGGGACAAATCGTCTGGCAGGATGTGATGAACAAAAAAGTGGTCGAGCCGTCGGACTCGATGCGCATCGATATTCCGAAGGACGATGTGCTGCCGCCGTCGCGGCGCGAGCCGGGAAAAAAGTATAACGTCGTCGGCTTTCAGGACCCTGAGCCGGTGACGAAATTAATCAACGAACTCCGGGCCAAAAGGTAGCCGACGAGGAGAGATCTGATGGCGGATTACGATCCGATAGAGCTGCGGGCATTTTACCGCTCCCACACCCATCTGCCGATCTGGGAAGTGATCCATGAGGCGGGCATCTGGAAACGATTGGCGATAGAGGCGAGCTTCGAATACTGCGACAGCTCGTCCATCGCCGAGGCGGCGCTCTTCGAAGGGCGTATCGACTTCGTATCCGGTAACCACATCAGCCCTTACGGCCTGGTCGCGCGCGGCAAGCCGATCGTGTCGCTCGCCTCCCCTTCCAACCATGTCAACGACAAACTGGTTTCGCGCACGCCGATCGCCTCGGTCGCGGATTTGCGCGGCAAGCGTATCGCCGACACGACGGTGACCGACAAGGGCGGCGGCTACAATCATATCCGCGGCAATCACATGATCTATTTACTCCGCGCCGGCGTCCGGCCGGATGAAGTCAAGTGGGTGGAGATCGCCGATATCATGTCGGAGACGTTCCGCAAAGATCAGATCGAAGCGGTCAGGGAAGGCAAAGCGGACGCCGCGATGGCGACAGGCGCGACGGAGAGATTCGAGCAGGAAGGGCTGCACGTCCTCGAAATGGGGCGCATACCGATGATCAACGGTCCGACGCTCACGTCCACGATCACGAATTTAAAGCGCGCGGACCGTCTCGCCGAGCGGCTCGTGCAGGCGCTGGTTCTCGGGATCCATTATGCGCGGAGCAATCCGAAGGAGACCGAGGCGATGCTCGCCCAGCTGCGCCAGCGTGTGCCGGAATCGAACGCGACCTACAACAGCGTCGGCAAGTTTCTAACCAAGCCTTATCCCGATCATCGCGCGATCCTCAACGCCTATGAGCTTTGCTGCATGAAGGATCCCAAGGCGAAGGAGCTGAGCCCCATGTCGCTATGGGATCTCCATTATTTAAGAGAGCTGGACGATTCCGGCTTCATCGATCGGCTTTACGGCGAATAAAATCCGCGTATGTGAGAAAGTATGTCCGCTTCTCCGAAAAAACGCTCGTCAACCTTTCTCGCCGTTCTTCTCTTATTCAGTTCCGTCTCGCTCAGTGCCCGCGCCGACTGGAAGTCCGAATGGGAGAAGACGATCGCGGCCGCGAAGAAAGAAGGCCGCGTCAATCTCTATATCGGCCGCTACGGCCAGGCGCCGCTACTCGAGGCGTTCACGAAGGAATTTCCTGGGATCAAACCGGTGTCGGTGAACGGCAACGGCAACCAGCTAGCGCTCAGGATTCTGGCCGAGGCGCGCGCCGGAAATCCGATCGGCGATCTTTACAGCGGCGGCGCGAACTCGAGCTACACGCTGCTTTATAAGGCGCGCGTCCTCGCGCCGGTCCCGCCGACGCTTATCCTGCCAGAAGTGGTCGATCAATCGAAGTGGTACGCCGGCAAGCACGTTTACACCGACAATGACGGCCAGTACATCTTCGTTTACATCGCCAACCCCGGCCGCGGCAGCATTGCCTACAACACGTCGCTCGTGAATTCCGCGGACTTCAAGTCGCACTGGGACATCATCAATCCCAAATGGAAGGGAAAGGTCGGCTCGCAGCCGCTGACCGAGACCGGTCTCGGCGCGTCGCTCCAGTTTTTCTATTACAATCCCGAGATCGGCCCGGAGTGGATCCGGCGCCTTTACACCACGATGGACGTGACGTTCGGCGACCGCCACCTGCTAGTCGATTGGCTCGCGAAAGGGAAGCTCGCGCTCTGCATCGGCTGCCGAGGCCTGGAGAAGGCGAGGAGTCAGGGGTTGCCGGTCGCGGACTTCGACGACAGCATCTGGAAAGAGCCTCAAGGCGTCACGACCGGCGGCGGCTCGCTGAGCCTCGTCAAAGGCGCGCCGCATCCAAATGCGGCCAAGGTTTTCGTCAACTGGTTTCTCTCGCGCCGCGGCCAGATCGCGCTCCAAAGCTCGAACGATCTCTACGGCGAGCCGCCGCCGAATTCCCGTCGCATCGACATTCCCAAGGATGGGCTGCTGCCCGAGAACCGCATCGTCCAAGGCCGCAATTACATCGACATCTCCGGCGCCGAATACGCCGATCTCACGCCGATCTTTCAGCTCGGCAAGGACATCATGAAGAACATCGAAGAGAAACGCTGAAATCCCGTCCTACACTTTCAGCTTCGTAAATACCTTCAGTGCGTTCTTGTTGAAAATTTTGATCTTGTCCTCGGAGCTCAGAAAACCGAGACTGTCGATCGTCGGCAAGACGTCATCCGAAGGCCTGCCCGTTTCCGGAATGACCGCGCCGCCCGAGCCCGGAAATTCGGTGCCGAACATCATTTGATCGACGCCCTTCTGCTTGATCGCGGCGGTCAGGAAATTCGCATCGTATGCGCAGCAGTCGTAGAAAAGATTCTTGCTGAGATCCTTCTGCGCCAGATGGTGATCGGTCGGAATGAAGCGGTTGAGCGCGCCGCCGCAGTGACAGATCACGATTTTCAAGCGCGGGAAAAGCTCGAAGACGTTGCTGTGCGACAGCAGGTGCATCGCGATGAATTCCTCGATGTAGTTGTTCATTTGATAGTTGTGCGGGATGACCTCGATGCGCGGGTCGTAGCTCGTCGAGGGATGGACCATGAGCGGCGCGTCGAGCTCCTGCGCCTTGGCGTAGAGCGGATGCCAATAGGGATCGTGCATGCCCGGCGCCTCGCGCTTGCCGCCCGGATCGGGATTGACGTAAGCGCCGACAAAGCCCAACTCTTTGACGCACCGCTCCAGCTCGGCGGCGCAGTTCTTCGTGTCGAGCGAGGCGCTCTGCGGCAGCTGCGCCATGCCGACGAAGCGGTCGGGATGGAGCTTGACGATGCGGGCGATCACCTCGTTGGTGACGCGGCAGATCGCCTCCTGGAGAAACGGCCGTGTCCAGTGCCACATCGCGACGGGCCGCGGGCCGATCAGCTGGACGTCGATCTTGCGCTCGTCCATGCCCTTGAGATGCGCCTTCTGGGCGTTTTCGAGCTGCTCGTCGGAGATGTCGATCTTGCGGTTCGGCGTATTGAGCGAGACCATGCCACCCAGATGGCCGCGGAAATGCGGCGGCGTGCTCATGTGGCCGTGGACGTCGATGACCTTATGGTTTTGAAACATGACTCCCTCCTCTATGGTAGTGACTTTCGGCTTCCGCTTGTCTTACTTCTCCCGGAGAATTTTTTCCAGCGGCCCGTTTTCGCGAAACGGCTCCGGCCATCCGAAATATTCCTTGAACTCGGGCCGTCTGCGCGCGAGGTCCCTGACGACGTTGTCGATGCCCTGATCGGGAACGATGGGTGAGAGCTTGAACACCTTCGCGTACGCTTCGACGGACCGCTTGATGATCAGAGGATCTTTCTCGCGGAGCCACTTCGAGAATGACTTTTCCGCCGTCAAGTGATCCGCCTTGATCAGGCGTATCGCTTCGACGTAGGCGCGGAGAAAATCTTCGGTGATTTTCGCCTCGGCGCGGATAAAGGCGCGGCTGCTCGCGACGCACGACGCCGGATACACGACGTTCAGCTTGGCGAGATCGACCAGAACCGGCCAGCCGCGATCGATGAAACGAATCGCGTAGCGTGTCGTCAACGCGGCCGCGGCGATGCGCCCGCTCTCGAGCGCCGCGACCATCTCCGGCCCCGCGCCCAATTGGAGCACGGTGACGTCATGGTCGGGATCGAGGCCGATGTGCTTGAGCGCGGCACTCAGATAAAAATGGGTGCTGGAGCCATAGCGCGTCACCGCGCTCGCCTGCCCCTTGAGATCGGCCGCGCTTTTGATCTCGGGACGCGCGATGAGATAGACGGGATCGACGTCGACCGGGCACGCGAGCAGCACGATGTCGCCGCCCGCCGCCCGCGCGGCGACGACCGACTCCGCGCCGACGCCGGAAAACGACAGATCGCCGGTCATGATCACGAGAGTGATGAGCGAGCCGCCGCGAATCTGCACCGGCAGGACGTCGAGACCTCGTCGCGCGAAAAGCCCGGCATCTTTGCCCACCCAGACCGGCAGATGCGCCGGCGAAGCGGTCGTGCCGTAATAGATGCGCTTGAGCTCTTCGACGGATGCCGCCCGCGCCGAAAGCGGCAGGCAGCAGAAGAGGGTGAGAACCGCGATCTTCAATCCATCGCGGGCGATCATTCGACCTTGTAGCCGAGCTCTCTGGCGACTTCGATGGCGAATCTCGGCTCGGCGACATCGAGGTAATTGACCGGCTTGGGCGGCCCCTTCACCTGCGACTGCACCATGCGCACGATATTGTTCATGCCCGCGCGCGTCGGCACGCCGCTGTCGTTGAAGTTCGACTGCACGAGCGTGTAGGTCTCGGCCGCGGTCGCTCGGTCCATGTTGAGGACGCGCACGATGAGATCGAGCGTTTTCTCGCGCGCCTTGAGCATCTCTTTCTTCGCAAGCTGAAGCGCGCGGATGATTTTCTTGATCTCTTCCGGACGGCTCTTAATCGTGCGCAGCGTGGCCGTGAGGCCGCCGGACGGCATCTCGACCAACGCGCCGACATCAAGCAGGCGCCGGAAGCCCTGGCGCTGCGCGAAAAACATATAGGGCGGGTTCAGCGAGACCGCGTCGAGGAATTTGGATTCGAGCGATGGCACGAGATTTCCTGGAGGAACGCCGAGAATGACGACGTCTTTGGGATTGAAGCCCTGCTTTTCGAGCGCAAAAAGGAGAGCCAGGTGGCTCGTTCCTCCGAGACCGGAGACGCCGATGCGCTTGTTCTTGAGATCCTGAAGCGTCTTCAGCTCCGGCCGCGCCATGAGCCAATAGGCGATCTGGTTCGTCGACGACCACAGCGCGCGCGTATCGAGCCCGCTCATGCTCGCGCCCACCGTCGCCGTGCCGATGCCCGATTGATAATCGAGATCGCCGGAGGCGAGCGCGGCGGCGGCTGCGGCGGAGCGCATGAGAATGATTTCGACATCCAGCCCCTGATCGTTGAAGTGCTTCCATTCGCGCGCCGCGAGCAGCGGCAGCGCCGTGAAGCTGAAGTTCGCGTTCGAGATGCGCACCTTGCGCCGCTCTTGGGCGGGCCCGGATACGGCGAGCAGCAGGACGCACAAAACGGCCGCGCCGAAGATCAGTGGGATGCGCATCTCAGTGGGCCTCCGCTTGCGCCGTCGAATTCCCGGCGACTTTCTCCAGCCGGCTTAAGTCTTCGAGGTCGTCCGGCGTGAAAGCTTTCGCGAACTTCAGCGTCTCGCGATAGATCTCGATCTCTTTCTCGACCGCCGACGCCGCGGCTTCTTTGGCCGGCTGAGAGGCGGTATGGCCGACGCACGGCGAGAGACCAAGCATGCCGATTGTCACCCAGACCGCTGACAGTAAGCGGAGCGTGGAAGGTTTCACAAATGCTAAACTAAGCAGATCATTTTGCTCTGGGCGGTTCGGCGCCGACCCAGCCCTGATCGGTGATATCGATCGTCGTCCCGTCGGGACCTTTCCATTTTTCTTCGAAAAATCCCATGGGCGCCGCGACGGGGTCGCGCGTGTCGATAAATTGCGCGCCGAGTTCTCTCAAGTGTCGCCGCGTGCCCTCGATATCCTCGACCCAGAAGCCAAAGTGGCTCATGCCGAATTTAGGGGAGCTGCCGTACTCGCTCGCGATCTCCGGCGACTTATAGCGCAAGCAGGCCACATTCAAAGTCCCGTCGCTGATAAAAACACCGTCGGCGACGGAAGACTTAGTTCTGCCGACTTCCTTCATGTCGAATGCCTTGCAGTAAAAGCCGGCCGTCGCCTCGGGATCCGCCGTGTATAGCGCTAAATGTCGCAGCTTAGGCATATGAGTCTCCTTCGAACGCGATCTAAGCTCCCCGCGCGCCGAGATGGCGCGCCAGGAAATCGGCAATGAGCGGCCGATAGCGCCATGGCATGTTGTTGCAGACATGGTTGCCGCCCTCGAGCACGACCATCTCCTTCGGACCCGACGCCTCGGCGTAGATGCGCCGCGGCTGCTCGAGCGGAATGAAATCTTTGGTCCCGTGCACGATCAGGAGCGGGCAGCGGATCTTGGGCGCGAGCCCTTCGAGCGTGCAGCGGCGGTGGAGCTCCGCGAGCTTCTGCTTGTCGTAGATTTTCCAGATGTGCGCGATGCGCGCGAACTCGAAGGGATCATCGAAGCGGTTGAGCGACCGCGTCCTGTCGTACATCCCGCCCGAGAGCGTACAGGCCTTGATGCGGTCGTCGCACGCCGCCGAGCGCGGCCCCAAGTAGCCGCCCATGCTGGGGCCGAAGACGCCGACGCGCTTGGCATCGACTTCAGGCAGTTTTTCCAGATAATCGATGACCGCGGAGGTCGCACGCTCGAAATCGACGACGATGCCGCCCTGAAACCAGCTTTCCCCCTGCCCCGGCCCGTCGAAGGTGAACGTCGCCAGTCCGCGCCGGATGAAGACATCCTCCATCGTGCGGGCCTCCTCCTTCGTCGATTCGAGGCCGGAGATGATCACGACCACCGGCGGTTTGTTCACGCTGCGCGGCACGCGCAGATAGGCGGGCAGGCGGAAAAGATCGAACGCGACTTCGTGCCGCTTGGCCGGCGGATCGATGTACGGCGCCGCCTTGGCGTAGCACTCGACGCGCTTCTTGTGCGCCGCAGTGTACTGGTCCAGATCTTCGGGAGAGTTGTTGCACGCGAAATGATAGCTCATCGCCGCGAGGAGATAGGCGTCGGTCGCGCTGGCGCGATTGCCCTTCTCCTCGTTCTCGCGCGCGAACTCTTCGTGTCCCGCGGCGGTCGCCGACCACTCGCGGCACCAATCGCTCCACGCGCGGATGCGCGCGGTCGTCGTCAATAAATCGTTAAAGTCGATTCCCTGCACGACCATGCGCGGCGACCAGGTCTTCAGCACGTGATCGACGGTCGGATCCGGATGGGTGGCGAGCATAAATACCTCCTTTTTTAATCCGCGCAGGCGCCGATCTTCTTCGGCCCGCCGGCGGCCTTTAGAGCCTCTTCGCCGAGCTTGATATCGACGACCTGCTCGTACGACGGTCTTTTGTCCGCCTGAATGTCGCCGTTCTCGATGCCGTTCTGGATCGACCATTCGGTCCGCTCCTTGGAGAAGCCGGTGTTGACAGACCAGACGCAGTTCTTGACGAGGTAGTCGTACGCGAAAGCGACCGCCTCCGGAGATTTTTTAGTCGCCTCCACCATGACTGGCAGCACCTTTTCCTTTTGGGTGTAAATCGCCCGGTTCGTCTCAATGAGCGCCGTCGCCACATCGCGGATCATCACACGGTCTTTCGTAAGCATGCTGTCGGCGGCGCCGTAGGCGTTGAAGAAATATTTCGGAACCACTTTCACAAGTTCTACGAGGACGTGAAGACCCGGTTTCTCTTTTTGCGCCAGATAAACATCTTCGGGATGGAGCGCCACGCCGCTTAATTGTCCGGCAACGAGACCCGGAAGCCTTCCGGCGGTCGCCGAGGAGACGAATTGGGCGTCGTCGACGGTAAGCCCAGCGGTCTTCAACACCTCGCGCCCCATATACCAGTTATAGCTGCCAACGCCGCCGCCGGCCGCGCTCAGCCGCTTGCCTTTCAGGTCCGCCGCGCTCTTTACGTCCTCGCTAACCATATAAGCCTGCGGCACGCGCGGCGCCATACCCCAAAATTGCTTCGCCTTGAGCCCCTGCGAGATCGCCGTGGCATTGATCGAGGCGAGCGCCTGCCCCTGCACCACCGCGGCGAGATTCGCAGCCGAAGAGCCGCCCTCGAACTCGACGATCTCGGCGTCGATGCAGTGGCGCGCGAAAATGCCGAGCGCCCGCGCGACGTAAACGGGCGTGTGCACGACGTTCGGCGGCGATACGGAGACGCCGAGCTTCACCTTGCGCATCTCCTTGCACGCCGGCTCGGCGGCGAAGACAAGACTTGTGGCTACACCGGCGAGCAACAGCGCCGTGCACAAAGAGCGGTGCAGGTTTTTCACACTCATGAAATCCTCCTTTTCATTCCCTTCCCGCCTGGTGCGCCCACGGCGCGATGCGCCGCTCAACGAAGCGCAGCAAGCCTGTCAGGGTGATGCCTAAAATGCCGAGCGTTACGATCGGCACGAACATCGCGTCGATGCGGTACGTGCTGGCATAGCGCGAGATCAGGTAGCCGATGCCGGTGATCGCGGTGTAGAGGTCGGCGAGGACCATGCCGATGAGGCCGCGCCCAATCGCGAGCCTTAAGCCCGCGACGATGAACGGCAGCGCCGCCGGGAGCACGATATGAATCCAGAGATCGCGCTCGCCGCAGCGGAAAGCGCGCCCGACTTCTAGCAGCCGCTCGTCGACGTTTTTAACGCCCTGATAGGTATTGATGACGATCGGAAAAAACGTGAAGAGAAACACAACGGCGGTCTTCGCCGTGGCTTCGAAACCGAACCAGAGGACCAGCACCGGCACCAGCGCGACCGATGGAATCGAATAGAGCGCCGTGATGTAGGTGTCGAGGGCGATGTCGACCACGCGGAAGCGCGCCATGATGAGCCCGAGCGCGATCCCGAAGACGGCTGCGAGGCCGAGGCCGATGAAGAGCACGATCAGGCTCTGCCAGAGATACTTCCACAACTCCCCGCTCGCGATCATTTTGACGGCGGCGTTGGCGATCGCCGTGGGATAGGTGAATAAGACCGGATTGGTCTGCCGGCCGAAGTACTCCCAGCCACCGAGCACGATTATGAGCGAGGCGAGCCGGATCGCCGCGCGGCCGAGCGCGGCGCGGCGCTGGAGCGCCGCGGCGCGGAGCCGCGCCGCCTCCTGCTCGCGCATCAATTCCTGATCCGCCGCCGGGACGGCGCCAAGCGCGATTCGCTCGTCGGTCTTGCTGATGCTCATCGCCTCACACCACCGCCGCGGGGCGGAGCTCGCTCCATATATGATTTCTCATCTCGGCATAGCGGGTCTCGGCGCGCACCGCGGCGGGATCGCGCGGCCGGGAAAATCCGACCGTCAAAACCTCTTTGACGCGTCCGGGATGCGTCGCCATGACCGCAACGCGGTCGCCGAGGACGAGCGCCTCGTCGATCGAATGCGTGATGAAAATCATCGTCTTGCGCTCGCGCTCGTGCAGCTCGAGCAGCTCCTCCTGGAGCACCTCGCGGGTCTGCGCGTCGACGGAGGCAAACGGCTCGTCCATCAAGAGCACTTCGGGATGGGTGGCGAGCGCGCGCGCCAGTCCGACGCGCTGCTGCATGCCGCCGCTCAATTGATAAGGATAATGGCTCTCGAAGCCGGCGAGGCCGACGAGCTTGATATAATGATCCGCGCGTTCGGAAATCTCGCCCCGCGGCGCCCCCGCGACCTTGAGGCCGAAGGCGACGTTCGCGGCGACCGTCTTCCACGGCAAAAGGCCGAAGTGCTGGAATACGATCGCGACGCCTGGCCGCGGCCGGTCGACCGCCGCTCCGTCGATGAGCACGCGGCCGGAGGTCGGCGCGACCAGCCCACCGATGCAGCGGAGCAGCGTCGTCTTGCCGCAGCCGGAAGGGCCGACGATGCAAAGGATCTCGTCCGGCCGGACGCTGAGCTCGACGTTACGAAAGGCGACGACGGTGCCCTCGAGGAAGAGCTTGCTCGCCCGATCCACCACGATTTTTGCGCCATCGCTCATGTTTAGATGCTTGAGTCTTTCTTACTTTCCCCACAACTCTCTCGTCGCGATGCGCGCGCCTTCCGCCATCGCCTCGAATTTCGCCCAGGCGATGTTCGCGTGTCCGACACGCGGCCCCAAGCCGCAGTCCGTTCCGCCCATGACGTTTTCGCGCCCGACGATCTTCGCGTAGCGGATCAAGCGGTCGGCGATGAGCCGCGGATGCTCAACGATGTCGGTCGCGTGTCCGACGACGCCCGGAACGAGCACTTTGCCTTCGGGGAGCTTCACCTCTTCCCAGACGCGCCACTCGTGCTCGTGGCGCACGTTGGCCGCCTCGATTGAATAGGTGTTCGCGCGGACTTTCAAGATGAGATCGACGATATCGCGAAGCGGGATATCGTATTTGTGCGGCCCGTGATAGCTGCCCCAGCAGGTATGGAAGCGAATACGATCCGGCGGCAGATCACGCAGCGCGTGGTTGAGGGCATCGACGCGCATGCCGGCGTACTTGCGATAGTCGGCCACGCTCATCTCGGGATAGATCTGCCAAGCGTCGGGCAGGTCGGGATTGTCGATCTGCAGGAGAAAGCCGGAATCGACGATCGCCTTGTATTCTTCGCGCATCGCCTCCGCGAGCGCGAAGAGATACTCCTCGTCGGTCTTGTAGTAATCGTTCTTGAGCCAATGCTCGAGCGTCCCGGGGGCGACGGCGGGGAGAAACGCCTCTTCGTATTTTTGGCCCTTCAGCGCCTCGCGGAAGGTCTCGATGTCGGCCTTGACCGCGTCGTGGCCGATGTACTTGAGCGGCCCGTTGCAGAACACGCGCCAGACGTTCTCGCCCCGCATCGTCGTGGTGCGTTTTTGGAAATACTCCGCAAATTCCTTCAGGTCCCGGCCGTAAATCGTCGACGGCCGCTCGTCGGCGCGCGCCGGCCGCTCGACGAAGCCCGACAGGCGCTCGCGGGTGTAGCGGGAGAAGTTGGGCTTGCCCAATTCGCCGTCGTTGATGATGTCGAGGCCGCAGTCGAGCTGCTTTTTCACCGCCTCGGCGACCGCGCTCTTGACGCGCTTGGCGAGCGCCTCTTTATCGTAGGGCTGCCCGTTATTTTTCGCCACCAGCATTTCCTTCAGATCCGGCGGCAGCGGCAGGCTCCCCGCGTGCGTCGTAAGGATGCGATCCGTGCTGCGCTTCATGGCGTTTTCCCCCTAGGAAACTCTATTCGAACGGTACGAGCAGCGTCAACCCCGTCCTTGACACCCTTCCGCGCTCCGCCTAGAATTCATCCATTCAAAGGGGGTGCTCCGTGGGTAAAATCCGTCACATCGCTTATCGCGCGGCCGACGTCGAGAAGATGGCGAACTTTTTCGTCGAGGCGCTGGGTATGCAAATCACCCAGAAGCGCAAGAACCGCGCGATCGATCTCTCCGACGGGACCATCAACATCACCGTGCTGCCGCTCCGCGGAATCGCCGACGAGCACCAGGGCATCGACCACATCGGCTTCTCGGTCGAGAACGACGATCAGGCCGGGCGCATTCTCGAAAGCGTGGGCGCGAAGAAGATCGCCACGATCGAGCTCGGGAGCGCAGCGCACTACGAGGCGAAGTATCAGGGACCGGAAGGAATCGTCGTCGACATCGGCAAGTGGATAGGGACCGAGCCGGTGAAATAATCGCACGGCGGTTCGAACCGCCGTTTCCAATCAGCTTCCCCGCATCTTCGAAGACGTATTGATCGTCGCGTGCACGTTTTTGGCGAAGTCGTTCGCCGCGGCGGTGTCCATGCCGTAGGCGAAGCGGGCGTATTCCTTGACGGCGAGCACCGCCGGCAACGGATATTTTTTTAATCGATCGATCAAATCCTTCGCCGCGCCTTCCAGCGCGCCGTGCGCCACGACGGTGCTCGCGAGCCCGGCGGCAAGCGCCTCACGCGCGCCGATCTCCTCGGTCGAATAAACGAGATACAGCAGCGATTTCCGCGGCACGCGGTCGATCAGCGCCGACATCGCGATCGTCGGCATAATGTTGTGCCCCATCTCGGGCACTTGAAAGCGCGCCTTGTCGCTCGCCAGCGTGATATCGCAGAGCGCCGCCAGGGCGCAGCCGAAGCCCGCGGCGCGGCCCTGCACGATACCGAGGATCGGCGCCTTGGAGCGGCGAAACGCGTCGTAGCAGTTGAAGATCACCTCGCTGGCGGCGCGGAAATCATAGGCCTCTGTCTGAGGCCGGCGCTGCCCCATCGCCTCGCGGCCGAGACAGAAATCTTCACCCGCAGCTTTTAGAACGATGAGCCGCGCCTCTTGGGCGGCCTTGTCGATGCGATCGGCCAGCTCGCCGATCGTCGCATCGCTTAAACGGTTGTTTATGTCCGGGCGATTGAGCGTCAGCGTCGTGATATCGCCGTCGCGTTGTCCGAGCAAAGCGTCAGCCATACGACCTCCTTGGATTCCTAAAGTTTCTTCCCATAGAGTTTGTCGATGAAGCCGCTTTTATCGAACTCCTCGATGAATCGGTTGTCCACGAAATCCTGCGGCTTCGCTGTGCGCGCCTTCGGATCCTTCTCGCCGAGCTGATCGAGGATCGTCTGGAGTCCCGCGAAGGTTGGATACTGCTTCGGCGGCAGCTTGCTGTCGGCGATCGAGCTGACATAAGTCTTCTCGAGCACGTCGCGCTCTTCGATATTGAGGTGCTTCGCGAGAATCTTCATGCCGCCCTGCCGGTCGGTCTTCATCCGATGCACCGTTTCGATGTAAGACTTGACGAAATTTCTCACCACCTCGGGGTGCTGGCGGATGAAGCGCCGCGTCGTCGCCCCGCCTTGATGCTGATAGGCGAGCCCCTGCGCGGCGACGTCCGCCATCAGATGATAGCCTTTCTTCTGCGCGACAAACGTCATCGGCGAGACGAGCACCGTCCCCTGCACGCGGCGGCTCTCGAGCGCGGCGAGGCGCTCGGGCGTGCTGCCGGTCTGGACGATGGTCACGTCCTTCTGTGGATTGAGGCCGAGCTTGGCGAGCGCGAAGCGCACGACGAAATCGGCCGCGCCGCCGAAGCGCGCGATCGCGACCGCGCCGCCCTTGAGCTGTTCCGGAGTTTTGATCTCCGGCAGCGTCATGAGCCAGTAGTCGAGCGTCACGATGCCGCCGACGACATAGACGGCGTCGGCGCCCGCGAGCGAAGCGCTGATGATGCCGGGGCCCGAAGCCTGGACCATCGGCGCGTCGCCCGAGACCATCGCCATGACCGAGGTCGTGCCGCCGGTGAAATAGACGAGCTGCACGTCGAGATCGTTCTTCGCGAAGATGCCCGTATCCTTCGCGACCCACATGACGAGCTGATCCGCGCTCAAGCCGCTGTAGCCGACCGCCATCTTGAAAGGCGCCGCTGAAACCGACGCATGCGCCGTGAGCAACGCGATCGCGACAGCGAAGAAAATCGCCGCAGTCCGCGGCTCCCCGTGCGCCCTTTTCCGCATCCTCGTCATAAGCGCTCCTCCAGCCAGTCGAGCATGTAAGGAATATTGTGCGCCCAGTCATCGTGGCTGCAGTGAATCGTCCCGCCCGCGCGCGGATCGTCGTAAATCTTGAGTGTCTTATCCGCGCTGCCGAGCTCGGCGAACAGCCGCCTCGCCCCTTCGACGCGCATGAGCCGATCCGCGCCGCCATGCGTGATCAGCGTCGGACATTTTATTTTTTCCGCCGCTCCTTGCATCGTGAAATGCTTCAGCCGCTCGCGCGCCTCCGCGTCGTCGACGCCGCCGAGAATGCGCCTGAGCGTCGGCTGAAGCGCCGGACAGAAGAGGTAGAGATCGTCGAGGATGCTGTAGCAGCCCGACCAGCAGACGAGCGCCTTGACGCGTTGTTCGAACGCTGCGGCGCGCGGCGCATAGTAGCCCGCCATGCTGATCCCCATGACCGCGATGCGATCGGGATCGACCTCGGGGCGCGCGGCGAGATAGTCGATGCACGCCTTGGCCGGCACTTCGTAGTCCGGCCGGGTTGGAATATTTTTTACGTAATGCGACGATCCGCGCCCGGGCGTATCGGCGAGCAGCACCGCCCAGCCGCGCGCGAGCATCGGCCGCGCGCCGAAATAGATCTCCTCGGCGTAAGCATCCGCGCCGCCGAGGAACAGGATCGCCGGCCACTTGCCCGGCTTCGGATGATCCGGATGGCAGAGGTAGCCGTCGTATTCCTCGCCGCCCGAGCGGACGCGGATGACTTCGATCGGCGGAAGCGAAAGACCCGCCGCGGCGCGGAAATTTTCCTGCGCTTTCAAGAAGCGCTGCCGCTTCCGCTCCATCTCCGCCGCCGTCAGGAAAACATCGGACATGCGGTAGTATTGATTGGCGGAAAAGAAATGGGCGATCGCGCTTTGCGGGTGGCCGGCGGCGAGCGCCCGCTTCGCCTCCGCCTCGATTTTTTCCGCCAGCTCGAGCCAGCCGCGCTCCCAGCCGGGCCGGTCGTCCGGCTCGAGTCGCGCGGCAAGCCGCGCGATATCGAAAATGTCGCCGCCGCCCTGCCCGGCCTCGGCGGCGAGCCGCAGGATGTGGAAGGCCCACGGGTGGTTCGGCTGCAAGAAGTTGAGCATGACGCGCCGGTAGAAAGTAGACTAAATCCGCCGCGGCGCGTCAAGCCATAAAAAAAGGCCCCTCCGCATCGCGCGGAAGGGCCTTTGTCAGAAATTATTTCAGCGCTAGAAGAACCGATCCCACAGCCGGCGGATGATGTTCGCCTGCGCGATGTCCTCGTTGGAGATGAGCGTCACTTTGCCGATCGGCTTGTCGCCGAGCGTCACCGTCATCTCGCCCAGCTTATCGCCCTTCTTAAGCGGCGCCCAGACCGGGCTCGCGAGCTGGATCGTCGATTTGACCGCCTTCTCGTCGACCCGCTTGACGAGAATCTGCGCCGGCCCGCCGGCGACCGCATGGATGGTTTTCACCTGTCCGCCCTTGATCCGCACCTCCTGCTGCACCGCTTCGCCGGGCTTCAAAACCGTCAGCATCTTGTATTCGCTGAATCCCATCGTCAGGAGTCGCGCCCCCTCGCGGAAGCGGATCTTGTTGTTCGGCGACCCGAGCGTCACCGAGATGAGCCGCATGCCGTCGCGCTCCGCCGTCGCAGCGAGATTGAAGCCCGCCTCATGATAGGAACCGGTCTTGAGCCCGTCGGCGCCGGGAAACTTGCCGATCAGGTGGTTGGTGTTCTCGAGCACGAATTTGCCGTCGCGGAACGTATCCTTCGCCGTCGAGGACCAGCGCAAAATATCCGGGTACTTCACCAGCTCGCGCGCGAGCAGGGCCGTATCGTAGGCGCTCGTCAAGTCGGACTGCTGCGTTTTGTCCGGCGGCAGGCCGTGGGCGTTGAAGTATTTCGTGTCTTTGAGGCCGAGCTCCTGGGCGCGCTGGTTCATCATCACGACGAAGGCGTCGGCGTCGCCGGCGAGTTTCTCAGCCACCGCCTCGGAGGCGTCGTTCGCCGAATGGATGACGATCCCCTTCATCATCTCTTCGAGCGTGAACCGCTCGCCCTGCTTGAGGTAAACCTGCGAGCCGCCCATCTTGCTCGCGCGCGCCGAGACGTCGATCGGATCGTCGAGCTTAATCGCCCCCTGCTTGACCTTCTCCATGACGAGCAGCATGAGCATCATCTTCGTGAGCGACGCCGGCGGCCACGGCTTGTGAATATCCTGCTCGAAGAGAATCTGGCCGGTCTTGGCCTCCATGAGGAGCGCCGCGACGTACGGGGTCTGGTTGTCTTCGACGACTTTCTGGACGGCGCTATGAACGCGGCGTGCCTGGGCGCCGCCGACGGCGGGAAGCACTGCCTGGCAAACAAAGAAAAGGGCGAGAAAAGCGACGATCGCACGTCTCGACATTGAAAAATCCTCCTCGAAACGAATTTCGAGGCCGATTTTACGCGATAACGCGCGCCCTGACAAGATAATTTTCGAAACGAGCGAAAAAGATCGCGTATGAGCGCCGCTAAGACATGACGAGAACGACTTTGCCGAAGTGATCGCGTCCTTCGAGGTAACGCTGCGCCGCCCTCGCCTCTGCGAGAGGGAACGTCCGGTCGACCACGATTCGAAGCTTATGCTGGCGGACGATGTCAAAAAACGTATCGAGCCGTTTGAACTCCTCCGGGTGGGCGTTGAGATAATTCGTGATCGAAAAACGCGTCGCCTTGCGGCCCTCGGAAAGCTCCGGCGGCTTCTCGGGAATCGGACCGATAGCGCCGCCGATCGATACGAGCCGTCCGCCGGCGGCCAAAACTTCCAGGCTTTTCGTATACACATCACCGCCGAGCATTTCGAGAGCGACGTCGACTCCTCGCCCCGAGGTGTGCTTCAAGACCTCCTGGCGAAAATCCGATCTCGTGTAGTCGATCGCCTCATCCGCGCCGAGCTCGCGGAGCCGCGCGCATTTCCGCGCGCCGCCGGCGGTCGTGAAAACGCCCGCCGCGCCTAAAATATTCGCAATCTGGACAGCGACGTGACCGACGCCGCTGCTGCCGGCTTGGATCAGCACCTGCTCACCGGTTTTGAGAGCGCCGTCTTCGAGAAGCGCGAACCAGGCGGTGAGGCAAACGGTCGGCACCGATGCCGCGGCCGCCGGGTCGATGCCGTCCGGCAACGGGCGCGCCAGCGCGGCTTGGGTCACGCCGTACTCGGCATAGCCGCCTTTGCCGGGATAGGCGACGACCCGCGCGCCGATTTCGAAGCCGGCGACACCGGCCCCCAGCGCCTCGACGCGCCCGGCGAACTCCCGCCCGGGAATGATCGGCAGATCTCCGGCCGCGACGCGATACGTGCCGCGCCTGAGACCGAGATCCGCGCGGTTGAGCGCCGCGGCCTCGATTTTGATCAGCAGCTCGCCGGGAGCTGGACTTGGCTCCGGCACTTCCTCGTATTCCAGAACGTCTTCACCCGCGCCGAAGCGGTGGATGCGGATCGCCTTCATACCTATTGACCCAGGGATGATTTATTCCGCGAGCGGGCGAATGTCCAGGTGCGCACCGCACGCGGTCAGATGTAGGCCGCGGAAGTCAGGCGCGGTCGGCGACGCCGTGAACGCCCTTCGCGCCGGCGCAGTGGGCGCAGCAAAACATCGCGCCGCGCGCCTCGACACCGTGGCCGAGAATTCTACAACCGCAGTGCGCGCAGGTCGGCGCAAGTGCCTGCGCCGCGCATTCGAAGCTGTCGAATACATGGCGCTTGCCGCCCATGCTGATCTCGAACGCCTTGTCGTAATCGTTGCCGCAAAGTTCGCACCGAGCCATAACGATCCCTCCTGTGAGATATGTGAAATGACGAAAGAGCTTCTGCTTTCAATATAGGCGGCTGCTCGCGGACGGGAACCCGGGTATTTACTCGATCGATATCGACGCTGGTCTTTAAATGACCGCGGGAGAATGCCAAAGTGAAGCGTGAAGGCCAAAGGGCTCACGCGCCGCTGGTTTCTCGCGGCTGTGGCTACGGCGCCGCTGCTGTGGTATTTCGCCAAGGCGTTTGCCGCGGCCTTAGACCCGACGCCGGCATGCGCGAACGGGGTCGAGACGCCGGAGCAGACGCCGGGACCGTTTTTCAAGCCGCGCTCGCCCGAGCGCCGGTCGCTGCGTGAAGCCGGCGTGCAAGGAACGCCCATCGTGCTAGAAGGCATCGTGCGGTCTACGCGCTGCCAGCCGGTAGCCGGAGCCCTGGTCGATTTTTGGCAGGCTGACGCGAGCGGTCATTATGACAACGAAGGCTATCGCCTCCGCGGACACCAGTTCACCGATGCCGACGGGAAATATCGGTTAGAGACGATCGTGCCGGGACTTTATCCGGGCCGCACGCGTCACTTTCACGTGCGCGTGCAAGCGCCGCACCGTTCGCTGCTGACCACGCAGCTCTATTTTCCCGGCGAGCCGGAAAACAGGCGCGACGGGATATTCAATCCGAAGCTGCTGCTGGACTTGAGCGAAGCCGGAGGCAGGACGGGACGCTTCGATTTCGTCGTGGACGCCTAGCGCACCATCTCTTTCAAAACCTCTTCCGCGATCGATCGATCCGTCACCTGATCGACGGTGACGCTTGCGGGGATGAGCCCCTCTTTTTTCTCCAGGTTGAGCACGTTTTCGACCGCGTCGACCGGAATCCGGGCATCGCGGCTGAACGCGTTGACGACGACGCTGTAGGCGTCGCGCGCCAGCGCATCGTCCATCGCGAAGCGCCGCCGCATGATATCCGTCGCACCGGCGGCATCATCGCGTAGGTACTTGAGCGCCTCGATCTCGGACTTGAGCACGCGCTTCACCTGCGAGCGATTCTGCCGGATCTTGTCCACCGTCGTCGAGAGCCCCGCCAGAGGAAACGCGACGACGTCGGCCGCATTCGCGAGCACGGAATACCCCTCGCGCTTCATCATGATCGAAAACGGCGGCGCGACGAGGATCGCGTCCACGCGCTTCGCCTTGAAGGCCTCGACGAGGAACTTCTCCTCGCCGATGGCGAGAAACTTGAGCTCCTTGTCGGGATCGACGCCGAAATGCTGAAAGAGCAGCCGCCCGCTGATCTGGTTCGTGCCGCCGATGCTGGTAACGCCGATCACCCGGCCTTTGAGATCTTTGATGCTTTTGATCGAGGGCTGCGCGATGAGACTGAAAAACGGCGCCTTGATGCTGTTCGAGAAAGCTCGGATCGGAGCGCCTTTCGCCGCCGAGCGGATGGCCGAGCCGAACACCTCGACATAGTCGACATCGCCGCTCAGCAGCGCCGCGATGTTGACCGCCGGCCGCGCCTGGATCAACTCGGCATTGAGACCGTTACGAGCGAAGAAGCCGCGGTCCTTGGCGATGAAAGCGGTCAGGAATGTGAGCGAGTTGTTGGCGTAGGTGACGCGGACCTTCTCCTGCGCTCCGGCACATGGCGCCAGACAAAGCGCGGCGATGACCAAAGCGATGCGCCGAAGAAGCATGAGCGAACTCTATCGTCAGACGGAAAGCAGCGTCAAGCGCGGCAAGGAGGCGGGTTCAGCGAGCTCGAGGACGCCTGCATGTCACTTTCGTTGCCGCCGGCCGACAACGACGCCCCCGGCGGTCGCGGCGACAAGCAACAACAGCGCTCCGGTGAACCAGAGCCAGCGGTTCTCCGGCGCGAGCGGCGTCTGCGAGGCCGAGTGAGATTCGACGGTGATCTTCCGCGTAATCGGCGGCATCTGTCTTTCTTCGGCTCCGCCGCCGGGCACTCGCACCCTCGCCGCAAGCGTCACCGCCAGCAACTGAACTCCCGTTTTAATCGGCGCGACGTCCCACGACCACGCCGCCGTGCCCGCGCCGATGCTCTGTTCCTCGTCGGCGGGCGCATCGATCTGGAAACTATCGCCGGAGAGCTGCACTCTGAAAGAGCTTGCCGATGCGATTTCTTCCGCATTCGCCAGACCGAGATCCTGGAGATTCTTGACGAATTCACCGCGCAGCTCGTCGGAAAGCCGGACCTCGACCCTGCTCCTCGTCCCCGCCGTCATGCGGTCGGGGACATCGAGCAGGACGTGCGCGGCGGCGAGCTTTTCCAATTCATCACGCGCGAGCAGACGGTCCAATCGCCGCCCCACGCTCGGAGGCACCTCGCCGCGCGGCCGTGGCACCAAAGCGGGCTTTGCCTTGACGGCGGTCTCCACCGGTGCGCTCGGCTGCGGGCATTCCTTTCTCTCGCAGGCCACGGCAGTCTGCGGCGGAGCCTCTACATGCTTTTCCGGACGGTTTGCGGCCGGCGTCGTATCGGCGATGGAAGGAAAATCCGAGGGAGCGGAGCCAGATGCGAAGAAATGCCCGTTACAACCCGCCGCCAGCGCCGCGATCAGACACAGCGCCATCGGCAACATCGATCTCATGCAGCCGGAGTCTACATAAACTTGTTTCAAACCGTCAAGAAAAAAATTGTCTCGCGAGTTCCGCCGGCGAGCGCCTTGCCATCCCTCGTCGGGCTCTTTATGATCACGCGTAAAGGGAGACGCCCATGGAGACTGTCGCCGCCGGCGGACTCAAAATAAGCTCAAAGCTCTATAGCCTCGTGCGCGACGAGATCGCGCCGGGCACGGGCGTGGACCCTGACACCGTATGGCGCGCGCTGGGTGGGATCGTCAAGGAACTCGCGCCGAAAAACCGCCGCCTGCTCGAACGGCGCCACGCGCTGCAGGCGGAGATCGACCGCTGGCATGCGGCGCGCAGAAGCCGGCCCTTCAATCGCGGCGAATACACCGAGTTTTTAAAGGACATCGGCTATCTTCTTCCCGAAGGGGGCGATTTCAAAGTCACGACGGCGAACGTCGATCCCGAGATTTCCGAGATCGCCGGGGCGCAGCTCGTCGTGCCGCTCGACAATGCCCGCTACGCGCTCAACGCCGCGAACGCCCGCTGGGGCAGCCTGTACGACGCGCTCTACGGCACCAATGTCATCCCCGAAGAGGGTGGCGCGGAAAAGGGTGAATCGTACAATCCCCGCCGCGGCGCCAAGGTGATCGCCTATTGCGAGGAGTTCCTGGACAGGACGGTCGCTCTCGCGCGCGGCAGCTTCTCCGATGTCAAGCGCTTTTTCGTCGAAGAGCAGGGCGGCAAAAAACGCCTGGCAGTGGAGCTCAAAGATGGCGCCAGCTCGAGTCTTGCGGAGCCCGAGAAATTTGCGGGGTATCAAGAAAAGACCGGCGAGATTTCCGCGGTTCTGCTCCGCAACAATCATTCCCACATCGAGATTCAGATCGACCGCAGTCATCCGATCGGCAGGATGCATCCGGCGGGCGTCAAGGACGTCGTCATCGAGGCTGCGATCACGACCATCGAGGACTGCGAGGACGCCGTCGCGGCGGTCGACGCGGAGGACAAGAACCAAGTTTACCGTAATTGGACCGGCATCATGAAAGGAACGCTCGAGGCCGCCTTCGATAAAAACGGCACGCCCATTCAGCGCCGCTTAAATCCCGACAAGATATTCACGACCCCAGACGGGAAAAAATTGACGCTGCCCGGCCGCAGTCTGCTCCTCGTGCGCAACGTCGGCATTCACATGTATACCGACGCGGTGACGACCGAGAGCGGCGAAGAGATCCCCGAAGGATTTCTCGACGCGATGATGACCGCGCTCGCGGCGCTCCACGACCTGCGCGGAAAAAAGGCGAACAGCCGCGCCGGCAACGTCTATATCGTCAAACCCAAGCTCCACGGGCCGGAGGAGGTCGCCGCGACCGTCGAGCTCTTCGCGCGCGTGGAGCAGGCGCTCGGCCTCAGGCCAAACACGATCAAGATCGGCATCATGGACGAGGAACGGCGCACCACGGTCAACTTGAAAGAATCGATCCGCGCGGCCAAGGAGCGCGTCGTCTTCATCAACACCGGATTCCTCGACCGCACCGGCGACGAGATCCATACGAGCATGGAGCTCGGGCCGATGCTGCCCAAAGAAGAGATCAAGGCCGAGCCGTGGATCAAGGCGTACGAGAACTGGAACGTCGATATCGGCATCGAGACCGGGCTGCCCGGCAAGGCGCAGATCGGCAAGGGGATGTGGACCATGCCCGACGAGATGCGCGATATGGTGAAGACCAAGATCGCCCATCCGGAAGCGGGCGCGAACACCGCGTGGGTGCCGTCGCCCACCGCCGCGACGCTGCACGCGCTCCATTACCATTATGTGAGCGTTGCCAAACGCCAGGCGGAGCTCGCCGGTCGCGGCCGCGCCAAGCTCGAGGACATCCTCACGCCGCCGCAGCTCGATCGCGACTTAAAATCCGACGAAGTCCAGCGCGAGCTCGACAACAACGCGCAGGGAATTCTCGGCTACGTGGTCCGCTGGGTCGATCAGGGCGTCGGCTGCTCGAAGGTGCCGAACATCCGGGATGTGGCGCTGATGGAAGACCGCGCGACGCTCCGCATCTCGAGCCAGCACATCGCCAACTGGCTCAAATACGGCATCGTCACTCGAGAGCAGGTGCTCGAGACCTTCCGGCGCATGGCGAAGGTCGTCGACCGGCAAAACGCCGGCGACCGCGCCTATCGCAACATGGCCCCGGATTACGATCAAAGCATCGCCTTTCAGGCGGCGCTCGACCTCGTCTTCAAAGGCCACGCGGCGCCGAACGGCTATACCGAGCCGGTACTGCACGCGCGGCGGAGGGAAGTCAAAGCGGCGCGCGCGCGGAAGTAATTGTCGGAGCTCTATGGCGAGACGCACACAATGGTCGATCGCGATCCGCTGCTATCAATGCCAGCGGAAATTCACGCTTCGCCACCTGGAATTGGACAATGTCTTTTCCTCGCCGCTCGTCACCTTCTGTCCCTACTGCTGCACTCAGCTCCACATCGGCTCCGGCCCGGCCGATCGCGACCAGACCTATCTCCACCGCGTCGATCTCCGCGAGGAGACCGAATCGATCTACCGCAAAGCGCCGGACAGCAATATCTGGCATTTTGCGGAGGACTGCTCGCGGTGGCCGATCGACGACTACCTGCAATTGGAGATGCAGCCCGATATTGGCGAGCTCTGCAGCGAGTGCAAGGCGAAGCTGCTCAGGATCAAGGTGCACTGAATCTCACGGCTGCGAGTGCGCCCGCGCGAAGGCCCGCGGAGGCGGCGAGGAGCGGCGCGTTGCGCGCAGCCAGAATGGCCGGCGCGTGTCATGCCGTTCCAATTGTAGGATGACTGAATGGTTTTTGCGAAGCGGCGTCGAAGCGCGGCTCAGGACCGGGTCCCGAGGACGTCTTTCGTCAGCAGAACGGCGACCGGGCGGCTCGAATCCTCGGCCAAGATCCACGCGTTCTTGAATGTCCAGTCGATCGCTTCGGCGTCCCGGAGGAGGTAATGGCGGACGCCGAGTGCATCGAGCACCGGGACGGTCGCGGTTCCGACGCGCGCGAAGCCACGGTCGCCAATGTCGCCGGCATAATAGACGACGAGAAGGATCGGCAGCTCGAGCTGGATGCCGGTCGTGACGATGCCGTTGCAGCTGTTGAGAAGGCCGGCGTTCTGCATCAGCAGCGCCGGCTTCTTGCCCACCAGCCGCGCGCCGGCGCAGATGCCGACGCCCTCCTCCTCGCGGCAGAGCGGAACATGAATGATCTCGCCGTCGCGCTCTAGCGCGTCGATGAGGTCAAGGCAGTTGATATCCGGCAGGCTCGCGATCAGGTTGATCCCGGCCTTTTTCATGCCGTTCAAAACGGCGGCGGCGCTTGCTTTGGCGTCCATGTCAATCACTGGTAGAGCCTGGCGATCCAGCCGGTCTTGTCGAGCTCCTGAACGAAGCTCCCGTCGATTAAACTTTCGGCATCGGCGTTTTTAGCGTCCGGCATCGTCGATTCGAAAGAGTCGAGAATCGCGCGCACGCCGTTTACCGTCGGATACGGAGCGCGCGGCAGGTATTTGATCGCGTAGACGCGGTAGGTCTCCTCCAGCACGTCGGGATCGCGCGTTTTGGTGTATTGCTGGATGATCTTCAGCGCGAGCGCCTTGTCGGTTTTGAACCGATGGATCGCCTCTGCCAGCGAGCGGATGAACTGCGCCACCGTCTCGCGCCGCTCGCGGATAAAGCGCCGCGTCGTGCCGTAGCACGTGCTGGCGTACTCCAGGCCCGTCGCGCCGGCGTCCATGAACTCGCGAAAGCCGAGCGTCTGCGCCGTGATGTTCGCCGGCGGCGAAAACACCCCGCCTTCAAGCTGTCCCGATTTCATGCCGGCGAGAATTTCCGGATAGCCGCCCATCGCGCGCACGGCAACGTCGCGCACGGGATCGAGTCCCGAGCGCTTGAGAATCGTGCGCAGCGTGAAGTCCGAGAGGCTTCCCGCGGTCGTTACGCCGAAGCGCTTGCCTTTGAGATCTTTGGGATCCTTCAGCTCCGGCTTCGTCATGAGCGAAAAGACCAGCGTGTTGTAAGTCGTCGCGATCAATACGGCGTCTTTCGCGCCGTTCAGGTTGGCCGCGACCAGCGCGTTGCCGCCCGTGCCGATCACCTGCAGCTGTCCCGAGAGGAGCGCCGCCATCGAGCGCGGGCCGCCGGTGACGTAGACGAGGTCGGTTTCGAGACCGTTTTTGCGAAAGATGCCGGTCTCTTTGGCGATCCAGAGCACCGCCTGCGCGCCGCTGATCGATGGATAGCTCACTGTGAGCGGCACGGGTTTCTTTTCCTGCGCCGCGGCAAAGCCATCGAGCAACATCGCCGCGAGCGTCAGCGCGCAAAAATAATTTCGCATCAGCTTTTTTTCCAGCTTCCGGGAATGCGCGCCTGTAGAATGGGGATGCCCTCGGTCTGCTCGATGTGCCGCGTAAACCGGTATTTGTTTTCGACGTCGGGCCACGGCCACGGCGGCACCTCTCCCCTGCCGGGCTCGACGCGCGCGCAAATGAAGGTATGCTCCTGGCGCCCCATCGCCTCGGCGAAGAGCTTTTTGAAATCATCGACGCTGTCGGCGCCGAAAGCGTTCTGAATGCCGACGCCTTTGGCGACGGCGACGAAATCGACGCCTTCGGCCGTCGCCGTCTTGGTCCCGCCGGAGGATTCGTAGACGCCGTTGTCGAAGACGACATGAATCAAGTTTTTCGGTTTTTTCCGCATGATCGTCGGCAGGCCGCAGAGGTTCATTAGCAGCGAGCCGTCGCCGTCGAGGGCGATGACGCGTCGATGCGGCAGCCCGAGCGCCATGCCGAGCGCGATCGATGAAGTAAGACCGAGCGTCCAGCAGCGGAGATTGCCGTCGCTCGGGCGATAGGCATTCCACTCCGACGACGTCCCGCCGACGCAGACGACTACGAGCGCATCACCGACCGTCCCGGCGATTTCTTTCAAGCACTCATAGCGCTTCATACGGCGAGCCATAGCAGCGTTTATAGAGCCCGTCAACGATTGTTGCAGCGATGCGCCTTATTTAATACAGATGATGCTAAAGGAGCGCGCATGAAAGTCAAAGCGGCCATCGCGTTCGCCGCCGGCAAGCCTCTCGCCATCGAAACGGTGGATCTCGAAGGGCCGAAAGACGGCGAGGTGATGGTCGAGATCAAGGCGACCGGCGTCTGCCACACGGATGAGTTCACGCGCTCGGGCGCCGATCCCGAGGGGTTATTCCCGTTGATCCTCGGCCACGAAGGCGCGGGCATCGTCGTGGACGTCGGGCGCGGCGTGACGTCGGTCGCGAAAGGCGACCACGTGATTCCGCTCTATATTCCCGAGTGCCGCGCGTGCAAGGCGTGCCTCTCGCGGAAGACCAATCTCTGCACGGCGATCCGCGCGACGCAGGGCAAGGGCGTCATGCCCGACGGCACAAGCCGCTTTTCGCTCCGCGGCGAGAAGCTGCACCATTACATGGGCTGCTCGACGTTCGCTAATTTCACCGTGCTGCCGGAGATCGCCGTCGCGAAAATCAGAGAAGACGCGCCGTTCGACAAGGTCTGCTACATCGGCTGCGGCGTCACGACCGGCATCGGCGCCGCGCTCAACACGGCGAAGGTCGAGCCGGGATCGAACGTGGTCGTCTTCGGGCTCGGCGGCATCGGCCTCAACGTCGTCCAGGGCGCGCGCATGGCGCGCGCCAATCGCATCATCGGCGTCGATGTGAACCCGCGGCGCGAGACGCTGGCGCGAAAGTTCGGACTCACCGATTTCGTCAACCCGAAGGATATGTCAGGCGATCTGGTAGCGCATCTGATCGATCTGACCGACGGCGGAGCGGATTATTCTTTCGAATGCATCGGCAACGTCGACGTGATGCGCCAGGCGCTGGAGTGCTGCCACCGCGGCTGGGGCGTCTCGACGATCATCGGCGTCGCCGGCGCCGGCCAGGAGATCCGCACGCGGCCGTTTCAGCTCGTCACCGGCCGGGTCTGGAAGGGCACCGCCTTCGGCGGCATGAGGGGGCGCACCGACGTGCCGAAAATCGTCGACTGGTACATGGAAAAGAAAATCAACATCGACGATCTCATCACCCACAGGCTGCCGCTGGAGAAGATCAACGACGCGTTCGATCTCATGCACAAAGGCGAATCGATCCGGAGTGTCGTGGTGTATTGAAAAGCCGGCCTGCTATTTCGCCGGCTTCAGGTCGAATTTCCCCGCTCCCTCCTCGTAGAAAAGCGCGCCCTCTTTGGAATCGCCGCCACTCCAGTGCTTGAGCTTGCCGGGAATGCGCATGAAGTTCCCCGGACCGACGCGCTTCTCGCCCGCGTCATCCTTATAAAGATACGCGCCCTTGATCACGACGAGCCAGACGTCGTTCGTGTGCGTGTGCATCCCGTGTCCGCTCCCGCCTTAAACTTGGTGAACGCGCCGTACGGCCCCTTGTCGGGGTTGCCCCAGAGCACTGCCCGCGACACGCCGGGGACGACTTCTTTATAGCTCGCCTGTTCGGCCATCGCGTAAGTCACCCCTTTGCCCTTGCCCGGCTTCTCTTGGCTGTCAGCGGCGATAGCAAACCGGCTCGAAGCCAGCGCCACAGTGAGCGCGACGATGATCGAATATTTTTTCATCGTTTTCTACTTTTTTTGGACCCCATAAATCAGAACGGCAGCCCCATCTGCTCGCCCGGCTTCGGCTCGACGGGCCGCTTCGCCAAGTCTTTGATCTTCGCTTCGAGCCACTGCATGTAGAGGCGGTGGGTCCTGCGCTTTTTCAGCGCCGCGATGCAGAGGCGGCGGACGGATTTGGCGTAGCGCGGCCAGTCCTCGCGCATCGCGCGCGGGAGTCGAATGTAGGTCGGCGCATCGTCCAAGAATAGCGGGCTCCGCGCCAGCGTCCAGATGTCGCACTGCTTTTCGCCGAACGGCATCGCCTCGCTCGCTTTGCCGGCCTTGAAATGAATCTTGGAAAGTCCCTGGAGCAGATGCGTCAGCTCATGGCCGATCGTGTTGTAGGTGAGCTTGTGGATTTTCACACGAATCGTGAGCCGCGCCACCGCCTCTTCGCGCAGCGGCACGAGCGCGCTACCCAAATGCGCGGAGGTATAACCCACGGTGATGATCTGGCCTTTGAGCTCGGGAAACTCGCCGAACGCCTTGAGGAGCATGTCGACGGCGCGCCGGGAGAGCCGCTTTCGTAACTGCGGCGTGAAGATGAAAGGAAAATGCGGCTCGGCGCTCATCGAGGCGAGCCGATTGTACTTCAACTGGTGCCGCTTAGTCCAGCTTTGTATGCAGCCACTGGATAACGGTCTTGAAAATATTGTCGATCGCGCCCATGTGGCCGCCAGAAAAAAGCCGCATCGCCTTGGGATCACCGTGCTCGAGCAGCAAATAGAAATCCTCGATCGGAACCTGCTTATCTTCCTTGCCGTTGACGAGCAGCATCGGTGCGCACGGCCGATCGAGCACTCCTTGCGTGACGAGCGAAAGCGCCGGCATCACCGCGCAGAGCTCGTCGAAAGTCTTCTTCCCGAAGAGATTGGCACGGGCCTCGATCAGGTCGAAAAGATACGAAGGCGCGTTGCGCGATTTCTCCTGCCATTCGGGCTGAAAAAAATAATGCACGCCGCCGCCCCAGTTGACGGCGGCGCGGATCCGCGCGGCCTCGATGTGCGCCATCTTGGTCGCCCAGTAGCCGCCGAAGCTCGCGCCGACGACGGCGATTTTATTCTTATCGACTTCGGCACGCTTAACGAGATAGTCGAGCGCCGCCGAGTGGACCCGGTGCGCGTCGGGACCTGCGAGCATCGGGCATTCGCCGGTGCCGGGGCTGTCGATGACGAGACACCCCCACCCTTCTTTCACGAACGCCTCGGCGAATGTCATCCGCTCCTCTTTCCAGTTGTCGATGCCGCCCCAATGCATGATCATCGGCGCGGGAAGCTTCTTCGGCAGCCGAAGATGGCCGACGACGGTTTTGCCATTCATCGGCATTGACAAGCATTCGACAGGAATGTCGAAGTAGCGCGCGGCGGCGAGATACATCTCGCGCGTCTTGTCGTAGGCGCGGCGCTTACCCGGCGAGTTGGGAAACGGATGGCGCGCGATGCCGTAGTAACCGTACGCCTTGATGAAGGCGTCCTTGGCGGCGTTTGCGTTGCCTTTCCGTTCTTCGTCCCGCGCGTGACGTTCCCATTTTTCGCCGATTGAACCCCACGCCGCGGCCCACAGCTCGGCTTCGATCGAGTCCAGCTTGGCGAGAGCGGCTTCCGCTTCCGTTTTGTCGGCGTGAAGAAACGGCGCGCGCTTCCCGACGCGGCTCCGGATGTCGTCTTTGATCTCTGCGATCGTGCGCGGCGCGAACATGATGATCCTCCTTTAGCGCAATGACTTTTCGACGAAGCTCATGTCGAAGACCTGCTCGGGCGCGATGTTGGCATTCACGTCGAGGCTCTTCTTCGTGAAATCGATCGCGCCGCGCATCCATGCCTGATCGACGCGGCCGTTTTCCGCCAGCACGCCGCCCTGCCAGTCGAACATGCGCGCGGCGAGCGTCTCGTCGCTCACTTTCAATTCTTTCGCTATGAAGGCGATCGATTCGGTGCGGTTCTGCCGGTAATACGTGAGCCCCTTGAGCGTGCCACGGACGAACGCGAGAATCTCCGCCGGCTTGCGCTTGACCGTCTCGTCGGTGACGCCGAGACCGCCGATCGGATAGTGCGGCAGGTAGTCGCCGGAGAAGGCGAGTTTATGGAAGCCTTCACGCGCGAGCACGAGGTTGAGCGGCGGGCTATAGATCGCCGCGGTGATTCTGCCCGCCTTGAGGGCGAGATAGAGATCATCCTGGCGTCCGAGCGCGATGATCGTCACGTCCTTGTCCGGATTCAGCCCGTTCTTCTCGAGCATCAGGCGCGTCAGATGCTCGAAGGTGCCGCCGCGCGTCGAGATTCCGACGAGCTTTCCCTTGAGTTGCTGAAAGCTCTGGATCTTCGGCTCGGCGACGAGGTCGAACGTGGGCTTCGAGGCGATCACTAGCACGAGCTTGACGCCGACGCCGCGAACCGCGGCGGCGAGAATGGAGCCCGAGGCAGTCGTGAAATCGACCGAGTTCGCCAGCGCCGCTTTGACGCCCAAGGCGCCGGCGATCAGAATGATCTCGGGATCCAAGCCTTCTTTTTCGTAAAAGCCCTTCACCTGTGCGAACTTGAGCGGCAGCGTGATGATATCGAAGGTAGGTACCGCGAGCCGCACCTTCTTGAGCTCGGCGCGGCAAGGCACCGCGAACGAGAACAAAAAGAAAATCGTCAACGCGAAGCTCTGCTTACGCATTTATTTTTTGTCGCCCCAAAGCTTATCGAAAAAACCGCTCTCGTCCATCTCCGCAAGATACCTGCGGTCGACGAGCGCCGCGGGTTTGATCGCCTTCGCGCGGGCGTCGATCGGCGCGATCTCGTCGAGCGAGGCCTGTAGCGCGGCGCCCTGGATGTCCAGACGCCGTTCGAGCGCGGGGATCTCGGAGTTGTAGGAGGCATCGAGGATTCGCGTGTCGGTAACGCGCATGTACTTGCCGAGGACTGTATACACAAAGCTCTTGTCGGTATGCAGAATCTTCGCTGCCTCGGCCATGACGCGCATGAACCGGCCGATCACCGGGCCGCGCTTGGCAATCAGCGTGCGGAGCGTCACCAGCACGGTCGCACCGTACGGGATGCGGAGCTCGGCGCCGTTGACCACGATGCGAAAACCTTGCGCGATGGCCGCTGCGTCGCCGGGCGCGACGATCGCCGCCGACTCGACCTTGCCGGCGACGAGCGCCGCCACCGTCTCGGGGCTGCCGCCGGTCTGGATCATCTGCACGTCGCGCGACGCGTCGAGACCGACACGCCTGAGCGCCTGGATCGCGAAGTAGTGCGTGTTGCTTCCAAATCGGCCGACGCCCATGGTTTTGCCCTTGAGATCCTCCGGACGGCGGATCTCCGGCTTCGCGAGAATATTGTGGGTGAGAAAGTTTTTGATGCCGCCGATGAAGACGAGGTCCTTCGAGCCCTGCACGTAAGCGCGCACGTTGCCGATCGCGCCGGTCACCTGCACCTCGGCGTCGCCGCCGAGCATGGCCGCTGTCGCGACAGGCGAAGAGGAGATAAACACGAGGTGAAAGTCGAGGTCGTATTTCTTGAACAGCCCGGCTTCTTGCGCGATCCATGGCATCGACTGCGATAGTACCTGCGCCGAGTGAACCCCAACCAGACGGTCGGCGGCGCTCGCGCCGCCGACAAGCAGTCCCGAGCCTAGCGCAGCGATCAGAGTGATTATCTTGTTTCTCATATCATTCTCACGCACCGCGGACGCAATCGACGATGCCCGAGGCGTCCGAAGCCATTTTGTCACCGCGCCACGCGACATGTCCATCAGGCCGAACCAGCACGAGCGGCCGCTCGTAAACGCGCCTGATCTCGGGCTCGTGCAGCTCAACCACTTCGAGCGGCACTCGTGCAATCTTCGCCGCTTGGGTGAGCGGCGCCGCTTCGGCCGCGTTCGATTGCAGCGCCAGCAGGACAAATCCTCGGCCGAAGAGGTCGAGCGTCGAGCGGCCGTCGGCGAGGGGCACGTGCGGCGCGCGCGCGCCGGGGCGCGTCGTCGGCGCATAACTGCCCTGGTCGAACGGCGGCGCCGGCGCCCCGTCCCCGACGCAAATCGGCGAACCCTCGTAACTGTAGCCGAGCTCGACGCCCGGGGAATCGTTCTGAAATTCCTTGGCGCGCGTTCGGAGGATCGCCGCACGCGCCTTTTCGCGAAGCGCTCTTCCGTCTTCTGAATGCGCGTCGAGCGCCGGCGAAACCGCCAGCGCTTGATCGTAGCCTGTACGCATCTCGCTCGCCTCTTGCACGTTGCGCAGACCGATCGGCCGCCGCTCCGGCTCGTAGCTGTCGAGGAGCTTCGGACCGGCCCAGCCATTGAGCACCGCCGCAAGTTTCCAGCCGAGATCGACGGCGTCGCCGACGCCGGTGTTCATGCCGAAGCCGCCGGCCGGCCAGAGGAGATGCGCCGCGTCGCCCGCGAGAAATACGCGGCGATCTCGGTAGCGCTCGGCGACGACGCAGTGGCCGGTCCACGGCCGGACTGCGATAATTTCGAACGGCATACTTTCACCCAGCGCATGACGCAGTTTTCCCGCGGCGTCGAGCGACTCGACCTGATCCGGCTTGACGCCGCGGATGTTGAGGCGCCAGAGCTCGCGCCCATCCACAGCCGCGATCGCGCCTTGTATGTCGGAGTTGATGATCTGGTATTGCACCGCGGGGCCGAAATGACTGACCGATAAAAGCGGCGAGCGGAAGAGAACGGCGACATTCATGCCCTGGGAGAACTCGCCTTTGAGATTCATGTCGAGCTGGCGCCGCACGTTGCTGCGGCCGCCGTCGCAGCCGACGAAATAATCCGCCTCGACCTCGCTGCGCACGCCGGACTCCGCATCGACAACAGTCACCGCGATGCCTTGATCATCCTCCCGGAACGACTCGAATGCGGTGCGATAGCGCACCTCGACGCCGGGAAGATTTTCTACATGCCTTTTTAGGATCGGATCGAAAAACGGCTTCGAGACCCAGATTCTGCCTTCCGGGCTGTACGGCGAGCGCGCAGCGGGATCGGCCGCCGCGGGATGATCAAAGCGCGCGATCTCATGCCCGTTCATGCGCGTGACAAAGACGTAGTTCCTCGGGTAGTTACTGGGAAATCCGGAGCGGTAGCGCACCTCGTCGGCAATGCCCCAGCGCCGCAGATGCTCGCACGTGCGCGTGTTGACGAGATTGGTCGTGGGAAAGTCCACGCTGCCGTCGCCCTGCTCGACGACGAGGCACGAAACGCCGCGCCAGCCGAGCTCCGCTGCGACCGCGAGCCCGGTCGGCCCGCCGCCCGCGATCACGACCGGATAGTGTTTTGGACTTCCGCTCATCGGAGCGAAGCGGCGGCTTTTTGCGCGAAGCTGAAATCGAAGACCCGCGCCGGCGCGACGTCCCTATCGCCGCCGCCGAGACTTTTCTGTGTAAAATCGATCGCGCCCTTCATCCACGCCTCGTCGGCGGAGCCCGCCGCGGAGATGCGATTGACATAGATGTCTAAGATCTGTTGCGCGAGCGCGGCGTCTTTCACGCCGAGGTATTCGCCGATGATCTTCGCGGCGTCGGCGCTGTTTTGCTTCGCGTAGAGCAGCCCGCGCAGGCTTCCTTTCACGAATGCGAGCACCTCGGCAGGGTCGGTTTTGATTTTTTCATCTGTCACGCCGATACCGCCCGTCGGATAGGTCGCCATGTAGTCGCCGGAGTAGGCGATGCGGTTGTAGCCTTCGCGCTCGAGGATGAGCGGACGCGGCGGCGTGAACAGGCCCGCAGCGATGCGGCCGGTGCGAAGCGCGAGCGCGGTTTCCTCCTGGCCACCGACCACGATGCTGGTCACGTCCTTGTTCGGCGTGAGACCGTTTTTCTGCAGGATCGCCTGCGTCAGCAGATCGATCGCGCCGCCGCGCGACGAGATGCCGACGAGCTTGCCGCGGAGCTCCCCGACCGAGCGGATCTGCGGCTGCGCCATGAGATCGAACTGCGGCTTCGCCGACCCGATAAAAACGAGTTTCACTGGAATGCCGCGCACCGCCGCCGCGATCGTCGCGCCGGAGGCGGAAGTATAATCGACCGAGCCGCCGACGAGCGCCTGCAGGCCGACGGCTCCGCGGATCAGGATCGTCTCGACGTTGAGCCCCTCGTCGCGGTAAAAGCCCTTTACTTGGGCAAGTCTGAACGGCACCTCGGCGATCGAGATCGCGCTGATCGAGAAGCGAACTTTCTTTCCTTGAGCAAAAAGCGGTGCAGCGCTGAGAAGCGCGCCGAGCAGGGCGATGAGTGGCAAATATTTCAGGCGCATAAGCTCTCTCAAGAGCGGCAAGTAACATAGTCAAATCGGAACTGCAATGAGGCGCGAAAATCGATCTTGACGACCGAATCGCGATGGCATAGAGCGTTTTAAACGCAATGCCAACGATACTTCGCGCGCTCGCGCTCACCGCCTTGATTCAAGTTATATTCAGCCACGCCGCGATCGCGCAGTCGCTCGCGAAAATTCGCATTGGCTACCCGTCGATCAGCTCGCGGCAGGCGCAGCTCTGGGTCGCGAAGGACGAAGGCCTCTTCCGTAAATACGGCCTCGACGTCGAGCTTATTTTTCTCCGCGGCGGCCAGGTCGCCGTCCAGGCGCTCGCCTCCGGCGATCCGCCGCTCGTCACCGTCGGCAACGTGATCCTCGCCAATCTTCAAGGGTACGACAATGTGCTCGTCGCCTCCGTGGAAAACTCCTATGATCAGATCGTCTTCGCCAGGCTGGGAACGGCGAAAAGCGTCGATCAGCTCAAAGGCAAGCGCTTCGGCATCAGCGGCTTCGGCACGGCGACGCATAACGCCGCGCTGATACTGTTCAAGAAGTTCAATCTCGATCCGGCGAAGGACGTCGCGCTGATCGCCACCGGCCCGGCGCCGGATCGCCTCGCCGCGATGCAGACCGGCAAAGTCGACGCGACGTTTTTCAATCCGTCCGAGGCGCCCCTGGCGGCGAAGGCGGGATTCGTCGAGATCATTCAGATGGCCGATCTCGGAGTCGAAGTTCAGGGATCAGGGCTTGCGACCTCGCGAACCTTCATCCGCGCGCACCGCGACAGCGTGAAGGCGGCTTTGCAGGCATACATCGAAGGAATCTATTTTATCTTTGCGAACAAAGCGATGACAGAGAAGAGCCTGGCCAAATACATGCGGACAAACGACCCGGATGTGCTCGAATATTCCTATCAGCATTACCTCAAGCGCACGCCGAAAAAGCCGTATCCGACGATGAAAGGCATCCAGTACATGCTCGAGATGGCCGCGGCTCAGTTTCCGCAGGCGAAGAGCGCGCGGCCGGAGCAGTGCGTCGACTTGAGCTTTCTCCAGGAGCTCGAAGGCGAAGGGTTTTTCGCGGCGCTGGAAAAGAGATACCGATGATCATCGATACGCACTTTCACGCCTTTCCCCGCAAATATCTCGAGCGCGTGCCGGAGCAGTCGGCCAACGATCCGCGCGGCGTCGGCTTCCACGCCTTCGTTCATCGGGAATACCTCGACGTCATGGACCGCTACGGCGTGGATATCGGCGTGCTGTCAAACACCGGCGGCCGCATCGAGCAGGGCGGCGACCGGCTGCGCGCGCTGGAGCTGTGCCGGATTTTGAACGACGAGTTCGCCGACGCGCATGCGAAGCACCCGCATCGTTTCAAGGCCTTCGCGCGGCTCCCGATGCTGGACATGGACGACGCGCTGCGCGAGATGGAACGGTGCTACGGCGAGCTCAAAATGGACGGCGTCATGCTGCCGACCAATTTGGCGGGAAGATATCTCGACGAGGATTTTTACGAGCCGTTCTGGCAAGCGGTCGCCGCCGCCGGGAAACCGCTGTTTCTCCATCCGGCGAACGCGCCGTGCCAAGCCAACTGGAATCGCTTCTCGCTGCACCAGAAGATTCTCTGGCCGACGGATACGACGCTCGCGATCTCGCGCATCGTCCTCAGCGGCGTCTTCGACCACCATCCGGATTTAAAGCTCATCGCCGCGCATCTCGGCGGCATGATTCTTATCTACCCCGACCGCCTCAACTGGCGCGAGGGCAAGGTCGAGTGCCAATTAGAGCCGGAGGCTTACTTCAAGAAAATTTATTTCGATACCGCCGGGCCGATCCGCGCCTCGTTCATCAAGCTCGCCTGCGACATCGTCGGCCCGCAGCAGATTTTATTCGGCTCGGACTATCCGCATGGACGCGGCGGGCAGGACGATCAATTCTTTCCGATGACTTTGAAAGCCATGCATGAGCTGGACCTGTCGCAGGCGGATAAGGAAAATATTTTTTATCGCAATGCGAAACAGCTGTTCCGATTTACGGAAGGTTAATGTTAGAGCTTCAGCAGGCGGCGCGCGGTACCCTCGAGGATGGCGTCTTTTTCCGCCGCGGGACAGTCCAGCGCCTCGACTTTTCCCACGCCCATCCAATCCCCGAGCGTGTAAGGATAATCGGTTCCGACCATTAACCGTTCGCCGCCGACTTTTCTTCTAAGATAGTCGAGCGTGTCGACGTCGTACACGAGCGTATCGAAGTAGAGATTCTTCAGATACGCGCTCGGAGGCGACTTGCAATCCGCCGGGCGGGCGCCTTTTCCCGTAGTATATTCCTGGTCGAAGCGGCCCATATGGTACGGAAAGAATCCGCCACCGTGGAGCGCGCAGAGTTTAAGGCGCGGGAAACGATCGAAGACGCCGCTGTAAATAAGAAATCCGAGCGAGAGCGTCGAATCCGCCGGATTGCCGCACACGGCATTGAGGCCGTATTCGGTCATGCGCTCGGCGCCGGCGATGTGCTCCGGATGCATAACGATGAGCACGTCCATATCTTCCGCCGCGGCCCAGAACGGATCGAAGTCCTTGCTGTTGTAGTAGCGGCCGTTGACATTCGTTCCGATGAACGCGGCGGCGAATTTCTGTTCGCCGACGGCGTGGCGCAGCACCTTCGACGCGCGGGCCGGCTCCTGCAGCGGCACCGCCGCCGTGGCGACGAAGCGATCGGGATATTTTTTCACCAGCCGCTGCACGCCGTCGTTGTACAGGCGGCACCAGCTCTCGCCCTGCTCGCCGCTCAGGCGATATCCGAGACTGTTGGTGTTCGCCTCGAGCGCGGCGATCGCGATCTTACCCTTCGCCATGATCTCAAGCCGCCGCTCGACGTCCATCAACGCCGGCTGCAGCATGTGCGGCTTGCCGCCGCCGAAGGCGAGGCCGACGCGATTGTTGGGGAGGTCGGCGACTTCGACGCCGAGCGCCTTACCGCTCTTTCGCGCCTCGTCGATGACTTCGCGCGGAACGTAGTGATGATGGATGTCGATCGCTTTGACCATCGCGTCTCTTCTACGATTTAGCGAACGCCTTCGAGAATACTTTCTTCGCGTTCTCCTCGGTAATCTTCTTCTTGTCCGCCTCCGACAACCACTCGATCGACTGGAAGATCGGCACGATATCCTCGAAATTGCGTCCGGTCTTGGGATCGATCACGTTGACGGCGCCGAACATCTCGGTCGCGAACAGCACCCGGTCGGCGCCGACGCGTTTGATCAGCAGCTCCATGCCTTCCTTGTCGTATATCGCCATGTCCCAGTAGACGTGCCGCGCGGCTTCTTCGAACGGCTCGTGCCCTTCCTTCACGTGCATGCCGCGCTGGCGGTTCCATTGAAAGGGAATCGCGCCGCCGCCGTGGGGGATGATGACCTTGAGCTTGGGGAAATCCTTGAACACGCGCGATTTGAGAATCTCGACCGCCGCCGCGTTGTGCCAGCCGATATAGTAGGAGTTCGTGAGATGCAGCGACGGGTTCAGCGACGCGCTCGCGTGGATCGTGCACGGGATGTCGAGCTCGACGAGCTTTTCCCACAGCGGATACCACCATTCGGAGGCGACCGAAGGCGTCAGCGGCTCTTTGCCGCCGGCGGGGTCGGGGTTGACGTTGCAGCCGACGAAGCCGAGCTCCTTGACGCAGCGGTCGAGCTCGTTCACCCATTCCTTCGGGCTCACGCCGGGCGACTGCGGCAGCTGGCATACCGGCGAGATTTTGTCCGGCCACAGCTTCGCGATGCGCGCGATGAGATCGTTGCACGCTTCCGTCCAATAGCGGCTCACGAGCGGCGAACCGAAATGATGGCCCATCGCCGAGGCCTGCGGCGAGAAGAGCAGCCGGTCGATGCCGGTATCCTTCATGCGCTTGAACTGCCCCTCGAGCGAGCGCGCCAGCGTTTCGTCGCTGATCTGAATCTTCGCGCGGAGCGGATTCCCCTGCTCGATGATCTGCCGCGCGCGATAGGCCAGCAGCTCCAACGGCGCGGAAGTGTAATGCGTGTGGGCGTCGATGATCATGCTTTCACCTCGTCCGAATTGTTACTGAAAACCGCCTCTGCTATAAATGGTTTCCTTCACGAAAGGAACACGAATATGTCAGACATACCGCGACTAAATGGAGTAATCAAAGCCCTGGAAGCCGGCCAGACCGCCTTCGTCGCCTTCACACCGGTCGATGTCGAGAGCGCGGTCGCCATGGCGGGCTCGGATCTCGACGGCGTCGCCTTCGAGATGGAACATTCGCCGCTCGATTTCACGGGCCTTCGAACCACGCTCCAGTTCATGCTCGACCGGCGCGAGATCGTGGAGCGGAAAAGCCTCACGCCGAAAGTGACGCCGCTCGTGCGCATCCCGCCGAACGGCGGCGAAATGAATCAATGGATCGCCAAGCAGGTGCTCGACATCGGCGTCTTTGGGATTATCTTTCCGCATATCAGCACCGTCGAGGAGGCCTGGAATGCCGTTGGTGCCTGCCGCTACCCTCGGCTTGAGAGCGCGCCGCTGGCGAATCCGCCGGGGATCCGCGGCGACGCGCCGCAGCGCGCCGCGCGCTACTGGGGGCTGACGCAGCAGGAATACTACAAGCGCGCAGACGTGTGGCCGCTAGCGCCCGACGGCGAAGTCCTCGTGATCATCCAGTGCGAGGACACGCGCGCCATCGATAATTTGCCGAGGATTCTAAAAGAGGTCCCCGGCATCGGTGTCGTCCTGATCGGCGAAGGAGATTTGAGCCAGGAGCTGGGGCATCCCCGCGACTACGATCATCCGGTCGTCGCCAAAGAGATCAATCGCATTTTGAGCGTCTGCAAAGAGCACAACGTCGTCTGCGGCCATCCACATCCCGACGCGAAGAACATCGAGCGGCTCGTCGGCTGCGGCTACCGTTTCCTGATGCCGAGCGCGCCGAGATCGTTCGGGGTTTTGAATCAGGGACGGAAGTTGACGGGCCGGAGCTGAATCCTATTTTATCACCTGTCCGTTGACCGGATCGGCCACCGCCGCTTCTAGGCCGCGGACGCCCTTCCATTCGCTCGACGGGCGCACGCGTCCATCGGTGCCGACCTGATCGAGGCCCCAGTAGATTTCAATCGAATGGCCGTCGGGATCGAGAAATTCAACGGAAATCTGACAGCCGGCGCGGCGCCGGCCTTCGAAGGTGATCGGCACGCTGAACTCGCGCAGCCGGTCGCGTACGCGAAAAACCTCCTCAACGCTGCCGACCTCGAAGGCGATGTGGTGCAGCTCCTCATGCCGCGATCGGCCGTGCCCGGCGCCGACCAGCGCGATCGAGTGATGATCCGTGCCGCACCGGAGGAAAGCGAATCCGCCCGGTTGCATCTCCTCGGGATAGACATCGGAAATCTTAAAGCCCAGCACCTCGGTGTAAAATTTCATCGACCGTTCCAAATCGGCCACCATCACCACAACGTGGCCCAGACGGCGGACCTTGAAAGGCATCGCCGCGGGCGGCCCCATCCTGCGCAATTTTTCGATGTCTAATGCCATTTCGCCACCCCCTTCTCGGACTTCAGACGATCGGAAAAATTGTAGTCGAAGCCGACTGGGAAAAAAAGCGGTCCAAATACAATTATCGCCCGGCTTCACATCTTGGAAACCAGCTGGAATTATGATTTTTTATATGTGGCGGCGGAGCTGCGGATCCTTCTCACTATGCCTTTTAAATTCAATCAAATGCCGGTTCTTTTCGGCGCGGCCCACAGCGTCACGGAAACGCACTGGCGCCCCGCCGCCGATATCTATCGAACACGCGACGGCTGGATCATCAAATATGCGCTCGCCGGCGTAAGGCCTGAGGATATTCAAATCGGAATCCGCGGCTCCGCCATTACCGTAAGCGGCTTTCGCCGGGATTGGAAACTGGAAGAAGGCTGCACTTATTATTCTATGGAGATCTCGTATAACCGCTTCGAGCGTACCATCGAGCTGCCCTGCGTGCTCGACGGTGCCGAGGTGCAGATGGAGGCACGCGAGGGAATCCTAATGGTCCGCCTGATGTGTCGAGGAGAAAACCCGTGAGCGAGGAAGGCGAAAAACTGCAAACGCTGCCGGTTCTGCCGATGAAAAACAGCTTGCTGTTTCCGACCCTGCTGATGCCGGTCAACGCAGGGCGGACGGCATCTGTTGCCGCGATCGAGGCAGCGCTCGCGACTGAAGAAAAAGAGATCGTCGTCTTCGCGCAGCGCGACGCCGCAGTCGATGCGCCGGAAGCGGCCGATCTGTACAACGTCGGTACCAAGGCGGTGATCAAAAAGATGGCGCGCGGGCGCGGCGGCATCGAGGCGGTGCTGCTCGGCGTGGAGCGCGTCGTGCTGATCAAGCTGGAGCAGGACGGTGCGTATCAGCGCGCGCGCATCCGGCCGCTGCCGATCGTCGAGGAGAAGAGCACGGAGATCGAAGCGCTCCATCGCGAGGTGATCGACCTCGCCACGCGCGCGGTCGAGCTCACGCAGCCGCAGGCGGTCGCCGGCATGGCGCAGCTGATCGCGGGCGCCCAGGGGCCGCTGCGCCTCGTCTATATGCTGGCCCCGATGTTCAGCCTTGAGCTCGAAAAGGAGCAGTCGCTGCTCGAAGCGCCGACAGTCGCGGACAGCCTGCGGCTGATGCATTCGTATCTCTCGCACGAGCTTCAGGTCCTGGAGCTCCGCAGCAAGATCGCCAACGAGGCGCAGACGGAGATGAGCAAAGAGCAGCGCGAATATCTTCTGCGCCAGCAATTGAAAGCGATTCAAAAAGAGCTGGGTGGCGAAAACGCCGAGCAGAACGAGCTCACCCTGTTGCGCGAGCGCGTCGAGAAGGCCGATCTGCCCGAAGAGGTACGCAAAGAAGTCGAGCGCGAGCTGGGGCACCTCGAGCGGCTTCCGCCGGCGGCGCCCGATTATCACGTCGGCCGTACTTATCTCGACCTGCTGTTGGAACTGCCGTGGAAAAGCGCGACCGACGACGTTCTCGACATCGGGCGCGCGCGCGCTGTGCTGGACGAGGACCATTACGATCTCCGCGAGGTGAAAGAGCGCATCCTCGAACACCTCGGCGTATTGAAGCTGAACCCGACGGCGAAATCGCCGATCCTTTGCTTCGTCGGTCCGCCCGGCGTCGGCAAGACCTCCCTCGGGCAGTCGATCGCGCGTTCGCTCGGCCGCAAATTCGAGCGACTGAGCCTCGGCGGAATGCACGACGAGGCGGAGCTGCGCGGCCACCGCCGGACCTATATCGGGGCGATGCCCGGACGTATCATCCAGGCGATCCGCCGCGCCGGCGTCAACAACCCGGTGCTCATGCTCGATGAGGTGGATAAAATCGGGCACGACTTCCGCGGCGATCCGGCGGCCGCGCTGCTCGAGATTCTAGATCCCGAGCAGAACCGCACCTTCCGCGACAACTACATCGACTTGCCGTTCGATCTGTCGAAAATCTTCTTCGTCACGACGGCGAATACGCTGGACACCATCGCGCGGCCGCTCCTCGATCGCATGGAGATTCTGCGCCTCTCCGGCTATAGCGAGGAAGAAAAAGTCGAAATCGCCATCCGCTATCTGATCCCGCGACAGGTCAAAGAGGCCGGGCTTCAGCCGGAGCATTTCGTTATCGACCGCGAAGCGCTGAAGGCGATCGTCTCGCTCTATACGCGAGAAGCGGGAGTGCGCCAGCTCGAGCGCACGATCGGGAGAATCGCGCGCAAGGTCGCCGTGCGTCATGCGGAAGGAAAAAAGGAGCCGGTGACGATCAATCGGGAAAATCTCGCCGAGTGGCTCGGTCCACGTCGTTTTTCTCCCGACCAAGCCCGGAAGCAGCTACCACCCGGCGTGGCCACAGGCCTCGCTTGGACCGAGACCGGCGGTGACGTGCTTTATATCGAGGCGACGCTGTTGCCGAGCGGCCGCGGCCTTACGCTGACTGGGCAGTTGGGCGAGGTCATGCAGGAATCGGCCCGCGCGGCGCAGAGCTACATCTGGTCGCACGCCGAAGAGCTGGGCATCGACCGCGCGCTGTTTCGCCGCTATGGCGTCCACATCCACGTTCCGGCCGGCGCGACGCCCAAGGACGGCCCCTCGGCGGGCGTGACGATGGCGACGGCGCTGGCGTCGATCTATAGCCGCTTTCCGGTCCGGGTCGATACGGCGATGACCGGCGAGATCACGCTGACCGGTCTCGTGCTCCCGATCGGCGGGGTTAAGGAGAAGGTCCTGGCCGCGCGCCGGCTCGGCATCGCTCGGGTCATCCTCCCGCGCGACAATCAAAAGGACCTGACGGAACTTCCGGAGGCCGTCGCGAAAGAGATGGAATTCATCTTCGCCGACAGGATCGAAGACGTCCTGACGGCGGCGATTCCACAGCTGGGAAAGCACTTCTCAACGCTGGAACGGGCGGCGCTCTGAAGGCGCGGATTATTTTCATCCGTGCCGTTGAAACTATGTCATGACTCAGATACAGCAGAACTATACCTAAAACTCACGGAAAGGAGGATGGATCACGATGATTCAAGCGGGACAACAAGCGCCCGATTTCGAGCTGCCGAGTCAATTGGATGGCAAGAAGTTCAAGCTGAGCCAGTTCAAGGGCAATAAAAACGTCATGCTCGTGTTTTATCCCCTGGATTGGACCCCCACCTGAACCTTGGAGATCCCGGGAATTCAAGCCCTGTTGGGCGAATTCGAACGGGCAGACACCCAGGTTCTGGGAGTAAGCGTCGACAGCATCCACTGTCATAAGAACTGGGCCAATTCCATGGGTGGGGTAACCTATCCGCTATTAGCTGACTTTCATCCCAAGGGAGAGATGGCGAAAAAATACGGCCTCTTTCTCGAGGATAAGGGCATCACGGATCGCGCGACAGTGATCGTGGACAAAAACGGTGTGGTCCGCTACGCCCACTCCGTCACGCCGTCGGGCCAACGCGACCCGAAGCAGCTCTTAGCCGAGGCGCAGAAGGTCAACAAAGGCAACAAATAAACGCGCGATAAGGCGCGATGAAAAGCCCGTCAGCCGATCGGCGGACGGGCTTTTTTATTTGCATCAGGTCGGCGCGGACGCGATGGCGATGTAAAATCGCCGAAAACCGGCAGCTAACATCACGCGGGGAGAACCGGCGCGACGACCTCGATCAAATCCGAGCGCGTCATCGTGACATTGTGCCGGTAGCCGAAGCTCGTGAAAAGGGAGAACGCCTGCAGCACCTGCTTCTCGTCGTTGTGCGTCGTGCAGTCCATCGGCACGATGACGCGGTAGTCGCGCACGCTGAAGCCCATGACGGCGCTCTGGATGCAGTTTCGCGTCGAGATGCCGGTCACGATCACACTGCTCTCACCCTGACGCATGCTTAATTTCGTGAGCAGCGCGTCCATTTGCGTCTGATAGAAGCAGTCGTGCGTCCGCTTGACGATGAGCGGCTCGCCGGGGGCGGGCTTCAACTCATCGATGATCTCGGCGCCCCAACTTCCTTCAAGCTTCCGCACTTTATTCTTGAACACGGTAAATTCGAGCGCGTCGGGCGAACGCACCGACTGCGTGTGCGCGATTTTTCCGCCGGCCCGCCTCATGGTTTCGAGAAGTCCAGTAATTTTTGGAATGACCCTTCGCACCGGGTCTCCGATGTAGAGCGCGCCGTCAGGATGGCAGTTCTCGTTTTCCATGTCGATAATGAGAAGCAGGGCGTTTTCCGCGTCGAGCCTGACGGAAACCGGCGTTGGATAGTCGAGCTCGATAAGCATCGGGATGTACGCGTATCTTTACGCGCGCCGCGGCTCGCCGACATCGATGAAGATGCCGTCGGGATCCGACAGGTGATAGCGCGCGTATCGGCAGCCGGCGATGAGCGCTTCGCGGCGCTCGGCCTCTGCCGGCACGAAGATAACCCTCTCGCGCATCTCGGGATCGGCGGCGCGCAGCGCCGCGATTTCCTTCTCGACCGCGGCGACGCTCTCGACTTCGAAGCCGACGTGCTCGAGCCCGGGGCCGTCGATGCTCGCGCCGGCATAATCGCTCATGCGCCACGGCGCAATGATCAAAGTCACCCTGCCGTCGGTGAGATAGTAATTCGGATCTTCCAGCGCCTTTTCCTCTTCGGCGAGATCGAATAGGTCGCGGTAAAATACCGCGATCAAAGCTGGATTCATGACGCGGAGCTTGAAGTGGCGGATGCGGCGCGGCTGCGTCCGCTGTTTCTCCAAATAGACATCCGCTCGATTTTCCATGCCCTCCTGCGTGAGATCGAAAAAATTGCCTTCCGGATCGTGCGCGCCAAGTGTCGCGAACGGCCGGTTCGATGGGCGCTTCAGCACCTGGACCGAAGGATAGCGCTTCTGGATGCGCGCGGTCGCCTCTTCGGCATCGTCGACGTCGATGCCGAAATGATGCAAGCCGGGGACGTAGCCGGGCTTGCGCCCGATGACGGTGACGCCGACGTAGCCATCGCCGATGCTGAGCGCTGCGTTGCTTCGGATCGCCTTCTCCTCCTCTGGCGAGCCGGGATTCGCGCGTCTCATACCGAAGAGCACCTCATAGAACTTCGCCTCGCGGGGAAAGTTCTCGCTCACGATGGCCAGATGCTGGATGCGCGCGCGCATAAGGGCTACTTGCCGAACTTCTTGAAGAAACCTTCCTTCTCCAGCTCGTCGAGCGTGCTCTCGTCGAGGTATTTGTCCAGGCTGCCGTCGACCTTACCGCCGGCCGCCTTTTGCGCGACCATCTCCAACGTGTTGCGCAGCCCCTCGTGAGAGATGCGGGTCGGGAAAGAAAAGCTCGGCGCGATATATTGATAAGTCTCTTCGATCGCCTTCGGGTTTTTCTGCTGCATGCGCTGCGCCAGGACGGAAGTCGCCTTCTCCTTGTTGACGAGAAGCTGCTGAGTGCCCTCCGCATACGCCTGCTGGAAGCGCTTCACGACGTCGCGGTTTTTTTCCAGGAATGCGCGGCGCACGACGATTGCGTTCATCGGAAACGCGGCTGTCTTCATGTCGCGCATATGCGCAAGAATATTCATGCCCATGCGCGCGGCTTCACTGAGCTCGGGATATGCCAGGACCGTCGCGTCGAGCGCGCGCGTCGTGAGCGCGAGGAGCCGGGTCGCCGCCTGGCCGCTCTGGATGATCGTGACCGACTGGCGCGGCACGTTCCATTCCTTCAATGCGAGGATCACCGCGAGCTCGTTGGCGCCGCCGAAGCCCAGGATGCCGATCTTTTTGCCGGCAAGGTCCTCCGGCCGGCGGATCTCCTTTTGCGCGACGAAGCTGAACGGGAAGGTGTTGAGTGAGCCGGAGATCATCACCAGCTCGGCGCCCTGGTTGATCGCGTTGATCGTCGTCACCGCGTCGACTTGGGCGAAATGAACGCTGCCCGCAACGAGCGCCTGGATTTCGCGCGGCGAGCCGGGCACCATCACCGTCTCCGCGTTGAGCCCGTACTTATTGAGCAGCCCTAAATCCTTCGCCGCCCACACCGGCGACTGGAAGCCGGCGAAGCCGCCGTAAGCGATGAGATAGCGTTCCTCGGCAAAGACGGTCGCGGGAAGCAGGAGCAGAAAGTACAGCAGCGGAGACAGCCATCGGCTCGGCATGATCGTCCTTCCGGTTTTGCGGGTTATTTAGTATTTTGCGGACTGGCCTGATTTTCCGCCGCAACTTGTCGCATGTATTCTTTGCCATCGATGTCGGCGGAAACGACTTCCGACAGGACGACGAGGTCCGCGAAGCGATTCGCTCTCATGTCGCGGACAATGGCGCGCGGATCTCGCCCTTCCTGGACATCTTTGATCGCGCTCAAAATAAGCTTTCTCTCGGCGATGATCGCTTTGTCGGAAGATACGGGATGCTCCTGAGTGCGGTCTTGAATCGCTCCCTGGCTTTCGGTGGCGAAGGCATCGTGCGCCTGGAAGTTGACTCCCATCCCGGTGAAGGTTTGGTCGCGCATCGAAGAGCGGTCCTGACGGTAGCGGTTCGCCGCATTGCGCGCGAGGCTGTAATCGGCTGTCTGCTCGACCTTGCTCCAGTTTCTGAGATCGTCCGTAAGCGCACGCTCGCGGCTAAACATAAAAATGTACTTCCAGTGGCTGTAATCGTCGATCGGCACGTGCCAGTGAACCGAATACCCTTCGCCGATCGTCGATCCGCCAAACGCCGACGCGTTGGGAAAGATCAGGTTCGTGATACGAAGATAGCATTTACCGGGGCCGGCCGCGCGCGTCGTATAAATGCGCAGGCCGAAATCGGTCACTTCGACGTCGATGGTCGGAGCGACGTCTTTCCCTAAAAGAGCGTTGTCGCTCTCGTTCTCGCTCCCGAGCACGACGCGCCGCCGCGGAATATCGACGCCGGCGAGCGACTGGTGCAGAAAAGAGAGATGGACGGGATCGATGTTTCCTTCGTTGCCCTGCAGATAATTGCAATGGACCAAAATTTTCGTCACCGTCCGGTAACTTTCCGGCACGATGAGAAACTCGTAATTGGGCAAAAGCGGCGGTTCACCGGCCCCCAAATAGGCGAAGACGACGCCGCCCGCCTCGCGGCAAGGGTAAGCGAGGTGGCAGATTTCATGGCGATGAGCGCCGCCGCCGGGCTCGCCCGGCTGCTCGATCACCCGGCCGCGAATATCATAGAGCCAACCGTGATACAGGCAGCGGAGGCCGCCGTTCTCGACTCGCCCATAGCTCAAATCCGTGCCGCGATGCGAGCAGTGGAGCCCGAGCAACCCAGGCCGTCCCTGATCATCGCGAAAAAGCGCCAGCTCTTCGCCCATGAGCTTCACCGCGCGCGGCGCGCCGCCGAAGGGCAGCTCTTCCCCGAGCGCAACCGGCTGCCAGTAATTTCGCAGCAAGCTACCACACGGTGTGCCCGGGCCGATGCGGGTCAGAAGGTCGTTTTCCTCGCGTGTGATCATGACCGTTCGTCTATAACTTAGCTCTTTAAAGTAGGCGAAATGCTTGCCGAGCGTCAAGAGCCGCTATTGCGGCGCGGCGCTTTGCTTGGTTGGGTCAAAGCAGAGACACCGATGGCCGATTTGCCTGAAGGATTCCTCTACGGGCCCGATTTGATCACCGTCGAGGAGGAGCGCGATCTCCTCGACGCTGTCCGCCGCATCGAATTTACCCATTTCAAGATGCACGGCGTCGACTCGCGCCGGCGCGTGGCGCACTTCGGCTGGCTCTACGGCTACGAATCCTGGAAAGTCGAACCTGGACCGCCGATTCCCGACTTCCTCTTGGTCCTTCGTCAAAAGCTGGCCCGATGGATGCAAGTTGACTCGGAACGACTGGTCGAAGCTTTGGTCACCGAATATTCGCCCGGCGCCGGCATCGGATGGCACCGGGACGCGCCGCCTTTCGGCATCGTTGTCGCGTGCTCGCTGCTGTCCGCCTGCCGCTTCCGCCTGCGCCGCGGCTCGAAAGGTCGAACCGATGCCGCCGTAATGATTGCGCCGCGTTCGGGGTACGCATTGACCGGGGCGGCGCGCCGCCAATGGCAGCACAGCATCTCGCCTGCGAAGGAGCTTCGCTACTCGATTACGTTCAGGACGCTGAGGAAGGACACCGTAATGGCGGACGGAAAGTGAGCGTGGGCGCTGCGGCCGCGGGACAGTCCCGGACGAGGGCGCCAGCGAGATCCGGCTGGTGCTATTGCAGAAACAATTTGTGATAATCTTTCTTTTTTTCCGCGAAGCCGGCTTCGTCCAAGTGGTCCATCTCGATGAACTTAATCTTGTCGGCGTCGGCGATCGGTGGATGGATCCCCTTGCGCGTAACGAACTCGCCGTTCTCCGCGAGGATCTTCATGTTATCGCTGTCTAGAAAGAAGTCCATAAAGGCTTTGCCGGCGTTCGGATGCGGCGGCTGGGTAGCGAGCATGATATAGCTGCCTTCGCCCGACATCTTCTCCGCGCGCATGTAGTCGACCGGCGCTCCCTTCTGGCCGAACAGATAAGTGAATTTGATGTAAGAGACTCCCGCCGTCGCTTCGCCTGCGGCGATGCGCTCCGCGGCCGGCAACAGCGACTCGACCAGAAGCGGTTTGGCTGCCGCGAGGTCGCGAATGAATTTAGCGGATCTTTCCTTGCCCATCAGCTTCGGCAGGCTCGCGACCCATTGTGTCGTCGTGGTGTGCTGCGTGGGATCGGGCATCACGAGCTTGCCCCGAAACTGCGGCTTCAGCAGGTCTTCGAGCGTCTTCGGCGCCTCTCCCGGTTTGAGCGCGGCCTTGTTGTATAAAATGCCGATAATGGTGTCGCGATACCGCGGACCGAGCTCGGGGTCGATAGATTCTTTAGTGAAGTCCTTGAACATCGGCGAGTCGTAACGGCCGACGATCTTTTCTCTGAATAAATAGCGCATCTCGCCATAGTGGACCAAAATGACGTCGACGAGCGCTTTTTTAGCGTGATACTCGCTGGAGGCGCGCTCGACAACTTTTGTAGTCGAGGCGCGCCAATAATCCATTGCCAGGCCGGTCTTCTTCTCAAACGCCTTTCTCACCGCGTCCGTCGTGTCAGCCTCCAGCGAGCCGTAGACGATAACCTTGCCGCCCTCTTTTCGCGCCGCTTCGAGAAGTTTCGCATCTTGGGCCGAGGCTAAAGCAGCGCCAAGAAGCGCGATCGCTAAGCCAATGAGACCGAAAACACTGTTCTTCATAAATATATCCTTCGACTCCGCCTGCGCACAGCCTAGCCGTGTGGACGATCTTCCCGCCGCATCGCCGCATTGTCAATCAAAACGATCGAACGGCGATCGCGGCCACAAGGCGAGGCAGTCGCGCTGATCGAGACCAAGGCTAAAATTTATGGGCCCACCTGGATTCGAACCAGGGACCGACCGGTTATGAGCCGGTAGCTCTAACCAGCTGAGCTATGGGCCCGCAAGAGTTCTCGGGTTGTGACTTGCGGAATCGACGGAGCGTCGGCTAGCTCTCCATGAAGCTCTTCAGCCGCTTGCTCCGGCTGGGGTGGCGAAGCTTGCGCAGCGCCTTGGCCTCGATCTGCCGTATGCGCTCGCGCGTGACGGTGAACTTCTGCCCGACCTCTTCCAGCGTGTGATCGGATTTTTCGCCGATGCCGAAGCGCATACGCAGCACCTGCTCTTCGCGCGGCGTCAGCGTCGCGAGGACCTTGCGCGTCTGCTCCTGAAGATTGATGTTCACGACCGCGTCCGACGGCGTCATGATACGCTTGTCCTCGATGAAGTCCCCGAGATGACTGTCTTCCTCTTCGCCGACGGGCGTTTCCAGAGAAATAGGCTCCTTGGCGATCTTTAAGACCTTGCGCACCTTGTCGAGCGGGATCTCCATCTTCGAGGCGATCTCCTCCGGCGTCGGCTCGCGGCCGATCTCCTGAACGAGGTAGCGCGAGGTGCGAATCAGCTTGTTGATGGTCTCGATCATATGTACGGGAATGCGAATGGTCCGCGCCTGGTCGGCGATCGCGCGAGTGATTGCCTGGCGGATCCACCAAGTGGCGTATGTCGAGAATTTATATCCCCGCTGGTACTCGAATTTATCCACCGCCTTCATGAGGCCGATGTTGCCTTCTTGAATGAGATCGAGGAACTGAAGGCCGCGATTGGTGTACTTTTTGGCGATGCTCACGACCAGACGGAGATTGGCTTCGATGAGCTCCTTTTTCGCGATATTCGCACGCGTCTCGCCTTCGACGATCGCCCGCACCCGGCGGCGGATTTCCTCGGCCGGCATTTCGAGTTCTTTTTCGATGCGGCGCACGTCGCGCTTGGAGGCTCGGATCGCCTCGATGACGTTTTTGATGCCGTCCTGGCTCATCCGCAGCGAACGGACCGCGTGCTGCCAGCTCTTTTTGTGGCCGTTTGTGGGAATGATCTTTAGAATGTCCTGATAGGCCTTACCCGTCCGGCGCTCGAATTCGGCGACTTTGCGGTCCATGACGCGAACATCGTCCATTGCCCTCTTGAGCCCTTCAACGATCGCTTCGGTCTGCCGCCGGTTGAGCTGCAGCGCCTTGAGCGCGTCGATAATCTTCGTCTGCTGCTTCGCGACCAGATCTTCGAAGGCTTTGCGCCTCCGACCTGAGAGGCTCTTGCCCGAGAGTTTGTTTAGAATTTTGTCCCGCTCGCGCGCGAAGCGGCGCAGTCTTGCGATGTGATCGAGGAGGCGCTTCTCGTGGACCTCCTCGTCTTCTAGAAAATCACTTTCCTCGTCAGTTTCGTCTTTGATGATCTCACGCACACGGATCTCGTGCTCCGAAAGCTTTTTGCCGAGATCGAGGACGTAATTCAGCGCCAGCGGGCTCGAGAGCACTTCTTCAATGACCTGTTTTTCTCCGTGTTCGATTTTTTTTGCGATTTCGACTTCGCCCTCGCGGCTGAGCAGCGATACCGTTCCCATCTCGCGGAGGTACATCCGGACCGGATCGCCGGTCTTCCCCGACATGTCGCCGTCGACTTCGACATCGAGCTCTTTCTCCTCCTCCTCTTCGTCCGCCAGTTCCTCGGCCTGCCCGGCCAAGCTCACCCTTTGATTCGAATCGATAACCTCGATATCCATCTCGCCGAAAAGCGACATAACGTCGTCGATCTGATCCGGCGATACGATATCCGCCGGCAGCATGTCATTGACCTCGTCATAGGTGAGGTAGCCCTTCTCCTTGCCAAGGTCGATAAGCTTCTTGACCTCCTTGATGTCCTTTTTCTGCGCGACGGGGTCGGAGGAGGCTGCTTTTTCGACTTTTACCGGGTTTCGGATCGGGGTCGTTGGGGCGCTAGCTGCTGCTCTCTTCGGACGACCTCTTGCCATTCAATCATCCTTTCTTTCTTGGTCTTCTCGTCTTTCTTTTCTTCGGCGAGCCGAATCGCCCGCCAAATATCCCGTTTGCGGCTCCTCAACCCCCGCAACTGCAGATGAGCGATTACGTCGGCCATCGCCCTGCCAGCGTCCTCCGCCTCGACCGTCTGCCCCTCAAGCATCAACGCGGCGATATCCGCGGCACGACCAGGCGACACCTTGCCCGCGAGACTTGCGCCATCGATAACTCCGTGGTCGCGCCATTCGGAAATGATCGCGTCAAAAACTTCCTTCCATCCCGGATTCAGCAAATCTCCCATTCCGGCTTCCTGCTCCGCGCGCTCGATGTTCGCCGGAAACGTGAGCATCAAACTGATCAGCGATAGCTCGGCGGCGTCTTCGCGAGGCCCTGATGCCGCCGGCTTTGCCGTCGGCGTCTTTTCGGGCGACCGCCGCTTGTCGGCAGCGCTCGGCAAGGGCGCGCGCAGCAGAGTCTCGCGGATGTCCAATCGATCGACGGCGCGTCTGATCAGCAAGTCCGCCTCGAATGGATTGCGCACCTTCGCCAGAACCCGGTTGATCTCTTGCGCGATGCGGCTTTTTCCTTCCAGGCTGCGACCGTAACCTTCTTCTAACCAGGTAAAATAATAGTCTGCAAGAGGAACAGCCTGGCTTAAAAGCTCCTCCAAAGCCGCTTTTCCATGGGCGCGAACGAAGCTATCGGGGTCATGATCCTTGGGCAAAAACGCACCCCTGCCGAGTAGACCGGCCTCGACGAAAATCTCGAAACTGCGCGCCGCCGCCTTTCGTCCAGCCGCATCGCCGTCGAACAGCGCGATGATATTCTTCGTATAGCGGCCGAGAATGCGCACATGATCGGGCGTTAGTGCCGTGCCGAGGGTCGCAACGGCGTCGGCAATACCGAATTGCGCCAGCGCCACAACGTCGAGATACCCCTCGACGACAAGGACGCGGTCCTTTTCGCGCACCGCGTCTTTAGCTTGAAATAGACCGTAGATCGTTGCGTGCTTCCGAAACAAAGGGGTCTCGGCGGAATTTAAATATTTCGGCATCCCCTGTCCCAAGACCCTGCCGCCGAAGCCGACGATCTTGCCGCCGGCATCGGCGATGGGAAACATAAGCCGGCCGAAGAACTTCTCGCCGTAACGCTCGCCGCCGCGGTCGCTGACGAGTCCAAGACGCACTGCATCTTTCAGCGATACACCCTGTTTTTTGAAGGAGCCGGCAAGACCCGGCCCCGCCTGAGGCGCATAACCGAGATAAAAGCGACGTGCCGTATGGTCGTCGACGCCCCGCTTCTTTAAATATTCCAGCGCCTGCCGGCCTTCGCCCGCCGAGTACAATTGTTCTTGAAAGTAGCTCGCGGCGCGCTCGTTGAGTCCGTAGAGAGTTTCTTTCTCTTCCGCGCCGCGTCTTGCTCCAGGCGACTGGAGCCGCGGCACCTCTATACCGTAGCGTTTTCCCACGCGCTCCACCGCTTCGGGAAACGTCACATGATCGTATTGCATCAGGAAGTGAAAGACGCTGCCCCCGGCGCCGCAACCGAAGCAGCGAAAAATGCCCTTTTCTTCGTTTACCGTAAATGACGGAGTCTTTTCTGAATGAAAGGGGCACAGCCCCATGTAGTTGCGGCCGGTTTTTTTGAGCGTCAGGTAGTCCGAAACGACTTCCACAATCGAGGCGCGGTCGCGGATCCGGGAGATCGTTTCGTCGGGGATCATGCGCCGCGCCTCACCATGGCTGCGTTGCGTTCCTGCGACGGTGGCTCGGCGGCATCCAGCAACTTGCTTCTACCGAAGCTCACGAGTTGCTGGGCGAAGCGCTCGAATGCCGGCACGAGATAGGAACGTCCGAGACGGTCCTGCGTCTTGGAAGGCAGCAATGGCGTCGAGGCAAGGAAAAGGATCGCGATGCCGCTGAGAGCGGCCCCCTTTCCGGCCCCCACCACGACTCCACCGATGCGATTAATACCCTGGAGGAAGATAACCGAGGACGAGCGATGAAGCAGCCAGCCGACGATGTTGAAGCAGAAATAGACGACGAAAAAAATCATGACAAAGGAAGCCGCGCGCAAGATGATAAAAGAGTTCTTCCAGTTTTCCGCCAACAGAGCGGCGACGCGTTCGTCGTACCGGGAGGCGAGCACAAAACCCGCCGCCAAACCCGCGAGCGAAAAGATTTCGCGAAAAAGCCCCTTAAAGTAGCCGCGCAAGGCGAATAGGAAAAGAATCGCGAGTAAGATCATGTCGACGGTATTCACCGGCGGGTATTCCAAGGATTTTTCGGAACCGAAGCGAAGGCGCTTTAACTCAATATTTCTTTCGCCAGCTCGCTGACGCGCTTGCCGTCAGTCCGTCCGGCCACCTTGGGCATGACCTGCTTCATCACCCGCCCCAGGTCCTGAATTCCCTTCGCGCCCACTTCGTCGATGGAACTCCGGATTGCCGCCCGAACTTCATCGTCATTCATCGCTTCGGGCAAAAATCGGCGCAAGACCGCCAATTCGGCCTCTTCTTTCTCCAGCAGATCGTTCCTACCGCCTTTGCGGAAGAAATCGATCGATTCCTGCCTCTGCTTCGAAAGGGAGGCGACGGTTTTAAGAATCTCGTCTTCGCTGAGCTCTCGGTGCTGTTTGATCTCTTCGTTGTGGAGAGCCGACGATAAAAGCCTCAGCGTCGAGAGCGTGACCCGATCGCCGCTTTTCATGGCGGCTTTGATCCCGTCCTGAATTTCGGTTTTGAGTCCCACTCGCGTGATGCGCTCGAGCGCTGCGTCTTAAAAGTAATGGCTGCGTGCCCGGCGCAAAGCTCTTTTCTTCGCCGCAATCGCTTTTTTCTTGCGCTTGACGCTGGGCTTTTCGTAATGCTCGCGCTTGCGCAGCTCGGCCAAAATGCCGGCTTTTTCGCACAGCTTTTTGAAGCGCCGAATAGCGCTTTCGATGGATTCGTTTTCTCTTACTCGGATTCCAGTCATTAAGTTGAATCACCCCCACTCCACATACCACTCCCGGATTCCTCAGCCTGACAATTCTATCCGATTCACAAGCCAAGTCAAGATGTTTCATATGGCTGGCCGGCCTTTGGACCCGCCGCTGCTCGACTCCTCAGCGCCTTTTCTGCCGCAGCTTCCAAAACTTCTCGGGATAATCCGAGAAAATGCCATCGACGCCCAATTTTAGATATTTCTCCATGTCCGCAACTTCGTTGACGGTCCAGACGAGCGTTTTAACGCCCGCTTGAGCGGCGCGCTCGATGACCGGCGGGGTCGCGAGCTCTTTTTGAATATGGACGGCCTCCGCGCCGAGCTCGCGGGCGAGCTGAAACGGGTTCTCCTTGATTCCCGCGCCATGGAGGACGGCGATTCGCGTATCCGGAGCGAGCTCACGAAGACGGCGCAGCACGCGATGATCGAAAGATGAAAAGACCGTGCGCTCGAGATAATCATAGTGGCTCAAAGTAAACAGCAATTTGAGCTCAATACCGAGAGAGCCCTGCGCGTCTCCTTTGATGTCAACGTTGAGCTCGGCGCGGCCGTCGATGAGTTCGAGGAGCTCCTCGAGAGTCAGGATGCGCTCGCCCTTGAACGATTTTTTAAACCAGCCGCCGACGTCGAGCTTCTTCAGTTCCTTGAGCGTTTTCGAACGCAGAAACCCCTTCGTGTGTGCCGTGCGCGCGAGCCGTTCGTCGTGAAAGACGACGACGTGGCCGTCCTTCGAGAGCTGGCAGTCCGCCTCGACCATCTCAACGCCCGAAGCGATCGCCTTTTCGACTGCCGCTCGGGTGTTCTCGGGACAGGTACCGGAGCTGCCGCGGTGCGCCACGCGAATAAAGCTGTTCATGTCGGTGGCGGCTGCTTACCGATGACGTCGAGGTATTTTAAACCCGACGCCGTATTGAAGATGAGCACGCGGTCGGAAGCGCCGAGCCAGCCATCGCGCTTAAGCCGCCTGAGGGCAGCCACGCACGCCGCGCCTTCGGGACAGAAAAAAAGTCCTTCGAGACGGCCGACGCGCCGGATTTCACTCACCATGTCTTGATCGCTCACCGCGACGGCCGCGCCGTTGCTTTCGCGGAGGACTTTTAACATGAGGAAATCCGCGACCGCCTGCGGCACGCGCAATCCGGCGGCAAGCGTGCGGGCGTTTGGCCATGGCTCGGCTTTCTCTTTGCCTTCGCGGAACGCGCGGACAATGGGCGCGCAGCCCTCCGCCTGGACCGACACCATACGCGGCCGGCGCGCGCCAATCCAGCCGATCGCTTCGAGCTCGCCGAAGGCTTTCCACATGCCGATCAGCCCGGTGCCGCCGCCTGTAGGATAGATGATCACGTCGGGAAGTTCCCAATCGAGCTGCTCGGCGATCTCGAGCCCCATCGTTTTCTTCCCTTCGAGACGATAGGGCTCTTTAAGCGTCGAGACGTCGAACCACCCCTCGGCTTCTTTCCGCTCCGCAATCAAACGGCCGCAATCGCTGATGAGTCCGTCAACGAGCGTCAGGCGCGCGCCGTATTGTTCGGCTTCGGTGATGTTCGACCGAGGTGCGTCCTTCGGCATGAAGACATGCGCTTCAATGCCGGCGCGCGCCGCGTAGGCGGCGAGCGAAGCGCCGGCGTTTCCCGCCGAGGGAATCGCCACCTTTCCGATGCCGAGTTCCTTCACGAGCGAAATCGCCAGCGCAATGCCGCGGTCCTTGAACGACCCGGTGGGATTTTGGGCTTCGTCCTTGATCCACAGCCGGCTCAAATTCAATTCCGCGGCGAGCCGAGGCGCCTCGAGCAGAGGGGTGAACCCTTCGCCCAGCGAGACGCGATTTTTGTCGTCTCTGAGCGGCAAGAACTCGCGGTAGCGCCACAGCGTGGCGGCACGCTGTTTCAAGGCGGGGCGTTGCACGGCATTCTTGATCTTCTCGAGATCGTATTCCACGGTCAAAGGCGAGCCGCACGTGCAAAGATTGATCGCTTTGCCGACGGGAAATTCGCCATGACACCGAGGGCAGGAGATTTTTGTAGCAAACGTCATGTAGGTCGATTTGAAACTGAAGCGTCTACGAACATAGTTCGCTAGTCGATTTTTCGCAAATGGATGAAGAATTCCTTGTTTCCCTTCGCGCCGGAGAGCGCCGATTCGCTGACGGCGAGGGTCTCGAGACGCTCGCCGCACGCAGCAGTCTTGATCTCCTCGATGACGCGCGCATGCTCCGCGGCTTTGCGCACGACGCCTTTGCCGATTTTCTCCTTGCCGACTTCGAACTGCGGCTTAATCAGCGCGATGATCTCGCCCCGCGGGGCCAGAAGGTCCCGCACGGCGGGAAGGATTAAACGCAGCGAGATGAAAGCGGCGTCGATGGTCGCGAGCGCCGGCGGCTCCGGCAAGAGATCGGCTTTGAGACGGCGGATATCGGTTTTCTCGAAGAGGACGACGCGCGGGTCCGCTCTTAATTTCGCCGCAAATTGTTCATGGCCGACGTCGACGGCATAAACGAGTCGCGCCCCGGAGCTGATCAGGCAATCGGTAAAGCCACCCGTCGACGCGCCGACGTCGAGCGCGATCTTGCCTTCGACGGTGACGTCAAAATCGGTCAGGGCCTGTTGGAGTTTTTCCCCGCCGCGGCTCACGTAGACGCGCGCCCGGGTTAATTCGATGGGGGCGGAGGAATCGACGAAGCTGCCGGCCTTGGCGGCGGTCTTCTTTTCGACTAAAACTTCGCCGGCGAGAATTCTGCGCCGTGCCTCGGCACGCGTACCGGCCAGACCGCGTTCGACCAGCAGCTTATCGAGGCGCTCGCGTCTTACCATCCCTCCTTTTTTCTCTTTTTCTCGCCGCGCATCATCTGCATCGCCGCCTGTGCGATCGCGTCCTTATCGAAGCCGCAGATTTTTTTTAGCTCGTCCTGGGTGCCGTGCGGAATGAAACGGTCGGGCACGCCGAGCCGCCGAAGGGTGACGCCGGTCATCCCCTCATCGGCGAGAAGCTCGGCGACGGCGCTGCCGAAGCCAGCCGTAACCACATGATCCTCCACGGTAATCGCGCGCGGCACGTTTGAGAGCAGGGTGACGAACAGCTCGCGGTCGAGCGGTTTGATAAACCGGGCGTTCACAACCGCAGCGTCGATGCCGAGCGGCGCCAGATCTTGAGCGGCTTTCAGCGCCGGCATGACGGTACTGCCGACGGCGAGAATCGCGATGTCTTTGCCCTGGCGCAGCAGTTCGCCTTTGCCGATTTCGAGCGGAGAGATGTCCGGCTCCAATTCCACGCCCCACCCCTCGCCGCGCGGATAACGGAAGGCGATCGGTCCGTTGTGTTCGATGGCCGTTTTCAGCATCCGTCTCAGCTCGTTTTCGTCTTTCGGCGCCATGAGGACGATATTCGGAATGGGGCGGAGATATGCGAAATCGAAGACGCCGTGATGAGTCGGCCCGTCCGCGCCGACGAGCCCGCCGCGGTCGAGCGCGAAAACGACATGGAGATTCTGCAGGCCGACATCGTGCAGGATCTCGTCATAGCCGCGCTGGAGAAACGTCGAGTAGATCGCGACCACCGGGATCCAGCCCTCGGTCGCCATGCCCGCGGCGAAGGTCACGGCGTGCTGCTCGGCGATGCCAACGTCATAGGAGCGATCGGGCAGCTCGCGGGAAAGCTTGTCGATACCCGTACCGCTTCCCATGGCCGCGGTAATGCCGATGACATTGGGATTCTGTTTCGCGAGACGAATCAGAGCGTCGGCGAAAACGTCGGTGTAGCTCGGCACGCCGCCCTTCTCTTTTTTCGCCTTGCCGGTCAGCACGTGGAACGGCGTAACGCTGTGATACTTGATCGGATCTTTCTCCGCGGGCGGATAACCTTTGCCTTTGCGCGTGACGACATGGACGAGCGTGGGATGGTCGATCTTCTTCACGTTTTGGAACGTGTGAATCATCTCCGCGACATCGTGGCCGTCGATCGGCCCGACATACTGGAAGCCCATCGCCTCAAAGAGAAACCCGGGCGTGACGAGGCCGAGAAATGATTCCTTAAGCTTTCGCGCGACTTGGTAGAGATTTTCACCGACTTTCGGCAGCGTGCGCATGAGCACGCCGAGGTTATGCTGCAGGCGGACGGCAAGATCTGTGGTGAGCTGTTTGCTCAAGAACGACGACAAGGCCCCGACGCGCGGGTCGATGAAGTGCTCGTTGTCGTTCAGCACTACGATCAGGTCCTTTCCGAGATGACCGGCCTGATTGAGTCCCTCGAAAGTAAGGCCGGCGCTGAGACCGCCGTCGCTGATGACCGAGACGACTTTGTAATCCTCGCCGCGAAGCGATTTCGCCGCGACGATGCCGAGCGCCGCGCTGACAGAGGTTCCCGCATGGCCCGCGCCGAAAACATCGTACTCACTCTCCTCGCGGCTCAAAAAACCGCTCAAGCCGCCGAGCTGCCGGATCGTCGGCAATTTCTTCCGGCGCGAGCAGATGAGCTTATGCGCGTAGGCTTGGTGGCCGGTATCCCAGACGATGCGGTCGCGCGGCGTGTCGAAGGCGTAGTGAAGCGCGAGCGTGAGCTCCACCGCGCCGAGTGTCGACGCGAGATGGCCGCCCACCTCGGAGACGACCGAGATGATTTCCTCGCGCACTTCCTGGGCGAGATCGGGCAGCTCCTCGATCGTGAGCTTGCGGAGATCGGCGGGATTATCGATGGTGTCTAGCAGCTTGGACATAATCGCTTTCAGCGATCCGCTTTAAGTTCGTCATTTTTGCTCGGCGCCGAGCGCTTTCTCGTCCGGGGCTGATTTTCTACCGCCGGCTCGATCACGGCGCGCGCGATGGCGCGCAGCGGCTCTGCCTGTTTATCAAACGCTTCGAGCTCCTTCAAACATTGCCTCAAGAGTTCGCCCGCGCGCCCTTTGGCCGCCGTAATGCCGACCACTGCGGGATAGGTCGCTTTTTTCATCTCGCGGCCATTGGCCGAGTGATCGGTCATGTCCATAATGTCATCGGCGATCTGGAACGCCAAACCAAAAAGTTCGCCGTATCGATTGAGCCGGCGAAACTCTTTGGCAGGCGCGCCGCCGACAATGGCTCCGACGCGCACCGAGGCGAGAATCAACGCCCCGGTCTTGCGCACATGAATATACTCGACCGTCGCGATATCCGCTTCACCCTCCTCCGCTTCGAGATCGGCCGCCTGTCCGCCGGCCATGCCGCCGATTCCGGCGGCGCGCGAGATCTCATGAATGAGCTTAAGCGTCAATTTAGAATCGACTGAGCGAGCGAGGTCCGGCTCGGTCATCACATGAAACGCCTCGGTAAGCAGCGCGTCTCCGGCGAGCAGCGCGATGCCTTCACCGAAAGCTTTATGGACCGTCGGCCGGCCCCTGCGGAAATCGTCGTCGTCGAGGGCGGGAAGATCGTCGTGGATCATCGAATAGCTATGGATCATCTCCATCGCCGCCGCGAACGGCAGAAGCATCTTCACGTTGGCGCCGAACAGTTCTCCTGAGGCCAGCATCAAAATCGGCCGGAGGCGCTTGCCGCCCGAGAAAAGGCCGTAGCGCATCGCCTTGTGGATTGTGCCCGCCTGCGGTGACGCGCCCAGATAGCGCTCCAGCGCGCGGTCGATGAGCGTCGAGCGCTCTTTTCGATATTTATGGAGGTCGAAATCACGCATGCTTTAGTCTTCTTCTTCGGTCGCTTCGCCCCGGTCGTCGAACGGCCGTAGCTGGAGCTTGCCGTCCCGGTCTTTCACCAGCAGCTCGATTTTCTTCTCGACTTCCGTGAGCTTTTGGTTACAGAACTTGACCAGCTTGACGCCGTCTTCAAACGCCGCGAGCGAATCGTCGAGTGAAAGCTCGCCCGATTCGAGCCGCTCGACAATCTTTTCGAGCTCTTCCATCGCCTGTTCGAACTTTTGCTTGTCCCCTTCAGTCTCCATGTCTCTCCTATGGCTTTGTCTGCAACGCGTCGCGCCTAATGTCAAGCAGTCCCAGGGGATCGATGCGCGCGCCATTCAGTCGAGCGCCCCAATGGAGGTGCGGCCCGGTCACCCGCCCGGTCATGCCGGCTTGACCGATGATTTGGCCTTTATGAACCTCCGAGCCCATCGTGGCGCGGAATTCGGACAGGTGAAAGTACATCGTATAGAGGCCGCCGCCGTGATCCAAGACCAGGCTCTTGCCGCTGAAGAAAAAGTCGTCGGTCAATACAACGCGCCCGGTATTCGCGGCGGCGACGTCGGCGCCGAGCGCAGCCTTCAAATCGACGCCGCCGTGAGGCGCGCGGGCCAGTCCGTTGACGATGCGGCGAAAGCCAAAGGCCGAATTGACCGTGCCGGGGACCGGCGCGATAAAAGCGCCCCGCCAGAGCCGCGGCGGCGTGCGAATTTTCCAAATACGGTCGAGCGCCGCCTGCTCGCGTTTAACGCGCTCGAGGGTCGGCGCGTCCAGCTGATCGAAGGCGGGAGGCACGGTGATCTCCTCGCGCGGGAAGTCTTTGGCTCTCACCTTCAATGCCGCCGTACGCTTCCAGGCCTCGGCCTCGCTTCGCCCCCGCAGCACGATCTCGACAGACCCAGGGCGCTGCTCCAGATCGACGCCGGCGAGCGCGAAATACGAGCCGCCGTCCTCACCAGGAAAAACCGGCAGCTCTTCGGCGCCGCGCACCGCTTTGACATCGGCGACGCCATGGCCGGAAATGGCGATCTCGGCGATGCCGCCCTGATAGACTTCCGCCGGACGCACGACGATCAGAAGCTCCTCGGCGCCGAGACGCGCTGCGCAGAGAGTGATCCAGATAGCGATGAGCCACGCGCGGCTCATTCTTTTTCTTCGACTCGACAGAGCGCCTTGCCGCGCGCGAACGTAAGCCGCAACCGGTCGCCGATCTTCAGCGACGCGCTGTCTTTGACGATCGCCCCGTGCGGCATCTCATGCGCGATGCTGTAGCCGCGCTCCAGGACCGCGAGCGGACTGAGGCCGTTCAGCCGCTCCGACCCGTGCGCCATGCGGCGTCGGAAATGGACGAGGCGGTCCTGAAAGCGGCGCCACAGGCCGAGCGACAGCTCATCGAGCCGCTGCTGGTTTTCCCGCAAGCGGCGCCGGGGATCGGTGAGTCTTTTGGCGAAGCCCTCGAGCGCGTCGCGCTCGGCGGCAACACGGCTTTGAAGACAGCGGAAAAACCTCCGGGCAAGCCCATCGATGCGCTCGCCGAGCTCCTCCCGTTGCGCGACCACCATCTCGGCGGCGGCCGTCGGCGTCGGCGCGCGCTGATCGGCGACGAAGTCGGCGATGGTGAAATCGATCTCGTGGCCGACGGCCGAGATGACCGGCACCGGCGACGAAAAGATCGCACGCGCGACCACCTCCTCGTTGAACGCCCATAGGTCTTCCAACGATCCGCCGCCGCGCCCGACGATCATGACTTCCACCAGCCCGGAGCGCGACAGCTCGGCGACGCCCTCGGCGATTTCCGCGGCCGCTCCGTCGCCCTGCACCTTGACGGGGCGGACGATCACGCGCCGCTCGGGAAAACGGTCGTCGAGGATGCGCAGCATATCGCGGAGCGCGGCGCCGTGAAGCGATGTGACGATGCCGATCGAGCATGGAAGCAGCGGCAGCGGTCGCTTTCTCTCGGCGGCGAATAATCCCTCGGCCGCGAGTCGCTGCTTCAACTGCTCGAAAGCGAGGTACAGCGCTCCCTTGCCGCGCGGCTCCATGACCTCCACATAGAGCTGGAGATCGCCGCGGGCCTGATAAATACTCACGCGGCCGAAGCAGAGAACTTCCATCCCGTCTTCGGGCTGGAACGCGAGTCCCTGGCCGTTGCGGCGGAACATCACCGCGCCGATCTGGCTCTTGTCGTCTTTCAGCGTGAAATAGAGGTGGCCGGAGGGCGGAATACGGAAATTCGAGACTTCCCCCACCACCCAGACTTCATCCAGATGCCGCTCTAGCGCGCCCTTGACGGTCTGAGTCAATTCGCTGACGGTCAGATAGTTCGGAAGCTGATTGGCGAATAGGGGCAGGTCGTTTTCCCGTTTGCCCATAACGAGACTATAAAGCAATTAGCCCTCCGAGGGGAGGGCTAATTGCGAGTGAATCCAGTCAGAGCCGGGAGTCAGAACTGCGTCTCCTGTCGACTCAACCGTGTTGTGATTTTTTTACGCGCCGTCTTTATTGGTTAAGACCAGCTGTTTGAAGACATCCCATCCCTTCAGCAGCTCCAGCGCGCGCTTGAGCTGCGCGTCGTTTTCCGTCCCCTCGTTGGGCGGCGTCGGCTGGACCGTTCGGTTGTCTTCCTCGGGCTTCTTCTCGGTCTCATTTAGATCTTTCTGCGGCTCTTTGATCTCCGGCTTCAATGTCGGATTGCGCAGATGACCCGGCAGGTTTTCTTCCCTGAGAATCGGACGATTTTTGTCTTCGACTTTCGTCTCGGGTATCACGACGGGGTTTTCGATGACGATATCGGGGACGATGCCCGTCGCCTGGATCGAGCGCCCCTTCGGCGTGAAGTAGCGCGCGGTCGTGAGCCGCAGCGCGGAGTTGTCGTCGAGCGGCAAAATGGTTTGCACCGAGCCCTTGCCGAAGCTCTTCGTGCCGAGGATGACCGCCCGCTTGTGGTCCTGCAGCGCGCCGGCGACGATCTCCGAGGCGCTGGCGCTGCCGCCGTTGATGATAACGACGATCGGGAAGTTGCTCCAGGTGCCTTCTTTATGCGCGAAATATTTCTGCTTCTGGCTATCGAGGCGGCCGTCGGTGTAGACGATCATGCCGGAATCGAGAAACATATCCGAGACGCGCACGGCTTGGGTCAAAAGGCCGCCCGGATTATTGCGGAGATCGAGCACGAGCCCCTTGAGCCCCCCCTTCTCGTCTCTCAGCTTCTCTAGCGCTTTTTGCAGATCACGGTCGGTGCGCTCCTGAAACTGGGCGAGGCGGATGTAACCGTAGCCTTCCTCGAGCACACGGCTGCGCACACTCTGCACGCGGATGGTGTCGCGCAGGAGGTTGAAATTCAGCAGCTCGGAGATCCCCTCGCGCTTGATCGAAATCGTGATTTTGGTTCCGCGGTTGCCGCGCATCTTTTTCACCGCGTCGACCAGCGACATATCTTTGGTGAATTCATCCTCGATCTTGATGATCTGGTCACCGGCCTTCACGCCCGCTTTGTATGCCGGCGTATCCTCGATCGGCGAGACGACCGTCAGGACCCCGTTGCGGACCGTGATTTCGATGCCAAGGCCGCCGAATCGACCCTGCGTGTCCATCTGAAGGTCTTTGTAGAGGTCCGGCGTCAGAAACGCGCTGTGCGGATCGAGCGAGCTCAGCATGCCGTTGATCGCGCCGGAGATCAGGTCTTTCGAATTGACGTCGTCGACATAATTTTTCTTGACGATCGAAAGAATGCTCGTGAACGTTTCGATGTTTTCGTAATCCTCGCGCGGGATCGCCGAAACATTCGTCACGATCTGGCCGCTGAAGACAAAGACCAGCGCAAGGCAAAAGACGATCCACATGAGAGAAGATTTATGGCGGGCAACCAACTTCATGAATCACTCCTCAAAAAAAATTATAAGGATTGTACTTTATCCTAAACCGAAAAAAATTGCTAATCATTTCCGAAACCAGGCGGAGGGGTCCAGCGGCTTGCCGTCCTTTCGGATCTCGAAATACAGCCGGCTTCCGGCCAGCGACTCGCTATCCCCCACTTGTGCGATCGGCTCGCCGCGCCGGACAGAGTCCCCGGGCTGCTTATAAATCTCGGCTAAGTGCGCGTAAACTGTATAATATCGCTCGCCATGGTCGATGATCATCATCTTGCCGTAGCCGGAAAACCGGTCGGCGAAGACCACCTTGCCGGCCTCGACCGCCCGGACCTCCTCGCCCAGCGGCGCGTCGATATCGATACCCTTACGGAAAAGCTCGGCGGAAAACTCCGGGTGGACGGTCTTGCCGAAGCCGCCGGCGATCTGCCCGCTAACCGGGTAATCGAGCTTGCCCTTAAGCGCCTCGAAAGCCGTGCCCGACGGCGGCTGCTTCGGCAGCCCCGCCGAGCGGCGATTGAGCTCGTCGACCATTTTTTGTAGTCGAAGCGCCGCTTGCTGCAACTCTTTCAAGGCGCGCTGCCGGCCCTCTTTCTCGCGGCGAAGCGACGCGAGCATGAGCTCTTTTTTCTGGCGTTCGACGCGGATGCCTTCTTTGATCCCCGTCAGCTTTTTTTTCTGCTCGTTCGCAGCCGCCCTTTTCTCCTCCAGCTCCTCCGCCAGCGCTTTTTGCTGCTTGGAGTCGCTGTCCAAGCGTTCGATTTGTGAACGGTCGTAGGCGAGCGTCGCCGCGAGATAATGCTGTCGGCGCATCAGCTCGCCGACGGTTTCGGCACCGCTCAGCAGGACAAAAGCACTGCCGGAGCGCTGCCATCGGTAGAGCGCCGCCGCCCGGGTTTTAAGCCATTCTCGTCTTGCGCCGAGCGAGACGTCGATTTTCTTAAGCTCGTTTTCTTTTCGCTCCAGGTCGGCGAGAACCGACTGGAGCGTGGCGGTGACTCGTTTTAGATCCTTATTCTTTATATCCAGCTCGGCGTCGATTTTGGCAAGACTCTCGAGCACCGACCCCTCTTTTTTCTTCGCTTGGCTGAGCCCTTGCCGCTGTTGCTCGATCTTTTTTTTAACGCCTTCTAGTTCGCGCGCAGCCTCGGCCGCAAACGCTACGGAGCCGAAAAGCTCGAACAGGACGAGCAATGCGACAAGCGTGGCCATCGCTTCACATCCGCCGGCGGAGCGCAAAGAAGCTTCCCGCCGCTCCGATCGAGCAGCCCAGCAACACGAGCATCGCGGCCATCCCGGCCTCCAAAAAACGCATCTGGCTCATATTGAACATACCGAACGCATCGGCGAGCGCCGCCGAAGCCAGGTGAAACAACACTGCTAAAAATAAGAGCGCCAGCGCCGCGCCGACCAAACCCTGGACCAGCCCTTCGATTACAAACGGGAAGCGTATCGACCCCGGGGGCGCGCCGACGAGCTGCATGATTTCGATTTCGTCGCGCCGCGCCGCAATGGCGAGCTTCGCCGCATTGCCGACAATGAAGAAAGCGGCGATGAGAAGAACTCCGCCGAAAACCCATTTCGCCGATTCGATCGAGCGCAGCAGCAGATCGAGCTTTTCCGTCCACTCCTGGGGGTAATCGACCTGGGCGATTCCCCTTTCGGCGCGAAGCCGCCGCACCACTTCCGCGCTCGAGGCGGGATCGCGCGCCGAGGGTTTGAGAGCGATCTCGAACGATGCCGGCAGGGCCTCGGCCGAAAGCCCATCGAGGACTCCCGACTGACTGCCGAGCGACTTCTTGAAGCTTTCCCATGCCTCGTTTTGCGAGACGAAGCGCACGGTTTCGATTTCGGGATACGCCGCAACGCGGATCAACAACGGCTTTGCTGCGTCAGCCGCGAGATTGCCGTCGAGGTAGGCGAAGATCTGCATCTTCGTTCCCCAGCCCGCGACCGCGCGGTGGATATTTTCCTCGACGAGGAGAAAACCCGCCAGGACAAACAGCGCCACCGCCATCGTCCCGGCGGCGAGCAGGTGACTCCACAGGAGCCGGCGGAAATTCTTTCCGGCGCGACGGAAGGCGGAGCTCAAGCGCGGCCGTTTCAGAGCGCCGCCTCCTTGGCGAGGTTTGTCACATCCAGCAGCCGTCCATTCTCGAGGAAAGCTGTTCGACAGGGAAGACGCTCGCTGAAGCCCCCGTCGTGCGAAGCGATGACGACCGTGATGCCCCGATCGGTCATCCGGGCGAAGAGCCGCATCGTCTCTCCCGCGGCTTCGGCGTCGAGGCTCGCCGTAGGCTCGTCGGCGAGCACGAGGACGGGATCATTTACGAGAGCACGCGCGATCGCGACGATTTGCTGCTCGCCTCCGGAGAGCGCCGGGGGCTTTAATCGACATTTGGCGCCGAGGCCGAATTGATCGAGCAGTTCCTGGGCGCGTTTGCAGCTGTCGCGGGCGGAGCGGCCGGCGACCTCGGCGGCGAGCGCTACGTTTTCGACGGCGCTCATCGTCGGCAGAAGCTTGAAATCTTGGAAAACCAGTCCGATTTCGCGCCTGAGCGCCGCCACACCGCGGCTTGAAAGCCGCCCGACGTTGCGTCCGTTAACGGTAATGTCGCCGGCCGAAGCATCTTCGGCACGATAAAGCAGACGCAAGAGCGTTGTCTTCCCGGCGCCGCTGGGGCCGATTAAGAAGACGAATTCTCTCGGATCGATGCTGAGATTGACGTCGCTAAGGGCTTGATAAGTGGGCGGATAGACTTTGGAAACGGCGCAAAGCTGGATCATCAGCGAATCAGAGACCGAAAAGCTCCATATTGGCTTGACATAGAGGAGCGGTGGCTGTAAGACTATCTCTAACTTCTGCGGTTTGCTCATCTATAAGACATGTTTTCCGAACTTACAAGCGCGCCGAGCGTGCACGCTATGACTCATCTCAAAAAATTTCGCATCGTGTTGATCAAGCCGTCGAAGTACGACGATGACGGCTATGTCATCCGTTTTTGGAAAGGCGTGCTGCCGAGCAACACGCTGAATGTCCTCCACGGCCTCACCGACGACGTCAAGCGCCGCGGCGCGCTCGGCGATATCGAGCTTGAAGTGATCACGTTCGATGAGACCGCGGAAAAATTGCCGGTGAATAAAATCATCGGCTGGGGACGGCGGCAGAATACGAAATTGCTCGTCTGCCTCGTCGGCGTCCAAACGAATCAATTTCCCCGAGCGGTCGATCTGGCCAAGCAGTTCCGCGCCCACGGCATCGACGTGATGATCGGCGGCTTTCACACGAGCGGCACGATCTCGATGCTGGGAGAGCAGGAGCCCGATATCCAGGAGCTCTTCCGCGAGGGCGTCACAGTCATCTCCGGCGAGGTCGAAGGCAAGTGGGAAGGCATTCTCGCCGACTGTCTCAAAGGAGAGTTAAAGCCGCTTTACCACTACGCGCAGGATCTACAGAATCTTGTCGATATCGGCGATTCACCGCTGCCGGTGACCAGTCCCAAGACGATGAAGCACTTTGCGCAGCCCGCCTTCGGTACTGCGGATACGTCGCGCGGCTGCCCCTTCGCCTGCTCGTTCTGCACGATCATCAACGTCCAGGGGCGCAAGATGCGCGAGCGGAGCCCGGAAAGCATCGCCGCGCTGCTGCGGCAAAATTACCTCGACCACGGCGTCACTTTTTATTTCTTCACCGACGACAACTTCGCGCGCAAAAAGCTCTGGCGCGAGACCTTTCTCGAGATTATCAAGCTGCGCGAAGAAGGCATCAAAATCTCCTTCATGATGCAGGTCGATCTCGCCAAAAAGCCCAAGGACTTCGTGTCGCTCGCGGCCAAAGCCGGCTGCACGCAGGTCTTCATCGGCATGGAGAGCGTCAACCCGGAAAATTTAAAGGCCGAGGGCAAGGCGCAAAATAAGGTGGAGGAGTACCAGAGTATCATTGAGGAGTGGCACGACGCAGGCATCGTCGTCCACACGGGCTACATCATTGGCCTGCCGTGGGACGATACCGCGGGTGTCAAGCGCGACGTCGATTACCTGATGAACACCATCGCTCCCGACCAGGCGTCTTTCTTCATGCTGACACCGCTGCCCGGCTCCCAGGACCACAAGGAGATGAAGCAGCACGGCGAGTGGATGGACCCCGATTTCAACAAGCGCGACTCGTTCCACGCGACGATTCAGCACCCGCGCATGAGCGCCGAGCAGTGGACCGAGGCCTACGAAGACGCATGGCAGACCTTCTACAGCAAGGAGAACATGATCCGCGTTCTCTCGCGCTGGAGCCACAATCCGAAAGTCTACTGGAATCTGATGTCGGTTTTCTTCTGGTACAAAAACGCGGCGATCATCGAAAAGCAGCATCCGATGATCGCGGGTTTTTTCCGCCTGAAGGATCGCAAGGCGCGTCGCTCAGGCTATGCCGCCGATCCGCTCCCCGTGCATTGGTGGAAGCGCGCCGGCGAGATCTTTCACCTCCTGGTCTCCTGGGTCAAGTTCCTCAAGGAGATGGAGGAGGTCTGGCTGCAATCGCGGAAAAAAAGCGAGCGCGAGGAGCGCTGGCTGCAGGAGATTCAGAGGATTCAGGGCGAGATCTGGCAAACGCTCAAGATCGCCGAATGGCAAAAGCTCTACAACAGCGCGAAGACGCTCCTGCCCGACAAGGGCAAAGCATTGCTCGATCCGGTCGAGGAACAGTGCTCGAAGGTGATCGTCAGCCGCAAGGACCTAAACGCATTCTTAAAGCGCTGGGCGGGACTTCAGAAGCGCCTGGCAAAGCTCCGCGCCTATCTTCCCGACAGCGATGCGACCCGCTGGGTGATCGACGAGATGGCCCGCTTACACAAGAGCGCCTGGCCCGGAAACAGGATCCACGAATGGCAGGAGGCGTACGCCAAACTGCGTCACGTACTGCCGCCGAAGACACATTTAATGCACCTGAAGTTCGACGCGCTACGAAATTGCCCGGTTTATTCGCGCCAGGACCGTCAGCGCTTTTGGACGAGCACGATGGAGCATTTGAAGACGATGCGCCTGCTCCACGTGCGTCCCTGGAAGCTCGTTACGAACTTCGTCAAGGACTTCGATCTCACGACCTCGTTCGCATCCACCTTCAAGGCCGCGACCCGCAATCACTAATGCAGCCGGGCCGCGCCCTTTTTTAGATCCACGACCTGCTCGCGGATGTCGTCGGCGTCGCTCGCGTCGGGCGCCAGGCGCAAATAGGTCTCAAGATCGCCGATTGCCTGCTGAAAGCATTCGAGCTTCAGGTAGAGCATGCCGCGGTCCCTGATCTCCGGCGCCGACGACGGGTCTAACATCACCAAGCGCTCGGCCGCCGAGAGCGCCTTCAAGAGATTTTCCTCGCTCAGGTAGATTCCCTTCAGATTATTCAGCATGCGGTGGATGATCTGCCGGTGTGTCACCGGCGCCAGAAACTCGGGGCGAAAGGCGACTTTCCCGGCATATAAGCCGTCGAGGAGCGTCTGCAGATCCTCCAGCATCCGCACCTCGCCCTTGTCGAACGGATCAATCACAATTTCTTCATCGCCCTGTTCGTATTTGACGAGAAAGTGACCGGGAAAGCCGACGCCGCGAAGCTCGAGCCCGGCGCGGCGGGCGACTTCTATGTAAAGCACGGATAGCGTGATGGGTATGCCTTTTTTCCTCTCGATGACATCATTTAAGAAGCTGTTACGCGGATCGTAATAGTCGCCGCGGTTGCCGCGGAACCCCTCCTGATTGAAGAGTACGTAGTTGATCGCGGCGATCAGCCGGCAGGCGTCGCTTTCGGCGCCCGCGAAGCTGCGCGCCCTCGCCGCCAGCTCGTCGAGTCTGGCAAGATAGGGCTCGGGGCGAAGCGACGGATACTCGTCCTGCGCGATGGCGAGCGCCGCGCGGGCGAGATCGATCTCTCCGCCGGCGGCGATGACGCAGCGAAAGTGGCTGTGGCCGTCCGTGCCCATCCGATTTTTTGTTAGCGCGGCTCGGAGATCACGTCAACGAGCGCCGGGAGCTTTTTTTCCTGCACGATCTTGATCGCCCGCTCGAGCGCCGGCCGCACTTCGGAAGGCCTGGCGATCGGCCCCTCGGCATGGACACCGAAGCCGCGCGCCAACTGGGCGAAATCAACCGGCGGGTCGCTCACGTGCGTGCCGATGCCGGCGTTCTCGACCGGGCGGTTGCGGAACTTGGCGATCTGGATGCCGTGCTCCTCGGAGTTGTAGAACGACTGGTTGTTGTGCATGACGATAAGCAGCGGGATCCTGTGCTTCGCAGCGGTCCAGAGCGCGCTCGAAGTCATCAACAGGTCGCCGTCGGACTGGATATCGACGCAGAGCGTGCCGTTATCCTTGTGCGCGAGCGCGGCGCCAATCGCCGCGCTCATGCCGTAGCCGACGCCGGCGCCGCCGCTCGTGCCGAGGTGCTGGCGCGGCTTGGTGAAGTCCCAGAGCTTGCGCGCCCAGCCGTTGGCGCTGCCGTTGACCAGCAGCCAGTTGTTTTTCTTGATCGCCTCACCCACCTCGTAGGCGAGAAAGGCCGTCGACACGGCTTTGCCCTCGCTCTTGGCGCGCGCGTCGCTCTGCCATTTCGCGCGAAGATCGTCGTGGCGCTTTTTAATCTCGTTCATCCGGCTCTCGTGCGATCCTTTTTTATTGCCCAAAAGCTCGCGGCAGAGGCGCGTCAATTCCGGCACGGCGACCGAGCTGTCGGCGGCGATCGGCACATCGATCGCCTGCAGGACCTGATAGTCGCCGCACCAGCTGCGCACCAGCATGTCGGCGAGCGTGATGTGGATGATCTTGGCGTTGCCGGTCACGTATTCGGAGACCCGGGTCGTGCGATTGACGCGCGTGAGCGAGCCGTAGAGGTCGATCACATCGAGGGCGAGGATCACGTCGGCCTTCTCCAGCAGCTCGCGCGCGCCGTCGGTGACGTCGAGCGGATGGTTGTTAGGAAAATTCATCCGGTTTCCCTTGTCGACGACCGGAATCGCGAGCAGCTCCGCGAATTCGACGAGGGATTTCATCGCCTCGGGGTTTCGCCCGTACATATCGGCGATGATGAGCGGCGCCTGGGCGTCGACCAGCAGCTTCGCGGCGCGCTTCATCGCTTCGGGATTGCCCTGCATCGGCGCGGGCGGCTCGTAGCGCGATATATCAGGCAGCTCGAACGATCCGGTGAGCGTGTCTTCCTGCAAATCCGCGTCGTAGTTGATGTAGACCGGCGCCATCGGCTCCGTCGTCGCGATGCGGTAGCCGCGGATGAACGACTCCGGAACGCTCGCGAGGTTATAGGGCTGATCGTCCCATTTGACGTAATCGCGCACCTGGTTTCCCTGCACGAGTGCGGTATGAATCCAGTCGATGCGCGGCCGCCGCCGCGTCGTATCCATCGGTCCGGTGCCGCCGAGGACCATGATCGGCACGCGATCGCACCAGGCATTGAAGATCGCCATGCTCGCATGCTGGAGTCCCACGATGTTGTGGACGATCGAAATCATCGGCTTGCCTTTCGCCTTGGCATAGCCGTGGGCGAGCGCGACGGAGATCTCCTCGTGGCAGCAAAAGATCACTTCGGGACGGTAGTTGCCGCCATAGTTCACGATGGAATCGTGAATGCCGCGGAAGGTGGCTCCGGGATTGAACGCGGCGTATTCGATGTCATGAGCCTTCATCAAATCGACGATGACGTCGGAGCCGTATTCCGGCCGCTTTTTTTCGATCGGTGCGCGTTTTGCCACGGTTCGTCCCCCTTTTTGCGTGATCGGAATTAAAGATCGAGGCTTACAAGTCGTTCTAAGATTTCTTCCGCTCCAGCAGCCCGCGGCTCGAGAACAATTCCAAGGCTTCCAGCATCTCCACTTCTCTCGCGCCGCTTTCCGAAGGCTGACCGAGCTCGAGGGCCGCGATCTCCTCGAGGATTTTTCGCGTCGCCGGGGCGATCACGGGCTCGAGGCCGTAATGGCGGAACGTTTCGGTGAGCTCCCGCATCTCTTCGGCGCGGCGCCCCGCGTGCAGCGTCAGCGCGGCAATGCTAGCGCCGACTTTATCGACGAGACCGGGAAAGCTCTCGTCGTAACGCCTTAGAATAGGCTGCAATAAATCAAACTTTCGCGCACCGAGCAACAGCTCGGTGATCAAGCCCTGGAGGCCTTTCGTAAGCCCCGCATAGACGATCTTGAACGCCGAGGCCTGCCCGATTTTATTCCCGAGCACTTCGACGTGGAGCCCGGCGTCTTTGAGCACGAGGAGATCTTCGGCGTGCGGACCGGAGACATAGACCGCTGCGCGCGCGAGCTTCGCCGCGGAACCGATGATGCAGCCGTCGACGAAGGCTCCCCCGCCTCGGCTGACCGTTTCGGCCGCCGCTTCCGCGGTCATCGGCGAGATCGCGTTCGCGTCGAGGTAAAGACAATCTTTTCTCCCGGCTTTTGCGAGCGCGCCGCCGACCTCGGCGGCGATTTTTGCCGCCCCCGAGGGCACGACGATCGAGACGATGAGTTCCGCCTCGGTAACGAGCTGGGCCAGCGGCAATACGCGCGCGCCGGAGTTTTCGGCGCGCTTGCGTGTCACTTCGCTCCGGCCGTCGATGGCCGTCATCACCTCCACGCCCTGCTCTCTCAGCAAGCGCGTCCAATGGAAGCCCATCTCGCCGATGCTCAAGATTGCAATGCGTCGAAAGCCCATGGTCAGCCCTCTCCGTTGACAACGTCGATCATCTGCCGCAGCCGCCCGAAATTACGCCGGTTGAACGGAACCAGGACGCGCGGATACGAAAGCGCCGCAGGGTCATCCTTCTCTTCCTCCAGCGGAGGGGTTTCTCTGATCTCGCCGGTGAGGATATCGCGGAAGTTTTCATTGAGCGCGCGCAGCAGCGCGGGCGACGGAGACTCGAGCAGCCGCATGACCAATTCGCGCTTCACGTAACGGTAGGAATGAAAGTTTCTGTAGAAGCGCCGGATCTCCGCCACCGCTGCCTCCGAGCTGTCGACAATGCGGAAAAAAGAGAGGTCCTCCTCGGAGATGTAACCATCGGCGAGCAGCCGCTGTTTGACGAAATCGAGCCAATCGATCCAGTACGTCCGACCCGGGAGATCGACCATGACGATCGGCACGATCTGGCTTTTCCCCGTCTGGGTCAACGTGAGCACCTCGACCGCTTCGTCGTGCGTGCCAAAACCGCCCGGAAAAAAAACAAACGCGTCGCCTTCCTTGACGAACATCACCTTGCGCGTGAAGAAAAAATGGAACGGCATGTGCTTGGCGTCGCCCTGGATGAACCGGTTGGGAACCTGCTCGAACGGCAGCTTGATATTGACGCCGATGCTCTTCGCGCGACCCGCGCCCTCATGACCCGCCTGCATGATGCCCTCGCCCGCGCCGGTGATCACCATGAACCCTTCTTCGACGATGCGGTGCGAGAATTCGACGGCCAGCGTATAGTAGGGATCGCTCTCCGGCACGCGCGCCGAGCCGAAGATGCTGACTTTTCGCACCGAGCGGTACGGCGCGAAAAGACGAAAGGCGCGTCGCATCTCGCGCAGCGAGCGTACGAGGACCTTGAGATCGCCGCGGTCGAGATCGCGTTTGGCGAGGTCGAGCACGAGGTAAAGCAACTCCGCCAGAAGATCCCGATTCGCGCTTGTGGGCTCTTGTTTAAGCCATTCCTCGACCTCGTGAACGAGGTCATTGAGGGTCAGTCTTTTTCTTCGCGCCATGCCGTAATGCTTAATCGAAAAGATGTCACATCGGCCGGGGAAATAAAAGAATAAGGGCAAGCGATCTAACGGGACCGGGACCGCGATTATTTTTCGTCGCGGCGAACGTCGAGGATGCGATGGAGCTTCTTCGGACCTTGTGAAGGCGATTGGCTAACGGATTGGGCCGAGCAGTGCGGGCAGGGGACGACTTGCGGTAGAAGCGGAATCCGCTCCGTGGACAACCGGCTGATCGTGAAGCGGGTACCGCACTCTTGGCAGCGCAACACGACCGTCCACTTGCCCTCCCCCGCCTGACCCATGCCCGAACGACTCTAACCGCCCGCATGGGCCGCGTCAATACAATAGGACGATATTTTCTGATCGCTCAGCGCAGCAGCCCGACATAAATGCCTGCGATGATCGCTGTCGTGATTACCCCCGCGACGTTTGGTCCCATCGCGAACGGCAGGATGATCGCCTGCTTGTTCGCCGCGAGCGAGCACTTCTCTGCGACCTTCGCCGTGCTCGGCACGCATGAGATGCCGGCAATGCCGATGAGTGGATTGATCTTTCCTCCTGGCATTTTATACGCGATGAGCCCCGCGGCGATGCCCCCGAGGCCGGAGAGGACGATTGCGATCAGCCCCAACACCATGATCAGAACGACGTGCGAATCGGTGACGATATAAAAGCTAAAGAGCGCGCCGAGGACGAAGCCTAAAAAGAACGTGGAGCCGGTGAGCATGACCTCGTCGAGGAACTTTCGATAGCGCGGAAGATCCGCCTCGCGCACCATGACGCCGATGAAAAACACAGCGAACAGCGGCGCGGCGACGGGAAACAGGATCGACAGCACCGCGGCGGCGAGCACTGCGAAGATGAGCTTCTGGCGCGCCGAGACTTTGCGGATCGAGCGCAGGTCCATCGGAATGCCATGGAGATGCTTGGGGATGAGAAGCTTGATCATGTAAGGATAAATGGCGTAAGTGATGCTCAAGTAGACGTAGGCCACGACCGAGATCGGCACGAAAAGGTTTTTCGCGAGCTCGAGCGTCGTGAAAAGCACCATCGGACCGTCGGCGCCGCCCACGATCGCGATCGAGGCGGCTCCCTTACAATCTCATGTTCTCCAACGGCCTTATTGCGTGCCTCGTTTTCATGGGCATCGATTGGCGGGAATCGATCAATTCGGATGAGGATCGAATGTATAATGTATACGGAGGAGACCACTATGAAATATCACGATATTTCACTTAATTTGTCCGCCGAGACCGTGCGCTGGGCAACTTCCACGCCGTTCGAGCTAGTGGCGCGGAAGCGCATGAGCCGCGGCGATGCCAACAACTCCTCCGCAGTGGCGATGAGCCTCCACGCCGGAACGCATATCGACGCGCCATTCCATTTCATCGCCGACGGCCCGACCATCGACCAACTGCCGCTCGAGCGGTTCATCGGCCCCGCGCTGGTCCACGCCGTGGAGGCGGAACGCTATATCGAGCCTCGGCACGTGGAAGCGCTCGATCTCACCGGCGTGAGCCGCGTACTTTTCAAGACGCGAAATTCCGCTCTGCTGCGCCGCAAGGACTACGAGCCGCACTTCGTCGCCTTCTCCGCCGCCGCGGCCGAGTCGCTGGCCGTACGCCGCGTTACCCTGGTGGGATTGGATTACCTTTCCGTCGCGCACGCCGGGGAAGAACAAGTACCGGTGCATCGCGCGTTTCTTTCGCGCGGCGTGGCGCTGCTCGAAGGGATCGATCTGACAGAGGTCGACCCTGGACGCTATGAATTGATCTGCTTGCCGCTCAAAATCCGCGGCGGCGACGGCGCCCCGTGCCGCGCCGTGCTGCGGGAACTCGACTAGAAAGCAGCGCGCGTTAGACCTTGCGCGTCCTTTCCTGCGCGATGCGGATGGGCGGCGTCCAGGGCTTCTCCGCCCAGGCGACGCCCGTTCGGCGCACCTGCGCGTCGATGAGATAGGGCTTGCCTTCCTGCGTGAATCGCTTCGCACGCGCGAGCGCATCCTTCAACTGGGCCGGCGAGCCCACGACTTCGCCCTCGACGCCGAAGCCCTTGGCGATGGATGCCATGTTCATGTCGGGGTTGCCGAGATAATCGTGCATGAACTGCCCGGTCTGAACCATCCGACCGCCGGGGGAATTGTTGATCGCGCGACTGTGCGGGCCGCTGTACGCATGATTATTGTACACCACCGTGATCACCGGCAGCTCCAGGCGCGCCATGTTCCATAGCGCGGTCGGACCGAAGATGAACGAGCCGTCGCCGACGAGACAGATCACCTGCTGGTTCGGGCGCGCGAGCTTCACGCCTGCCGCGGTGCCGACGCCAGAGCCCAGATGCGCGCCGTAGTAGAAGAACAACTCGCGGCCGCCGAGCGGATTGAAGTTGAAGCTGTGGAACCCGATCGAGCCCGCTTCATGGACGACAATCGCGTCCTTGTCGGCGAACTGCGCGACTTCGTAGGTGAGGCGGTCGGCGAGCAGCGGGCTCGCATTCCAGTCCGGATTCTTGACGATCTGCGCGCGCAGCGTTCGCGCGCGCTCGCTGAATTTCCGAATGTCGTCGGCCCGCTCTTTTGCCTTGGCGCGAAGCGCCGGCGTCATGGCGCCCTCGACCGCTGCGGTTAGATCGTCCAGCCCGTAAGCGACGTCGGCGAAGAGCGGCGCCTCGGTCGTGATGACGTTGCCCATCGACCAGTTGTCGTTGCGCAGATCGATGAATTTGGCGTTGCGTGCGACAATCGGCGCAGGGCCGTTGTGCTGGAGTTTGTTGCCGACGTTGATCACCACATCGGCATCCTTTGGGTAGGTGAGCGAGTCCACGCGCGAGCTGGGAATCGTTCCGACCCACAACGGATGTGTCTCGGGGAAATTGGCGAAGAGCTGGCGCACCTGCGTCACCGACATGCCGATCAGCTCCGCGAGCTTCACCGCCTTGTCGACCGCCTTCGCCTTGTAGAGCTCGTCGCCGACGATCATCACCGGCGTCTTCGCCTCTACCAGCAGCTTGGCGGCGCGCTCGACCTCCTTGGGGTTCGGGCGCACGCGCGTGCGCGGATCGACCTTTTCATGCGCGATAATTTCCGTGCGAACGTTCTCATCGTTAAAGTCCGCGTGCCAAGACGCGTAGGCCGGACCGTAGGGAGCCGTCCAAGCGGCTTTGAAGGCGCGGCGCACGGTTTCGGGAATCATGTCGGCGCGGCGCGCAAGCCAGGAATATTTCGTGATTGGCTGGACCACCTGCTCCTGGTTCGCGACCTCCTCGAAGCCGTCGCGACCGGAGCGGCGCGTCTGATCGGTGCGGTAGCTGTAGAAGACGAGCGGTGTCTGCTCTTTAAAGGCGTTGAACATCTGGCCGATCGCGTTGGCAAGGCCGACGAAGCCCGCCTGCATCACGATCGCCGGCTCGCCCGAGGCCTTCACGTAGCCGGCGGCCATCGCCGCGCCCGGCCCCTCGTGCGGCGTGAGGATATATTTGAGCTGCGGCCGATCGACGAGCGCGTCGTAAAAATGGGCGTCTTCGCTCGCGGAGTTGCCGAAGACATACTTGACGCCCGAGGCGATCAACTGCTCGGCGAATGCCTCAGCGCCTTTCCCCTGGAACAATTTCACGCCCTCGGGCGCGGCGCGCCGTGCCTCCTGCGCGTGCGCGACTTGATCGAGCGACTCGAGGATCGACTCCGCCGCCGCCAGCGTAAGCCCGGCGCGCGTCAGCCCTTTCAGAAAACCCCGGCGCGTGATCGATTGCGATAAATACCGCGCGACCAGTTCTCTCATGCTCGCCTCCTCAATTATTCTTTAGTCGAGGTCTTCGCACTTTGCGGCCCGAGCGCCGAGCCGAGATACGCAGCCATGGTATTAATTTCGTCTTCGGTCCAGAGCGCGCCGCGCCCGACCATGCGATAGAGCGCCGCTTCCCAGCCGCGGCGGTCCTGGCGCTGATCCTTCCACATCCCTTCGCTATGGCATTGAAAACATTTCGACGTGAGAACATCCCTGCCCGGACCGTCAGGGAGCCCGCCGCTCTGCTCCGCGGCGCGAACGTTGGTGAATAACAGAAGCAAACCGGCCAAGAAACAAAGCGAAAGCAGCCGATAGGAAAGCATATCCACCCTCCTCATAAGGCCTCGGACGGTGAGGAAGATATCTATAAATGGAGCGGCCTGTCAATTAGGAAAATGCCTGGGATCATACCGGTATTTCACCATCTTCCTTTTTCATCCTCTTCTGGTAAACCCAAAGTGTCGCAGACCTCGAGGCGTGAATATGACTAATAAGCCTCCGCTCATCGCTTGCGCCGTTTTAGCCGCTGCCGTCATGCTCGCATCCGGCTGCTCGAGCCTGTCTTCCTCAGGCATCGGCACGGCCAAAACGGGCCGCCTCGAACTCAGCGACGATTTTAAGAACGGTGATGCGCGGCTCGCCTGCCGCTGGCACTGCGCGCTTACATGGGGCCTCGAACGCCAGCGCGCCAAGGCTTTGTACGACGCCGGAGCGTGGAACGAGCTTGCCTTCGACGTGCTCAAGATCGGCTACGCCGACGACCTGTCTTATTATTATCTCGCCAGGGCCGCAGAGGG
>DATJFG010000081.1:0-2732 GCA_035495775.1 Verrucomicrobiia bacterium | reverse complement strand
TCGCGATTATTCCCGTTGATGCCGAGCCACGCGCGCGCCCTCGCGAGCGCCTCGGGCTTAACCGCCACCTCCGGCGTCGGCGCCTCCGCCGGCGCGCCGATACAGCCGAGATAATAATCCGAGATGTGCTCGGTCAAGGCCGCCGGGCGAAAGGGAAAGAGCCTTCCCCTCGCTCCCGCGGCGCGCGCAAAATTCCTCTTGAACGCCGCGTCGCCGCCGCCGCTCCACGAGTAAACGCGGTCGTACGGCCGCAGGAACTCTTCGACTTCCCGCAAATCCGCTTCGCGGACGAAGAGCTGCGCGATCTCGCGCCGCTCGATCGACGCGATGCGGATCGGCGGCGATACCAGGTCGGCGTACTCCGAGCGCGCGAGGACATCGACCGCGCCGCGGCGCGCCAGCGCATCGAGCGCCGGGAGAAAACAGATGAAATCGCCCAGCGCGCCGGGAAAAATAACCAGCGACCTTCCGGCGGCTTCGCGCGCGCTATCGAATTGACTTTCCACCGGCAGAAATATAGCATACAGTCCGATCGATGCGACTCTTCTCTATCACTCCACAAGAGCGCGGCCCGTGGCAAGCGTAAACGGCGCGCGCTCGGTTCTCGACCTCATCGGCTCCACTCCGGCGGTTAGGCTTAGAAATGTTCCGGGCAAGGACGACGCCGAGATCTGGGCGAAGCTCGAATCGCAGAATCCCGGCGGCTCGGTCAAAGACCGCATCTGTCTCAGCATGATCGAGGCCGCCGAGCGCGACGGCAAGCTGAAGCCCGGCGCGACGATCGTCGAGCCGACGAGCGGCAACACCGGCATCGGCCTGGCGCTCGTCGCCGCGGTCAAGGGCTACCGGCTCGTGCTCACGATGCCCGACACGATGAGCGAGGAGCGCCGGAGCCTCCTCGCCGCCTACGGCGCGCGCATCATCCTCACGCCCGACACCAAAGGCATGGGCGGCGCGATCCGCAAGGCCGAGGAGCTTCTGCTCGAGCATTCGGACTACTTCATGCCGCAGCAGTTCAACAACCCGGCCAACCCCGAGGCGCACCGGCGCACCACCGCCGTCGAGCTGCTCGAGCAGTTCGACCACATCGACGCGTTCGTCGCCGGCGTCGGCACCGGCGGCACGATCACCGGCGTCGGCGAGGTGCTGAAGGACAGGATGAAAGACATCCGCATCTACGCGGTCGAGCCGGCGGCCTCGCCCGTTCTCTCCGGCGGCGAGCCCGGCTTTCACAAAATTCAGGGCATCGGCGCGGGCTTCATCCCCGCGGTGCTGAACCGCCAGGTGATCGACGAGATCATCCCGGTGAGCGACGAAGACGCGATCGCGTACACGCGGCGTCTGGCGGAAAAAGAAGCCCTCCTCGTCGGCATCTCCTCCGGCGCCGCCTGCGCCGCGGCGGCGCAAGTCGCGCGCAAGCTCGGCGCGGGCAAGGTCGTCGTCACCGTCTTCGCCGACAAAGGCGAGCATTACCTCAGCACGGATATTTTCGGGCGGCAGTGGACGCAAAACTCCAACGACTGACCGAGATCATCGCCTCCGCCGAAAGCCTCCTCGTCGCCTTCTCCGGCGGCGTCGATTCGACTTTTCTGCTGAAGGCGGCCCACGCGACGCTGGGAGAGCGCGCGGCGGGGCTCACCGCCGCTTCGCCGACCGCGCCGCCGGGTGAGCTGGAGGCGGCCGCCGAGCTCGCAACGCTCATCGGCTGCCGCCACATCGTGATCGAGTCCCACGAGCTCGACAATCCCTCGTTCACCGACAACCCGGTGAACCGCTGCTTTTTCTGCAAGGAGGAGCTCTACGGCATCTGCCGCCGGGAGGCCGACAGGCTCGGCTTTCCGGTCATCGCCGACGGCACCAACCTGGACGACCTCAAAGACCACCGCCCGGGACTCAAGGCGGCGAAGCAATGGTCCATCCGCCACCCGCTCGTCGTAGCGGAAATGACCAAGGACGACATCCGCCGCTTGAGCCGCGACTTCGGCCTCCCCACCAGGGACAAGCCCGCCGTCGCCTGCCTCTCCTCGCGCTTCCCCTACGGCATCGAGATCAACGTCGAGCGGCTTTCGAAGATCGCGGAATGCGAGAAAGTCATGAAGGAGCTCCGCTTCCGCGAGTTCCGCGTGCGCTACCACGAAAATCTCGTCCGCATCGAAGCCGCCGCCGGCGAGATCGACCGCCTCCTCGACCGCGACGTGCGCGCGACCATCGTCCGGCGCTTCAAAGAGATCGGCTTCACCTACGTCAGTCTCGACCTCGAAGGCTACCGCACCGGCAGCATGAACGAGGGGATCAAGAAGACGGGATAGTCACACCGCGCAGCCTCCGGCTCGAACTCGGGGGACATAATCACGGAAAAGACTCCCGACCCCTTTTTCTCCCTGCCACCTACAATCAGCGCCAACCTCGAAGGTCACCTCTTTTCGGGAATTCCGGAAACGTGATAAACGTCGAGCAGCGTTAAAATACCGGCGCGCCAGGGATAGGAGGATCAAGCCATGGCTGAGAAAATATCGCTGAGCGAGCGCGCGGACGCGCTCGAGCGGAAGATGAGCGACGAGCTCGACGTGCTGATTTCGAAATCGGCGCTGTTCAATATGGCGGACGGGAAGCTCGGCTCAGCCAACATGCGGCCCGACCCGGCGGCCAAAAAGCCCCAGTATCAATTGATGGACGACGATCCGCGGCTGCCGAAGATGCCGGCCAAGCCGACCCTGCTCGATTATTTCGAA
>DATJFG010000080.1:0-14716 GCA_035495775.1 Verrucomicrobiia bacterium | reverse complement strand
CCCCGAACGGCGTCGCAAACGCCTTGTCCTCGGCCGAGAAATAGGCATCGTGGTTAGGATGGGAGTGATAAAAAGCCTTGACTCTGGAGCCGCCGGCGGTCGCCTTCTCGATGGTTTTCTCCAGCTCTTTGGGGTCCATCGCATACGCGATCGTCGCTTGCCGCGGGTACGTTTCCGGATCGACGGCGTGGAGCCGGTTCTGGATATTTTCCAGCCGGCAAACTTCGTCGCCGACGGCATGTTGCAGGACGACGCCGCAGCATTCGTCCGGAAAAGACTCCACTGCGTGGCGGGAAATTTCCCTCCAAGCCGATTCGCTCAAGGTCAGTTCCACGGGTTCTCTCACCGCAGTCGTTCACTTTCTAGCACAGGTCACAACGAGCGGCGAGGGTTTTACAGGAACGAGCTTTAGCCGGATTGCCGGACGCCCCGGCGGTAGCCCTGATATGTCGCGAGGACCCGGAGGGTATAGTCCTGAGGAACTTCCTCTTCGCCGTCGATGCGGCTCTGCACCGCGGTCGGGCCGTAATTATAGGCGGCGAGCGCGAGCTTTAAGTCGCGAAAGCTCTGCCACAGCGAATGAAGGTAAAAGACGCCGAGCTTGATATTGGTGATCGGATTGTCGAGGTCGGGCGCCTCGTCGTTCGTTTTGTCGCCGTAAAGGGACTGCCTCTGTTCGAAGAGCGCCTGGGCGATGAAAGGCTGGATCTGCATCATCCCGCGGGCCCCGGCGGGCGATGCGGCGGTATGCTGGAAGCGGCTTTCCACTGCGATCACCGCGAGCACCAGGAAAGGATCGAACGAGTGGCGGCGGCTTTCCTGCAGGATCGTCCGAGAGATCGCCCACACCGAGCTCTCGCTCGCCTTGTCCATCGAACCGCGGACGACCGAATAGATCTTCAAAAGCTCGGCCGGCGGCTGCTCCTGCCGCTCGAAAACCGGAAGCTTCCCCTGCTTAAACAGCTTGGTCGGAAAGGCGAGAAAGGCGAGGAGGAGCAGCAGTGCCTCGAAGGCGATCACGCGCCGGTCGAACCGCGACAAAGAAGAGATTTTCCTGCCGAAGATCATAGATTAATGTGGGCTAGCCGCCCGCGAAGCTCAGCTTGAAAAGCACGGCAAAACTATCAGCCGGGTACGGGCATGTCAACCCTCCCGGCCAAATTTCTTTTCCTACATATGGGAGTAGTTGGCAAATGTGGGTACTATTTGTAGTGGATATGTAATGTTCTAGCGTTATTTTTTCCCGAGCAGGTGCCCCCATCTCTCGCGCACCTGTCGCTCGTATTCCGGGGTAAAAGTCATGTGCTTGCCGAACTGCTCGATCCACTCAAAAGGCTTGCAGGCGTCGATCAGCACACGGCCGCAGGTGAGGTCCCACGATTCGCGCTTTTCGGGGCTGATGATCGGGTCGACGCGGGTGCTGACGGTGCCCCGGACAATGTCGATCTGATTCTCCGGCACGCACCGGGTGGTCATCGCCCAAAGAACGTCGTTCAGGTTCGAGGGGTCGATATCCTCGTCCACAGCCACGTAATATCGATAGGCGCTGTTCGACCCGCGGGCGCCGATGGCGTTCAATAGCGCCATCTTGGCATGGCCGGCGAAGGCCTGCTTCAAGGAGATGACGATGAAAAGACCATTCGCATGGGCCCAGACGCCGCGGATGCCCGGCAGGGCGCTCTTCTCCAGCGCCTCCCAGACGGCGATCGCGGCGTGGGTAATCGTGCCGACGCTGATGTTGCGGTTGTTCTGGTGCGGCCCGGTGAGGATCGGGTCGTTGCGGTGATAGACCGCCTTGATGTGAATCACCGGCTGCGGGTGCGGCTCCTGGCTGTAATATCCCGGCCATTCGCGGTAGGGGCCCTCGGTGCGGGAATCGATGTCCGGCGGCGGCACTTCGCCTTCAATGGCGATCTCGGCGCGCGCCGGAATCGGCAGCCCGGTGAGCTCGCCTTTGACGGTCTCGATCGGATGTCCGGCCATGGCACCCGCCACATCGAGCTCCGATCTCCCCCAAGGCGAGCTCGCCGTCGACGCCTGGAACAGCTCCGCCTGCTGGCCGTAGACCGCGACGACGGGACAGGGCTTGCCTTTCGCCCAGTATTTTTTCGCGATGATCATCCCATGGTGATGCGGCTCGACAAAGAAACCGACGGTCTTCTCGTCGTGGATCATCTGCCGATAGGTTCCCATGTTCACCCAGCCCTCATCCGGGTCGCGGTTGATGACGAGAGTCGTCGTGCCGATGTAGCGGCCGCCTTCGAGAGTGCGCCACTTCGGGGTCGGAAATTTGAGGATGTTGACCTTGTCGCCGAGGTCGTGGTTTTCGAGAATCGGACCCGAGGCGACCTCGCGCGGCGGAATCGTCGCGGTCTCCTTCCGCCGCTCTTTCATCGCGCGCGCGATCTCCAAATCGCTTAGGTCATGCGGCAGGCCGAGAGCCAGCGCCTGCTTCTTCGGGCTGTTCTGCATATTCGTGAGGACGCGAAAGCCCTTCGGATAGCCGGGAATATTGTCGAACAAGAGCGCCAGGTTCTGGTCGGCCTCCTGCATCATCTGCGAGATCGCGCCGATCTCGAGATTCCAGTCGGCTCCCTCGACGACGCGCAGCATGCCGAGCTTGTCGAGCGCGGAAAGGTAGTCTCTCAAATCGTTGAAGCCCATCGTCGTCCTTTCAAGGGCCGAGCGCTAAGTTCTGAGTGCCGAGGCAGGATGTCTTACAACTCAGTCCTCATCCAGCACTGTTAAGGTTTCCACCCGCTCGCCTTCAACTGCTCCGCCGCTTTCTTAACGAAGCTCAGATCGAAGATGTCGGTCGTCTTTATTTCCCGCGCGGTCTTTGTCGTCTTGCGCATGTCGTCGATGATCGCCTGCAGCGTCTTCTCCGAGCTCACGCCGTCGCGCAGCACGAGTTTCGACTCGATGTCGTAAACCTCATTGGCAGTCTGGCGGTCGGTGAGTCTCAGCGCCTCCATCATGTATTTGATCGCCGGGTCGCGCTTTTCGGCGAAGAAGCGGAGACCTTTAAGGCTCGCGCGGATCAAGCGAAAAATTTTATTCGGGTTCTGCTTGATCTTTTCGTCCGAGGTGGCGAGCCCGCCCTGAATGAGGTTGGAGTAGTCGCCGGCGGAGGCCAACTTGGTGAAGCCTTCGCGCTGCGCTTTGATGCTCGTCCCGGTGTTGAAGAGCGTCGCCTGGATCGCCTTCGCCTGGAGCGCCGGCAGGCGCACCTCGTCGCCGCCCATCACGACAAGGTTCACGTCCTTCGCGGGATCGAGTCCGTTCTGCTTCAAGATTTCGCGCGCGACGACGGCGAGCGAGCCCTCGGGCGACATGATCGCGACGTTCTGGCCCCGGAGCTGCGCGATCGATTTGATCGTCGGCAGCGCGATCAGATCCCACGACGGCTTGTCCTGAAAAACGGTGACGATCTTGACCGGCACGTTCCGCACCGCGGCGGCGAGCGCGCTGCCGGCATTGGTGAAAAAGTCGACTTCGCCTGCGAGAACGGTGCGGATGGCGATCTCGCCGCGGATGCTGAGAATCTGGACGTCGAGCCCCTCTTCTTTAAGGTAGCCTTCTTTCTGCGCGATGATGAGGCCGTAGACGGACGTGTTCATCGACGGGTAAGCGACGCGGACGTTTTCCGGCGCCGCGGTGTGAGCGAGGACGGGAAAAAAGATCGCGAGCAGCGTAAGCGCGGGCTTCATGGCGGTCTCAGAGCGCTTCTAGCATACGCGCTCGGGTGTATTAAAGAGGTGAAGCGGAATTTGTTACGCGCCGACGCGCAGGCTGCCGTAGATGCGCTCGGGGCTGATGAGAATCAAATCGCGCCGCTCGTCGCGCATCTGCTTGACGAACGCTTCCTCGTCGCCCTTGAAGCGGCCCATGCTGGTATAGAAAGTCTTGAGTCTCTGGATATGCGAGGGCGTGTCCTGCCAGGGCTCGATCGACACGGGCCCCTCGACAGTAACATAGCGCCGGCTTTCAATTTTGATCACGGTGAGCGTCGCCCGGCCGGTGCGGCGGATATTCTTCACCTTGATGGTGTGTTGCCGAGATGCGAATCCGACCTTGCCGTCGAGAACGGCGGTGGAGACGACGGTCGCCTGCGCGCGTCCATTCGGCGTGATCGAGACCGCAACGCCGGTGTGATTGTCTTGCAACAGCGGCAGAGCTTCTTTCCATTCCATGGATGATTCCTCCCGATCTTTTATTTCTCGCCGGCGACGGCGCTGAACTGCGCACCTATTACGCGGCTTGCCGCGATGAGTCAAGCGGGGCGATATGCGGCGGTGAGGAGGACGGGCGGAATCGCGCGGGACGGATCAGCCCGCCACGAGCGGTTGCGGTTTTCGCACCCATGCCGCGGTGTCGTCGCGGCGCCGCGCGCTCCAGCCGCGCGGCAGATCGGCGATGTCGCCGAGCGAGAGATCCTGCGCGGCGAGGCAGCCGAGGCAGACCTCGACGCGCTTATGATCGGCGCCGGGTTCAGACATGAAAAGCCAGCTGCCGTCGGCTTCGTGGAAAGCCGCGAGCACTTTGCCGTAGCGCCGCTCCTCCTGCGCAAAGGCACGGATCCTGGCGGGACGCTCGAACGGCCAGTCCCGCGGGTCGTAGTGGTGACGGCTGCACGCCGAGGTCATCGTCGGGGCGGCGGATTTTTCATCGAAAACTTTCAATATCTCGTCGGCGCCGTCGTCGCCGTAGCGCGTGCGGACAAAGTCATCGACGCGGGCGTCGCGCGCATCGTCGCGAAAAAGCCACGGCTGGGCCCAAGGCGCGCCGCCGCGAAAAACAGCGCTCCAGGGATAATTTTCCTGGGCGTCCGACCAGAGGCACTGCAGGACGGGAAAGTCGGGGGCCTCGTAAAACCACAGCGCGACGTCCATGAACAACAATTGCCAGTGTGTCTGGACGAGATGGAAACGGCACGCAGCGCCCGCGACGAGCTCGGGATAGTCGAACCCCGCGTCGTACATTTTTCCCGCACGGACCTTCTCGGCAAGCCCGCTGATCGCCTGCGTCATGGTGTCGATCGGCAGCCCCGCGATGAAAATCTCGGGATGGTGGAAGTTGTGATACAGGCCGACCGAATAGGCAAAGGGTGGAAGACCGTCGAATTCGCGGATGAAGGCGATGTGACAGCCGTGCTCGTCCACGTTTTCGAGCACGCGCCGCTTGCGGGAATCCATGTCCGGGCCCGGCTGTTTGGCCATGGTCGGCCCCTTGTAACACAACCGCGCCCGTTTCAACAACAGAAAAAAATTCTAGGCGCTGATGATGAGATGCAGGAAGAACGATGCGCTCGGTTCTAAACGAGTTCGCGTTGGCCGGGTCACCGCTTCGAGTAGATGATGAACCATTTCGGCAGGCCGAAGAGATCGAATTCCTCGGTCGGCTGGAACCATCTGAGCCCGCGCCGTCGTAGAAATCGCGATCGATCCGAAAAGGATAAAGGCAAGCAGGGGCGCGCGGAGCTTCTGGCCGAAAATGAATTTCATCCTAAACCCCGCTCGTACTGCCTTTTAAAACTCAGTAGATGACCTGCTCGTCGACAAGCTTTTTGTACTCTTCTTCACCCAGGCCCAAAAGCTCGCAGTAGAAATATTCGTTGTGCTCGGCGAGCAGCGGATCGCGCTTGGCCGGACCCGGCGGGGTCTTCGTGAGCAGAAACGGCGGACGCTGATAATGCATCTTACCGATCTCCGGATGCTCGATCGGAACCCACTGCGGGCGTAATTTCAGCTGCGGGTCGTCGTAGACGTCGCACATCCGGTTGACGACGCCGGCCTTGACGCCGGCTTTTTGCAGCCGCTCCATCAGCTCGCGCGGTTCAAACTGGATCGTCCATTTGCCGACGAGGCGATCGAGCTCGTCCTCGTTTCTCTTGCGCGCTTCAAATGACGCGAAGTCTTTCGCCCAGGCTGGATTTTTCATCGCCCCGACGAGCGTCTGCCACTCGTCGTCGCTGCTTACGCTGATCGCGCACCAGCGGTCGTCGCCCTTGCAAGGATAGGCGCCGTGCGGCGCCGCGTGCGGATTGCGGTTGGCGTTACGCTCCGCGACCCGACCGTTGACTTTATAGTCCAATAAAATCGGCGCGAGGTACTGAAGCCCGGTCTCGTACTGGGCGGTATCGATGTAGTTGCCCTCGCCGGTGCGCTTTCTGTAATCGAGCGCGGCGAGGATCGCGACCGCGCCGTAGGCGACCGCGATATAGTCGATGTACGGCCCGTAGAGAATCTGCGGCGAGCCACCGGCGTAGCCGGTCAGATGCGTGAAGCCCGCGAGCGAGGAGAGCTGCGAGCCGAAGCCCGCGTGGTGGGCGTGCGGACCGCTCTGCCCGAGGTTCGAGCTCGACAGCATGATGAGATCGGGCTTCACCTGTTTGAGCGCCTCATAGCCGAGGCCGAGGCGATCCATTGTGCCGGGGCTGAAGTTCTCGATCACGATGTCGGCCCAGGCCGCGATCCGCTTGGCGAGCTCCGTCGCCGCCGGAGCTTTTTTCAAATTCAGTGTGATATCGAGCTTGTCGTTGTTGCAGAGCGCGAAAAGTCCCGAGCGGTTGAGCCCGTGGATGTTGTCCTTGTAGGGCGGGTAATGGCCGCGAAAACCGTCGGGGCGCACCTGCGACTCGATGTGCACGACCGTCGCGCCGTGGTCGGCGAGGTGCTTGCCGACCACGGGACCGGCCGCGAACGCGGCGAACTCCACGACCTTGATGCCTTTGAGCGATTGCATGGCGTTAAATGATTTTCTCGCGCTTGAATCTATCGAATTCTGTCTTCGATAGTCCAAACTCGCCGCAATAGATTTCCTCGTTGTGCTCGCCGATCAGCGGCGCGCGGCGCCAGAGATCGCACGCGCCGTTGCTGAAGCGCGCGAACGGTCCGGGATAGGTGAGCGCGCGGCCGAGCTCGGGATGATCGATGTCGCGCCAGAAATCGCGCGCGGCGTGCTGCGGGTCTTCGAAGATCTCTTTGACGCTCGCGACCGGATAGCCGAGCATCTCGCGCTTGACGACTTCCTTGAAGAATTGAGCCTTGGTGACGCCGGTGAAAAACTTCGCGATCGGCTCTTCCATCCGGTCGATCTCTTCCTGCGTCACCTTGGCGATGTCGAACGTCTTCCAATCCTTCTGCCGCAAAAACTCCGGCGCCATGCCTTGGCTGTCCATCCATTGGACCAGCGCCTGGTTCGTGCGCCGGCCCGCCTCGCCGCCGTAGATGATGAAATTCAAATAGCCGTCCTTGCATGGCCAAAAAACGCGCATCTTCGCGCCGGTGATTGTCCGTCCGGTCATGAACGACCCGGCGCGCTTCTCGACGTGCCGATTCAAATCCCAGAAGACGTGCGCGTGCGAAAAGGCCCACAACATAACAGCCTGCGCGGAGACGTCGACCTGCTGACCTTCGCCGGTATTCTGGCGATGGTAATGCGCCGTCAGCGCGCCCATCGCGGCGTAAGAGCCGGTCCACGCGTACGATTGCGGGAAGGTGACGCGAAGCGGAGGCTTCCCGGGATCGCCGGTGAGCGACATGCAGCCGGAGAGCGCCATGATCTCGATGTCGGACGCGTGAAATTTGCTGTAAGGACCGGTCTGGCCGAAAGGCGTGATCGAGACCCAGACGAGCTTGGGATTATTTTTCGCGAGCGCCGCGTAGCCGCTCTTGAGCTTATCGAGCCGGCCCGGCGTGAAGGTCTCGACGACGAAATCGGCCTTCGCCGCGAGGCGGGCGAACAACTTTTGCCCTTCGCTCTTTTCGAGATCGAGCGTGACCCCGCGCTTATTGTTGTTGAAGCCGAACCAGTAGAGGCTTTTTTCCGGATCGGGCTCGTCTTTGTAAAATGGCCCCAAGCGCCGCGCCGGATCGCCGCCGGGACGCTCGATCTTGATCACGTCCGCGCCGAGGTCGCCGAGGATCTTGCCGCAGAGAAAGCCGAGCTCGTCGGTCAAATCGAGCACGCGGAAAGGGGCAAGGAGACCTTCGGTTCGATTAGATGCCATAAAAATAAGAGAGATTCTTCGCTGCGCTCAGAATGACACAAAGAAGTTGCGGTCGTTGTGATCTACAACTCTTTCTCTGTCATGCTGAACGAATTGAAGGATCTCTCCGAGCATTATCTGTTTAAAAAAAAGGGCAGGGATGCGGCCCTGCCCTTTTGTATCCGTTCAAGAGAGTGGGCCGCTATCTTCCGGTGCGCGCGAGCGAATGGACCCAGCCCTGCATGCGCGACTTAGCGTTCTGAATGTCTTTGTCACTGAACCATTTCTTGAGATCGATCCGATCGACCGGATAGACCGGGCGCATGAAATCGCTCTCATAGCCGAACGGCACGGTGGCGTCGATGCCCATGCCGCCCTCGAACATCGTATTCGACGCGGTCCATTCGCGCTCGCCGGCGGTCATGCGCTCGGCGGGCATGAAGGTCTGGCCGCGGCCGCCCGGCAGCGGATTGATGATGTCGGTCTTGGGATTCACGCGCGTCGTGAGACACCACATGATATCGTCCATGTCGTACGGGTCGGTGTCCTCGCTGACCGCGATCACGAGGCGCGAGCCCTGCGAGGTCGCGAGGATCGCCGCCATGAAGTTCCGCTGCCAGCCCTCTTCGATGCGGTTGCGCTTTTTCACCTGGATGATCGCGCCGCCCCAATCGGTCATGCAATAGGGGATGTTCACGTCCATGATGATGCCCGGCTGCATGCGCTCGCAGAGCTCGAACATAGAGGCTTCGCGCACGGTCGTGTCGATGTTGTGGTCGTCGAGCGTGTGGACGCCGAGCGGGAAGATGATCGGCTTCGATTCGCGCCGGCGCGTGGTCACCGCGGTGACGTGGAACGTCGGCGCTTTGTACGCCTTGCCCATGTATCCGGCCCATTCGGGATGGAAATGGAAGCGCCCCTGGATGCCGGCCTTCTCCGACTCGGCCGTCTCGAAGCGGCGGTCGCGTGGATTGACATAGCCTTCGAGCACGACCTCGGCGTCGGCGACGGCGAGCGCGTCTACCGTGCGCGCCTTCACGAGCCGCACCGGCGAGCCCTGGACGGCGCCGGCGCTGCCGACCTCGTCGCAGCCCTGCGGCAGGATGACGTAGTCGAAGCCCGCGCCCGCCATCAACGTGCACGAGGGCGGGAGGCCGAAGTTCATCGTGATCGGCACGAGCTTATTTTCTTTGTAATACTTGGTAACGACCTGCCACATGTGCGAGCCGGGGGAGATCTGAAACGTGCCGACGTTGCCCCAGCGGAAGTTCATGCGGTTGTAGCCAAGATCCGTCCCGCCGTCGAAGTATTCGCCGGAGATGAGCCGGTTGCCCGAGCCGACGGTCAGCTCCGGCTCGATGTTGGTGTGGCGGATCGGCACGACGAAGTCGTTCGCCTCGGCCGGCTTTTCGAAGACCTCTTCCTGCACCGGCGCGTCTTTCTGATCGATGATGACGGGCTTGAGCGGATGGGTGAGCGCGTGCGCCAGCTTGCGCGTGCGGTCGGCGTGGTCCTTCCAGCCGAACATCTTGTTGATGACGTTCATGTCGCCGAAGAGGTTCGTCACGCACCGGTGCTTGGGCTTGCCCTTGATGTTGTTGAAGAGAATCGGGCAGCCGCCGTCGAGCTGCTTCTGAATGCCGGTGATTTCGAGGTTGGGATCGACCTCTTTGTCGGTGACGATCAGGTCGCCCTGCTCCTTTAGCCATTCGAGCGCGCTGCGCAGGTCGCGAATGGTCTCGGCGCGCGGGGCCCCAGAGACTTTCTCCATGGGCTTGCTCATTGTTCCTCCAGTAGCGTGTGATGTATTTGCGTCGGGTCCCAGGCTGGGTTCGCCGCGCTGGGATCAGGTTTGCCTAACCAAAAGATGACGCTAACGAAGTATTTTCTTTATCATATTTCGCATGAAAGTCAATGAACGGAGCCGCCGCGAACACGGTCGCGACGTCGTTTTTCCTTACGTTGACAGCTTTTCCGACGCGGCATAGGATGACCGCGGCCGCGGAGAAAATCACATGTCCTCCGTCGACACGACGCCCGCCGAGCGGGACCCTGCCATTCCAGACGGCGCAGCCGCCGCTTCGCTTGTCCGCGCGCGGGATCGCCACCGCGGCCGAGAGACGCTCGCGGACATCGCGCTCCGAGCCGCCTCGATTCTCGCGCTGATATCGGTCTGGTGGCTGCTCAGCTTCTTCTTTCCTCCGACCCTGGTGCCGAATCCCCGGGAGACCTTCGCCGAGGTGGGCGCGATCGTTCATTCCGGCGAGCTCGCGAGCGAGATGGGCGCGACGCTCCGCCGCGTCGGCGTCGGCTTTGCGATCGCGATCGTCTTCAGCATTCCGCTTGGCATCTTCATGGGGACGCTGCGAAGCCTCGAGAGCTTCTTCGAGCCGCCGGTCGTGCTCGGCCTCACCATGCCGGGCCTCATCTGGGCGGTGCTCGCGATCATGTTCTTCGGCCTGAACGAGAAGAGCGCCTACGCGGCGGTCGCGATCACGATCCTGCCGATGCTCACGATCAGCATCTGGCAGGGGACGAAGTCGATCGACAAGGATCTGATCGACATGAGCAGCGTCTTTCACGCGGGGCCGTGGTCGAAGATCGTCGACGTGATCCTGCCGCAGCTCATCTCGCACATCCTGGCCGCGATCCGCTACGGCCTCGGGTTCGCCTGGAAAGTCGTCGTCGTGGTCGAGATGTTCGGCTTCAGCAACGGCGTCGGCTACCGCGTCGTGCGCGGCTTCAACACCTTTTCGATGAAGACGGTGCTCGCCTGGACGATCACCTTTCTCATCGTGATGATCGTGATCGAGTTCGGCCTCATCGGCTGGCTCGAGCGGAGCGTGACGCGCTGGCGCCCGCGAGCCCAGGCGTGGAGGCGCTGATGGCGACAGTTCGCGTCGAGCGCGCCGTGAAATCATTTACCCGCGAGGACGGCGCGGAGATGCGCGTCCTTGACGGTGTCTCGTTCGAGGCGCGCGAGAGCGGCATCACCTGTCTTCTCGGGCCGTCCGGCTGTGGCAAGTCGACGCTGCTCAACGCAATCGCGGGATTGGAAAAATTGGACGCTGGGAAAATAGAGTTTCACGGCGCGAACGCCTCCAATCCAATCGCGCAACTCGAAACTGGAAACCCGAAACTCGGCTACGTCTTCCAGGACCCGCGGCTGCTCAACTGGAAGCGCGTCGAAGGCAACATGATTTTCGCGTTCAAAGGCATGAATGTCCCGCGCGCGGAGTGGCAAGCGCGGCTCGACAAGTACATCGATCTCGTCGGCCTCACGGATTTTCGCCGGCAGTATCCGCTCTATCTCTCCGGCGGCATGCGCCAGCGCGTCGGCCTCGCGCGCGCGCTCGCGATCGAGCCCGAGGTGCTTTTGATGGATGAGCCGTTCAGCAAGCTCGATCAACTGACCGCGCGGAAGCTCCGCCAGGACACGCTCGCGATCTGCGCGCGCTTGCGACAGACCGCGATGCTCGTGACCCACGACGTCGAAGAGGCGGCCTATATGGGCGACCGCATCGTGATTTTCTCCGCGCGCCCCGCGCGCATCGTCGAGGTGGTGGACAATCCGCTGCCGCTCGCGGCGCGCGATCTCGACGAGGCCGACTTCATCCATTTCAAGAAACGATTATTGAACGTTGTGCTCAAAGCCATCGGGCAGGAGGATGCATGAAAAAGGCAACAGGCGTGAGGCAAAATGTGATCAAACTCATTCTCGCACTATTCATTTTATTCGGACTCGCGACAGAACGTCGCGCCGCCGAATTGCCGACAATCGAGATCGGCTTCCCCGACGACGGCCTCTTCGGCCTCGGCGGGCAGTACATATTGGACAAGGGCTTGGATAAGAAGAATGGCTTCGTGATGAAGCCGCGCTGGGCCGGCGTGCCGGAGATCCAGCGGCTGCTCGGCATCAAGGCGATCTCGGTCGGCCTGATGACGCCGGAGGCGGGACTCCGCGCCAACGCCGCCGGCGTGCCGATCCGCCTCGTGCAGCCGTACCAGTCGAGCCACATGTACGTGATCGTGCGCAAAGACTCGGCGTACAATGCCGTCGAGGATTTGAAGGGTAAGCCGGTCGCGCTGACCTCGGAAGTGACGACGATCTATAACCTCTTCGATTTCGTCATGCGCAAGCGGGGCATCAACATCGAGAAGGATCTTCAGCTGAAAAAACTGGCCGCGCCGGCGATCATCGCCGTGATGGAAAAAGGCGAAGTCGAGGCAGGGCTTCTCTGGGAGGCGCACGTCTCGCGCCTAGTGACCGGCGGCAAATATAAAACGATCCTAGGCTTTCGCGACGAGATGTCGCGCCTCTTGAACGTGAAGGTGATGCCGGTCATCTGGCTCTCGGCACTCGAGCCTTGGGTCAAGGAGAACGGCGCGATGATTCCGCATCTCCGCGCCGCATGGACGGAAGCTTACAAGGGTCTTCAGAATGACGAAGGCCATTTCAAGAAATACGCGAAGCAGTTCTTCGGCCTGGAGAAGCCCGAGGAGATCGCCGCCGCCTGGCCGCGCACGAAAATATTTTTGCTGCCCGCCGATTTCACCTGGCCCGACGCGCCGACGCTCAAGGGCCAGAAGGCCTGGCTTCGCGAAGGCGTCGAGCTCGGCATGTTCCCAAAAGAGGCGGCGGGGCTGATCGACGCGATGTACTTGCCGTAGGCTCTGATGGCCATCAAATTCGAATGGGATAAGCGAAAAGGTAGATTGAACAAGCGTAAACATGGTGTGGATTTCAACGAAGCCTCAACCGTGTTTTGCGACGCGCTATCAATAACAATTCCAGATCCGGAGCATTCCTTTGGCGAAGAACGTTGGGTAATGATGGGATTCTCTATTCGCGCCCGACTGCTCGTTGTGGTACATACAGACAAAGGCGATATTATTCGTATCATCAGCGCCAGGCCAGCGAACCGCCTTGAGCGGAGAGAATATGAAGAAAAATAGTCGAAGGGGTCAAATGAGATCTCACTACGATTTCTCCGGCGGCGTTCGCGGAAAGTACGCGCATCGCTATGCGGAAGGGACGAATATCGTCCTGCTTGATCCCGACGTCGCGCGTGTATTCCCCGACGGCCAGTCGGTGAATGAAACTTTAAGAGCCGCTGCCCAGATTGTTCGTATCCAAGAGAAGAGACAAAGCCGGAAAGGTCGCGTCAAGGCGGCCCGGTAAGGCGAACGGGTGTATCCGCCGCTGCTGGGTTTAGCCCGTGAAGCCTAAGCGCCAAAGGAGCGCGCGTCTATCTTTACCTTCCGGTCCATTCCTGCGGAAGATTGCCCATAATCCCGAGAAGTGGGACCCTTCGCGGTTTCCTTTCAATCTTAAGCCGTTCTCTCAAGGCATCGACATTGAGTTCCGCAGCCGTGTGACGTTCTTCGTCGGCGAGAACGGGAGCGGCAAGTCGACGCTGCTCGAAGCGATCGCCGAATGCTGCGGCTTCAACCCCGAAGGCGGCAACCGCGATCATCACTACGCCAGCTTCGCCGACCGCTCCGATCTGGCGCAGGCGCTGCGCCTCACCTGGCAGCCGAAGACTTTCGAGGGGTTTTTCATGCGCGCGGAGAGCTTTCACAACTTTGCGACTTACATCCAAGAAGCTTCGCCGGAGATGCGCGCCTACGGCGGCAAGTCGCTGCACGAGCAGTCGCACGGCGAATCGTTTCTCGCGCTCTTTAGAAACCGCTTCGAGCAAGGGCTCTACATCCTCGACGAGCCGGAGGCGGCGCTCTCGCCGCAGCGGCAGCTCACGTTGTTAAAAATAATCCACGACCTGGAAAAACCAGGCCACGCACAATTTCTTATCTCGACGCACTCGCCGATTCTTTTAAGTTATCCCGGTGCCGTGCTGCTGAGCCTCGACGGCGACAGCATCCAGGAGATCGCTTATAAAGAGACCGAGCACTACCGCGTCACGCGCGATTTTCTGAACGGACCGGAGAGGTACTTCAAATATCTCTTCGATGTGGACGATGAGGAAAAACAATCATGAGCTGCCACGCTCAAGTCGGACATCTCCGCCACTTTCTGGTAGGGCTGCTGGCGCTCGGCGTCGCCCTCTGCGCGAGCGCGGCTAGTGCGCAGGTCCAGAAGATTCGCATTTCGCTCTCCAGCCGGAGCAACACGAACACGACCTACTACGTCGCCGAGGCCAAAGGTTTTCTCAAGGAAGAGGGGCTCGAGGTCGAGTTCATCCAGATCAATCCGAGGCTCGGCGCCATGGCGGTGCTGAACGGCGACGTGACGTTCACGACCTCGTTCTTCAGCACGTTTCGCGGCATCGTCCAGGGTCTCCCGATGAAGACCGTTTTCGTCCTGCTGAAGAAGGGCATGTACTTTCTGATGGTTCGTCCTGACGTCATCAGGGATATTCAAGATTTAAAGGGCAAGAAGCTCGGCGTCGCCTCGGTCAACGGCGGCGACCATATCGTCGCGCGGGAGCTCTTGCGCATGAAGGGAGTGGACCCGAATTCGGTACAGGCTCTCGCCGTGGGCGAGCCCACGCTGCGGGCGCAGGCGGTGCTTTCCAACGCCGTGCAGGCCGTCGCAGTCTCGCCTCCGCACGATCTTATGCTGCAGCAGATGGGCCTCAAGGCGGTCTCCGGACCGCCGGAGATCGGCGTTCCCAACTCCGGTTTGTTCGCCGCCGATCGATTCATCAAAGAAAGCCCGCAGGTGCTGCGCCGCACGATCCGCGCGATGCTCAAGGCGAACCGCTT
>DATJFG010000079.1:0-9659 GCA_035495775.1 Verrucomicrobiia bacterium | reverse complement strand
GGCTAGAAGCCACTCTTTTCTTGACAGCCGCCGCCGCGCTCGACTAAATTCTTAGGCTGCTTGGCTAAAGCTTCGAAACCTCCGAAAACTCCGCCCGCCGTCAAAAAATCTTCCGCTCTGGCCGGCCTCATCCTGCCCGCGCTGCTCGTCGGCGTCGTCGCCGTCTCGTATTGGATCAAGACCCGCCCGCCGGCCGCGCTCCCGTCGAGCGAGGAATCGGCCGAGGCGCTGCTTAAGCGCGGCATCGAGGCGCACGGCGCGGGGGCGCTGGACCAGGCGCTCGACCTCTATCGCCGGGCGCTCGCGCGCGATCCGGCGCATGCCGCCGCGCACTACAATATCGCGCAGATCTTGAACGACCGCGGAAGCTATGCCGAGGCCGAGGCCGAATATCGCGCCGCGCTCAAGGCGAAGCCTGATTTTCTCGACGCCCGTCTCAACCTGGGCGTCGTCCAATACCGGGAGAAGCAGTTCCGCGCCGCCGCTGAGACGTTTCGCGAGGTGTTGAAGACCTCGCCGCGCCACGCGCAGGCGCTCTTCGACCTGGGCATTTCGATTTACGAGCTCGGCGAGACCGACCAGGCGATTCAGCGCCTGAACGACTCGCTGAGCGAAAATCCCAAGCAGCCCGCGGCGCATTATTATATCGGCCTTTCGGAGCGGCGCGCGGGCCGGCAAGCCCAAGCGCGCGCGGCGTTCGAGCGGGCGGTCGCGGTCGATCGGAATTACGCCCCCGCCTATTTCGAGCTCGCCAGGACTTATCGCGCGCTGGGCGAAAGCCGCCGCGCCGAGGAGGCCGAAGCGAAAGCCGCCGAGCTCGCCGCCAAGGCGCAGAAATAGCGCGCCTCAAAGCTCTTTTCTCAAAACGATCACGTGGTGCAGCGCGAAGACGCGCGCGAGCGGCCGGAGCGCCCATTCGCACGCGCGGATGAGAGGCGCGGCCGCCGCGGGAACGAGCGCGCGGAAGTTGAGGCCGCCGGAGGCGAGATAGCGGAGATAATTCGCGAGCGGCCGCTGGAGGACGATTTTCAAGCCGGGATAGCGCGCCTCGAAGCGCGCGCGGTCGCGCGTGAAGACGATGTAGGAGAGCGCCTGGTTCGCGCCGCGCATCGCCCCCATCGATTCATTCGATGAGCCCCACGACGGCGCGGCCGGGTCGAAGTCTTCGCTCGCGAACAGCCGCTTATAGAGAAAGCGCGCCGCCGGGCCGTAATAGGGCTCGATCAGGATGCAGCCGCCGCCGGGCTTGAGCGTCCGGTCGAGCTCGGTGAAAAAATCCTCGGGCCGGGCGAGGTGATGAAAGCAATCGAGCGCGTAAAAGGCGCGCACCGAACCCGGGCGCAGCGGCAGCGCCTGCGCGTCGGCGACGAGGTCGAGATGCGCCGCGGGTTTGACGTCGGTTGCGACGACCGCGGGAAATATCTCCTTCATGAAGCTCGCGCCCGATCCCAGCTCGATGCGCCGGCCCTCGGCCCAGAAATATCTCTCGTCGAGAGCGGCCGAGAGACGATAAATCTCCTCGAACACCCCTCTGAGCATGATTTTATCGCGCAGGATGGCGCGGTGGACGGCGATGCGCGCGGGGCTCTCGAGATCGACTTCCGCCATGCGCGGCTCGGCCAGGAGATCGCGCAGGCGAGCGAAAAGGCGCGGCGCGGTCATGCGCCACCTTGGCCGGAGAGCTCCGCGGTCGCGGCGGCGACCATCTCGGCGAGGGCCGCCGGGCCGGCGATGAACTGCGGCAAATCGGAGGCGTCGGCGATTTTCCGGTTCGCTCTGAGCGCGAGGAAATTTTCCGCGTCGAAAGGGAGCGCGACGCCGGCCGATCCGGCGAGGCGGACGGCGGCGATGAGAACGGAAGCGGGGACGGGAAGCAGCAGCGCGCGGCTCCCGCTCGCCATCCGGACTGCGGCGATGAGATCGCGGAGCGTCACAAGGCGGGGATGGTAGAGATTGAAAAGACCGGTGCGGCGCTTTTCCAGCACCGCGGCGAGGGCGTTGATGAAATCTCTCAGCGCGACGACCGGCACGCGGTCGCGCCCGCCGTCGGCGAGCGGCACGACGGGCAGTCTCAGCGCGCCGGCGAGGCGCGCGTAGAGGCCGCCGGGACCGATCACGAGCCCCGGCCGCGCGACGGCGCCGCCGCGGGCGAGAAAATATTCCTGTAGGAGATATTTGCTCCGGCCGTAGGCGCTCCCGGCCTCGGCGTGCGCGGAGTAGCTCGAGATGAAGATTTGCTGTGCCACGCCCGCCGCCGTTGCGGCCTCGGCGGCGGCTTTGGTGCCGGCGATGTTTTGCTCCATCGCTTCGCGCCTGAGATCGTAGGCGCAGTGGATGACCGCGTCGACGCCGGTGAAAATTAGACCGGCGGCGGGCCGCGCAAGATCGAGGACCATTTTTTCCGCGACGCCTTCGATATTCTTATTGATGCCCGCCGCGCTCCGCGTCGTGCCGCGCACGCGCCAGCCGCGCAGCGCGAGCGCGCGCGCCAGGTGCGCGCCGAGAAAGCCGTTTACGCCGGTGATGAGAACCGTCTTCATGGCAGCGTGCGCCCGACCTCCGCCGCGATGCGCATGGCGTTGGCCATCATCGTGAAGCTGTGGTTCTTGGACGGCAGCGCGGGGAAGTTCGCCGCGTCGGCGATGTAAACGGCGCGCGCGCCGGCGAGCCGGCCGCTGCGGTCGGTCTCGTAGCCCGTGCGCGGCGCGCTCTTCATCGGCAGGCCGCCGGCGTAGTGAAAGCTGCTGCCCGGCGCGAGGTGTTTGCAGAAGCGCGCGAGGCCGAAGCAGCCGAGGCGGCGAAAGAGCTTGACGAGCCGGGCCTCGAGGGCGCCGCGCCGCTTCGGCTCATAGGCGAGCTCGAGCTTCCCCGAAGGGGCGAGGCGGAGATAATTGGTCGCCGCCGGGGCGTCGGGGTAGAAGAGCTGTGCGATCACGAGCGCGGGCGTGAGATACTTCGCCGCCGCCAGCGCGTCGCGCGCCGCCAGCGGAAAGTCGAAGAGAAAATCGGAGCGCAGCGTTCCCGCCGCGCCGTAAAGCGTCATTTGCACCGGCTCGGGCCAGAGCGGCCCGTCGTAAACCGCGTTCAGCGTCGCCGCGGCGAAAAATTCCTTTTCGAATGCCGCACCGATCCGCCGCGGATCGATCAGCGGAATATAGGAAACGGCGTTATCCAGGAGTGGTAACCTAGTGTCGCAGTCGTCGTTGGAGTTGAGCGCGATCTTCGCCGTGTTGAGCGCCCCGGCGGCGAGGATGAGCCGCCGCGCGGTAAAGTCGCGGCGCGCGCCGCCGGCCGACTCGCGCGCGAGCACGCGGACCTCGTCGCCGCTCTCGTTGTAGCGCTCGACCAGGAGGCCGGGCGCGTAGGCGATCTCGCCGCGCGCGATCATTTCTTTCAGCGTCAGCGCCGGCGTGTAGATCGCCGGATTGTCGCCGCGAAAAAATTCGAGCCCTTCGTAGCCGTACGCCGGCCGGCCGTCGTGCGCGCGCGTCAGCACCGCGAGGCGCGGCCGGCCGATATAGAGCCCCGCGCGATTCAGCGCGCGGCGGCGCTTGTCGTAGCGGCCGAGCAGGGCCGCGCCGTTGGCATCGATCTTCATCGCCGGCAACAGCCCGCGCGCCGCGCCGAAATACCGGCCGAGATCGTCGTCGTCGCCGCTGATGCCGATCTTCTCGGTGAGCACGTCGTAATAGGGGTCGAGATCGCGCGCGCCGATCGGGAAACCTTTCAAGTCCTTGTCGGTCGCGCGGTAGAGTCCCGCGCCCCACGCGTTGGCGAGGCCGCCGGCGGCGAAGCTTATCGCCGCCTCGAAGCTGCGGCTTTCGAGCGGCGCGAGCCGCTCGGCGCCCTCGAGGACGAATTTCATCCCCGGCGCTTTGAGCTTGGGGCTTAGATACGGATGAAAAATGTTGTGCAGGCTCTCGAAACTATTGCCGATCAGCTCGCCGAATAAATCCACGGGCCCGGGATCGCGCCTGAGCTCGTAAAAGTTATTTTTAAGCGCGCTCGCCGGCGGCCGTGCGCCGACGTCGAGAAGCAGGACGCCGCGGCCGCGGAGCGCGTAGGCGGCGGCGACGCCGGCGGCGCCGGACCCGACGATGATGACATTAGCGGAGGCCATAACGCCGCGCGAGATACGCGCCTTTCATGCCGAGGTAAACGGCGCGCATGCCGGCGCGGAGGAGCGCGCCGACGCCGGCCGAAAATTGATTCCGCTCGGCCACGAAATGAGCGAAATATTCCGCCTCCACTTCGGCGAGATAACACATGATGCGAAAGCGCCGCGTCAGCGCGTTCGACGGATTTTTCCGTCTGAGCGCGAATTCGATGGCTTCAAGATCGCCGTTCCTCTCGAACAACGCCCCGTCGAGCGCATCTGCGCCGTCCGGCGCGCTCTTAAGCGCGTCGGCGTAGCGGCGCTTCAACGCCTCGGGCGCGTCGGCGCCGAACAGTATGCGATGGATGAGATCCGCTTCGCGGGCGATCGCCGCCGGAACGTCCCGCTCTTCCGGGCGGCGCGAAGCCGCTTGGGGCGCGCTCACGGCAGCAGGATCTCCGGCGCGTCGCGCGATTGGAGCGGACGGCGCGGCGCGCTGCCGACGTCGAGCACCAGCGCCTGCAGAATGAGTTGAAAGCCGAGGATCAGCGGCAGGACCGCGAGCATGACGGTGCCGGTCGACGCGAGCGTGTTCGTGAGATAGCCCACGATCCACTCATAAATGCCGAAGCCGAGGCCGAAGCCGATCAGCGGAATGCCGGTCAGGAGAAAAAGCGAGGCCACGTTGAAGTCGACGGTAAAATACTGCCAGAGAATACGCTTGAAGCCGTGGCGCAGGATGAGCCACGGGAATTCCAGCATCGCGCGGCCGACGCTCAGATGGCTGGGCTCGTCGTTATAGCGCGCGGGCATCGGCACGTCCTCGACCAGCGCGTCGATCTCGCGCAGGCGAACGAGCATCGAGCTCTCGAAAAAATAACGCGGGTGAAGCCGCGACAGATCGAGCGCACTGAGCGCGGCGCGGTGGATGGCCGTATAGCCGTTGGTCACATCGTAGATTCGCCACTGTCCGCTCGCGGCCTTGATGAGAAACGCGAGGGCGGCGTTGCCGACGCGGCGCGCGAGCGGCATACGGCGGAGCGCGGCCGTGTCGTGAAAGCGGTTGCCCTTGGCGTAGTCGGCGCGCCCGGCGATCAGCGGCTCGACGAGCTGCGGTAAATAAACCGCATCCATCTGGCCGTCGGCGTCGATTTTCACGCAGATATCGGCGCCGTCGGCGAGCGCCTGGCGGTAACCTGTGATCATCGCCGCGCCGACACCGCGGTTTTCTTCGTGTCTGAGCAGACGGACGCGGCGATCGCCCGAAGCGGCGACCTTCACGGCCGTTGGGTCGGGGCTCGCGTCGTCGACCACATAGATCGCATCGATCCACGGCGGAATCTCCGCCAGGACGCGGTCGATGCTGGCCGCGGCGCAGTAGGCGGGGATCACCACGGCGACTTTCACCCATTGTCCCGGCGCGCGGCGCGGAGTGGTCTGCGGCGAAACGCCGAAAATCTTCGGGCGTTTCCCTACAATACGTGCGCGCACCTGTGGCTGTTCGGCATCCATGGGCCTGCCTCCCAGCAGGGATACTGCAAGCGTGCCAGTTGGAATTTTTCGTGAAAAACGGCAGCCTTTGCCGCTGTTTTCGGGAAACGTTATTCAGGTCGGGGAAAAAAATGCCTAGCGGTCAGATCGGCTGATCCAGCCGCCGGCGGGAAGCGAAAAGTGCCGCCAGCGCGCAGAAGCCGATTATTAAGAGCGGGAGCTTGAAAGCCGAGGCGCGGTACTCGGCTACGATGCGGTGATTCCCAGGCGGCAAATCGAAGCCGATGAAGCTCGGCGAGATCATGAAGATCTGGGTCTCGCGCCCATCGACCGCGACTCGCCAGTTCGGATGATAGGTGATCTTGATCGCGACGGTGGACACGCTCGCGCACTGCGCTTCGAGCTCGACGCGGCCGGCGGTCACGCTGCGCTCGTAAATCTTTCCCGCGGCGCAGCCGGGCCGGCTCTCGTCCGCCGCGCTCGCTCTTGGCCGGCGCGCGGCGGGATAATCGTAGCGGACGGCGCGCTTGAGCGCCGGACCGCCTGCCTGAAACCAGTCGCGATTCTGGAAGAACAGCGCCGCCTGCGAAGCCGGACTCCTGCGCTCGATGACGTCGGCGAAGTCCGCATAGCCGGAAGTCTCAGCGCGATAAAGCGTGTAGCGAAGCGTCTGCTTGACCGGCTTTAAAAATTCCGCCGCGGGCCAGCCGCGCGGCGCGATCACGTATTTCACGTTGAACAAGTCGTAATGCGCCGCGCTGCGGTCGTCGAAGTGCCAGATCAGGTCCGCGTTGAGCGAGATACCCGAGTACGGCGGCGACACGGCGGCGATGCGGTTGAACGTAAGCAAATCGTAGAAATGGAGGTCGCCGAACACGAGCGCCTTGCCCCAGTTGGCGCGAAGCCCGGCGTAGACGCGCCCGGGCGGCAGCTCCTTCACCGCGGCGATCACGTCGGCGGCATCGGTGTCCGCGGCAAGCGCGCTCCGCGTGCGCTCGATCCACTGCGTGTTAAGGGAATAGAATCGCCGCCGCTCGCGCAGCGCGGGGATCAACAGGACGAGCAGGACGACCGTCGCGGTGAGGGCATGGAGATCGAATTTGAGCGCGGGCGCTAAATTTTTCGCTTGCTGCCACAGCCATTCGCCGCCCAGGCCGATCAGCAGGATCGCGGCGACGTCGAGGCTGCCGACGAAGCGGTGGATCAACAGGCCGCTGTGGAGCGGCAGGAGATCCATCAGCCGCCCCCAGGTCGGCCGTCCGAAGTAGAGCAGCAGCCAGACGGAAAAAAGGGCGAGTGCGACGCGCGCGGGGCGATCGCGCCGCCGAAGCGCCGCGGCGATGCCGAGGGCCAGCAGCACGGTCAACACCGGCAGCCGGTCGTAGTCGAGCAGATCGCCGTTGGCGAGCCACTTGAGTATCTCGGCCGCGCCGAACGAGTCGTATTTCCAGCGCTGGAGGTAAGGGCTCCAGCCGAAATAGGCGCTCTCGGCGATATACGGCAGCCACATGTAGGAGCAGACGACCAGTGTCAATCCGCCGACGAGCGCGAGCCGGCCGACGCGCGCGCTCCAGTTCGCGCGCTTCATGCCGCACACAAGCAGCGTCAGCGCGGTGATCGCGAGCATGTAGGCGTAAAGGAGATGGGACAGCCCCAGGATCGAGCAGGAGAGCACCGCGGCGAAGTAACCGCGGCCGCGCTCGATCAGGCGATCGAGATTGGCGAGCACGATGAAGTAGAGATGCATCGCCCAGAGCTGTGTGAAAACGCCGAGACCGCGCCAGACGTAGCTGTCGTATTCGAGGCCGTAGCGATGGTTCGATGAGAACAGGCTCGCCGCCGCCGCGCCGGCGGCCGCCGCGACGATGGAGAATTCCATGCGCCGCATCGACCAGTAGACCGTGAGCGGAAAGCCGACGAGGAGCAGATAGCGGACGAGATTGAAAACCGTCAGCAGGTCGAACTGCTGGAAAAGCGCGCGGTGGAGCGCCACGACGAAGAGATGCGGCAGATGCTGATAATAAAAAAAGAACGGAAAGCCGAGCTCGAGCTCGGGCATCCAGTGATCGACGAGATTCTCGCCGTGCGCCAGCGCCTCGCTCGCGCGCTGGATCAATAGATAATGAACGGCGTCGTCGTTGAGGCTCGGCACCGGCAGCGAGATCTCGGGGTAGAGATAAATCGCGTTGAAAATGATGGGAACGAAGACGAGAAAGGCGAGCGGCCAGTGCTTCCAGCGTGCGGGGCCGTTCTCAGGCAAGCTATCGCACTCCAAAAAAAGTTTCGAGAAGCGATAAGGCGGGAATCATCAAGCGATGCGGATAATAACACAGGCGGCGGTGTTGTTTCCAGATTCTTCGGTAGCGCGAAAAATCGCGAACGCGCGCTTTCGCACCGACCAACTTACGGGAACGTGATCTCTAAGCCCCACGACATTTTGGCGATCGTGCCGCCGGCCGGCGTGACGATTTTTATTCCCAGTTCGTCGCCTGCGACAACAGAGAACGAGTTTGCCGTGTCGTTGCACGTCACAGCGGCCCCTGTGATGCTGCACGTGACGGCGGCTGCGACGCCGTTTTTCATGATCGTATAGCTGTTTGTCTTCGTTCCTCCGGGTGCGGCGCCGATAACGACGTAAAGATTCTTGACGGTCCCCGCCTTCGCGACGAGCGAGCGCGTTCCCGCCGCCACGTCGGTGGTGCTTTGAGTGGCGATTGTCCCGATGACGGGATAATACAGGGTGGTGTTCGTCGCAACCGTCGCGTTGTTGGAGTTGCCCGTCCAGATCGTGCTGTAGGCGCTCGGCCCCGTCGGTCCGGTCGGTCCCGTCGATCCGTTCGTGCCGTTTGTGCCGCTCGGGCCAGTGGGTCCGGTAGGGCCGGTTGCGCCGGTCGATCCGTTGCTGCCGTTCGATCCTGACGGACCCGTCGGGCCCGTGGCGCCGATGTCACCGGTGCGCGTAAACTCGAAGAGAATCGCATCGCCGTCAGTGAACGGATTCGCCGCGCTCGAGCCTGTATTCGTCGCGGTGAAGTTTCTGTAGCCGCTCGGCGCCGCGCGAGCCGTGATATTAAACGCCAGCCACTTCGTTTGATCGGATACTTTCGACAATCGCACTTGTCCCTTGACCGTCGACGAGCTTGCGTCGAGCGTGTCGAGCACCGATGTCCAGTCGGTCGCGCCGCTATCCAGAAGGTCGGTTCGAATCGTCGTCGCGGCGTTCTGCGTCGCGTTGCTGAGCCTTAAGTTACCGTTGCCCGGATCGGCGTCCGTCGTCGTCGTGCTGAAAGTGTATTGAATCGTGGTGCCGCCGCCGGGCGCGCCTTGGGGGCCTGTCGCTCCGGCGCCGCCGTTGCTGCCGTCGGAACCGGAAGGACCGGTTGGTCCTGTCGGGCCTGTAGGTCCAGTCGAGCCCGTTGCGCCGGTGGCGCCATCATTGCCATTGCTGCCGTTCGACCCCGTCGAACCTGTCGGCCCCGTAGGTCCCGTCGCTCCGGTAGAGCCGTTGCTGCCGTCGGATCCGGAGGGCCCGGTAGGACCCGTCGACCCCGTCGGGCCTGTAGAACCCGTAGCTCCGGTTGCACCTGTAGCACCCGCATCGCCCTGTCCGCCTGTAGGTCCGGTCGGGCCCGTAGCGCCCATCGCCGCGAGCTTCGACCAGCACGTTTGCGAGCCATTGCCGCAGTCGTCCGTTCCGCCGGGAAAATCATTGACGTTGCTCGTGTGATCGAAGAGCGCTAGCCACGTCTCGCCGTTGTAAGTGACGACGTCGCGAACTTGATAGCTCGTCGTGTCCGCCCACACGCCTTCGAATGTAATTCCTACCGCGCCGGTTGCGCCTGTCGGACCCGTCGCTCCGGTTGCGCCTGTTGCACCAGTATCGCCGGTATCTCCTTTGGCTCCCGTTGGACCGGTCGCTCCCGTTGCACCGGTGGCTCCGGTATCACCCGTGTCGCCCTTCGCACCGGTGGGACCCGTCGCTCCGGTTGCTCCTGTTGCTCCCGTATCACCCGTATCGCCTTTGGCACCAGTGGGACCGGTCGCTCCAGTCGCTCCCGTTGCACCGGTCGCT
>DATJFG010000078.1:0-30271 GCA_035495775.1 Verrucomicrobiia bacterium | reverse complement strand
GCCATGGAGAGATCTGCTCCAAGTGCGCGTAGACCGATGCGCGCTGGAGAATCGAGCCGACGCCGGTGCCCGTAGAGTTCTTGCCGTTGCCGGTGCCGAAGCCGTCCGCGTCGATGCCGTAGCTCATTTCCCAGAAGCAGTTGTTGATGCAGTAGGTGAAGAACGGACGCCATCTGCGCGCCATGATCTCGCCGTTGGTGCGCCCGACGTGCGAGCGGCCGGACTCGAACAGCATGCGCATATGCGCGACCAGCGTGAACCGCAGGCTCCACGACTTGTCCGCGGCTTCCATCAGCAAGCCGCTGCCGGGGCGGTAACTGAAAGTCGGCAGCGCGCCTTCGGCGGCGAGCGCGCTTCGCTTCATCTCGATCTGCTCCGCCTTCACCTGCGTCTGCTCGGTCTTCAGGCGCGTCAACTCGTCTTCCAGTGCTCTGATGCGCTGGTCCACATCCTGCGCACGCGCCGGCTGCACCACAAAGATCAGCGCCAGCAGCAAGCCGGCCGTGATTGCGCTAAAAACCTTCCACATAGTCGCCTCCTTCATCTACAACGAAATACCGATCATCTCATTATAAGGTCTTATCCATTAGCGATTTACACCTGGCTACCGCCCAATACTGCATCCAAAGTCTTAGGACTTGTAAACTAACTCACGACTTCTTGTCAAGAGAAAAATAAAGAAATATTTGGGGTGGAAATGAAGGCGGAAAAGCGGCGCAAAATAAAAAGGCCGCCTCTTTTTCAAGAGGCGGCCTTTTATAGTCCGAGCGGACTAACCGGTCAGTTCAAGGTCGATGTGCAGGTCGTAAACGAGCTGCCAGCGTTGTTGCCTAGGCTGGCGGCGCCGTTCGTGCGGTCGACTAGCCATCTGCCCGCGACGTAACTGCGCTGGCAGCGGATGCCGCCGGCCGTATTGGCCGTGGGCAATACGGTATTCGCGAGGTTGCCCAGATTGACGACGCCGGAGGTGGTCTCGCCGCTGTTCTGCGTTGTGCCGCCATCGGTCCCCGGGCATTGAGTGCCCGCCGCCGTCGGCTGCGTTCCACCGGACCCGCCGCCGGGAAGGATATTCGTCTTGGGAAGCAAGTTACATCTGGGATCGCCCGTGGTGCCGAGGTTGACCTGGGAGTTGTCGTTGATGTCGATGCCGCGGCCGGTGTTTGCGCCGATGACGTTGTCCGCCACGTCGGCCCCTGAGCCGCGCGTCACACTGACGCCGTTGCCGACGTTGCCGAAGAGGGTGTTGCCGACGATGCGCGCGTAGGAGTTGCGTGTAACCGACACGGCGTTGCCGGTGTTGTTGTGCAGGTTATTGGGACCGGCATGGCCGGGACCGGGGAACGGATCGTTCGTCAGGCCGAACTCGCCGCCGCTCGAGAAGCCGACGGTCGCATGCGAGGTCTCCGAGATCGCGACACCGTCGCCGCCGACGTGGTGCACCGAGCTGTTGATGATGCGCGCGAGGCTGCCCTGCGTCACCTCGATGCCGGCCTTGCCGACGTCATGGATGCAAACGCCGGTCCGCTCTTCGTACTGCTTCGGGTTGTGGTTGTCCGAATCGTTGACGAGCTTAGGATTGAAGCTACCGAGCGCCTGGTTGCGGCCGATGAGGAAGATGCCGCCGCGCTGGCCGCGGATGCCGCGGCTGTTGTTGCAATTCGGATCGGATGGGGAATCGCTGGTACACTGCGCAGAATCGAAATCGATGCCGTCGAAAAGGCTGAGGTTGCTGAGCACCTTACCACTGACATCGTTGATGCTTTGCCCGCTGATCTCGACGCCGGTGATGGTGATGTTCTTGCCGCGGATCTGAATGATCTGCGACTGCGTCGGGTCCTCGCCGATGATCTGGGTGTTATTCCCATCACTGCAGGCGTCGCCATTCCTCAGCACATCGCCGCCGTCGCCGATGATCGTGACGTTGACGCGCGTGTCGCTGATGCTGATCGTCTCGCTGCAGGCGGCGCCGCCTTTGCCGGCATGCACCCGAAGAGGCTGCACGCGGCCGAGGTTAGCGCTGATCGTAATCGCTCTGAGGTTCGGGTTGCTTTGCGTGCCGGTGCAGAAGATCTGCGTGCCGATCGGCTCGCCGACGAGCAGCGGCCCCGCCTGCGCCGCCGTCGGCAGAAAAAGCAGAATGGCCCCAACGAAGCCAAACACTGCGCCTAGTGCTTTGTTCATAAACTGCGCCTCCTTGAAGAAAAGAAAATCACCACCATGCCTGTGTTGCTCTCTCACTCGAACCGACAACCTCATAGGGGAACGCCAAAATTCTGCCCCTTGTACCCCAAGTTAAAACTTGCTGTCAAGAGGAAAATATAATTTTTTTAGGGGCTGTTTAGGGGCCAAAAAGCGATTTTTGCATTGCCGGGGAAGGGGGTTTTAGGCTAAGCTCGCGTTCGGATGAAGCGGATTCCCCTTTATCGCTCCCTGACAGGTTGGCTGTTATTGGCGTTTTTTGGCTCAGGCTGCGCGCCGTCCATCCTTCATATGGAACCGAGCGCCGGCCCCCCGGGAACGGTGGTAAGCCTATCGATGGAGAACTTGGTCGGCTGGCCGCGCGTCGAGATCGGCGGACAGGTCATGGATTATCCCAAACTGAAGCTTCAGGGGCTGCGGCCCGAGCGGCGCGACGTGCCGGACATGGAGCTGGTTTGGATCGAAGACAAGATTCTCCAGTTCCGCGTGCCGGAGCTCGCCCCGGGCGAATATAAGGTGATCATCCACGACGACAAGGGTCCGCCGGGCGATCCGGTGTATTCTTTTTTGGAGACGACCGCCTACGTCGTTTTCCCGCCGGTGTGGCCGTTTGTCTTTCGCTCGAACCGCGCCGAGGTGAATTTTCGCGTGACGCGAAGCGATGAAAAATGAAATTGCGGCTTCGAACTTGACTCGACACGCCGCCCTTTATAAAATGGCGACCGTTTCAATCCGGTAAAATTCTCAGAACGAGCAGGTGAACCACTCATGCGCCAGAAATTAATCGCCCAATCGCCCCGCAGCGCAGCGCCTTTTCGCGCCGCGCTAAGTCTACTCGCCGTGATCGGCTGCGCGGCGCTCACAGGTTGCTCTTCGGTCTCGATGCCGCGCATGCCTCCGCTCCCATGGTCCAATCCGTCGATCAAAGAGAACGCCTCCGCCGAGGCGCTATACAACGAAGGCGTGCAGATGCTCAGCAGTAAAAAATACGTTCCGGCGATCGAGCGCTTCCAGAAGCTGCGATCCGATTATCCGTTCGCGCCCGAGCTCGTCGCCGCGGAGATCAAGCTCGGCGAGGCATACTACCTGAACAAGCAGTATACCGAGGCGGTGGAGACGCTGAAGGAATTCGAGGCGATGCATCCGAACAACGAGAATATTCCCTACGCGCTCTATCTCTCCGGCATGGCGCACTTCGACCAGTTCTCCTCCATCGACCGCGACCAAAAGACGACGGAGGTCGCCAAGGGATTTTTCGAGCGCCTGGTCAATAACTATCCGCAGTCGCCTTATACCGCGAAGGCGCAGGACAAGCTCGCCAAATGCCTCGAATATCTCGCGGAGCACGAATTCGACATCGCCTCGTATTATATGCGCGAGAAAAAATATCCGGCCGCGCGCGACCGCCTCGAAGGCATTCTCCGCCGCTATCGCAACACTTCGGTCGCGCCCAAGGCGCTCTACCAGCTCGGCGAGAGCTATCGCCAGGAAAAGAACAACCTCAAGGCCGCGCTCGCGTTCGAGGCGTTGACGGAGCACTATCCCAACGACCCGCTGGCGAAGAACGCCCGCGCGCAGCTCACGCAGCTCGCGCAGGAAAAGCAAGATCCGCTCGCCGCTCTGCTGAAGCCCGAGCCGAGACCGACGGCGGCGCTCGCGCAGAAAAAGACCGACGCGGACGAGAAAGCCAAAGACGCCCCGCGCGTGGCGAAAACCGAGGTCGTGGACGAGCAGCCCGGCGACGAAAAAGGATTCTTAGAACGCGTGGTCGACAAGATGAATCCGTTTTCCTCCTCTTCGCCGGCGCCCGCCAAGCCGGCCGACAAAAAAGCCGCGCCGGTGAAAACGGCGAGCGCGTCGGCCAACAGCGCGCAATTGATCGGCACGATCGACGAGTCCCTCAATCGGAAATCCGTCGACGGCGCCTCCGCAAAGTCCGCCGGGGACCCGACGCCTCCGTCTCCCGATCTGCCGCAGATCTCCGAAGCCTCCTTGCCGCCGGCTCCGAGCGAAGCGGCGACGCTCAGCGCGATCGACGGCAAGCTCGCGAACAAGAGCCAGGTCGCGGCGGCGCCGCCGCCGCCGCCCCAGGCCGCGGCGATTCTGAAAACGCCGATCGACGAGAACGCCGTGGCGAAATCGCAGGGCGCTAAAGCGCTGCCCGACACGAGCACTCTGCTCTCGAGCATCGACGGCAAATTAAAGGGGAAAGGTCTCGACGCCGGGAACGAAGAGGCGAGAATTGAACTGCCCGCGGGGCAAAAGCCGGTGGTGACGCCGCGGCCGAAGTCCGCGCCCGAGAAAGTCCTCGAGCCGAGATTGACGACCGAACAAGGGCCGCTCTATCTGCCGCCCGACGAAACCGCCAACCGGGAAAAATCTCCGGAAACGGCTTCAGCGCCGGCGCCCAGCGCTCCGCCGCCGACGCTGCCGGCACTCGCGATCAAAGGACCGCCGCAACCTGACAAGGACAAGCCGGCGGAGACAAAACTCGCGGCAAAATCGAAGTCGCCGGAGGAAGAAGAAGACCCGGCGGATAAAGGGCTGTTCGATCAGCTCAAAGAAGACCTCGGGCGGGTCAAGCAGCTGCTGAATCCATTCAGCTGGTAATCCGAAACGCTCAACGCGCCGCCGTATCGGCGCGGCGCGCCCTCATGATCCGCACCGCCTCCTCATAATGGGCGACGGCCTCGTCTTTTTTTCCCTGCTGCGCCAGCACGGCGGCGAGATTTTCATGAACTTCGGCGCGCCCGGGGTCCGCGTCCAAAGCGCGCCGGAACTCTTCGGCCGCCCGCTCCAGCGCGCCCTGTCGCACGAAGATGCGGCCCAAATCCCGATGCGCCTCGGCAAAGCCGGGGTCGATGTTCACGGCGGCGCGGAAATGCTCCGCCGCGTCATCCAGGTTCCCTTCAGCGGCCGAAATTCGCCCCAGAGAAAAATGGACCTCGCTTTGTCTCGGATCGATCTTTAGCACCGCGCGATACTCGGCCGCGGCGCCCTCGAAGTCGCCTCTCATCGCCAGGACGTCGCCGAGGCTCCGACGGGCGTTGATAAAACGAGGATGGAGCCTAGCCGCCTCGGCGAAATGTCGCTGCGCTTCGACGAGCCTGCGTTTCAACACGAACACGTTGCCGAGATTGTAATGGGCTACGCCGTAAGACGGATCCAACTCCAGCGCCTTTTCCGCGCTCGCTATCGCTTCGTCGAATTTTTCCTGCTCGGCATAGGCCGTGGCTAAATTATTATAGGCGCCGGCCGACGGCCCCGGCTTCCCGCCGAGCGGCCAGCGCGCGAAAGCGAGAGCGATCGCAAGCGTCCCCAGGGCGACGGCGCCCTGCCCGAGCGCGGGCCGCGAAGGTTTCCTGAATAAAGCAAAAACTTCCACGAGCGGCACGCCGGCGAACAACGCGAGCAACGGGACGAGCGGAAAGCGGTAGCGCGCAAAGACATAGAATAGGGCGACGCTCAAAGCGAAGCTCCCGAGCATGGCGTACAACAACCAAAGGCGCCGCCACTGCCGCCATGTGAGCGCGCAGCCCGCCGCGGCGAGCGGAAACAGGACGCCGAAATGAGTCACCGCCGCCAGCAGCGCTAAAAGCCTCGACCACTGCTGGTAGAGATAAAAATCGTCCGAGTCGTCGATCTCGCGCACGTTCCAAACCAACAGCCATTTTTTCCCCAGCAGGCGAAGCCAATGGCCGGGCTGCGATCGGATGTAGTCCCAAGAACGGCCGATCCAGTACTTCGAAACTTCACGCGGTGAAAGGCTTCGCCCCGCGCCCTCTTCGGCCAGTCGGGTCGCTTCCGGCTGCTCGAACTGCTTTTCCCCGGTGGCGCGGCGGATCGAATCGTAGGTTCCATCGGCATCCGGATTATTGCCGATGAAAAAATTGACGCCGGCTTGCGCGGTCGTCAAAGTGAACTCGCCGCCGACGATCAAATTACGGATGCCGATGGGGAGCAGAATGAGGCTCAATCCGAGCGCGAAAAGGGCTCCCCATCGCGCTCGTTCAAGGCGAGGAGCGGAGGCAAAACGAAACCAGATCCACAGCGCGATGACCGGTATCCACACGAGCGCGTTTTCGCGCGACAGACCGAGCAAGCCCAAAACGACGCCGGCGGCGAGCCACTTCGACGCGGCGATTTTTTCGCCGGTGGAACTCAGCAGATAAACCAGCAGGACGACGAGAAACGGGTCGAGCGCGGTCTTATCGACGACCGCGGCGAAAAATATGGCGGGCGCGGAGAATGCGAAGAAGAGGCCGGCGGCCAAGCCGGCGCCGCGGGAAAAAAAATTCTTGCCGGTCAGGTAAAGCAGGCTGCACGTAACGGCGCTCAATGCGGCTTGCGCGACGCGAACTCTCCAGAGATCGTGACCGAAAATCGTCTGGAGGCCGGCCAGAAAATAAGGATACAGCGGGGCCTGATAAAAAACCCCCTGCCCCAGCCAATCGCCGCCCGCGATGGCTTGCGCCCAGTCGTCGTAGCCGCGCGGGTCCCCTATGAGATTGTAAAAAAGCGGGATCGATTCGATCTGATAGAGATAGGCGAGCCTGAGGGCGAGCGCGACGAGGAAGACGGCGAGACAGACGGCCGCGTCTCGCCAGCGGTCCGAGATGGAAATACTTTCCGCGACGGCGTTGCTGGCCTGCATGAGGTTATCGAATGCAGGCTTCCGCGGTTAAATGCAAATCTAGCGCTTATTTCCGCCTGAGGCCCAATTTTCTGAACGAGTGCCAGAGCGACGGCGCTTCGGCCCCTGCGCCCATCTGCCACGCCGGCGCCGGCGCGTGGGCCGCTTCGGGCTCGCGCCGGTGGCGCCGCCACGACCGGGCCTTTTCGGCCGCGGCCTCGAAGTAGAGATAAACGACCGGCGTGATGTAAAGCGTTAGAAGCTGCGAGACGAGCAGGCCGCCGACGACCGCCAGGCCCAGCGGCCGGCGCGACTCGGCGCCCGCGCCGTGGCCGAGCGCGATCGGCAGGGCGCCCATGATCGCCGCCATCGTCGTCATCATGATGGGCCGGAAACGGACGAGGCAGCCTTCATAGATCGCCTGGAACGCCGACTTGCCTTCCTTGCGCTGACCTTCGATCGCGAAGTCGATCATCATGATCGCGTTTTTCTTGACGATGCCGATCAGCATGATGATGCCGACGAAACCATAGACGTTCAGATCCATGCCGAACAGCATGAGCGTCAGCAGCGCGCCTAATCCGGCCGAGGGTAGACCCGACAGAATCGTCAGCGGATGGACGAAGCTTTCATATAAAATGCCGAGCACGAGGTAGACGACGACGATCGCCATCAAGAGCAGGAACCACATGCTGCTCAGCGAGGACTGGAATTTTTCCGCCGTTCCCTGGAACGCCGTCGCGATCGTCGGCGGCAGCGTCTGACGCGCGAGAGCGCCGATCTCATTGAGCCCGTCGCTGAGCGCGACGCCCGGCTTCAGGTTGAACGAAATCGTGACCGACGGCAGCTGCCCGGAGTGATTGACCGACTGCGGACCGACGCTGTGCTTGAGCGTCGCGACGGAGTTCAGCGGGATCAACGCGGTGCCGGATGCGAGCGCCGTCGCGGCCGTATTGCCGCCGGTGTTCGAGCGGATGTAGAGCAGCGAGAGCACCGACGGATCATCGACGTATTTCGGGTCGAGCTCCATGATGACCTGATACTGGTTCGTCGGCGTATTGATCGTCGAGATCTGCCGCGATCCGTAGGCATCGTAGAACGCCTCCTGGATCTGCCGCGCAGAGAGCCCCTGCTGCGTGATGCCTAGGATGGAGGCTTTCTCGCGGTCGACGACGACCTCGAGCTGCGGGCTCTTGAGCTGGAGATCGCTGTTCACGTCCTGAAATTTGTCGCTCGCGCGGATCTTCTCCTCGAGCAGCGGCGCATATTGATAGAGCTCGTTGTTATCCGGGCTCATCATCGTGAACTGGTAGAGGCTTCGCGAGAGCCGCGCTTCGAGGCGAATAACCGGCGGGTTCTGCAGTGAGACGCGGATGCCGGGAATGGCCGAAAGCTTCGGCCGAAGCTCCTGAATGATCTCGTCGGCGGAGAGCGGCTCGTGCGTGTTGAATAGGACAATATTCGTAAACGGCAGCATGACCGGACGAGCCACGGGCGGGCGGTTCTTCTTCAGCTTCAGGCGAATGAACATCTGCCCGGCGTTGCCGGTCTGCGATTGGCCGCCGACGCCAACGCTGGAGCGGAAGCCGTCGACGTTCGGGTTCGCGGTAACGATCGCGTTCAGCTGCTTCTGCAGCCGCATCATTTGATAAAAAGATGTGCCCTGCGCGGATTCGGTGTTGATGAGAATCTGATTGGTGTCTTCGCTGGGGATGAAGCCCTTCGGGACCACCATGAAGAAATAACCCGTGGCGGCCAGGAGGGCGAAGGAAACGGCGAGCGTCGTCAAGCGTGCTTTCAGCGCCAGCTGCAGCGTCCAATCGTACACCTTCAGCATCGAGTCGAAAAAGCGGCCGACGAAGGTGTAGATGCGGCCGTGCCGCTCGGCACCCGCGGGCTTTAAAAACCGGCTGCAGAGCATCGGCGTGAGGCTCAGAGAGACCAGGCCGGAGACGAGGATCGCCACGCAAATCGTGACCGAGAATTCCCTCAGCAGACGGCCCAGCATACCCGACATGAACAGCACCGGGATGAAGGCGGCGACGAGCGAAAACGTCATCGAAAGAATCGTAAAGGCGATCTCTTTCGCGCCGTCCAAGGCGGCATCGAAGACCTTCTGACCCTCCTCGACGTGCCGGACGATATTCTCCAGCACGACGATCGCGTCGTCGACGACGAAGCCGACCGATAGCGTGAGCGCCATCAGCGACAGATTGTTCATGCTGTAGCCGAGCAGGTACATGACCGCGAATGTGCCGATGATCGACATCGGCAGCGCCAGGCTCGGAATGATCGTGGCCGATAGATTTCTCAGGAAAAGAAAGATGACGAGGACGACCAGCGCCACTGTGAGCCCGAGGGTGAACTGAACGTCCCAGATCGATTCGCGGATCGAGAGCGTCCGGTCGAAGGAGATTTCGAGGTTGACCGAAGGCGGGATATAGCCGCGCAGCCCGGGAAGAATCGCCTTGACGCCGTCGACCACCTCGACCACGTTGGCGCCCGGCTGGCGGTTGACCGCGAGCACGACCGCCGGCCGGTTATTGTACCAGGCGGCGACCTTATCGTTTTCGACGCTCTCGATCACCCTGCCGATATCTTTGAGCATTACCGGTACACCGTTGCGGTACGTGACGACCAGCGGCTGGTAGTCCTCGGCCTTGAGCAGCTGTCCGTTCGATTTCAGCGTATAGGCGCGCTGCGGCCCGTTGAGCGTCCCGAGCGGCAGATCGACGTTGCCGCGCTGGACGGCGGTCAAGACTTCGTCGATGCCGATCTGCCGGTACGAAAGCGCGGTAGGGTCGAGCTGGATGCGCACGGCGCGCTTCTGCGAGCCGAAGACGTCGACCTGGGAGACGCCGCTCACCATCGAGATCCGCTGCGCGAGGACGTTCTCGGCGTACTCGTCGACGTCGGAGAGCGGCAGCGTGTCCGAGAAGACCGCGAGCTGCAGCACCGGGGCGTCGGCGGGATTGGTTTTTCTATACGACGGAGGATTCGGCATGTTCTGCGGCAGGTCGCGGAGCGTGCGCGCGATCTGCGCCTGCACGTCCTGCGCCGCGGCGTCGATGTTGCGGCTGAGGCTGAACTGCAGCGTGACCTGCGTCCGCCCGAGCGTGCTCACCGAGTTCATCGATTCGATGCCCTGAATCGTCGAGAACTGCTTCTCCAGCGGCGTCGCGACCGAGGAGGCCATCGTCTCCGGGCTTGCGCCGGGCAGATTGGCGGTGACGACGATGGTGGGGAAATCGACCGTCGGCATATCGGCCACAGGCAGCGAGCGGTACGCCATGACGCCGAAAATCAGTATCGCCGCCATGAGCAGGGTCGTCATGACGGGCCGGTAGATGAATGATCCGGTAAGATTCATGACGCCGTCTCTTTTTTACGCCGGGCGCCTTCTTGGGCGCCGCCTTTTTGATCTGGGTTGGGCGAGTTCGCGGTTTTAATCTGGATACGGCTGCCGGGAGCCAGCAGAAACTGTCCGTCGGTGACGACGCGCTCGCCGGCCTGGAGGCCTTTCTCGATCACCGATTCGCCGTTGAGCGAGCGGCTGACGACGACGGGACGAACGTCGACGGCGGAGTCCTGGCGGACGACAAAAACCTGCTGTCCCTGCTGCCCGGTCTGCACCGCATCGGAAGGAACGACGATGGCCTCCTGATCGGTGAGCTTCAGGACCGCCTTGACGAACTGGCCGGGCCACAGGCGCCGCTCCCCGTTGCGGAACGTCCCTTTCAGCTTGATCGTCCCGGTCGTGCGGTCGACGGAGTTGTCGATGAAGCTGAGATCGCCCTGCTCCGGCTGCTGGCCCTGCGGCAGCACCGCTTGGACGGTCAGCTTGCCGCCGATCAGGCGCGACTTGATCTGAGGGAGATTTTGCTCGGGAAGCGCGAAGGTGACATAGATCGGCGTTACCTGATTGATCGTCACCAAAGGCGTGGCGTCGTTGGTGCGCACGACATTGCCTTCGTTGACGAGCAGACTTCCGGTGCGTCCGGTGACCGGCGAGTAGATGCGGCAATAGCTCAGCTGGACCTTGGCGTTCTCGACGTTGGCCTTATCGGCGTCTACCGTCGCTTCGATCGCGTCGGCGTTGGTTTTGATCTGATCGTACTGCTCCTGCGAGACGTATTGTTTTTTTACCAGCTCCTGGTAGCGGCGCGCTTGCTCGCGCGCGTTGGCCAGCATCGCCGTGTCCTTGGCAAGATTGGCTTCCGCCTGCTTGAGCGTCGCTTCGAACGGTCGCGGGTCGACAGTAAAGAGCAGATCGCCCTCTTTGACATCCTGCCCTTCTTGGAAATGGACTTTGGTGATCGCGCCGGTGACCTGCGAGCGGATTGATACGGTGGAATAGGGCTCGACGGTGCCGACCGCCTCGAGCTGCACCGGCATGATTTTCTGCACCGCCGCGACGACCGTGACGGGGACGGCTGGACGGCTTTCGCGCCGGCCGGGCTCGGGCTTCTTGGCCGCCGTCGTCATCTGGCCGTAGCCGACATAAAAGCCGATCGCGATCACCAGAACGGCGAGCCACACAAGTCGCTTCATTTATTTTCATCTCCCCGTAGATCGACGGCCGGACCGTCGATCTACGGCGTACCCACCGCTTTCAAGAGCTGCGCCTCGGCGACTTTGTAGTTGTAAAGCGAGTTGACGTAGTCGACTTCCGCGCTGGTATATAACTGCTGGGCATCGGTCACCTCGATAATCGAGCCGACGCCGACTTGATAACGTCCATTGGCCAAATCCAAGTTCTCCTTCGCCGCGTCCTGCGCCGCTTTAAAGGATTTGATGCGCTCCTGCGCGCTTAACAGATTAGCATAGCCTTGCTCGACCTCTAAGACAACTTGTTGTTTCTGCTGATCGGCCTGCGCGCGGATCGCATAGTAGGTGCGGACCGACTCTTCTACTCTGTTAGTCGTACGAAAGCCGTCGAAGATGGGGATATTGAGGCTGAGGCGAACGTTGTAACTAGGTCGCAAAGGAAAGATAGGGAGGTTTTGATCCTTTGTCCCTCTTTCATTGCTCACGTGGCGCCACGCTTCATTCGCATCCAAAATGAAATCCGGCAAGTGCCCTCGGCGGTTCGTGGCGATCACTTGATCTTGCGCCTTCAGTTGCGCGTCAAAGCTCTTCAATTCCGGCCGGATCGTAAACGCCTGACCGCGCGCCTGATCCAGTGAAAGCGGGAATATCGCGACGGCAAAACCCTGGACCTGATCGGGCGACAGGTCGGGAATCACGACGTTATCGGGAAAATCCGGCAGCCCCATCGCGTTTTTGAGCGTCACCCATGAGACTCTTATCCCATTTTGGGCCGAGATGAGGCCCGACTGCGCGTTGTAAAGGTTCGACTCCGCGCGGGCGACGTCGATCTTCGCCCGCGTGCCGACCTCGAAAAACGCGCGCGCCTGGCGCACGATCAGCTCGCGGTCGCGCACGGTCTCCTCGGCGACGCGCGTCAGCGCTCTAGCCTGAAGATAAGAGTAGAAGGCCTGCTTGACGCCGAGGACGACCGTATCGGCGGTGGTCTTCAGATTGAAGCGGGTGGCATCGAGCGTTTCCCGCGCCGACTGGACCGCCCCTTCGCGCTTGCCGAAATTGTATAGCGTCATCGTCCCTGTCGGGGAGAGTTGAACGAAATCATTCGAGCGTGCCGCGACGCTGCTGCTTCCTTGCTGGTTACTGCGCGACCATTGGCTGTTCAGGTTGATCGTCGGGTAGTATGCCGCTAATTGCTGTCTCACAACCGCGGCCTGCGCGCCGATTCTCTCGAAGGCCTGCTTGATGCTCGGATGATATTCGAGGCCGTTGGCGACCGCCTGATCGAGCGTCAGCACCGGACCCGTCGTTTGTCCGGGCGGAACGACCAGAGGCGCCGGACCGAAAGGAGCGGACGGGGCGACCGGCGGCGGCGCGACAATGGGAGGCGGCGGGGTCACCGCCTCTGTCGGAGGAGGAATATCTGCGGCGTAGACTGAGAGATGAAATGCGATCGAAGCCACGAGAGCGAGCAAAGCGAGTGCAATTCCTTTTCCCGACATAAAACCTCGTTGGTCGCCTGCGGTTATACCTCTTTTTTTCTCCCGTGCAAAGCAGAAGCGCTATTTGACAATCCCACCAACGGGTGCGAAACTAAACACCTATTTAGTATACTAAACCATGATTCAGTCAAGCGCTAAAAAACTGAGTCGCAAGGAGCTTTTGAACGGCTACCGCACTCAGTCGCTCATGGAGGCGACCCGCAAGGTGATCGCGCGCGGCGGCTTCGACGCGGTGACGATGGAGCGCGTCAGCGCCGAGGCCGGACTCACTAAGGGGGCCGTCTATCTTTACTTCCCGAACAAGGAGCAACTCATCCTCGCCGCCGTCGAGGAGATCTCCTCGGAGATGGTCGAGCGCATCGCCGCGGCAGTCGACGCCGAGGCGCCGCCTTGGGAGAGGCTCAGCCAGACGCTGCGCGCAGAGCTCAAGATCATGGAGGAGCAAAAAGATCTCATCCGCGTGCTGCTCCTCGACCGGCGCCTTTTCCGCGACGGCCCCGGGCACCACGCGCGCCGGCTGTTCAAATATCGCGACCGGCACGAGGAGCGGCTGAGGCAGTGCCTGGAGGACGGGATGAGAAAAAGAATCTTCCGCACTATGGATACGGCGCAGGCCGCCTTTTATATTAACGAGATGGCCGTCAGCGCCGCGGGACGGCGGATGATGGGCCGGAGCGGCCAGACGCTGGAGCGCGATACCGAGGAACTGCTTAACTTCGTCGGCCTCCTCGTGCGCAAGCATGCGCGCACTTCCGGCTAAGCGATGAAATCATTCTTTTTGTATTCAGTGGGTGCGGCGCTGCTGTTCGCGCTCGCCGTTGCGGGCTGCGGGCGCGACACCGCCGCGTCCAAGCAGAATCAACCGCAGGCGGAAGCGCCGCTGGCGGTGACCGTCACGCCCGTGCGCACGCAGAAAGTCACGCGCACGGTCGATTTCGTCGGCACGCTTTTTGCCAACGAGGAGGTGACGGTCTCGAGCGAATTGGACGGCAAAATCGCCTCGCTCGCGGTCGACCTCGGCGACCGCGTCGCGCAGGGGCAGACGCTCGCCAAGATCGATGACGCGGAGTTCCGCTACGCGATCAAGCAGACCGAGAGCAATCTGCGCGAGAATCTGGCCAAGCTCGGGCTCGACAAGACGCCCCCGCAGGACTTCGACGTCAAGCAGACCTCGCTCGTGACGCGCGCCAAGGCGGACTTCGACGACGCCGAGCTGTCGCTCAAGCGCATGAAAACGCTCCATGAGAAAAATCTTGTCGCCGCGCAGGACTACGACACGGCGCAGACCCGCGCGAAGGTGAGCGGCGCGAATTATCAATCGAGCATAGAAGAGGCGCGCGCGTCGCTCGCCGCTGCCTACAGCAAGGAGGCGCAGCTCGACACCGCGCGGAAAAAACTGCGCGACACGGTGATCGGCGCGCCGCTCGCGGGCTCGATCAGCAAGCGCGCGGTCTCGGCGGGCGAATACGTCAAGGTCGGCGCGCCGCTGTTCACGATTGTACAGGACAATCCGCTCAAGCTCCGCGGCATGATCCCGGAGCGCTTCGCGCCGGACATCCACACCGATGAAGCGGTGGAGATCAAGGTCGATTCGTTTCCCAATGATGTCTTCAAAGGGAAGCTCACGCGCATCAGCCCGTCTTCCGACGTGACGAGCCGCTCCTTTCTGGTCGAGGGCTTGGTCGAAAATCCCGACCGGCGCCTGAAACCGGGCTTTTTCGCGCATGCCGCCGTCACGACCAAAGTCGACCCCAACGCGATGACCGTGCCGCAGCAGGCGCTCGTCTCCTTCGCCGGCGTCACCAAGGTCTTTGTCGCGGAGAACAACGTCGCGCGCGAGCGCGTCGTCGAAGCCGCAGGCCGCGTCGGCGCAAACGAGGTCGAGGTCGTCGGCGGCTTGAGACCCGGGGAGCTTGTCATCGTCTCGGGCCTGACGCGCGTCGCCAACGGCACAAAGCTCAAAGTCAGCGGCCCGGTGATGCCGCGCGAGGGAGTGCAGCAGCCGTGAACCTCGCCGACGTCTGCATTCGACGCCCCGTTTTCGCCACGATGCTGATCGGCGCGCTGGTCGTTCTCGGCGTTTTTTCCTACCGGGGCCTCGGCGTCGATCTCTATCCCAACGTGGACATCCCGACGGTGACGGTGACGACGACCGTCAACGGCTCGAGCGTCGAGGAGATGGAGACCGCCGTCACCAAGCCGATCGAGGATGCGATCAGCACGATCGACGGCATCGACGAGCTCCGCGCCGTCATCAAGGACGGCATCTCGATCATCACGGTGCAGTTCATCCTCGAGAAAAACGGCGATGTCGCGGCGCAGGAAGTGCGCGACAAAGTGTCGACGGTTCTCTCCCAGCTGCCCACGGGCACCGACCCGCCGGTCATCCAGAAATTTCAGGTCGACGCCATGCCGGTCATGAAGATCGCTGTCTCCGGCAAGCGCAATCTGCGCGAGCTGAGCGAGATCGCGCGCAAGCAGATTAAAGAAGACATCGAGTCGCTCACCGGCGTCGGGCAGGTGATTATGGTCGGACGGCAGGAGCGCGCCGTCAACATCGAGGTCGATCCCGACCGGCTCGCCGCCTATAATCTTTCGATCGCCCAGGTCAAGCGCGCGATTCAGGGGCAGAACGTCGAGATCCCCGGCGGCCGCATCGACCAGGGGCGGCGCGAGCTCGTGCTCCGCACGATGGGGCGGATCGGCGCCGCCGCGGATTTCAACGATCTCATCGTCGGCAACTTCCAGGGCCGGCCGATCCTGATCCGCGACATCGGCGCGGCGGAAAACGGCGTCGTCGAGCAGCGGAGCCTCGCGCGCCTCGACGGCGAGAACGCCGTCCAATTGATCGTGAGAAAACAGTCGGGCACCAATACCGTAGAGGTCGTCGACCGCGTCAAGGCGCGCCTCGCGCAGCTCCGCGGCGTGCTGCCGCAGGATATCCTGAGCGAGGTGATCGTCGACCAGTCGCGGTTCATCAAAGCTTCGTACGAAGAGGTGAAGCTCCATTTGATCCTGGGCGCGCTGCTCGTCGCCTTTACGGTTTTTCTCTTCATGCACGACTGGCGCAGCACGGTGATTGCGTCGGTCGCGATCCCGGCTTCCATCATTTCGACGTTCACGCTCATGCGCATCATGGGCTTTACACTCAACAACATCACGATGCTCGGGCTGATTCTCTCGGTCGGCATCGTCATCGACGACGCGGTCGTCGTGCTCGAAAACATCTTCCGCCACGTGGAGGAGAAAGGCGAAACGCCGCGAAGCGCAGCCTCGAAGGCGACGCGCGAGATCGCGCTCGCCGTCATGGCGACGACGCTCTCGCTCATCGTCATCTTCGTGCCGCTCGCCTTCATGGCGGGCCGCGTCGGGCGTTTTTTTTCGAGCTTCGGCTCGACGGTCGCCTTTTCCGTCGCCGTCTCGCTGCTGATCTCTTTCACGCTGACGCCGATGTTGAGCTCGCGCTTCCTCAAGCCCAAGCAGAGTCACAAATCGTCGAAGGAAAGCCGGTTTTACTCGTGGATCGATAAATCCTACGGCTGGATCCTTGGCTGGTCGCTGCGCTACCGCTGGGTCGTCGTCGCCACCGCCATCTTTACCGTCTTCTGGATCGTGCCGCTGTTTTCGGCGATCGGCAAAAATTTCATCCCGACCGACGACCAGAGCGAGTTCGAGGTGATCATCCAGACGCCGGGAGGCTACACGCTCGCGGAGACCGATCGCTTGATGCGCGAGCTCGAAGGGCGGATCAAAAAGCTCCGCGGCGTGACGAATATTTTGACCACGATCGGCGACACAACGGGCAATATCAAATCCGGCCAGGGCGACGTGACGCTCGCCGACATCTACGTCCGCCTCGTCGATCTCTCGCAGCGCGGCTACACGCAGTTCGAGGTCATGGCCGACGCGCGGCGGATGTTCCAGGAATACCCCGATCTCCGCGTCAGCGTTCAGGGCGTCAACTCGTTCAGCGGCGGCGGCGTGCGCCAGACCGATCTGGAGTTCAACCTCCGCGGGCCGAGCCTGGAAAAACTGCAGGAGTATACCGACAAGCTGATCGCGCGCATGCGCGACATTCCGGGGCTCGTCGACATCGACACGACGCTTTCGGTGCGCACGCCGGAATTGCGCACGCTCGTCGACCGCAAGAAGGCCTCGGAGTTCGGCATCCAGATCGAAGATATCGCCGATACGCTTCAGACTTTTATCGGCGGCGCGCCGGTCTCGAAATACAAGGAAGAGGGCGAGGAGTACGATGTCTGGCTCCGTGCGATTAAAAACAAGCGCGACGATCCGCAGGCGGTGATGAATCTCACCGTGCCGGCGAAGAACGGCCAGCTCGTGCGCATCGCGAATCTCGTCGATCTGAAGGAAGACCTCGGGCCGTCGGAGATCGACCGCTATAACCGCCAGCGAAAAGTCACGATCGTCGCCAACCTTGCGCCCACCCTGCCGCTCGGCGAGGCGGTGCAGAGGATCAGCGGCTTCGTGCGCGAGCTCGATCTGCCGCCGAACTACATCGCCGACTTCACGGGGCGCGCGAAAGTCCTCGCCGAGACCGGCACGAATTTCGCCTACGCGTTCGGGCTGAGCTTCATCTTCATGTACATGGTGCTGGCGGCGCAGTTCGAGAGCTTTCTCCATCCGATCACCATCCTGCTCGCGCTGCCGCTGACGATTCCGTTCGCGCTGCTCTCGCTCATTTTGCTGCGCCAGCCGATGGATATCTACGCGATGTTCGGGCTCTTCATGCTGTTCGGCATCGTGAAGAAGAACGGCATCCTCCAGATCGACTACACGAACACGCTCCGCGCGCAGGGCAGGGAGCGCGACCAGGCGATTATCGAGGCGAACCACGCGCGCTTGCGCCCGATTCTGATGACGACGCTGATGCTGATCTTCGGCATGCTCCCGATGGCACTCGGGCGCGGCCCGGGCGCGGCGTCGCGCGCCTCGATGGCGAAAGTCATCATCGGAGGTCAGGCGTTGTCGCTCTTGATCACGCTGCTGATCACGCCAGTCGCCTATTCGCTGTTCGACGATCTCGGACGCCTCGGCTGGTTCGCCCGGGTCAGAGAAAAATCCGCCGGCTGGCGCGGCACCGTTCGGGACCGCGCCGCCGGAATTTATCACCGCGCCAACGGCCGCTGGGGTCCGCGGCCGTAAAATATCTGCTATAATCTTTCATGGGAAAGCTCTCCTTCGCGTCGGCGCTCGGGCGCTCGCTGCGCCATCGCAACTACCGGCTTTATCTCACCGGCCAGCTCGTCTCGGTGTGCGGCACGTGGATGCAGCAGGTCGCCCTCAGCTGGCTCGTCTATCGCCTGACCGGCTCGGCCACACTGCTCGGGGCCGTCGGCTTCGCGTCGCAGATTCCGATTTTTGCGCTGAGTCCGATCGGCGGCGTGGTGAGCGACCGTTTTTCGTGCCGGCGCGTTCTCCTGCTGACACAGTCGCTCGCGCTGTTCCAGGCGCTCGTACTCGCGGCGCTCACGTTCAGCGGTCGGGTGGAGATTTATTCTCTCCTTGCCTTGGGCGCGGTTCTCGGCATCGTCAACGCCTTCGACATGCCGGCGCGCCAGACGCTCGTCAATCGCCTGGTCGCGACGGAAGATCTCCCGAACGCGATCGCCCTCAACTCATCGATGATCAACGCCGCGCGGATCGTCGGCCCCAGCCTCGCCGGCCTGCTCGTCGCGGCGCTCGGCGAGGGATTTTGCTTTTTGATCAACGCGCTCAGCTACCTCGCTGTCATCTGGGCGCTGCTCGCGATGCATATCTCGGAATCGAACCGGCGGGCGAAACATCAGCTCTCGATCGCGCATTCGCTCGCTGAAGGCGTCCGCTACATCGCCGACAACGCGCCGATCCGGACGCTGTTGCTGCTGCTCGGCGTCTTCGGGCTGCTCGGCATGCCCTACATGACGCTCATGCCGGTCTTCGCCGGGAAGGTGCACGGCGGCGGCGCCGGCGCGCTCGGCGTCATGATGGGAGCGGTCGGCTTCGGCGCGCTCGCCGGCGCGCTGTTTCTCGCGCGGCGTAAGGAATTTCTGGGCATCGGGAGGATCATCGTCGCATCGGGAGTCGGCTTCGGCGCGGGGCTCATCGCCTTCACCGCCGCTCCGGCGTACGCGCTGTCGCTCGCAATTCTCGTCGTGGTCGGATTTTGCTGGATGGTGCTGATCGCCGCTTCTAACACGGTGCTGCAATCGCTCGCGGCGGAGCGCATGCGCGGCCGCGTGATGAGTCTTTTCTCGATGGTGCTCGTCGGCATGGCGCCGTTCGGCAGTCTAGTGGCGGGTACGCTCGCCGATCGCTTCGGCGCGCGGCTCGTGGTCGCGGCCGGCGGCCTCGGCTGCGCCGCCGCGGCGATGTGGTTCGCGCGGATGCTGCCACGGCTTCGCGCTACGGCGATTCCCGTCCTCATCCGGCGCGGCATCATCCCCGATCCCGCCGATGCCGCGGCGACGAGCGACGCCGCGGTCATCGCCGCCGAGGCCGATTAAGGCAGCAGCGCGAAGATTCTCAGCGGCGCGCCCGTGCCGCCCTCGATCTTCATCGGCGCGGCGTAAACCACCGCGCCCTTCGCGGGGAGCTTGTCCAGATTCGCGACGTTCTCGAAAATCGGCACGTTCGCATTGCCGAAGACCTGGTGGACGATGAAGTCCCGCGACGCGCCGTAGTCGATGCTCGCGGTGTCGATGCCGGCGGCGGCGATCTTCCGCTCTTTCACCAGAAACTCCGCCGCCTCTTGGGAATAGCCGGGAAAGCTGAGGTTTTCCGTATCGCCCGCCTGATCGCTGCCGAAATACTGCTTGCGGTTTTTCCAGAACTTGCCCCAGCCGCTGTACATGAGCACGATCGTCCCGGGGGCGATCTTGCCGTAGCGCTTCTCCCATGTGCGGAGATCGGTCACCTGCAGCCGGTAATCGGCGCTCGCCTTCGCTTTACCGCTCACGTCGACGACGATCGCCGGTCCGATCGTTTTCGACAGGGGCACCTGGTCCACTTTCCACTTTCCCTGCGCGAAATGAAACGGAGCGTCCATGTGTGTGCCGACGTGCTCGGCGGAGCTGTAGTCATACGCCGCGTACCAGTGGCCCTGCGGCGTCATCCCCTCGGTATGCTTTTCCAGTTTAAATCCGCGCGCCGTCGGCCAGTGCTGCGTCTCTTCGGAAAACGGGTAGGTCATGTCGACGACCTTTTTGTCATCGACGGCCGAAGCTGGAGCCGCATAGAGCAGCAACAGCAGCGCGAAAAAGATCCTCTTCATCTTTGCATCCGTAATCTCTCTAATTCGTCGCGTGCCGCGGCAAAATCAGGATTGACCTTGAGCGCGGCCTCGAACTCCTCTTGCGCCTCGCGCGGCCTGCCGCCCTCGGCGAGAATTCTGCCGAGCTCGTAATGGGCGACGTCGTCGCGAGGACACAGCGCGAGGCCCTCGCGGTAAAAAGACTCGGCCTCGCGAGCATTGCTCGCGACCTGCGCCTGCTCGAAGCTCACGAAAGCACGCCGACACGCCTCGTATTCCTCCTGTTCGCGCCGGCGGCCCTCCGTTTCCTCGCGCCTTCTGTCATTTTCCGCGCGAAGCTGAGCTATCTCCTCTTCCTGGCGGCGGATGAATTCGCGGTTATCGCGAATGGCTTGATTCTCGCAGCCTATGAAAAAAAGAGCGATGGAGAAAAATAACAGGCCGCCTTTAACGTGCTTCATCGCGAATCACCGCGCTTTTCTTCGAGCGCGAGAAAAATCTTCTCCGCCTTGATCGGCAGGTCTTTGATGCGAACGCCGACGGCGTTGAAAATCGCGTTGGCGATCGCCGGCGCAACCGGGATCAGCGCGGTCTCGCCGATGCCCTTGGCGCCGAATGGCCCTTCCTTGTGCGGCACCTCGACGATGATCGGCTCGATCGGCGGCGTGTCGCCGAGCGAGGGGATGATGTAATCGATGAAGTTGGGATTGATGAGCTGGCCGTTGTCGTAGACAAGCTCTTCAAAGAGCGCCTGTCCCATGCCGGTGATCGAGGCGCCGGCGAGCTGCTGGCGGCAGCCGAGTACGCTGATCGCCTTGCCGACGTCGACGGCCGTAACGTAACGGAGCAGCTTCAGTTTCCCGGTCTCGTCGTCCACCTCGACCTCGGCCGCGCCGGCGCCGACGAACCAGAATGCCGAGGTCGTCTTCTCGCCGCGCTCGTCGACCGTTTTGGTTTTCACCTGCCCCTGGCCGACGAGGGTGCCGCCCGGCATGCCGAAGCGCTTTTGCATGACTTCCTTATAGTCGAGCATCGATTCGGGTAGGCGGATTTTCCCTTGCGCGAATCCGATCTGCTCGGCCGGAACGCCGAAGTCCTCGACGACGATCTGCTTAAGCTGATTCTTCACGTCTTGCGCGGCGAGCTGCACCGCCTTGCCCATGTGAAAGGTCGAGCGGCTGGACGATGTCGTGAGATCGTACGGCACGACGTCGGTATCGACGCCGAGCACCTGGATGCGCTCAAGAGGGATTTCGAGCTCGCGGCCGGCGATCTCCGCGAGCGTCGTCTCCGAGCCCTGCCCCATCTCGATCGTCCCGGCGTAGACCGACGCGCTGCCGTCCTCATTGAGTTTGACAACCGCGGAGGAGATCGACGGCGTGATCGTCGCCTTGATGAGGCAGGCGATGCCTTTGCCGCGCTTGATGTGCTTCTCCTTCGCCGGCTCTGGCTTGTCGTCCCAGCCGATCGCCTTGGCGGCTTCCGTGAGACATTGCTTGAAGCCGATGCTGGTCAGCCGTTCGCCGGTGACGAATGTGTCGTTTTCCTCGTAGCCGTTCTTGAGCCGGAGCTTCACCGGGTCGATCTTCAGCGCGTGCGCGATGATGTCCATCTGCGACTCGTGCGCCCACGCGGACTGCGACACGCCGAAGCCGCGAAACGCGCCCGCCGGCGGCTTATTGGTGTAGATCGACATCGAATCGATCTTGAGGTTCGGTATTCGATACGGCCCCGCCGCGGTGTAGCCCGACTTCTTCGCCACGCGCGGACCGATCTCGGCGTACGCGCCGGTATCGAGCAGCACTTCGCATTCGCGCGCGACGAGCGTGCCGTCTTTCTTGACGCCGGTCTTCATCCGGATCACCGCGGCGTGCTTGGTGATCGTATGGAAAACTTCTTCACGCGAGAGCACCAGGCGGACCGGCCGCCCCGCCTTCAGCGCGAGCGCCACCGCCAGCGGCTCGACTTTGGGATAGACCTTGCCGCCGTAGCCGCCGCCGAGATAGGGCACGACGACGCGCACGCGCGCGACCGGCAGCTTGAAGATATTCGCGAGCTGCGTACGCACGACGAACGGATTCTGTGTTGTCGCCCAGACAGTCAGGCGCTGGCCGGCATCAATCTGGGCGATGCAGGCGTGCGGCTCCAGAAACGCGTGCTGCGCCGCGGGCAGCGTGAAGGTGTCCTCGAAAACGTGGTCCGATTCGGCGAAGCCCTTCTCGACATCGCCGCGGCGGAGCTTGAAATGCGTGCAGATGTTCGTGCCTTCGACGGGGCGCAGCTCGGCCAGATCGGCGAAGCCCGTCTCGGGCACTTTGACGCAGTCGTGCACCAAGGTCGCATTTTTCTTGAGCGCCTCATGCACGTCGGTGATCGCCGGCAGCTCTTCGTATTCGACCTCGATCGCGCCAAGCGCCTCTTCCGCTGCCTCCGGCGTCAGCGCGGCGACGGCGGCGACCGGGTCGCCGACATGGCGGACCTTCTCCACGGCAACGATCGTCTGGTCTTTGAACACCGGGCCGTAATAGGGATCGAGCGCGGGGTGATCGATAATATCCTCGCGCGTGAGCGTTGCGACCACGCCGGGGATTTTAAGCGCCTTCGAGGCGTCGATGCGCGCGATGCGCGCATGCGGATAAGGGCTGCGGAGAATGCGGCCGTGGCAGAGGCCAGGGAGCTTCATGTCGGCAAGGTACGTCGCGCGGCCCGTCACTTTGGCCAGGTAATCGAGCCGGCGGCCGTTGGTGCGCCGTTCCATCTTATAATCCCGCCGCTTTCTTCACCGCCTGCAAAATCTCGCCATAGCAGCCGCAGCGGCAGAAGTTTCCCGCGAGATATTCGCGGATGTATTCCTCGGTCGGATGGGGATTCTCGTCGAGCATCGCTTTCGCCGTGAGGAGAAATCCCGAGGTGCAGTAGCCGCACTGGAGAGCGCCGGTTTCCATGAACGCCTCTTGCAGCGGGTGGAGCTTTGCTCCATCCGCGAGCCCCTCGGTCGTGAGAATCTCCGCGCCGTCGGCATCGACCGCGAGATACGAGCACGCGCTCACCGGCTTGCCGTCGACGAGCAGCGTGCAGGCGCCGCAAACCTGCATCTCGCAGCCGAGCTTCGCCGCCGTGAGGCCGAGCTGATCGCGCACCGTGTCGAGCAGCGTCGCGCGCATGGAGACCTCGAGCTCTCGCTCCAAGCCGTTCACGCGAATGCGAATCTGTTTTTTCATGCTAATGTTGCCGCGCGCGCTCGTACGCCCTTGCCGCCGCGCGCCGCACCAGCACGCGCACGATGCCGCGTTTGAATCTCTCCGAGCCGCGAAGGTCGGCCGTCGGGCTGCACTCTTGCGCTGCCGAGGCGGACGCCTGCTCGACCAACTCCGATGAAAAATCTTTGCCGCTAAGAATCGCCTCGGCTTTGCGCGCGCGCAGCGGCGTCGGCGCGACGCAGCCGAGGCTGATGCGGAGCTCATCGCAAGTCTCATTATCGGCGCTCAGCGTCGCGCGCACGCAGACGCCGACGCATGGCTTGTCCACGACCGAGCTGCTGGAGAAGCGGATATATTCGATGCCTGAGCGCGGCGGCAGCGGCGGCACGATCACATGCGTGAGAATTTCGTCGTCGGCGAGGCTCGTGTGATAGAAATCCAAGAACAGTTCTTCGATGGGAATCAGACGGCTGGTCGCTGGACCGACGACCGCGACACGTGCATCGAGCGCCATGAAGACCTGCGCGAGGTCGGTCAGCGGCTCGCCGGAGGCGAGGTTGCCGCCGATCGTGCCCACGTTGCGCACGCGGATGTTCGCCACCTCGCGCTCGACGTGCGCAAAGATGGGAAATTTCTCCCGGGCGATTTTCGACGTTTCCAACTCGCGGTGCGTCGTGAGCGCGCCGATGACGAGGCCGTCCTTGACGTCATGACGGATGCCCTTCAGCGCGTCGATCTTTTTGATGTTGACGAGCGCCTTCGGCGCGAGCAGCCCCTGGCGCATGACGATGCCAAGATAGGCGCCGCCGGCATAGGCGCGCGCTTCGCCGCCGTAGTGTTTCAGCAACGCGCATGCTTCTGCGATCGTGGTGGGCTCCAGGTACTCGAAATCTCGCATGAGCTGGCTAAATGTATTTTATTTTTTCGACGCCGGGAATCAGGACCTTCTCGTATTTCGCGCGGTCCCCGACCGGCACGGTCGCGTCGATGCCCCACGCGGCGGTCGAGCGCGGCTTCGGCACCGATGGATCGAGCGTTGAGCAGGCGATCCGCGGGATGACGATCAGGTCGCGGTCGGGCTGCATGCGCGTGCTGAGCGCCCATTCGACCTCGGTCGGATTGCGGATATCAATGTCGTCGTCGACGACCGTCACCTGCTTGAGACCGATGCCGAGCGCGAGCAGAGCGAGAATCAAATTGCGCGCCTCGTCGTCATGGCGCTTTTTGATCGACACGACCACGTGATGGCGGAAAGTTCCGCCGGGCGTGACATAGACGTCGCGCACCTCCGGAACGATCTTCATCGCCTCGCGGTAAATCACCGCCGCGTTGGCGTACTCGATCAGCGTATGGTTCTCCGTCACCGGCATGCCGGTGAGCGCGGTTTGATAGATCGGGTTCTTCCGCATCGTGATTGCGGTGACTTTCAGCACCGGCGCCTGCTTCGCCTCGCTGTAACAGCCGGGATATTCGCCGTACGGGCCGTCGGCCACCCGCTCGCCAGGGACCGTGACGCCCTCGATCACGATCTCCGCCATCGCCGGAACTTCGACGTCGATCGTCTCGCAGCGAACGAGGGCGACGGGCGCGCCGCGAAGCCCGCCGGCGACGTGGTATTCGTCGACGCCGTAGGGGACTTTCGCCTGCGAGCCGATAACGATCGCCGGCTCGACGCCGATCGCCGTCGCCACTTCGAGGCCGCGCTTTTTCTCCTCTGCTTTCAAAATCATCCGACCGAGATGATGGTCGGGCGGCGCCCACAGAGATAGGCGGTCTTTGCCGAGCAGCAGCATGCGGTGGATGGATAAATTGCGCGCGCCGTTGTCCGGGTCCTTGCCGATCTGGACGCCGATCGTGACGTAGGGGCCGACGTCCTTTCCGGCATGCGTCACGATGGGGAGCTTATGGAGATCGACCTCCGCGCCGGTCCAGCGGGTCTCCTTCACGGGACCGGTCGAGACTGTCGCCGGCGCAATGCGCTTCTCCTCGAGCGTCATGTAGCGCTCGAGCAATTGATCCACGGGCACGCCGAGGCCGAGCGCGATCAGCTTCCGCGTCGCGAACAAACCGCCGAGAACGCGCCAGCCGGGAAAATTTTTGATGTTCTCGAACAATAGTGCCGGCCCCTCGATATCGGAGGTCTTGCGGATGCCGGCGGCGATCTCGTGGTTGGTGTCGACTTCTTCGCCGACACACACAAGCTGCCCCTGTTCTTCGAGATGCTTGAGATATCCTCTTAAATCTTCAAACATGCGGCTTCCTATCTGCCGGAAGACGAGACCGCGACACAAAATCTTTTACCCACGTTTGACTTTCACTGCAACCGCAGCAGCGGCAGCACGTGATTGATAAAACGCTCGATCTGACCGATTTGATCGCGCGACGTAAAGCGCAGCACTGGTGTTGTGATGCCCATATCGATCCAGCTCTGGATCATCTCCGCGCATGTCTCGGGAGGACCGTGAGCCAGCCAGACTTTGATCAGCTCCTCCGGCGGATAGCCGGGGCTGTAGTAGTGGCTGAAATAATCCTGCGACTCTGAATAAGCCGTACGCATGTCGTCATTGATATTGACCATGCCGTGGATCGCGGTCTCGAAACGCGAGAGGTCCTTGCCGACAGCGGCCGCGGTTTCTTCGATCGTCTGCCAGCGGCGGCGAAACTCGGCGGGCTCGACGCCCATCGTGATATAGCCGTCCGCCAGCTTCGCGACGCGTTTCATCGCGTTATCGACGACCGCGTCGCCGATCGCCTTGCGGTCGGGGCTGACGGCGATCCAAATCGGGCAGGGGTTTTGCACCGGCTTGGGGACGACGCGGCAGCGTTTTAATTGATAGAAATTGCCCGCGTGCTCGACTTCCTCCTCGCCCCAGAGTTTCCGTAAGAGCTCGATGCCTTCGGTCATGCGGCCGACGCGCTCGCTGCGCCGCGCGCCGAAGGCGCGGAGCTCGGGGTCATGGCCCCCGCCGATGCAAACCCCGAGAACCGCTCGTCCTTTGGAAAGTTGATCGAGGCTCACCCATTGAATCGCGAGGAGGACCGGATGGCGCACGGGGAAGCTCGCCATGCACATTACGCCGAGGCGGACTTTGACCGTTCGCGCCGCCGCGGCGCTCAGCATGACGATCGATTCCAGACGCGGCTTGTGAATGAGACTGTCGCCGAACCAGACCGACTCGAAGATGCCGGAGCTTTCGGCGAGTGTTGCCGCGCGCAGAATCGTATCGATGTCGGTGAGGCCGAAGAGCACCCCGCGATTCGGCAGACTCAAGCCCCACCTGATGGGCAACCGGCGCATATCGAAGCACCCGGCCATGACTGTTAGAAGAAGCGGCCGATCGTGTCAACCACCTTGACACCGTCGAATGCGTGCAGGATATAACGCTTGTTCGCGGAGGTGAACCATGGCGAAAGATTTGCGCAGCTATATGGACGAATTATTGGAAAAACGGCCGCAGGACCTCGCCGTCGTCGACCGCGAGGTGGACCCGCGTTACGAGGCGGCGGCGATCGTCGAGAAATTCGAGCGCGAGAACAAATTTCCCCTGGTGTTTTTCAAAAACATCTCAGGCTCGAAATTTCCCTTGATCATCAATCTCGGCGCGACGTATGAGCGGCTCGCGCTCGCGCTCGGCTCGCCCACCGTGCCGCAGATGGTCAAGGATCTCGCGACCCGCGAGCACAATCCCGTCCCGGTGAAAGAGGTCGCGGCGAAGGACGCACCCGTCAAAGAGGTGGTCTTGAAAGGCGCTCAGATCGATCTCGACTTGTTGCCGGTGCTGACGCACAACGAAGGCGATGCCGGCAGCTACATCAACGCCGCCGCGATGATCTGCAAAGAGCGCGGCACAGGGGCGGTCAACGTCGGTATCTACCGCCACCAGAAGCAGGGCAAGCGCCAGCTCGGCCTCATGATCAATCCGGCGAACCACGGCAACTACGTGCGCGCCGAATACGAGGATCACAACGAGCCGATGGAGGTCGCGCTCGCCATCGGTCACCATCCGGCGCTCAACATGGCGGCGGTCAGCAAGCAGGCCGGCATCGGGCAGGAGCTGGAGGTCGCCGGCGCGTTTTTGGGCGAGCCGCTTGAAGTCGTTAAGGCCGAGACCGTGAATTTAATGGTCCCGGCGCGCTGTGAGATCGTCATCGAAGGCATCGTACCGCCGCACAAGCGCCATTACGAAGGCCCCTTCGGCGAATGGCCGCATTACTACTATAAGGAGGGCGAGCAGCCCTACATCGAAGTGACCGCGATCACGATGCGGAAAAATCCCATCTATCAGAGCATCCACAGCGCGCATTTCGAGCACAATATCATCGGCGCGGCGCCGCGGCTGGGAAGCCTGTTTCGCCGCATCCAGGAGGCGGTGCCGAGCCTCGTCGGCGTCAACATGCCGATGTCCGGCGCGGCCCGCGCGCACTGCTACATCGCGCTCAAGAAGCGCGCCGAGGGCGAGCCCAAGCAGGCGGCGATGGCGGCGATCGTCACCGATCCCAACATCAAGCACGTCATCGTCGTCGACGACGACATCGACGTTTTCAACGAGACCCAGGTGCTGTGGGCGCTGGCGATGCGCTTTCAGGCCGACCGCGACCTCGTCGTCATTCCCCACGCGCTCGGCTCACACTTGAATCCGACCGCGTACGGCTACGACCGCTTGGAGAAGGGGCCGATGGAAACGAAGCTCATCTTCGACGCGACCAAGCCGCTGCCGCCATACGAATTCCCGAAGGAGGCGAAGGCCCCTGCGGAAGTCCTTGGACGCGTCAATCTCGCGCGCGATACACGCGGCTACGACCCGGGCAAAGACGACGCGATCATGACCGGCCGGCGGTAGGTGACCCGGCTTCATCGACCGAGAGCGGAGGGAGAAAATGAAAAATCGTCTCTGGATGAAATTCGTAGCTCTATTTTGCGCGCTCCCTTTGTGGACGCTCGCGTCGAATGACGCACACGCGCAAACGCCGGAAAAAATTCGCATCGCCTACACCGTGATCAGCCCGACGCAGCTCAACGTCTGGACCGCCAAAGAGATGGGGTTTTATGCCAAGAACGGCCTCGACGTCGAACTCGTACTTCTCGTCGGCGCGCCGCTCGCCGTCACGGCCATGCTGGCCGGCGAAACGCCGATCATCCATACCGGAGCGTCCGCCGTGATTACCAGCAATTTAACCGGCTCGGGCGCGGTGCTCATAGCGGGGTCGATCAACCGTTTTCCCTATGTGCTCTTCGTGACCGATGAGATCAAGCGCGTGGAGGATTTGAAGGGAAAGAAGTTCGGCGTGAGCCGGATCGGCAGCGCGGACAACGCGGCGGCTCAGACCGTCCTAGAGCGCTACGGGATCAAGGCCGACGAGGTCGGCTATGTCACGATCGGCTCGGTTCCCGCGCGGCTCGCGGCGATGCAGACCAATGCAATCCAGGCGACGCTGCTCCAGCCGCCGGAAACGCTCAAGGCGAAAGAGATCGGCGTCCGCGCGCTGCTCGATTTCACCAAGCTCGACGTGGAATGGCAGCAGAACGGCGTGGCGGTGACGCGCGATTACATCAAGAGAAAACCGGAGACGATTCGCCGCTTCATGCGGGCCTACGTCGAAGGCGTTCACTACAACCTGACCAATCCCAAAGGCGCGCAAAAGGTTTTGCGAAAGTACCTGGACATCAAAGACGATAAGGCGATGGAGGAAAGCTATAACGAGATCGTCGTCAAACTTACGCGCCGGGTTCCCTATCCGACCGAGCCGGGTATCCAGCTGTTTTTGGATCAATTAAAAGGCAAGAATCCGAAGGCGGCGCAGGCGAAGCCGTCGGATTTTATCGACGTGAGCTTTTTAAAAGAACTCGAGTCGAGCGGCTTTATCGAGCGACTTTACAAGTAGCACGCCAGTTCGAAGTTAAAATTTATTTGTCGTAAACAGTGATCGTGAGCGGCTTGCCGCGCCCGCCCTCCGGACACGCGCTGATGCCGACGAGGCAATCCATCTCGGCGCGAAGATCCATGTGGTCGCCGCCGGTCCGAGGCCGCGTCATCGAGTAGCGCATCGTGCCGGTCGTCCCGTCGATCACCATGGTCTGGAAGATATTCAACGGACTCGGCACGTCGGCTTTCTTCACCTTATAAGGTTTCAGCGCCTTGGCGAGATTTTCCCAGCAGCCGTGCTTGGGGGCAACGACTTTTTGGCGCCCGAGCTTCTTCCAGGTTTCGCCGTAAATCTCAAAGATCTGATCGCCCCATTTCTTATAAAAGGAGGTGCTGCACATGCCCTTTTCCAGGTCGTGCGTGCCTTCGTAGGTATCTTCGACGATCGTCATCATGATGTTGTTGTACTTCGAGATCAGCACATCGCCGGTGGTCACATAAATCTTTCCCTGATCGACTTTGGTGCGCGCCTGATCGAAGCGTTCCTCGACGTCGCGGAGATTGAAGACGACGAAATCCGCCGTCGATTCGCCCTTGACGCGCATGATGCGCCCCTTCTTCACTTCGAACGTTTTGCCGGTGTTTTTTGGAATCACAGTTTCGCTGCGCGCCATGTCTTCCTCCCGTTGTTACGACCCTCATACGTCATCCGATTCCGACGATCAAGCGGACGACGATCATCGAGACCGATCAATGATTTCAGATGTATTGACACGTCCTATTCGATGATAGAGAATGCGCGCGATTCATGGAACCGACCCGCCACGGCCCCGGCGCAGACGAGCTCGTCATCCGCATCGAGGGTGTGAGCAAGGCGTTTCAGACCCCCGACCGCGGCCGTATGACCGCGCTGGAAAACATCAGCTTGAATATCCCCTATGGAGAATTTATTACGATCGTAGGACCGTCGGGCTGCGGCAAATCGACGCTGCTGAAGCTCATCGCCGGGCTGACGCCGATCTCCGGCGGCCGGATACTCTATCAGGGCGCGGAAGTGCGGGACCTTAACACCAAAG
>DATJFG010000077.1:0-11378 GCA_035495775.1 Verrucomicrobiia bacterium | reverse complement strand
GAGAAACCTGGGTGCCGCGAGCGACGCTTTGAGCCAGTCGATGGAGCGCCTGGCCTCGGGTCTCCGCATCAACCATGCGGCGGACGACGCGGCCGGCATGGCCCTCTCGCTCAGAATGACCTCGCAGATCCGCTCGCTCTCCCAGGCGGGACGCAACGTCATGGACGGCGTCAGCTTGGTGCAGGTCGCCGAAGGCGCGTACAACGAAGTCGGCAACATTCTAATCCGGCTGCGCGAGCTCTCGGTCGAATCGTCCAACGGCACGCTGTCGACGACCGACCGCACCTCGCTGCAGACCGAAGCGGACCGGCTGATCAACGAGATCACCGGTATCGCGAACTCGACGCAGTTCAACGGCGTCGTGCTGCTGAACTCGAACTCGCTCGGCAACACGATCGTCTTCCAGGTCGGCATGGGCACGGTCGGTTACTCGGTGTCCGCGACCGATCAGATCAGCGTCACGCTGTATTCATTGAAGGCGAGCATCTTCACGAGCAGCGCGACCGATATCAGCATCGGCGGCGCCAACGCGATCGTCATCACGTCCGCCAGCAACGCGCAGGCCGCGTTGACGACGCTGGACACAGTCATCACGAACCTGAACTCCAGCCGTGCCTCACTCGGCGCCGCGCAGAACGACCTCGAGTCGCGGTCCCGGAACATCTCGATCTCGGTCGAGAACCTGACGGCCGCCCGGTCGCGCATCCAGGACGTGGATGTGGCTTCCGAGACGTCGGAGTTGGTGCGGAACCAGATCCTGGTCCAGGCGGGCACTTCGGTCCTCGCGCAAGCGAACCAGCTGCCTTCTCTGGCCCTGACCCTGCTCGGTCATTAATGAGCGAGGTCGAATAAAACCGGCGGGAGGGGCCGCAATAACGGCCCCTCCCATGCCGTAAAAGACAGTAGATGAATATTCAACCGATGCCACCCGCTCTCTCAACAGCGATCGAGGTCAAGAAGACCGAGAGCGTCGTCAAAGGCTCGCTCGAAAGAATGGTGCGCGTGCGCGACACCTCCGGCGTCGAACCGTCGTCGAAACAGATCGTGAGCACTCCGCCCGACATCAACGGCGAAAATATCTCGCTGGATTTTTCCGTCGATCCGACGACCGGCGAGCGCATCGTGAGAATTCTCGATAAAAAGACCGGCGAGCTCATCCGTCAGGTTCCCCCGGAAGAATTGTTGCAGGTGATGTCGGCGCTGCGCTCGCTTAAAGGATTGCTGCTCTCGACCAAATCATGAGCTTACCTCCGATCACATTTGGCGGCCTGGCGACAGGTCTCGATACCAACGCGATGATCGACGCGCTCGTGAAGGTCGAGCACCGCCCGATCGATCTGCTGCAAAGGCAGCAGAACGATCTCTCGAACAAGCTATCGCTGTTCAACCAGTTGAGCAGCCTGCTCGGGTCGCTGCGCTCCGCGGCCGAATCGCTCTCGACCTCGGCGGGTTTTTTCGTCAATCAAGCGACGAGCTCCGACGAATCGGTTTTGACGGCGACGGCGGGCTCGAACGCCTCCACGGGGAGCCATTCCATTATCGTCGGTTCGCTAGCCTATGCGACGACACAAGCCTCCGGCACATTCGCGTCGACGAGCGACCTGATTCGACAAGGGACACTTGCCATCACCGTCGGTTCCACGACGACAAATATCACCGTCGACGGAACGAACAACACGCTCGCCGGTCTGAAAGACGCGATTAACGCCTCGGGTGCGGCGGTCAACGCGTCCATCGTCCAGGTCGGCGCGAATAGCTATCGGTTGGTGGTCAACGGGAAAACCACGGGCGCGGCCAACGCGGTGACGATCGATGAAAGCGGGCTGACGACCGGCACCGACGCGCTCCCCGGCTTTACGGTGACGCAGCCGGCGGGCGATGCTTCGCTCACGGTCGACGGCATCGCCGTCAGCCGGTCGACGAATGTCGTCTCCGACGTCATCGCGGGCGTGACGCTGAACCTCAAGAATACTTCGGCCGGTCCGGTCCAGGTGACGATCTCGAACGATACGGATGCCATCAAGAAGCAAATCAAAGATTTTGTCTCGGCTTACAACTCGGTGCAATCCTTCATTCACGACCAGACGAAATATGACAGCGACAACAAGGTCGCGGGCGCGTTGATCGGCGATTCCACCGTTCAAACCGCGCAAAGGCTTCTGCGAACCGCGATCGGCGGGACCGTCTCGGGAACGTTCGTCACTTTGCGCGACATCGGCGTCACGATCCAAGAGGATGACACGCTCTCGGTCAACGACACGACGCTCGACGCCGCGCTCGCCAAAGACGCCGGCGGCGTGAGCCAGGTTTTTCTCGACGCGACGAGCGGCGTTTCGACCAGCGTCATGTCCGCCGTCGACAATCTTACGTCGACCAGCACCGGCTTGTTGACCGCCAAGATCAATGGAACCCAGAGCAGTATCGACGATTTGTCCGAAAGCATGGCTACCAAAGAAACGAGCCTGGAAAATTTTCAACAGGAGCTGACTCGTAAGTTCGCTGCGCTGGAGGCGCTCGTCAGCCAGCTCAAATCGCAAGGACAGTATCTGACTCAGCAGCTCGCCAGTTTGCCGAGGATTTCCTAACGGAGGTTCCCCCAAATCATGAACGTCGCATATCAACCTCAGGTCCAGACTTATAAGCGCAACCAGTTCTACACCGCCGACCGCGGCACGGTGCTCCTCATGCTGTATCAAGGCGCGATCGATTTTTTGAAGCAAGCCAAGGAGCGCCTGGAACAGGGCGACATGGCGGGCAAAGGCACGTTCATCTCGAAAACGCACGCCATCATCAGCGAGCTCATCACGAGCCTGAACCACGAGGTCGGCGGCGACTTCTCCCGCAACCTTGAGGATCTTTATCGCTTCATGCTCGAGCAGCTGATGGAGGCGCACGTTGGCAACGCGGCTAAACCGCTCGACGACGTGATTGGACTTCTTCAAGGCCTGCAAGAGGCGTGGCAACAGGCGGTCGTCAAAGCTCGCCAGGAAGGAATCCTTTGATGGACGCTCTGTTCCTAAAGGAGCTCTCGGATCTCCTCCAGGAGTCGGAAAATCTTCTCGCGATTTCCGAGCCGGAGACGGCGGCGTGGGAAGAATACGCCCGGATGCGCGAGCTGACTTTCGCTCGGCTGCAAACGGCGGAGGAGGGGAGTGCCGGCGCCGGCGGCGAACGCGCCCAGCTGCGCGAATTGATTGAAACGATTCTGGAAAGAGACCGGCTGCTCATGCAACGGCTCGAGGAATGCCTCGCCCGCTGTCGGGAGGGTCTATCGGCGTTGCCCAAACGGCAGCAAGCGCTCAGGGGGTATTTCCCGGCGCGGGTAAGCTCGCTGCAGCGGCAGGCATAGGAGCATTTATGTCGATCAAAAACTTTTTCAAAAAGGGGCTTACTGTCGAGTTTCTACAGTACCTCACCGCTTTTTACTCGCAGCTGATTATCGACTGGACGATGCCGCAGAGTCGGTACCCGGCGCCGGAAATCGTTGCTAGAAAGCCGGCGCGGCACAAGACGCCGGACCCGGCGTTTTGGCCGCGGGATTAGCTCATAACTCTCACGAGCCTCGATTGCGTCCCCGCGATCGATCGCTTTTTTGATTCCAATCTAAGCGGCTTTTCACTGTCAAATCTTTGACGGTCGCCGCAGGAAAAAACACCCAGCGGCAGATTTTCACCCGCGTGAGTCGCGCCGCGTGCATTTTCACGTTCTTTTCCCCTGCTTGATCCAATACGCATTTTGGCATCCAAAGTGCTTCTTCTCCCCGGGCGCTCTCAGCCACCGGGAGGAATGACGCATGCAGCCAAAAAAGATCCTTGTCGTCGACGACAGCCAAACCATCGCCTGGGTCGTTAAGGATACGCTCGAAGACGCCGGCTACAACGTCCGCTGCCTTCACGGCGGGCTGGACGCGCTGACGGAGCTGGAAGCGGAGCTGCCCGATCTCGTCATCCTCGACACATTCATGCCGCAGATGAGCGGTCTCGAGGTGTTGGCAAAAATCAAGGCCTCGTCGAAGACCTGTATGGTACCGGTCATCATGCTGACGGCCAGCGGCAGACATGAAGACGTCCTCGCGAGCTACAAGCTGGGCGCCGAGTACTACATCACCAAGCCTTTCACGCAAAAGGAACTGCTCCACGGTATGGATCTCGTCCTCCGGCGGGAAAAGCAGCCTTCGGCCGCATAGGCGAGTCCGCTTTCACTCAAATTCTATGACCTCGGCCTCTTGCATGCCGGCGCATCGCCGCGCGTTCCCGCGGGCAAGCGCGCATTCGCCAGGAGGAAACAAATTCCGATCGGGGAAAGTCTCGCCTAGCAGGCGACCCATTTATTTCCGTTCGATGGCTACACCGCCCCGCCTTTTTTGGCCTTTTCGCCGTGGCACATTTTCTGCTTTACAGTCCCTCCCGGGAGGAAAATCACGATGGCGATTGTTGTAAACACTAATTTTCCCGCGCTGCTGACACAGCGAAACCTCTCTCAGACCACCGACAACTTATCTCACTCGATGGAACGCCTGGCGTCCGGCCTGCGGATTAACCATGCCGCCGACGATGCGGCGGGAATGGCCATCACTTTGAGAATGACGTCCCAGATCCGATCGATGGTGCAAGCGGGGCGCAACACGATGGACGGCATCAGCTTGGTCCAAGTCGCCGAAGGCGCGTACGACGAGATCGGCAACATTCTCGTCCGCCTGCGCGAGCTCTCGATCGAAGCAGCGAACGGCACATTGTCTTTGACCGACCGGCAATCGCTGCAGACCGAGGCGGACCGGCTGACCCAGGAAATCACCGGCATCTCCAACGCGACGCAGTTCAACGGCGTGACGCTGCTGAACAACAGCAACGCGAACACGATCGTCTTTCAGGTCGGCATCGGCACGGTTGCATATTCGATCGCGGCCACCGATCAAATCAGCGTCACGCTGTACTCGCTGAAAGCCAGTTCTTTTACCAGCAGCGCGATCGATTTGACGGGAGCGAATCAAGTGATCCTCACCTCGGCGAGCAACGCGCAGGCCGCCCTCACGACTCTCGACCAGGTGATCGGCAACTTGACGACGAGCCGCGCCGCGCTCGGCGCCGCTCAGAACGACCTCGAATCGCGCTCGCGCAACCAGTCGATCACGGTGGAAAACCTGACTGCGGCGCGCTCGCGCATCCAGGATATCGATGTGGCGCAGGAAACATCCGAGCTCGTGCGCAACCAGATCCTCGTTCAGGTCGGCACATCGGTGCTTTCACAGGCGAACCAGCTGCCGTCGTTGGCGTTGAGCCTGCTCGGCGGCAAATAAAGTCACAAACGGAGGGATGATGATGAACGCAGCGGAAAAATCAGGACGGGAAGGCGCGGCGATGGGAGCGATCGATATCGGCGACAAGGGCGCCATCCTTTTGATGCTTTACAATACGGCGATCGAGCTGTTGGAAGAAGCCAAGACGGCGCTGGAGCGCGGCGATCTCGCCGCCAAGGGGGTTCACATTTCCCAGACGCACGCCATCCTCTCCGAGCTGCTCGCCAGCCTCGACTTCGAGATCGGCGGCGAGCTCGCGAAAAATCTCGAAAGCCTTTACCTGTTCATGCTCGACCAGCTGATGGCGGCGCATATCAAGAACGACCCGAAGTCGCTGGACACGGTGCTCTCCATCTTGCGCCCGCTCTACCTGAGCTGGGAAGGCGCGATCGCCGCCGAACGGCAGAGAATCGCGCAGGAATACGAACAGCGCGCCGAAAAGGCGGCTTAAGTTCGAGGAGTCAGAAGATGCCGCGCGCTCTCAAAATCGGCGACCGTGTCCGAGTGTCGGGCGTCCATCGGTGGGTGCCCGATCGCTGCGGCACCGTGAAGCAAGTCAAAGCCAGGATCGGAAACCGCTTTGTCGTGCGTTTCGACAGCGACGAGTTCGGCCTCTGGCACGACGACGACGGCGACCCGGTCTTGAGCCTCGGCGAAAAAGATCTCGTTCTCATCGACGACGCGTAAGGACATGCTGCGATATTTGCTGCCGGCGGCTCTCCTCGCCGCGGCTGTGGCCGCAGGCGGGGCGAGATGCCTCGACTTCATCGATCTCTCTTCGCTGCTCATGACCGTCGGCGGCACGCTCAGCGTGCTTCTCATCAGCTACCCGACCGAGCGCCTGACCGATCTCGCAAGGCTTCTCCGCGCGTCATTCACGAGACAGAAACAAACACGGGAAGATCTGGCGCAGGAGCTTAAGCGCCTCGCGCGCCTTTACCGGGTGAACGGTTCGCGCGCTCTCGAGGCGCAGGAAAACGGCATCGGCGATCCATTTCTCAAGCGCGCCGTCGCTCTTCTCGTAGATCTCGAGGCCGAGCAGGAAATTTCTGAGCAGATGGAAAGCGCCGCTGAGGAAATCTCCGCGCGTTATCGCTCGGGCGAGCAGATCCTCGCGACGCTGGCGAAGCTCTTTCCGGCCTTCGGCTTGATCGGCACTTTGATCGGCTTGGTCTCGCTCATGCGCGAGATGGCAACCCAGCCGCCGGAGGCCCTCACCGCCTCGTTCGGACTCGCGATCATGACGACGCTCTACGGCGCCGTTCTCGCCAACGCTGTCGTGCTGCCGCTCGCAGCCAAGCTCCAGGCCGCCGGCGAAGAGCGCGCGGCGGCGCTGCGCCTCATCGTCGAATGGGTGCTCGCGCTCGCGCGCGGCGCAGCACCATCCAAAGTCGAGCGCACGCTCAACAGCTTATTGTCTTCCAATGCGAGCGAGTTGCCGCGGCCGGCGGAGCCGGCGCGGGGCTGGCGGATTTTTTCCTGGGGGCGTTGAGCGCGATGCATCTTACGCGAGCCGACGTTCTCCACTCATCCGCGCAGAGCGCGGCGGCCGATTTCGGCTGGCTCGTGACGCTGTGCGATCTGAGTCTTCTTTTGCTCTGCTTCTTTCTCATCTTGCATGCCGCCGAGCGGCGGCGCACGGCGAATCTCGTGCCGCCCGCGGCCGCCGAAGCCGAGCCGATCGCGGCGCCGCCGGCCGACGAGCCGCCGCCGCTGACGATCGCCTTCGCGCTCAATCAGGCGGAGCTGAGCCCGGATATGCTGCCATCACTAGACCAAGCCGTCGCCACCGCAGAGGCAAGGCCCGAGCTTCAACTCGAGGTCGTCGGGCACACCGACGACCGGCCGATCGCCACCGCGGCGTTTCCATCGAATTGGGAGTTGTCGGCGGCGCGGGCCGCGAGCGCGGCGCGCTACCTGATCGCGCATGGCGTCGCGCCGGCGCGCCTCGATGTCGAGGGCTACGCCGATTTTCGCCCGCTCGCGTCCGCAGCGCGCGACGCCAACCGGCGCGTCGAGATCCGCTTCCACAGGCCGCAGGCCGGTAAGATTGATTGAGTTTTACCCTTATGTATCAAGTACTTAGCTACCCACGCTCATTATTCTCGTTGATCGGTGCGATGATCGTCCTCATGGCCGCCGCCGCGCCCGCCGGGGCGCTCACGGTGGCCGAGATCCTCGCGCTCAAAAAGGCCGGCGTCAGCGAAGAGACGCTGCAGATGCTGATCGAGCGCGAGCGCGACGACAAGGCGATGGCGCTCCGCGCCGGCACCTGGAAGCTCCCCGACGGCCGCACCGTCTACGCGACCGACGGTCTGCCCAACGCCGCAGGCGAGCCGCAGCCCTACGTCCCGTGCATCTATCCCGAAGTGAACGTCCCGTTTCGCCAGCACCGGCCCGAGCCGCAAAAGAAATAGCCGGTTAAGCCTCCGGTTTTTCGATCTTTCTTTCTCTGACTTTGGCGAGGCGCTGAAACTCTTTTTGCAGCCGCTCGATCTCCTCATCCGGCAGGTCCTCCAGGCCGACGAGGCGCGTGCGCGCCGCCTCGACCGCGCGGATCAGCTCGTCGAGCTTGAGCTGCAGGATCTTGCCGTCGCGGTTCTGCGTGGCCTGGATGAGAAATACCATCAGAAACGTAACGATCGTCGTGCCGGTGTTGATGACGAGCTGCCACGTATCCGAATAGCCGAACATCGGTCCGGTAATGCCCCATACGACGACGATCAGCAGCGCGATCAAAAAGGCCGGCGCCGAGCCGACCAGTTCGGCGGTCCTGTAGGCGACTTTGCGGAATATGTCGGTCATTCAGCGGCCCCCCTCAATGAATAGAGATAGACCGCACGGGCGCCCATTGCCAGACAGGGATTTTACCCGGTTCGCCGGGCCGCTCTATTGCGCGACGAGCTCGACCCGCCGGTTTTTCGCGCGTCCTTCTTCGGCGGCATTGGACGCGACCGGCGCGAGCGGCCCGACTCCGTTGGCGATCAGACGGGCGGCGGCGATCTTATAATCCGTCACCAGGGCGTTCACCACGGCCTCGGCGCGCTGCTTCGAGAGCGTCATGTTGTGACCGAGAACGCCGGCGTTGTCGGTGTGGCCGACGACATGAAGCCGGAGCGACTGCTGCTCGTTGAGGAGCTTGGCGATCTCCGCGATCGACTGCTTCGATTCCGGCTTGATGACCGATTTGTCGGTGTCGAAGTAAATGCCGTAGATCGAGACGTGGCCTCTCTTGCTGATGTCCGCCGCCATCTCCTTCGCGCCGATCGTGACCATGCCGCCTTGCATCGGCTTGACGTCGACTACGACGAGGTAGGTCTCCTCGGTGCGGACTTTCACCGCCGCGTAAACGTCGCCGGCGGCGCGCGAGAGCTTCGCCGCGATGTAGCGCATCGGCTCGGGGCACTGGATCGAGCTCGCCACGCACCAATAGCCGAAGTCGGGAACCGCTTCGTTCAGCGGCCCCTTGCTCGCGTCGCCGCACTCCCGATCGGCGCAGGTGAAGAGCGTCTGGAAGCCGGCCTTCGTGAGCGCCTGTTGGTAGTTGCGGAAGATCTCCAGCGTCGAGCGCTCGCGCGGATTCTTGTAGATGAGGCGCGAGACCTTTCCCTCGACGCGCTCGGTCTTCGTGATTTTCCCGTCTTTGTACGGCCCTACGGGCAGCTGGATTTCATCGAACTCCTTCACGCTCGACTTGGGAAGGTAAGCGATCTCCGAGCCCGGATAGCGCGAGATGAGCGGGTGGTCTTTTACTTCCTGGGCCGCCGCGGCGCCGGCCGCAATCAGCGGGAGAAACAAAACGGCGAGCGCCAGCGGGAAACGCCGCGCTAATCTCCACGCGCTATTTATAAAATCGAGCTGCACATTGTCTCTGTACATCGGATGTTATTCCCCCTCTTGAATGACTGCTTGGCTGCTCCGTTACTGCAATGAATCAAGGCGGCTTAGGCATGAATAGTCCCGGCTGGTGGCCGGAGGCCCAATTGCGGACATCGAATCCCGCATCGGTGATACCGAAAAATTCAGCCCATCCGCCTTCTTTGCTTATGAGATGGTGCTCAGCGGCTCCCGCGGGGATCTCCATCTCATGGTGGCCGTAGCGCCAGCCGGTTCTTACCACTTCACGGAATATGTTGGCGTTTCTCGTTTCTGTAAACACGCGATAGAGATTTACCAGGCGCGAATCATTGCGGCCAAACCATTGCGCGAGCTCGGCCTGACCGAGGTTGCGGCGGCGCGCGACGCTGCTCATATACATTGCTTCGGCCAGGAACGCCTGAAATTCGGCGCCGCCGAGTGCATGCATCGTCTCATGAACGACGACGGATGCGACTTTGTAGCGGTTGAAGGAGATCACGCCCGCGCCCGCGTCCCACCCGAGCGTATCGAGATTGATATAAACGGTGCGGGGGTCTTTGACTGAGCTGTAGTATCCTTGCGCGTTGGCCAATCTGGAGTCCGTATGGTTGCGGTAATAGGCGATATTGGTCCACCGCGTTCGCACCATCCATCCGACGAAGCGGCCGATCCATCCGTCTTTCTGCAATGCGCTCATGATGCCGGCGTCGAGCGCCTCCATGTCCTGCGTTTTGGCCGTGACTTCGGCGTCCTGATAATGTTCTTGCGCGACGAATTCCCGGCCTGAGTTGACATAAATCTCATGCGGGGAGTTCTGCACGGCGCGCGCCGGACGCCCTCCTCCGGCCGGATTTTTGGCGTACATCGTCGTTATCTTCGAGCCTGCTTGAGCCAACGCCGCGCGCGCGAAAGGCGCGATGATGCCGATGCCGATATCGGCTGCGGTAAATTTCGCTCTCGTTCTCGCATCGGCGGCGAAGGCGTCGGACGGGTCCATGCCGTGCATCATGCCCTGAACGGCAGGAACGCCCCAGTTGTTGATCGCGAGGTTCGCGAGGAATGTCCCCGCCTTGCCGAGTCCGAGCGATCCTACTCCGCTGCCGACCCCGGTCATCACCATCGCTAAGCCGGCGGTCGACCCGAAATCCGCGACGGCCTCATGAACGCTGTAGGGGGTGTGGGTCGCGACCGCTGCGACGGTATTGTTCAAGACGGTGGAGGTCCCGGCGACGACGGCGTTTTGCACGGCGCCTGCGATGTAGCCGCTGTCGTAAAGTGAGGTCAACAAAGAGCCCGCCCCCTCGGCAAAAGCCGGCGCGGCCATGATCGCGATGTAAATCCCCACCTCAGCCTGAAGGCGGTTTTGAAGCGCCAGCCGGTCGGCGTGCAGCGCGTCGTTGCGCTGAAGCGCGGCATAGCGCCACCCGGAGCGGTAATCGACCGGCGCCGCCGCCGTGTCCTCGCGAAAACGCGTGGCGGCAAAACCGTCGACCCGGACATGCCCGTTGACGTACGGGACGCGCATCTTCGTCCCGGCCGCCATGAGCTTGTCTTCGGGCGGTATTTCGGTCCCCGCGGCCGAGCCGGGCTGAGGCGCCGCATTGTCGATGGAAATCGGATAGAGGTACCACGGACCGGAAACGAAGCGGACGTTTCCCTCCATGTCCTGATGCAAATAAATAGTGCCGAGGTCGTCCGCCGGATCGTCTTCAGCTCGGCCGTCCATGCGCAAAATCTCGCCGTCGCGCGCGCCGCGAAAATAGCGCGCAATGAGCCGCGGCGTGGGTTTGGTCGGCGGATTATCCCAATCCGGGGGCTCAGCCCCCGGGCCGATCCAGACGTCCGCAATCACGCTCGCGCCGTCGTAAAGATAACGGCGCTTGCTGCGGTCGAACTTCGCTCCCAGCGAGGCTGTTCCGCCGGGAACGCGATCTCGCAACGGGAGCGAAGCGACGCGCCGGCCGATCGGATCGTAAACAAACCGGATCGTCTCGCTGTAGCGGAACGGCGACCAGCGGTCGACCACGCGCGTCAAGCGCCCCTGGTAGTCATAGCTGTAGACGAATCTGCCGTCGGCGATGACGTTTCCCTGGTTGTCGTATTGGAACTCCTGCGTATCGGAAATTGTATCCGAGAGGTCTTTGATGAAACCGGTGAAGTCGCTCTCGTTTTGTGTCGGGACGGTCTTGCCGACCATATTGAGCCGTCCCTTCGTCGCGACTTT
>DATJFG010000076.1:0-54961 GCA_035495775.1 Verrucomicrobiia bacterium | reverse complement strand
CTCAAGAACGACCTGCGCGTCACCTAAATCATGAGAGTAAAGATCTTCTTTTTCCCGTATCTGATGGAGACAGCCGTTGCTCTCAATCCTAAGATGCTGGAGAATTACGCTCGCGACGGTGGGGTCGTTTACATACGACCCTTCGGCGAATCGATACGCAAGAGCCTCCTCTCGGCGCTGGGGAAAATCCAAATTCGCGAAAAGCTCGATAGTTACCCCGACCTACGTTGGGGCGCAGTGTTCTATGACATCGCCGACCGGGAGGTGCACGCTATTTACATGGGGAGCAGAATGCTTGGAAGCATCCAACACGGCATGATCGACGGCGAATCGCTGACGATGAATCCGGCTCTCACGGACTGGTTCGAGATTACATTCCCGGACGTCATGCGCGCGGCGGACGACCGCCGATTCCGCGTTGACTCACCCAAGCCCCGGTAAAATCTCCTTCCCCCACAACTCGATCGCCTCGTCGACGTCGGGGCCGAGCGGAACGCCGAGCGCGATCTGCTGGAAGCCGTGGCGCGCGGCGAGCGAAAATAGTGTCGCGATACGCTCGCGGCACTCGGCCGGCGTGCCGGCGATGATGAGCCGCTCGACGGCCTGGTCGGGCGTCAAGCCCGCAGCGTAATCGACGCCGCGGTTCTCCGCGTAGGCGCGCCGAACTGCGCCGATGGCCGCGGGATCGATCCCTTTCGACTGAAGAACGTCGTCCGGCCAGCCGGAGACGATGTGCGAGACGAAGCGCTTCGCGTGCTGCTTCGCCGCCGCGCCGTCGCGCGCGATCGAGGCGTTCAGCAGCATGACCTTTCTAAGCGGCTCACCGAGCGGCGATCCTGCGCGCGCCTTTTCCATCCGCGCGAGCGAGTCTTCCATATCCGAAGCACCGTAGAGCGTCTGCAAAACCACGCCGTCGAAGCGGCGCGAGATCAGATCGAGCACCGCGGGCTTCAGCAGGCTCGGTCCGTAGTAGAGACGGATCGGCGCCTGCGGCTTGAAGCGGAGCGCGTAAGTCTCGGCGTTCAGATGAAAATACGACGAGAGGATCGGAATGGTTTCGCGCCTTAATGTATCGCCGTTAAACAGCGTTCTCAGCGCGCCGGCGAGCTCGTCCATGATCCCGAGCGGCTTCACCCGGTCGACCTGGTGCGTAAGAATCGAGCGCGAGCCCGGGCCGAGGCCGAGGGAGACCTCGCGCCCGGGCGTGAGCTCGGAGATCGTCGCAAAGCTCATCGCGAGATCGACCGGGTTGCGGAAATAAGGGACGGTGATCGCCGTACCGAGCTTCACCGGCACCCGCGCGACGAGCGCCGCCGAGGCGGCGACGACATTGCGGTATTCGAGATTGTCGTTGGTCCAGATCTGCGCGAAGCCGAACGGCGCCAGCGCCTCGCGCGCTCGCTCGGCGAGCGCGATCAGCTCCGGGACGGAGTACCGGTTGAGGACGTGAAGCGGATAGTGGACGCCGATCTCGCCGGAGAATTTTTTCTCGTCGGCCATGATCCGCCAGCATAGCGCGCCGTTCCGGTGTTGTCACCGCCGCGCGCGAGCTGAATATATAAATGATAGGACTTGCGGTTACGTTTACGGGTGGTCGGCGGTCGAGACGGAGACCTGTACGCCAACGTTCACGGGCGTTTCAGTGACCGTATTGCAATCGGAGTCGGCGCTGAGCGCGAGATTCAGATGGGCCATGCCGAAGTGCTTGGCCTTTCCAGCCTTTTTCAAATCGGTGAATTGGAGATCGAAAGTAACGTCGCCGCTCGCGCCCGCGACGAGCGGGAAAGCGACGTTCGTCGGACCCGTGCCCGCGACGCCCTTCGGCGTGAACTCTTTATGCCCCGCCGTCAATCCCGTGATCAGCACGTTGCATGTCGCCGTGAAGTGGAGCGTCACATGAAGCGTGTCGTCCTCGACATAGTTGATGTACTTGACGTTATTGTCGATGGTGATGACGTTGGAGCCCTTCGTCACCGTCGTTTCTCCCGTGTGGAAAATGTCATCCGCGGCGAACGCGGCGCCCGCCGACATCGCCAGAGCACCTACAAAAATGCCGGTTTTGAGGAATTTCTTCATCGTTCGACCCCTTTTATATGCCAGCCATAGTTGACTCACAGTATCGTAAAGCTTGCCGTGGGTATGCCGGGGTGTCAACGCGTCCGGGGGCACAAAAGCTACCCCCGATTGTGACCCGCTAGGCACTGTCGAGCTGAATCGAATATTCGCGATACGCTACGTCAGTGTCAGGGAAGGTCTCTCGGTGAACGTTCGTTGACTCGATTCGGCACGGATGGTAAAAATTTCTCTTTGTGGGCCCGTAGTGAAAAGGATATCACGAGGGTCTCCGGAACCCTAGGTCCGAGTTCGATTCTCGGCGGGCCCACCATTCACAGCTTCCGGATTTCTTTTCGGAATTTCCGCGAGGCCGCTCTTCGGTAACGTACGTTAATTGAGCATGCCCACAGCATGCGCAACGATCTGTATGCTAACAATTTTTCGCGTGACTACGGACGTAGAAATTACTTACCGGCGCTGAGCATTTGTTTTAGTCGCTCTTTAGCTACCTTGCCCAGTTCGGTGTGCGGGAGCGCATCGACGATCTCCACCGCTTTTGGAACTTTATAAGACGCGAGCCGTTCCTTGCAAAACTGGATCAGCTCATCGCCACGCAGCCCGGTCCCCGGGCGGGGCACGACGACGGCCTTTACGATTTCTCCCCACTCGGGATCGGGCAGGCCGATCACCGCGGCCTCCAGCACATCGGGGTGATGATATAGAACGGTCTCGATCTCCAGCGGATAGATGCTGATGCCGCCGCTTTTGACCATGTCCTTTTTTCTCCCCACGACGTACAGGTAGCCGTCTTCATCGAAATATCCCAGGTCGCCGGTGTGAAACCATCCGTCGCGAAACGAGGCCTCGGTCGCGGCGGGATTTTTGTAATAGCCCTGCGTGGCGAGCGGGCTCTTGGAGAGAATTTCTCCGACGTCGCCCACCGCCACCGGTCGGCCGGCTTCGTCGACGATCCTGAGCTCGGCGCACCAGACGGGCCGCCCGGCCGATGCCGGCTTCGCCGCCATGTCCGCGGGCTTGGATATCGCCATCTGGCCTGAATCCGTCGCGGCATAGGTACGGTAGATGTTGGGCGTGATCGTTTGCCGGAGCTTTTCCAGCACGGGCGGATGCACCTTGCCGCCGGTGATGCTGAGACATCGGATGGATGTCAAGTCGTACGATTCCACGTCGGGCGCTTGCAGCAGCCGCTCGCACATCGTAGGGACCGTGCCGAGATAGGTGACCTTCTCCCGCTCGACGGTCTTCAGCACCTCCACGGGATCGAAGTGGGAATGGATGATGACGGTGCCGCCGAAGTAGAGCGTCGCGATCGTGAACGATCTGCCGTGGCTGAAATAGATCGGCGACGACAGCAGCGCGACGTCGTGTGCGCCGAGACCTTTTTCGATGGCGTTGTTGATGCAGTGAAAAACATAGGTCCTGTGGCTCGTGATGCAGCCCTTGGGAAAACCGGTCGTCCCGGAAGTTATCATAACGACGAACGGATCGTCCTCGATCACATTCACTTCGGGCTCATCGGAGCTCGAATCTTCGAGCAGCGCCTCGAAGCTCTTCTCCCCGACGACGAACGGCCGGATGCCGTCGAGCCGGTGCTCTTTTTGCGCCGCGGCGAACTCCGCCCGGCAGGCCTCTTCCAAAAAGACCGCGGCGGGCTCGAGCGACGACAGCGTCGATCCGATCTCCAGCGCGCGCCACTTCACGTCCAGAGGAATCGCCACTACGCCGATTTTGGCCAGCGCGAACAGAATCTCCAGGTGCTCGATCCGGTTGCCGACCAGGAGCGCCGCCGCGGCGCCCTTGCGAAAACCGGCGGCCAGGAGCCCGTTCGCGAGCCGGTTCACGCGCCCGTTCAGCTCGCCGTAGGTCACGACGCGCGCGCCGTCCCTGATCGCCGGCTTGACGGAATATTTATACGCATTGCGCTTGAGCGCGTCGCCGATCAACAAAAAATTCGCCATGACTAATGACTCGTCGCTCCCGCGATCAGAGACGAAAAAATTATTTGCCCTTCCAGACCACCGGCCGCTTCTCGGCGAACGCGCGCGGCCCCTCCTTCGCGTCTTCGGTCGCGGCGATCAGCGCCGAGAGATCCGCCTCCAGGCGCAGCCCTTCTTCCAGAGGCAGGTCCGAGCCCTTGAGGATCGCTTCCTTGATGAAGCGGAGCGAAAGCGGCGCGCCCTTGAGGAGCGTCTCGGCCAAGCGCTCCGCCGCCGCGGCGAGCTCTTCGCGCGCCACGACCTGGTGGATCAAACCGATGCGAAACGACTCCCTGCCGTCGATCAGCTGACCCGAGAGACAGAGCTCCAGCGCCTTGGCGACCCCCAACACGCGCGCGAGCCGCTGCGTTCCGCCCGCTCCCGGAATAATTCCCCTCCGCACTTCCGCGAGTCCGAGCTTCGCGTCCGTCGCCGCGATTCTCAGATCGCACGCGAGCGCGAGTTCCAGACCGCCGCCGACGGCGTAGCCGTTGATCGCGGCGATGGTCGGCTTCGTGAGCGCGGCGACCGCCTTGGTCGGTGTGTTCGCTTCCGTCGCTGTCTTCGTCTGTCTTCTCTCGATTGGCGGGACCGGTGTTTGGGCCCTTTCCTTTAAATCCATTCCGCTGGAAAACGCCTTGTCGCCCGCGCCCGTAAAGATCACGACGCCGATGCTCTCGTCCTGCTCGGCGCGGCGGCAAGCGCTCACGATCTCGCCGCTCATCTCCTGATTCATCGCGTTCATCGCCTCGGGGCGGTTGAGCGTGATCCAGCCGATCCGGTTTTTGATTTCGTAGACGGTGTTCGGCATCGTTCGCCTTTCTAGCGCCCGCGGGCCTTGCGCTCCTCTTCGAGTTTCTGGAGGAACGAAAGATCCAGGATGTCCTGCGGGTTGAGCGACATCCCGGCGAGATCCTTTTCGTTCTTGATCACGTTTTCGATGGACTTCGGCGTGATGACCGGTAATCCGGGCGTGAGCTGGCTGTAGGCCCGGCGCGTCTCATCGAGCTCGTCCACCGCGTTCGACCGGTAGTACTCGCCGAGAAATTTGATCACGCGATCCTTGTTTTTTTCATCACGGTAAAAATCCATCCCGTCCGCCAGGCCGCGCATGAAGTTCATGACGGTCTCCGGCTCCGCCTTGGTAAAGGAGCGGGTCGTGAAGACAGCGGAGATCGGGTATTGAAATTCCTGCTTCGAAATGTCGAGCAGCACGGGGTATCCGTCTTTGCGCGCGAGCAGCGTATAGGGAGGCTGTGCCACGGTGGCGTCGATGTGGCCGCCGGTGAGCGCCGCCCAGCGCTGCCCCATGCCGCCCGCCGCCAGAATCGTGACGTCTTTGTCGGGGTTCAACCCCAGTTGCTGTGCCGCATAGCGGGCGATGAAGTCGGAGCTTGCGCCGATCTGGCTCACGCCGATCTTCTTGCCCTTAAGGTCCTCCGGTTTCCGTATCGACGGCTTCGCGACCAGGACGTAGTCGAGCTTATTGCCCACCGCGCCGATCAACACAATCTCCTTCACTCCGCGCGCCCAGGCCCGGACACCGGCGGGCCCGGCCTCCATTTGAATCGAGAGCTCTCTCGCCAGCAGCGACTGGATGGCAGTCACGCTGCCGCGGATATAGACCGGCTTCAGCTTGAGGCCGTACTTCTCGAAGGCTCCCGAGCGATACGCCACCCAGAAAAAACTCGTCGAGCCGCCGAGCGGGTAGGAGGTGTTGATCTCCCGCAGCGGCCTGGGTTGCGGCAGGGCGGCAGAGGAGCATAGCAGAACGAAAACGATAAGCGCCGATGATCGTGTGAATGCCTTCGAAGTGCCTTGCATCAGAGCGCTCCTCACAAGCGGCCCACCAGCTCGAAGACCGGCAGTTTGATTTGCGGATCGGAGGTTTCCTGAAAAGCCACCCTTACCCGGTCGCCGAGCTTGATCCCCTCGACGCCCTTCCCCACGATGCGGCTTTCCAAAATCACACCTTCGTCCAGCACCACGTTGGCATAACAAATCGGGACCTCGTCCTTGAACGCGGGGTTCCGCGGCACGAAGACCCAGGTGAAGCTGTGAACTTCACCTTCGCCGCGCGCCGCCTCCCAATCGAGATCCGCGCTGAAGCAGCCCGTGCAAACCGCGCGCGGGAAGAACTGGAGTTTGCCGCAGGCGCGGCAATGCTGCAGCAGAAATTTTCCCTCTGCCGCCCCCTGCCAGAAGGGCCGGTCGATCGAATTGATCTTCGGAAGATTCTTTTCCGCCATCACGCTCTCCTCTCCAAGACTAGGCCCGCGGCCGTGCCGAGATTGCGGCCGTAGGAGAGCCAGCCGATGCCGGTCACCAGGGCGCGCTCCGCGTCCTTCACCTGCCTCGGACCCGCCTCGCCGCGCAGCTGTCTGAGCGCCTCGACGACGTGGAGAAATCCGCCCGCGAGCCCGGCCTGGCCGACGGAGAGCTGGCCGCCGCCTGTGTTGACGGGAAAATCTCCTTTGAAAGAGAGATCGTGGCTCTCGACAAACTTTCCGCCGTCGCCTTTCCTGCAGTACCCCAGGTCTTCGATCTGGATCAAAACCGCGATCGGATAGTCGTCGTAGATCTCGAACAGATCGATCTCCTCGCGGCGGACTTCCTGAAAAAGTTTTTCCGCGACCGGTTTGATCCCGAAAGTGGTCTTGTCCGGCAGCATGTCGCCGACTTGGTAGTGAACCCGCTCGGCATCGGTCACGAGGTAGACGAGCTTGTCCGTGATGCCCCGCGCCCGCTCCTCGGAGGCCAGCACGACGCATTCCGCGCCGGAGCAGGGCATAACGCAATCGAACAGCCGGATCGGCTCGGAGATCATGCGGGACTTGAGGTAGTCGTCCATGCTCATCGGCTCGCGCAGCAGCGCCTGCGGATTCGAGCGCCCGTTCTCCCTCTGCGCGATGGCGATCCTGCCGATCTGTTCCAGCGTCGTGCCGTACTGCTGCATGTGACGGCGCTGGACCAGAGCCATGAGCGTGTTCGGGCCGCCGTAACCGTAAACATCGACATAGTTCGCACGCTGATATTCGAGCGGACGCTGATGAACAACGCTCCTGTCGAAAGAATTTCCTCCGACGAGGACGGCGACGTCGATGTGACCGGCCTCGATCGCGTCCGCCGCCCGGCGGACGCTCATCACCCCGCCCGCACCACCATAATCCCCGTTGAGCACCCAATCGAGTTCCAGCCCAAGCTGTTCGGCCACGTGCGGAGAGTAATCGGGACTCGACTGCGTGGTCACTGAAAAGCCGCGGATGTCGTCTTTCTTGAGACCCGTCTGCTCGAGCGCGGCGCCGATCGCGCGCGCGTAGTGTCGGAGCAGCGGCTCCTCGGATTTCCGCGAATACTCCGTCGAGCCGTAACCGACGAAACAAACTTTTTTCCGCCGCAAGTGCTTCTCCTCTCAGAGACCGCTATCGGCGAATCGTTCGCCGATCTTCCGGTCGATCTCCGCCTCGCGCCCGTACAGCAGGCGCATCATCCGCGCTTCGCGGTAAAAGCTCTCGAAGGGAAATTCCTTGGCGACGCCGTAGCCGCCGTGAATCTGAATCGCTATGTCCGCCGCCTCGAACGCCATCCGCGCGGCGCGCTTCTTGGCCAGCGCGGCGTCGGGGAAGTACGGCATGTCGCGGTCGGCCTTCCACGCGGCTTCTAGTGTGAGCCAGGTCGAGGTGCGAAGATCGACCGCGAGGTCGGCCAGCATCCACTGGATCGCCTGCCGAGAAGAGAGCGGCCGGCCGAAGGTGACGCGGTTGCGCGCGTGCTCGAGCGACGCCTCCAGGCACCGCATCGCCATTCCGAGTGAGCGCGCCGCGATGCGCAACTGCTCCGAGGCGATGACCGCCTGCGCTTCCGCGCTGCCGCCGACTCTGCTCTCGCCCGGCACGGCGCAGGCGCTGAGCGTCAGGCGCGCCACCACTTTATCGTTGTTCAAATCGGCGGCGCTGTCGACGCGGACTCCAGCCGCGCCTCTCTCCAGAAGAAAAAGGCCGAGGCCGCCGCTTTCGTGCTCCAGCGCCGGAAGTAAATACAAATCGGCGTCGGGACATATGACGTCCATCCCATTGCTGTCGAGGTCATAGCCGCCGGAGCCGCTCCGATAAGCGGCGCGGACGGCGCTCAAATCTCCCGTTTTGTGAGTTTCGTCGAAAGCGAGGGCGATCGACAGCTCGCCACTCGCCAGCGCCCGGGCATAAGGGGTTGCCGCGACCGCCGCCGGAATCGAAGGAGGCTCGAACGGCAACGCCGTCCTGCCGAATTCGCGGTAAATGAGAATGCGCGCGACGTGCCCGACCGACGATCCTCCGGCCCCCTCCGGAAGCTCCAGGGCCCAGAGCCCGATGCCCTTCGCTTTTTCGATGAGAGACTTTTCGATCGCCTCATCAAGCGTCCTGCGCGCCGGGTCGCCGGGCGGAACGAAGGGTTCTTTTTGCTTGAGAAAAGCCCCCTCGCGCGCTATCAGCTCCTGCGCCACGAAGCGCGAAGCGGTGTCTCGGATCAGCCGCTCTTCTTCGCTCAACAGCAAATCCATGAGCCGCCTACTGCAACTCCAAGCACGCTGTGCCTTCCCTGAACAGCGCCCGCTGGATCATGTGGCGCTGGATCTCGGAGGCGCCCTCCACGATCCTCCTGGGCCGGGCGTAGCGGAAAGCGCGCGCGATCATGTGTTCCTTCCTGAACGCCGCGGGGCCCGCCGCCTCCAGCGCGAAATCGACCGTTCGGTGGAGCAACTCGGTGGCGAAGAGCTTCACCGACGCCGCCTCGAAGCGAACGTCGAGCCTCTGGTCGGCCTTCCACGAGCCGTGATAAGTGATGGTGCGAAGCGCCTCCAGCTCGCCATGGAAATGGCCGAGAGCAGGCGCCAGCCTCTCGCGCTCCCGCGAGTCGCTCCGGAGCGTCTCCGCGACGCGGCGCAGGACTCTTAGCGCGGTGCCGTGGCAGCGGATGCCCACCTGAAAGCGCCGCGCGCCGAGCCAGGTCTGGTTCAGCTTCCAACCTTCGCCCACCTCGCCCAAGACCTGGCTTTTCGAAACCCGGCATCCGTCGAACACCAGCTCGCAAGGCTCGCTCCCCGCGATCGTCTCGATGCTGCGCACGACGCGATAGCCGGGATGCCCCGTATCGACGAGAAAACAGCTGACCCCTTCGCGTCCTTTGGTTCCGGGCAATCGGGCGAACACTTGGACGAAGTCGGCGACGTCGCCGAAGGTCGGAAACATCTTGGTTCCGTCGATGACGAAATCGTCGCCGTCCGGAGTGGCCGTGGCCGCCATCATGGATGGGTCCGATCCGGCGCCCGGCTCGGTCAGCGCAAAGCAGGCGGTCTTCTCCCCCCTGATGCAGGGCAGCAGAAACCGCCCGACCTGCTCGCCCTTGCAGGCGTAGAGAATATTCGAGACATGGTTGCCGAACTCGAGAGGCACCGCCGCCTTTTCCAGCTCCTCAGTCACGGCGATCATCGCCACGTTGCTGACTTCGCGCCCGCCGTACCGCTTCGGCACATCCAGATGCCATAGATCCGCGGCCTCCGCCTTTTTCTTAAGGCCTTCCATTATGGCGATGTAGCGCTGCACCTCGGGATCGCGGCTCACTTTCGCCCGGCTCTTCCAACGGCTGCCCTCGAAGATGTCGGGCGCGCCTTCGAACACGGGCTCCAAAGGGATGAGCTCTTCGCGGACGAACCGCTCGACCTGACGTCGCAGCGTCTCTTCTTCGGAAGTGAGGCGGAAATCCATGATAGACCCCTCTGGGATTTTCCAGACCTCTCCTATCACACGCTTATAAGCCGGGAAAAGACCTCGCGTTCGGTCGCGGAGCCGTTGCAAAGCGACTCGCTTTTGTTAAAGTTCTCCTGTATTCAACTGTTGAGTTTGGAGTTGCTCCGGAACGAGAGTCCAATTCTCGGTAGGCATGCCAAGAAAGATATTTGTGGGAATCCCATTCCGTCAAGGCTTCGCCATTTTTCGCTATGTTGCGAAACAGCGGCTCCGCGGCGTCGAGCGCTATCCGCTCGTGCTCATGCTCGAGCCGCTGTTCCGCTGCAATCTGGCGTGCGCCGGCTGCGGCAAGATCGACTATCCGGAGGAAATCCTCGACCGCCGCTTGAGTCCGGCGGAATGCATGGCGGCGATCGACGAGTGCGGCGCGCCGGTGGTGTCGATCGCCGGCGGCGAGCCCCTGATCCACAAGGAGATGCCGGAGATCGTCCGCGGCTTCGTCGCGCGGAAGAAATTCGTGTACCTCTGCACCAACGCGCTGCTGCTCGCGCGGCATATGGACGATTACACGCCTTCGCCCTATCTCACTTTTTCCGTTCATCTCGACGGCAGCCGCGACCGGCACGACGCCTCGGTCTGCCGCGCGGGTGTGTACGATCTGGCGGTCGACGCGATTCGGGCAGCGCTCAAGCGGCGCTTTCGCGTGACGATCAACTGCACGCTGTTCCAGGGTGAATCGGCGGAAGAGGTCGCCAAGTTTCTCGACGATGTGACGGCGCTCGGCGTCGAGGGCGTCACGATCTCGCCGGGGTTCAGCTACGAGCACGCGCCGCGCCAGGACTTTTTCATTCAGCGACAGACGAGCAAGCGGCTGTTCAGAAATGTTTTCCGCCTCGGCAGGGGACGCCGCTGGCCCCTCAACCACTCGAGCCTGTTTCTCAATTTTCTCGCCGGCAACGAGAGCTACCGCTGCATGCCGTGGGGCAACCCCACGCGCAATGTGCTCGGCTGGCAGCGGCCGTGCTATCTGCTCGTCGACGAAGGCTACGCGCCGACATTCAAGGCCTTGCTCGAAGAGACCGACTGGAGCGCTTACGGCACCGGCAACAACCCGAAGTGCGCGAACTGCATGGCGCACTGCGGCTACGAAGCAACCGCGGTCAACGATACGATGAATCATCCGCTGAAGGCGCTCGGCGTTTTCCTCCGCGGCCCCAAGACCGACGGACCTTTCGCGCCGGAATTGCCGATCAACTATCCTGTCGCGCAGAGCGGCGGTGATAACGGCTGCGCGAGTGAGAGCCCAAAGAGTTCCGGAAACGCCGCGTCCGCTGTCCGCTGAGGCCGCTCAGAGCGAACCTCGTTTATTTCTTTCCTCCGTCAAATAGCCGTTCGCGCGGAACCACGCGATCGCGTCGCGGAGCGCCCCGATCGCCGGCCGCGGCGCGTAGCCGAGCTGGCGTTGCGCCTTCTCGCTGGAGAAGTACATGCGCTTGCGCGCCATCCGGACGGCGTCGACCGTAATCATCGGCTCGCGGCCGCCCGCGACGCGCGCATAGCCTTCGACGAGGTGCGCGACCGGCGTCACCAGCCAGTGCGGCAGCCGCATTCGCGGCGGCGGGCGCCCGGTGAGTTGGGCGATGATTTCGAGAATCCTTCTGAGCGGCAGGTTCTCGCCGCCGAGGATGTAGTTTTCACCGACGGTCCCTTTCTCAAAAGCGAGCAGGTGGCCCGCCGCAACGTCGTCGACGTGGACGACGTTGAGGCCGGTGTCGATGTAGGCGGGCATGCGACCGGACGCCGCTTCGACGACCATTCGCCCGGTCGGCGTCGGTTTGACGTCTCCGGGGCCGAACGGCGCGCTGGGATTGACGATCACGACCGGACAGCGCTCTTCGCCGGCGAGGCGCTTCACCTGGCATTCGGCTAAAAACTTCGAGCGCTTGTAAGGTCCGATCATGTCCGCAAGCTCGGCCTCGCATGTTTCGTCGGCGGGAAGACCGTCGCCGCGAACACGGAGCGTGGCCACACTGGAGGTGTAGACGATGCGCGCCGCGCCCGCGGCCGTCGCGGCGCGGATCAGATCAACCGTGCCCCGGACGTTGACGCGGTTCATTTGCTCCGGGTCGGGAACCCACAGCCGGTAATCGGCGGCGGCGTGAAACACCGCCTCGCAGCCGCGCACCGCGCGGTGGAGCGAGTCGGCATCGGTGAGATCGCCGACGGCGGTCTCACAGTCGATGCCGGATAGATTCTGCCGGTCGCTGCCCGCGCGCACGAGCGCGCGCACGCGATGGCCCGCCGCGACAAGGCGGCGCAGCACCGCCGCACCCACGAAACCGGTCGCCCCTGTCACTAGAGTCGTCATCGTTTGGGGTCTGCCTTGCTTTTGCGCTCGTTTTCGGTACGCTTCTCTATATTAAACTTGTTTGAGCGAAAAAAGGATTGGAAATCTGAAGCGCTCCATCGAATGTCTCGCGTTGGGGTTGGCGCTGCTGGCGCTCGCGGCGTGCGCCGGCCTGTCGGCGCGCGGCAGCGTGGAGGGTCAGGCGATCCAGACGCGTGTCGATTCCGAAGTCGCGCGTTACTATCTGGAAAATTACCTCGCGGGAAAGCACGCGGATGCCGAGCTCGACGCGCGCATCGATCGCGTTTACCAAACCGCTAACGGCAGCCTCCCCGACCGCGATGAGCTGAAGGAATTGAGCGATGAGTTTTCGGTCGATTTCGCTGCGCTCTACTTCGCCGACAGAATCGCCCTCGCTCCCGCGAACCGGCGCTTCCGCAGCGTCTACGATCGAAACTACGAGTCGACGCGCAAAGCGCTCGCCGAAGGGCCCGCGCAATTGCCGGCCGCCGCGGCCGATTACGCAGCGCTGATCGTCCCGAGTTATCTCTACAAGCGCAACATGGCGACCGGCGCGGCGCTCGCCGCTCCGCGCGAGGCGCTACAAAAAGTGGGCCTCCCCTGCTACTTCGTCGAGACGGTGGACGACGGCACCGTCGAGTCCAACGCGGAACTCGTGATGGCCGCCATTCGGGCGCGCGCCGAGGACGGCCGGCGGCTCATCCTGATCAGCGCGAGCAAGTCCGGCCCCGAAGTGGCTCTTGCGCTGACGAAGCTCGGGGCCGCGGAAACGCGCCACGTCTCGGCGTGGATCAACGCGGTGGGCGCGCTCCAGGGCACGCCGCTGATCGAGGACAACGTCCTGCCGGAGCTGGAATACATCGTGGGCAAGGTCGATCCCGCAGGCGCCGCGAGCATAATGACGGCCGCGAGCCGGCGGCGCTTCGAATCGTTTCACCTTCCCGAGGATATCTTGGTGGTGAATCTGATCGGCATTCCTACGAGCGGGAGCGTTGGATTCCGCGCGGGCCGTGGCTATTTCCCGATGCGCAAGCACGGGCCCAACGACGGCATGGTGCTCTTGGCGGACACGATCTATCCCCGCGGCGTCACCGTCGCCGAGCTGGGCAGCGATCATTTTCTCATGTACAACCTTGACGTCATCTCGATCGCCTTGGTGAAGACCGTGATCGATTGGCTGGAAAATCCCGGCGGCACGGTTACGGCAAGGCCCTAAAGCACGCCCTTCCCTCTTTTCATTCGCTTGATCGGAACCTCACCGCAAGTTTAACCCCGGCTCGAAGACGACCTTGATCGCCCCCGACCGCAGCTTGTCGCGGGCCGCGAGAAACGCGTCCGCATATCGCTCAAGCGGGTAGCGGTGGGTCACGAGACCGGTCACGTCGAGGCGGCGGCGCGCGAGCAGATCGAGATAAATCTCGATGCAGTTGGCGCGTCGGCCTTCCACCGTTTCCACCCCGTACGCGTTCGAGCCCAGCAGCGCGAGCTCTTTGAAATAAAGCGGCGTCCACTCGAATCGCTTCGGTGGCGCGACGCCGACGACCACGATCGACGCGCGCGGGCTCGCGATCCTAACGCCGACCTCGAGCGTCTCGCTCGAACCGACGGTGTCGTAGATGCGCTCGACTCCCGACTGAAGCCACGGCAGCCCGAAGAGCGGCTTTCTAAGAGGGACATTCAACGACTCGCCGATGGCGCCGATGAGCTCGCGGGCGCGCGCGGCGAAAAACGTGTCGGCGCCGAGTCGCTCGGCTAACAGCTTCTCGCGCGGGTCGCGTCCAATGGCGAGCAGGCGCGTCTTGGGAAACAGCGTGCGCAGCAAGAGAATCGTCATCGCGCCCAGCGAGCCGCAGCCGTAAACGACGGCCGTCGCACCCGGCTCGGGCGGCGCGCGGAAGATCGCGTGCAGCGCGACTGCGCATGGATCGGCGAGGACTGCGTCCTCGAAGCTGACCGCCTCCGGAATCGGGAAGAGCATCGACTCGTGAAGCGCCATCGCCTCGGCGAAAGCGCCGCCGACGTCGCTGCAGTTGCCAAGATGCATGCCCTTGGCGAAAGCGCCGTCGAAAAACCGCTCGCAGAGCGGATAATCGCCGCGCCGGCATGCCGCGCAGGGCGTCAGCCCCCGCGGCGCGCAAGAGAGCATCGGCGAGACGGCGACCCGGTCGCCTTTTTTGACGCGTGTCGCAGCGGGGCCGGCTTCGATCACCGTGCCGACGGCCTCGTGGCCCATGACATGAGGCGCCGACACGATCGCCGACAGCGGATTGTCGGCGGCGGCCTTGAAGAACACCTGCATGACGTCGCTGCCGCAGATGCCCGCGAGATGCGGCGCAACGAGCACCCAATCCTCGCCGCGCAGCTTCGGGTCCGGCACGTTCCGGCAGCGCACGGGTCCGAAGCTCGAGACGAACGCCCGCGGCGAAGCCGCGCCGAGAATCTTGGCGGCGGCGATGCGCCCGAGCGAAAGCTCGAAGGTGATCGCCTTCATGCGAGTATTGTCAGCATCGACGGCGCAGGCGCGCCTCCATCATTCGCGGAACCGGCGGGACGTTATCATCAGAATGACGCCGGCGGGAACGAAGAAGCCGATTTCAATCGCGAGGCCGACAGACCACGACAGGCGCTGGACGCCTATCTGAATGAATGGATCGATGACGCTCATCGCGAGGAAAAAGAGCGCAAGTGAAAAGCTTAATGTGCCCAACATGCGCCTCCGCGACAGTCCGCGAACCCACGGCGGCAGAATGCCGGTCATGCGAATGGCCGCCCAGACAGCGCCGGTGAGCGCCACCCAGCCGAGCATCTCGTACTGTTTATGGTATTGCAGCATGAGCGCGCCCTTCCACCAGAGAACGAACACAAAGATCACGGCGGAGAGCGACCAGAAAGCCGCGCGCGTGACGGCGGAGCCGGCGAGTAAATCGCGATCGATGATCCGGCAGAGAAACGGGATCATTAGAATGCCGGCAAAATACGACTGCGAATAGACGACCCAGGGGTCCGGGCGCGCGTCCCAGTCTGGATCGAGCCACAGCGGGAACCAAAAGCGCAGGCGGTGCGTGAACAAAGAGACGACGACTATGTCGATCGCGGCGACGCAAACGAAAGTCAGCAGCAGCCGGCTGATATCGGCGACGAACGGATCCGCCTCTATCCTCTCGTCCGCCGCTGCCGCCGCGATGCGCGTCTCGCTCTGAGCATTCATCGAATCGTCTCGGTATTCTTCTCGAACGTTACTGGAGGCATGCCTATCCGTCAACCAGAGCCGGATTGCGCCGCAGTCGCCGTCGTGCTTTGGATGGTGCTCGAAACGGCGTCATATGGATGCGTTTTTAATAGGCCTCGCGGCGCTTTGCGCTGTCCTGTGGGCCGTCTTTGCACTCTCGCCTTTGGGGCTATGGCGCAATCGAGAAGTTCTCGACGCAAGCCACACAACCGACGACGCGGCGCTTAGCGAAATCACCGCATTGATTCCCGCGCGCAACGAAGCGGAGGTCATCGAAGAAACGCTGCGCGCATTGAGCGATCAGTGGGCGGGACTCAAGATCATTGTAATCGACGACGGCTCCGACGACGCAACCGGCGAGAAAGTTCGACAGCTTCCGGCGGAGATTCATGTGGTCGAAAGTCCACCGCTGCCCGCCGGATGGAGCGGCAAGCTTTGGGCGCTCGAGCAAGGCAGGACACTCGTCGCTACGCCTTATACGCTGCTGCTCGACGCGGACATCCGCCTGGAGCGCGGCGTTCTCGCCGCGATGAGCGAAAAGATGCGCCGCGAAAACATTCCGTTCGTCTCGCTGATGGCCGCACCGCCGATGTTGTCGGCTTGGGAAAAGCTGCTGATGCCGGCGTTCGTCTACTTCTTCAAGATCCTCTATCCGTTTCACGCCGTGAACTCCGCGCGAGGAACGACGGCGGCGGCCGCAGGCGGCTGCATTCTCGTGGAGACGGCCGTGCTGGAGCAGATCGGCGGCTTCGCCCTGATCCGCGGCGCGGTGATCGACGACTGCGCGCTCGCCGCGAGAGTCAAATCGCGGGGGTTTAAAATCTGGCTCGGCCTCACGCATTCGGTGCGCAGTATACGCAGCTACCGCAGCCTCGAAGAAATCTGGGACATGGTCGCGCGCTCGGCCTTTTTCGAGCTCCGCCATTCCGCCGCCCGATTGCTCCTCTGCACGCTCGCGCTGCTCCTCGTTTACGTCTTTCCAGTCGCGCTCGCCGCCTCGACGAATGCCGTCGCGCGCGCGCTTTCGCTCGCCGCGCTCGCGATCATGTTTTTCACCTATGTGCCGATCCTGCGATTCTATCGCCGCTCGTGGGCGTGGGCGGCTTGCCTGCCGGTCATCGCGGCGTTCTTCCTCGCGATGACCTGGACCTCGGCCGTGCGCTACTGGCGCGGCGAGCAGACGCGCTGGAAAGGAAGGGTCTACCGGCGGGCCGATTGACTGTCGAGTCAACAGGGCGAGCTGTCGAGCACGAACGGTTTCGCTTTTTTAAGGCTGCTTTGCGCGGCGCCGAACTGAAGCGCCAGGCGAATCAATTTGCCCCAATCCGCGGGCGCGCGGCAGGCGGCGAAGATAATTTTTGCGGCGGCGACACCGCTTTGGGCATCGATCCCCTGCAGAACGCTTTCGGGAATCTCCGTCGACGCGATATCGAGTATCGAACGGACCGCAAGAAACGGCATTCCGCGCTCCGCCGCCGCGCGCGCGTGCGCAGCGCTTTCCATGTCGGCTGCGGCCCCTCCGGTGCGCTCGCCCAATGCGCGTTTTTCCGCCGGACTTTTCACGATGGCGGCGGTTTCGACCAGCGCATCCGTGTATACCGCAAGCTTCGATGCCATGGCGACATAAATACGGCGATGCCATTGACGATCGACGGTGTAGCTTGCGCCGCTTGCGCCGATGACGCGCTCGGGAAGCAGCAGGGCTCCTGATTGTAAGCGATCGTCGAGTCCGGCCGCATAGCCCCAGCTTAAAAGCTCGGTCGCGCCTTGCGCGATCAGAAGCGAAGCTGCATCGCCGGCACGCGCGGCGCCGATGCCCGAGACGGCGACCAGCGTCCGGGGCGTCAGCGCTTGCCACGAATAGGGGGGAATCTTTTCGCGCGTCAGGGTTTTCAGCTCCCAAGGAAGCGCGACGAGGATGCCGAGCATCAGCCTTCGGTCGTGAGATTGCGGTAACGCGCGAGCGCCAGCAGAGGAAAATATTTGTCGTAGCCGTGGTATTTCAAATAAAAGACGCGCGGGAAACCTGGCGCGTTGAACTCGGGATCGCGCCAAAAACCGTCGGGGCGCTGCGTTCGAAGCAAGAATTCGACGCCGCGGCCGACGGCATCGGACCGCGCCTCGCCCGCGCTCATGAGTCCAAAAAGCGCCCATGCCGTGTGAAAAGAGGTGCTGCGCTCGCCCCGACCGCGCTTGGAGGCATCGAAATACGTATCGCATCCTTCGGCCCAGCCGCCGTCGGCGCGTTGCACGGTTTTAAGCCAGGCGGCCGCGCGCCGCACGGCTTCGTGTTCTTTTTCGACGATTTCTTCGATGCCCATCAGCACGGACCACGTGCCGTAGATGTAGTTCGTGCCCCAGCGGCCGAACCATGACCCGTCCGCTTCCTGCGCGCGGAAAAGATAGTCGAGACATTTACGTTGGACGGCTTCATACTTCGGTCCGAGCCGCGCCAGCAGCATCACACAGCGCGCGCTCACATCCTCAGTCGCCGGATCGAGCAGCGCGCCGTGATCGGCGAAGGGTATTTCGTTCAAGTAGGTGTGATCGTTGTCGGCGTCGAACGCGGCGAAGCCGCCGTTCGCCGACTGCATGCCGGCGATCCATTCGGCCGCGCGCTCGATCGCGTCGACAAAAGTCGCCTCACCGCTCTTGTGCATCGCATAGGCCACGGCGGCGGTGTCATCCAGGTCGGGATAATAAGAATTTTCGAACTGAAACGGCCAGCCGCCGCCCCTGACGAACGGCCGCGCGGCGCGCCAGTCCTGCGGCTCGTCGAACAGTTGTTTCGCGGCGAGCCAATCGAAGGCCATATCAGTCGCGGCCCGGCCCGCCTCGCCGCCCGCCTCTTGCAGCGCGATGCACGCCCACGCCGTGTCCCATACGGGGGAAACGCACGGCTGGCAGTACGCGCTTTGTTCATTGACGACGAGAAGGTCTTCGATCGCCTTACGCTGCTCGGCGCGAAAAGCATGATCCGCCGGATAGCCGAGCACCTCCAAGGCTTCATAGGCATTGACCATCGCGGGAAAGATCGCACCGAGACCCCCGTCGCCGTTGCGCCGCTCCAAAATCCACGCTTCTGCCTTTTTCAGCGCGCGGCGGCGCCAAGGCTCTGGCATATGTGGGTAGAGCTTGAGTCCGAGACGATCCAGCGCGAGGAGCGCGCGGCCCAAAGCGGAGCGCGTGTGAAAATAGCGCGTCTCCCGCCAGGGGTCGGTCGCGAAGAGCTCCGGGATCGAAATGCCTTTGGGATTTTTCGCGCGCGCCTTGAAGGTGTAGAGGATGAACAGCGGAACCATCACGGTGCGCGACCAGTAAGAGACCTTGAAGAGATGAAACGGAAACCAGCGCGGCAGTAGAACGAGCTCCACGGGCAGAAATGGCGCGGCGCGCCATGGGATCTGGTCGAACACCGCCAGCATGATGCGCGTGAAGACGTTCGCGCGCGCGGCGCCGCCGAGTCTCAGGATCGTCTCGCGGGCGCGCGCCATGTGCGGCATTTCAACGTCGTCTCCGGCAAGCTTCAGCGCGTAGTATGCTTTGACCGAGCAGCTGATCTCGGCCGGGCCGCCGTAGTAGAGCGGCCAGCCGCCGTCTTCCCCCTGGTGCGCGCGGAGATAGGCGGCGAGCTTTCGTTCGAGGGTCTCGTCCGATTCGCCGAGATAGTGGAGCATGAGAATGTACTCGGCGGGGATCGTGCAATCCGCCTCCAGCTCGAAACACCAGTAGCCGTCGGGGCGCTGCAAAGCGATGAGCGCGCGGGCGGCGCGCTCGATCGCCTGCTCCAGGTTGCGTCGGCTTGAACGGTTCACGCTGCCCGCTCTCCTGAGCTTCCCCGGATCCAACGCGTTCGGCGATGTCAAATTGTTTCCGGAGACTGGGAACTCGCCGCGGGCTCGCCGCACGCGGGCGACACAGGGGATAAAGGCAGTCCCGTCGCGGCGAGCGAGAAAAGAAGCCGCAGCAGCGCGTCGTTTTGCCGCGTCCAGCGCGTCGCGAGAATCGTCGCCTTGACGCTCAGCCGCGAAATTTTCACCCGCTCGCCGTCGGTATAGTCGAGATGACGGTTGATTTTCCGCAGCGTCAGCACGGCGAACCCGAGCGCCCAGAGACAGAAGCTGCGAATCCCCGCCTCCTCGCTCGGGATCAGTAGGGACTAAGTCAAGGCATTTCTCAAATGACCGTGCGAAATTCCGATGAGACGGCGAATGCCGCGTTCAAAGCCCCGCCGTTTACTCGCCGCCGGCAGATCGCTCAGGTCGAAACCTTCTTCGGCAAAAATATTCCGCGGGAGCCAGCAGGCGCCGGCCTGATAATCCTCCCACACGTCTTTGAGGATGTTCGTCATCTGCAGTCCCTGGCCGAAAGAGACCGCAAGGGCCATTAAGGAATCCTGGTTCTTAGCGATTTCCCGCGAGTGCAGACAAAACAGCCGCGTCAGCATCTGCCCCACCACACCGGCGACGAAATAGCAGTATCGGTCCAGGTCCTTTAGGCTTTGCAGCCCAAGTTTGTCGCCGCTCAGCTGAAATTCCACCATGCCTTTGGCCATCGCGCCGACGCAGCGCCGGAGCGCTTCGCGCTGCGGCTCGGAGAAGCTTCTGGTGATTTGAACGACCCGGGGAACGTTGCGGATCAACTCGTGTTCGGCGGGGAGCGTTCGAGCCGAAAGCGACGCGCAAAGCTGCCGGGCGAAACGCTCGGCGCTTGGCGCGTCGTCGAACGCACCCAAGAACGCGCGGCAAAAATAATCTTTCTCCGCGCCGCTGAGATCCGGCTCGTCCTCGATCGTGTCGACGATGCGGCATAGAAGATAGGCATTGGATACGACGCGGCAGAGGCCGGTCGGGAGCTCGGGAATCGTCAAGGCGAACGTTCGGGAAACCCCCTGCAACATCGCAGATTGAAAATCATCGTCGTTATGGAAAGACTTTTGAGGGTGCATGGCGTCCGGGCCTGGCGCGACGGATTCAGACACACCGCGGTCGCTATAAGCCGGCATTATTTCTCTCTCACGGATGACGTCGATGGAGATTCGCGTTCAGCCCGCTGCCTTTTGTCGACGCTGACCGACCTGATATCGTTTGTATCGGCAGCTATTCTTAGAGCAACGTAGCACGCAAGCTCACGCAGGGGCTCGGCTGCGCGGCCGTAGAGCCGCATCTCTCTCAAACACTTCGCTAACAGACTCTTAACGCGTTTACGAGCGCGCGTCGGCTCGGCGACAGACAAATAATTGACCATGCTTTTCGGATCGCTTTTATCGCTGGATATTTCATCGCTATCCAAAATATCGTCCGTGATCTGAAACGCCAAGCCCAACGCCTTTGCATATCGTGTAACGCGTTCGAGGTCCTTGACGCCGGCCCCGCCGATGATCGCACCTACGCGCGCGGCGGTCGTGATCAAGGCTCCGGTTTTCAAGCCGTCGAGTTTTTCCAGAACCGCCGGCGTCACCTTGCGGTTGGCCAGTTCGAGCTCGGTGCTTTGCCCGCCGATCATTCCTCTGATACCGGCCGCCTCCGAAATCTCCCGAATGAGCTTTGAAAACAGAGGCGCGCCTAAAGCCCCGGCTAATCTAGCATCCGACATAATAAAGAACGCCTCGGTGAGCAAAGCATCTCCGGCCAAAAGCGCTATCGCTTCGCCGAATCGCTTGTGACACGAAAGTTTTCCCCGGCGCAGGTCGTCATTGTCGAGAGCCGGGAGATCGTCATGGATGAGCGAATAGCAGTGAATCAACTCAATAGCGCACGCAAACGGCAGCAGGAGCTGCCGTTTCGCGCCGAACAATTCACCCACCGTCAGTGTCAATATGGGACGAAATCTTTTGCCCCCATCCAAAACGCCGTAACAGACGGCTTCATGAATGACTGACGTGACCCGACGATTCCTTTTTTTAAGGTAGTGCTCTAGGGCATTATCGATCGACGATCTGCAGTCGAGCAGATATTGTTCGGTGTTAAAATCCACGCAGTTATTAAAGCCGCTTGATGGCCTGTCGCCTACCATTCTGCTACCAAACTCAGTCAAAATGACGCGAAATTAAGCGTAATGCAAATTCTATATTATCTCATTCCCCCATCAGTCCGGTTGAGCGGTTTCGTAATCAGGAGCCAAATAAACGCGTTCGCTACACCTGCCTTGAATACATTCCGTTTCGTCGGCAATATTGAGATGTTTTTTGAACCTTGCTCAACGCCGTAATTATTTTCCTTGGGCTGCACGCGAGGCGAAATGAATTGTTCATGCCTTCAGTAAAACCTGCATTCGCCGGATCGACCGCCGAACGAGCGCGCCTCGCGGTTATGATCGTCATCGTCCTGCAGGCGCTTGGCGTACGCGCCGTCTGGCCGCAGGAACCTGCGCCACCGCCGATCGAGAAGCAAGTCGAGAAGCAGGAAAAAATCTACAGCAGACCGGACGCCGACGCTCCCCGGAGCTACATCACGAACCGCGGCCTCTCACTCTACGCGGAGCTTCTTCCCGCCGGCTTCTGCGACGCGCTCGGCGCGCTGGGCCGCTCGGACGGATGGCTCGATATCGGCGCGGGCCAAGCGCAGGCGATATTGGACTACTACACAGTCGCAGGCGGCGCGCCGTCGGGTAAGAACTGCGCGCGGCCCGGCCCTAAGGCGCGCGCGGTGGCGATCTCCATCGAGGATCGCCGGACGGACCAGTGGCGGCAGCAGGCCGCGAGTGTCGGCGGCGACCGCATGCGGTATCTCGCCGGCAAGCGCCTGCGGCAGTATTCGGACGAGGAGCTGGGAAAATTCCGGCTCATTACCGACGTGTTCGGCGGCTTCACCTACACCGAAGATTTATCCCAGTTCGTGGAGAAGGTGCTGGGTTTGCTGGAGATCGGCGGCAGCTTCTACACGCTGGTGCCGGGTGTGCGCTTGGAAGACGGCAACGACGAACCGGGCAGCCACTATCTCACCGAGTTGGAGGATGCCGCCGGCCGCCCCGAGACCGTGTGCTCCTGGCTCAAGCGAATAGCCGGAGTCGAGGTTACCTGCGAATCGAGGAGCGGCTGGACCAGGCCCACCGAGCTGATCAACATTCGGAAGATTCGCAGCGACACTTCGGTCCCGCGGATGAGATTATTGAATTTCGAGCCGGGATATCCTCCACGGCGGCACTTCCAATTGGACGGCGCTGGCGCTGCGCGCGAGCGCGGCAATGATGTTCAGGAGATCGAACGCTCTCGCCGGCTCGCGGAGCAGGGCCACCAATGGGCGCAGAGAAGGTTGGGTCAAATGTATGCCGAGGGGAAAGGGGTGCCACAGGATTTTGCGGAGGCGATCAAGTGGTATCGACTCGCGGCGGCACAGGAAAATGCCCCGGCGATGTATAGTCTCGGCCTCGCTTACGAGAAGGGGCAGGGCGTGCCGCAGGATTTCGACGAAGCAGTGAAGTGGTATCGACTTGCGGCGGCGCGGGAAGACGAATGGGCGCAGATGAGGCTGGGTCAATTATATGAGGAGGGGAATGGCGTGCCGCAGGATTACGCGCAGGCGGTCAGGTGGTATCGCCTCGGGGCGGCGCAGGGATACGCGCCGGCAGAGTTGAGTCTCGGTCAGGCGTATGAGAAAGGGCAAGGCGTGCCGCAGGATTTTACCGAGGCCGTGAAGTGGTATCGCCTCGCGGCGGCCCAGGGAGACCCATCGGCACAAATGCATCTCGCGGCGATGTACGCCGACGGCATAGGCGTCGGGCAGGACTTGGTGCGGGCGCAGATGTGGTTTACGCTCGCCGGAGATACGGCGGCAAAGAATCGGGATCGAATGGCAGCGAAAATGACCGCCGGGCAGATCGCCGCCGCGCACGAGATGGCGCGGCGCTGTCAGGAGTCTAAGCTAAAGAACTGCGACTGAAACACGGTACGCTTAGGTTGACCTTGGATCTTAACACTTGCCTTTCTCGTCGCCGCGTTGCTAATGCGCCACGATCCGCCGCCGGCAACCAGCGATTAGGATTTTGCATTTCCGCCCTTCTGCTCATCGGCCTCGCGGCTCATGTAACCGGCTGTGCGCGCCGGTTCCCCGTCACCCAAGTCACGGCAATCAAGGTCGCCGACCCCGCCGAGCTGCAGCGATATCTGCTATCCCGCAAGCCCGACGTAGCGCAGTTCAGGTCGCGCGGCCCCTTCGCCGTCATCGAGCGCAGAGGCCTGGAAATCCCGCTCGCTTCCGTTCCCGCAGTGCAAGCAGATTTATACCTCTGCGGCGCCGCGCAGAAAGCCCCCTTGATCATCGTGTTGCACGGCCAGGACAATTCGAAGGACGACCACGCGTTCCAAGCGATGCACCTGGCCTCGTGGGGCATGCATGGCATGGCCATCGACCTGCCCAACCGGGGCCCGTGGATCGCCAACGGCAAGACGCTTGCCGCGCTCGTCGGCGCCATTCATGGAAGCGCGCGGCTCATCGACGCCCGCATCGACTCCGACAAAATCATTCTCGCGGGCCACTCCTTTGGCGCGACCGCCGTCGCCGCCGCGTTGGGGGAAGGCGCCCCGGCGATCGGCGGCGTCCTGCTCGATCCCGCCGGTATCGGCCGCCAGCTCCCGCAGCTGCTGAAGCGGATTAACGTTCCGGTGATGGTGATCGGCGCGGACGAGTACATCCGGCCTACCCGCAATCGCGGGCAGTTCTACCGGTTCATTCCGGCCGGGGTCGGAGAGATCTCGATACGCGACACGGTCCACGAAGACGCGCAGTATCCGACCGAGCGCACGCTGCGGGCGTTTGAGGACAGCCCCGACGACACCGAGGAGGCGCAGATCACTTTCGTCAGTGCGCTCACCGCCGCCGCTTTCAGCATGGCGGCGGGAGGCGGCATCGACTACGCCTGGAACAGCTTTGAAGAGGCAATGAATAAAGAGATCTTTTTCAACGCGAGGAGAAAATAGTTATTATGCATTCCGTGAAAGGATCGAACACCGCGCGGGCGCGCCTGGCCGCTCTGATCGTCGTCGCCGTGCAGGCGCTTGGGCTGCAAGCCGCCTCGCCGCAGGAGCCTGCGCAGCCGCGGATCGACGAGGAAATGATAAAGCAGGAAAAAATCTATAACAGCCGCGACGCCGACGTTCCCGAGGGCTACATCACCGGTCGAACGCTCTTGAGCTACCTCCAAGTTCTTCCCTCCGGCTTCTGCGGCTCGCTCGGCTCTCTCGGCAGCTCCGACCGGTGGCTGGATATCGGAGCCGGCGCCGGGCAGGCCATATTGGACTACTACGCGCCCGCCGACGACTCGGCGCCGGGTAAAGTGTGCTCGGGCGCCGGCGGCAGGGTGAGCGCGGTCGCGCTGTCCATCGAGGACCGCCGGACCGATAAGTGGCGTCGGCAGGCCGCGAGATTCGGCGACGGCCGCATGCAATATCTCGCCGGCAGGCGCCTACGGCAGTACTCGTCCGAGGAGCTGGGAAAATTCTCGATCATTACGGACGTCTTCGGCGGCTTCTCCTATACCGAAGACCTGTCGGGATTCCTGGAGAGGACGCTGCGATTGCTGGAAACCGGTGGCGTATTCTACACGCTGATGCAGAGCGTGCATTTAGCAGACGGCAAAGACAACCCCAACACCTCGTATCTGACAGAGCTGGTGGACGCAGCCGGGCGCGATGAGAAAGTTTGCTCCTGGCTCAAGCGAACCACATGCGTCGAGGTTACCTGCGAATCGAAGAGCAATTGGCAGGCGCCTACCGAGCAGATAACCGTTAAAAAGGTTTGCGCCGAGGTCTCCGTCCCGCGCGTGAAGGTGTTAAAGTACGAGGCGGGCGATCCTCCCGGCAGACGGTTCAAAATGGAGCCGTAGAGCGATGACATCGGTCGCTGCCCGAGCAGGTAAAAGAACGGCATATTTTTCACCGTGAGGAGGAACAGGCCATCATTCGTTCAATGAGATCGTCGTTGCAAAGATGGAAGACGGCGGCGATGCGGCCCGCCGTTGTGGTCGTCATCGTCGTCCAGTCGCTTGGACTGCAAGCCGCCTGGACGCAGGAGCCTGCGCAGCCGCGGATTGAGAAGGAGATCGAGAAGCAGGAAAAAATCTACCACAGCCGGGGCGCCGACGTGCCGAGCGGTTACATCACCGGCCGGGCGCTCTCGGAGTACGCGGAGCTTCTTCCCGCCGGCTTCTGCGACGCGCTCGGCAGCCTCGGCGGCTCCGACCACTGGCTCGATGTCGGCGCGGGCGCGGGAGAGGCGATACTCGACTACTATGCAGCCGCCGGCGACGATGCGCTGCCGGCGGGAAAGTGCACCAGGCTGGCCGGCCGGGCGAGCGCCGTGGCGCTCTCGATCGAGGACCGCCGGACCGACAAATGGCGGCGGCAGGCGACGCTCCTCGACGGCCGCATGCAATACCTCGCCGGCAGGCGCCTGCGGCAGTATTCGCCCGCGGAGCTGGGAAAATTCCAGATCATTACCGACGTGTACGGCGGCTTCTCTTATACCGACACGCTGTCCGAATTCGTCGAGCGGGTCCTGAGCTTGCTGGAAGTCGGCGGCGTCTTCTATTCGATGGTGCAAGTCGCGCATATGGAAGACGGCACGGAGAAATCCAGCACCTCGCGTCTGACCGAGCTGGTGGATCGAGCCGGCCACGACGTGAAAGTCTGCTCGTGGCTCAAGCAGATCGGCTGCGCGCAAGTCTCGTGCGAGTCGAGAACCGACTGGAGCGCTCCCATCGAGCTCGTAAGAATGCGCAAGCTTTGCAGCGACGTCTCCGTCCCGCGGGTGAAGCTCGTGAAGTTCGAGGCCGGGAATCCTCCCGGCAGACTCTTCCAATTGGAGCCGTAGCGGAAGGGCTTCAACGGGTCCATCTTCATCCATGGCCGCATGACATCGCCGATGCGACGCCAGCGCGCCGGTGCAGTGAAAATATTTTCTTATAACTCGTTTTAACTGCTTTCGTAGCCGCTCCTCGCGTTGCCGGACGACCGCACGCGTGAATGCGCCAGTTTATCTTTCCGGAAACTTCGCGAGTCCATCAGCCCCTATTGTCGTCTCCGGCGCGAGCTGCGGCTTTCGCGGGCGATTACAAAGCGCTTGGAATTATCGCCCCGCTGGTCATCGAAGGCGCCACTCTACTGAAAAAGCGTCCTTCCAGGCGATTGTCTATTCTTGCGGCAGTAGCGACTCTCGCCAGCGGCTATATTCTCCGTTCCGTATTGCTATCGGCAGGCAAAGCATCCGGATTCCGTCCCATCGACTATTTTCGTACGGCACAATAGCGGCGCGGTTATGGATACAGCCTCACTTTCCGAACAACGACAGAAAATCATCGACGAGCTCGCCTGCGCCGCCAAACTCCCGGGGCGCGATGCCGAGATACGTGCGGATCAAATTCAGCGCGACCTCGCGCGGCTTCGCGATGGTTTGACGGGAACGACTCCGTTCCGGGCGAAATGGACCTGCGTTTGGAAAGGACCATGCAGGGCTGAAAGCCGTCAATGTCGCGTTAAGTCTTGTTGCCAGCGTCGAATTTCCGATCACCAGCGTGCAACGATCGTCCCTGCAAGAAGCCCATGACGAACTCACGAAAGTTCCCTTAGAGGCGTTTTTTGCAAGCTGAGCGATGATCTCTCCACGGGCTGCTCACCGCGGCGCGGTCCACTGCTCATTGGCGAGCTCGAGCCGCTGCCGAGCGCTCGGTAGAGCTGGGATAGTTAGGATCTGATCGAGCTGAGTCTACGCCAGGGCATTTGAGCGCCAGGCCGGTCGCGCTGCCGGCCTCACATTCCGGGCTTGATCATCTCCTTGGGGTTGATCCATTTGTCGAAGTCCTCGGCTTTGACGAGGCCAAGCGCCAGCGCCGCCTCCTTGAGGGTCGTTCCCTCTGCGTGCGCCTTTTTGGCGATCTTCGCCGCATTGTCGTAGCCGATGTGGGGGTTCAGCGCGGTGACCAGCATGAGGCTTTTCTTCATTAGCTCGTCGATGCGCGCAGCGTTGGGCTCGAGGCCCGCGACGCAGTGGTGATTGAAGCCCTCCACCCCCTTAGCGAGAAGCTTCGCGGAATGGATGAGGTTGTGAATCATGAGCGGCTTGAAGACGTTGAGCTCGAAGTTGCCACTCGCGCCGCCGATGTTGACCGCGACGTCATTGCCGAGCACCTGCGCCGAGATCATCGTCATCGCCTCGCTCTGCGTGGGGTTCACCTTGCCGGGCATGATCGAGCTGCCCGGCTCGTTCTCCGGGATCATGAGCTCACCCAGTCCCGCGCGCGGGCCCGAGGCGAGCCAGCGCACGTCGTTGGCGATCTTCATGAGCGAGCAGGCGAGCGTCTTAAGCGCTCCGTGCGCGAAAACGACGGCGTCGTGTCCGGCCAGCGCCTCGAACTTGTTCGGCGCGCTGACGAACGGCTGCCCGGTCAGCGCGGCGATCTTGGCCGCCGCGCGCTCGGCGAAATCGGGATGGGTGTTGAGGCCGGTGCCGACCGCCGTGCCGCCGAGCGCGAGCTCGTAGAGCCCAGGCAGCGTCGCGGCGATGCGCTTGAGATCGTTTTCCAGCATCTGCGCCCAGCCGGAGATCTCCTGGCCGAGGCTCAGCGGCACCGCATCCATCAGATGCGTGCGGCCGATCTTGATCACGTTCGCGTACGCCTTCGACTTCTCCTCCAGGACTTTCTTCAAGTCCTTTACCGCCGCGGCGAGGTGTCCCAAGACCTCCACCGCGGCGATGTGCATCGCCGTAGGGAACTTGTCGTTCGAGCTCTGCGCCTTGTTGACGTCGTCGTTCGGGTGAATCGGCTTCTTGCTCCCCATGACGCCGCCGACGAGCTCGATCGCGCGGTTGCTGATCACCTCGTTGACGTTCATGTTCGTCTGCGTGCCCGAGCCCGTTTGCCAAATGACGAGAGGAAAATGGTCGTCCAGCTTGCCGGCGATCACTTCGTCGGCGACGCGAACGATGAGATCGGCCTTTTCCTTCTCCAGAAGCTTAAGTTCCATATTCGCCTGAGCCGCCGCCTTTTTGAGAATGCCTAAAGCCTTGATCAGCTCCCGCGGCATCGTGTCGCGGCCGGCGCCGGCCTGGAAATATTTAACCGAGCGCTGAGTCTGCGCGCCCCAGTAGCGGTCCGAGGCGACCGCGATGTCGCCCATCGTATCTTTTTCGATCCGAGTCTCACCCATCACTGATTCTCCTTTTGGTTTTTCCGCCGCCGCTCCTAGAGCGCGCCAAGGCCAGCGTCGGGGGAAAAGAGTTTCTTTGTCATATCATCGATCCGCTCATGATTCGCTCGCCAGCGCTCGGTCAGCGCGTGTTCGTAAAGGCGCAGGCTCTTCTGCAGCGCGACGCGATCGTTCGGCCCCTTGCAACGACATCGATTGTCTTACTCATCGCCGCTTCTCAGCCGCCACACGTCTGTCGCACCAATGATGTTCATATTTCATATAACCGCGGTTGGTGTAGGGAATTCAATTCTAGTGAAAGCGAACCTTTAGGGTTGTCTTGCATGCGAGCAGCCGCAAACTATGTGCCAGGATTCGACGTCGGCGAAACGTTAAGAATTTCTGACGGTACATTTGCAAACTTGCTAAAATATAATGGCACGATTGCAATATTAAGAAAAATGGCTGGTTAAAGAAAGAGAACAAGCCGTAAACAAACAGTAACGGTAACATCTATCGCGAAATCACCTTCAACTGGGTTCTGCGGCGAGCTTCCGAGTCAATTTAAGCGCTGCCGGCTTTCTTCTCATTGCGAAAACATGGGGCCGTGCCGACGCGCTTGAAACATTCCCCAGGCGATTCAATGGCTTCCGTCGGCCTCCCCGGCAAAACCGGGGCACATTTCTTGCTCAAGTTTACAGGCATTCGACGGTCATTTTTAAAAACGAATTTGGACTCTGAGTGATGCACGCGATCGCGCCCGTCCTTTTGAAGCTCAGCAAACATCTGGCGCTCTTTGTCTGCCTGGCAATCTTGACCCGAGACGCAGGATCGTCGATCGGCGCTGTTTGGATTCTGCTATTGGCGCTGACAGCGGCCCTCGCTCACCTCCTGAGCCGCGCCTGCAGTTTTCGAGCGCTACGCGCGGGTCGAACCACAAACTTTGTGCGATGATCGTCGAGCTGCTCAGGCCGGAAAAGATTGTGATGGAGCTTACGGGAGAAATCCCGCAAGCTTTGGAAAAACTATTCACCCGCACCTCTTTCCCCGATCGCATCGAGGACTTTCGCCGTGCGGTGGGCTCAGGCGATACGCCGTACAGCTGTCTTGGAAACGGTGTCGCTATTCCGCATGTCCGCATCGACGGATTGCCTCGACCCGAGCTCCTGCTCGGTGTGGCGCCGCGCGGCATGGCGATGAACGGAGAGCAAATCAGCCTTCTCGTTTTCCTCGCGACTCCGGCCGACCGAACGGAGGAGCATTTACAGATGTTGCAGCGATTGAGCTCGCTTTTGCCGGCGATCAAAGAAGAGATAATCGCGCAGCACGACGCCAAGGACGCCTTGAAGATCATCGCGCGAGCGGAACAAAAGGCCGGCAAGTCAACTTACCTCAATTTGGCTCAGGAACAAGTCGCCTTCGAGCTCCGGACCGATCTCTCCAACGGACTCACAACGATCGAAGCCCGCCGGCGGCTGGAGCGCTACGGCCTCAATCGATTGCAGAAGCCTCGGAGAACTCCGTGGTATCTCAAATTGCTGAAGAACCTCTTCAGCTTCTTCGCAATATTGCTCTGGATCGCGGCGCTTCTATGCTTTCTCCCCGCTGTCGCGATGCCCGAGCTCGGTTTCGCCATTTTCGCCGTCGTCTTGCTCAACGGTCTGTTCGCGTTTTTTCAGGAGCAGAAATCCGATCGCGCGCTCGAGGCGCTCGAGAAGTTCGTCGCGCAACGGGCACGCGCTGTACGAGACGGGTGCGATCACGAAATCGACGCGGCGGAGCTGGTGCCCGGCGATGTGATATTTTTGGACGAGGGGGACGTCGTGCCCGCGGACGCGCGGCTCGTCGAAGCGTACGAGGTCGAAGTGGACAACGCGTCGCTTACCGGCGAGTCCAACCCGGCGCGGCGCTACAAGTCCGACCGGCCGGTTCTGATTGAAGGACAATTTCTCTGGATCGAGCTGCCAAATATCGTTTTTGCCGGCACCAGCCTTGTCCGCGGACACGCCCGGGCCGTCGTCATCGGCACCGGCATGCACTCGGAGCTCGGACAGATCGCTGGAATGACGCAGGGAATCCAAGCCGAGCAAAGTCCGCTGCAAAAACAACTCCGCGGGACCGTCTTCGCCATCTCCGGCCTGGCCGGGGCGCTCGGCCTGGTCTTTCTTCTGCTCGCCTGGCTTGTCGCCGGACTTTCCTTCTTCGAGGCGCTGGTCTTTTTCATCGGGCTTTTCGTCGCCAATGTGCCCGAAGGTCTGCTCCCCACCGTGACGCTGTCGCTCGCGATGGCGGTGACGCGGATGGCCAAGCGCCATGCGCTGGTGAAGAGCCTGCCGTCGGTCGAGACGCTGGGATGCACGACGGTGATCTGCTGCGACAAGACCGGCACGTTGACGCAGAACGTCATGATGGTCGCGGCGCTGTACGTCGACGGGAAGCGCGTCGACGTCTCGGGAGCGGGCTATCGGCCCGAAGGAGAGTTCCGCGTCGAGGGCCGCCGTCTTGCGCCGGAGGAGATATCCGGATGGTCTCCGCTGCGCCGGCTCTTCGAGTGCGCGTCCATCTGCAACAACGCCAAGATCGAGAAAAGCGGAACCGACTACCGTGTCATCGGCGAGCCGACCGAGGGCGCCCTCGTCACGCTCGCCGAAAAAGCCGGCATGCGCGGGACGCATCAGCGGATTCATCTCAATCCTTTCGAATCGATACGCAAGAGAATGAGCGTCGTCGTAAACGTCGATGGCGAACAGGTCGCTTACATCAAAGGTGCGCCGCTCGAAACACTTGCGTGCTGCGACTTCGTGCTCGCCGACGGCGCGCCGGTGCCTCTGACTGAAGAAGAGCGGCGACGCATTCGAGCGGAGAACGACGCGATGGCCGAGCGCGGCCTTCGCGTGTTGGCATTCGCTTACCGAAATGACGCCGAGCTGAAGGGTTTGTCGGATTATGAAGTCGAGCAAGTCGAGCGGCGGCTCGTCTTCATCGGATTGGCCGCGATGTCCGATCCGATCCGCTTGGAAGTGGCGCCGGCGATCCGCGCCTGCCATGCCGCCGGCATTCGCATCATGATGGTCACCGGCGATTATGCGCTGACCGCCGCGAGTATCGGCGAACAGATCGGTCTCGGCCAAGGAGGTCCTCTCGGAACCCACACGGGCGCGGAGCTTTCCGACATGGACGACGAGAGGCTCCGCGCCGTGCTGGCGCGCGGCGAACCGATCTTCGCGCGCGTCGCCCCCGAGCATAAACTCCGCATCGTCTCGCTCCTGCGCGAAATGGGGGAGATCGTCGCTGTGACCGGTGACGGTGTGAACGACGCGCCCGCCCTCAAGCGCGCCGACATCGGCATCGCGATGGGCATTCGCGGCAACGACGTCGCCAAGGAGGCGGCGCACATGATCCTCGCCGACGACAACTTCGGCTCGATCGTCGCCGCGATCGAAGAAGGCCGGGCGGTCTTCGATAATATCCGGCGGTTCATGGCTTATATTTTTAACCACAACCCTTTAGAAATGTATCCTTACATTGTCTGGTTGCTTTTTCCTGATGTTCCGCTCGCGATGACCGTCATGGGCGTACTTGCGGTCGACGTCGGCACCGACCTGATCCCGGCGATGGGTCTGGGCGTTGAGCCGCCCGAGCCGGGCATCATGGAGCGGCCGCCGCGCCCGCGCGAACAAAAGCTCCTTTCCATGGGATTCATCCTGCGCAACTACTTCGTTCAGGGGACGGTGGTGACGCTGAGCTGTTACGCAACTTACCTTTACCTCGGGTGGGTTTTGGGCTATTGGCGGCCGGGTCTCGGCTTGGGGGCGATGCCGCAGCCGCCGCAGGGGCTCCAATTGAGCGAAGCGTCGCGCGAATACCTTCAGACACTGACCGCCTACTTCTTTCCCGCCGTCACGACCCAGCTCGCCAATGTCCATTGCCAGCGCTCGTGGAAGACCTCGCTGTTCAGTCACGAGTTCCTCCAGCCCGGTTATCGCCGCGAGCTGCTGCAAGCGATCTCCGCTTGGACGCCGAAAGCTTACCCTGCGGACACTCGGCTCCAATACCGTCTCTCCGCGGGCAAACCGTCCGAGGCGACGCGCGTTTTTTTTCTGCCGGTCGCGAACCTGCTGCTCCTGCCAGTGAAGCTCCTGTTCGTGATCGGCTCACAGGCAATCGCCGCCCTGGAACGGCCGCTCGTCGCGGCGACATCGCGGCTGGCGGGGTTTCTCGAGCGGCATTACATCGTGATGAACTTCATTTCGAACCCGCTGATCGTTCTGGGCATCGTCTTTGAAATCGTCCTCTGCTATGTGTTTTTCTATACCCCACTGGCGAAAATTTATTTCTTTGCGCCGGTTCCGTGGCATGTGTACGTATTCGCTTTTCACGGCACCGCGCTGCTTTTTCTTCTGGAGGAAATTAAAAAATATTACCGGCGCCGTGGCTATCCTCTAGAATTTCTCGGATGATCGCGCGCGGCAAGGAGGAAACATGCCTGGATTTTTAGCGGAGAAGGAAGTGCTTAACCGGCAGAGGGTGAAAACGATTCTGGCCAAGAAAGAATATTCCTATTACGAGGAGAAGGTGACGCTCTTGGGCGTCGAGGGGGATAAATTGATCGTCAAGATCTCCTTCCTCTTGGAGTACGGCGGCAAGATGATTTCGATCGAAGAGAAGGACCGTATCATGCTGTCGTTCGACGATTTCAAGGTCGAGGATTGGGGCGACGGCGTGCGGAAAATCGCCGATATCGAGTAGAGCGCCGAAAAAAGCCGCGCGCGGCGTAAGAATCCGCCGCAGCGGCGAGCGTTTCATCGATTAAGAGAATGCAGTCTTACTTACGCCCTGCAAATCTTCTGATCGTTTGCGTTGCTCTCGTCCCGGTTTTTGTCGCGGCGAGCGAAGCGCCGTCGCGCGAGGCGCTCGCCGCTGCCGGCACCGCCGCCGGCGTCCTCGGTTTGTCGTTGCTGCTCCTCGCCGCGGTCATCAGCGTGCGGGTTCCGCGCCTCGATGTTTGGTTCGGCGGCTTGACCAAGCTCTGGAAAGTCCATCACCTGCTCGGCGCCGCGTCGTTCGTGCTCGTCATGGCGCATCCGCTGCTCCTGGCCTTTGCCTCGGCGCGGGTGTCAATTGAGGCCGCCGGTACGCTTCTGTTTCCGGCGGCGGGCGCGTGGAGCGTGTGGGCAGGCTGGCTGTCGTTCGCGGCGATGGCGATGTTTCTCGCCCCGACGTTCTGGTTTTTCGGCCAGCCGGAGTATCAAAGGTGGAAGGCGCTGCACGCGCTTTCCGGCCTCGCCATGCTCTTTGCGCTCGCCCACGCGCTTCCTCCCGCGAAAGATTCGAGGCGCGCGCTGTGGCTCGTTTACGGCGGCCTCGCGCTCCTGGCGTTTATCTATCGCAAGTTCATCGCACCGTACACGGCGCGAAGTGGATACACTATTACGCGCGTAGAGACGGTCAATCGCGGCGTCGTCGAGCTCACGCTCGAGCCCGAGAAAAAACTATTGCACTACCGCCCGGGGCAATTCGCTTATCTCACGCCGCTCGATCCCGCTCTCTCCTCGGGCCGCAACGAAGAGCATCCGTACACGCTCTCCTCAGCGCCCGGCGAAAACGCGCTGAGAATCGCGATCAAAGAAGCCGGCGATGCCACGCGCGCGCTGCAAACCGTCGCGTGCGGCAGCCGCGCGCTCGTCGAAGGGCCCTACGGCGACTTTTTCTCCGCGCGCAAAGCGGGCGCGCCGGCGCTATGGATCGCCGGCGGCATCGGCATCGCGCCGTTTCTGAGCGGCGCTCGCTCGATGACGGTCGAAAACCGCACCGACATCCAGCTGATTTACTGCGTCCAGGACGAATCGCGCGCGCACCTCATCGGCGAGCTCGAGGCGATCGCCTTGCGCGTCCCCCGATTCAAACTCACAAAGCATTTCTTTGCGCGCGAAGGCGCTTTGACGGGAGCGTTCATCGCTGCGGCCTGTCCCGACTTCGCCGCTCGGGACATCTATATGTGCGGCCCGCCCGTTTTTATCGCGGCGACACGGCGCGAGCTCAAGGCGCGCGGAGTCTCAGGCGCGCGAATCCAGTCCGAGGATTTCACGTGGCTGTGAAACGGCTCATATTCGCGGCCTTCATCGCCTTTTTCGCGAGCGCCGCGACGATCCTCATTCTGGCGCGGCTCTCCCCGGATCGAAAAAGCGCGCCGGAGGAAAACTCCGTTCCGAGAGCGGAGGTCGCGCGGCACAATTCCGCAGGCGATTGCTGGATCATCATCGACGGCGGCGTATATAATGTAACGCAATATATACCTCTGCACCCGACGGCGCCCAACGTGATCACGCGATGGTGCGGCGAGAATGCGAGCGAGGCTTTCGCAACCAAGGGCTACGGCAACGCGCACACTCCGGCGGCGCGCGCGATGCTCAAAGAATACTGGATCGGAACAATTCGATAGGAACTGCCATGGCCGTCCGCCCGCTTTTTTTGCCGCCGATCTACCAGGATTCCGCCGAGGCCGGCCGCGTCATCCTGCGCGACGGCTCGACGGCATCGATCCGGCCGTCGCGGCCGGAAGACCGTACGGCGATGAGATTATTTTTCGCCGCCTTGTCACTCCAATCGCGCCACCAGCGCTTCTTCAGCGCCGGAATGCCTTCCGAGAAGGTGATCGAGCGTTTTTGCGATTCGTCGGATCCTCGCGAGGTCTTTACGCTGATCGTTACGCGCGCGACGGAGGCGGCGCCGCATATCATCGGCGTCGGCTCCTATATCGGCCGGAACGACGACAGCGCGGAAGTCGCGCTCGCCGTCGCGGACGCCTTTCAAGGCAAGGGCGTCGGCGCGCTGCTGCTCGAACGCCTCGCGCTCCTCGCGGTGCGGAACGGCTTCGGCCGCTTCTGGGCGATCACCTCGATGGACAACCGGCGGATGATGGAGGTGTTTCGCTCCTCCGGGTTTGCCATCCGCGAAGAGCCGAAAGACGGCTGCATGGAAGTTGATCTCGCCGCAGCGCCGACCCAGGAAAGCGTCGCGCAGAGCGAGCTGCGCGACCGCGTCGCGACATCGGCATCCTTGCGGCCATTTTTTTCACCCGCCTCCGTTGCCGTCGTCGGCGCCTCACGGGATCCGTCGAGCATCGGCTACAGGGTGGTCGACGCGCTGACGACGAATCGCTTTGCTGGTCCGATTTATCCCGTTAATCCTCACGCGGCCGAGATCGCATCGCTCCGCGCCTACCCTTCGGTCGCGGCGCTTCCCGACGGCGTCGAGCTCGCCGTCATCGTCGTGCCGCGCGACGCGGTCTTGGGCGTGGTCGATGAATGCGCCGGGCGCGGTGTCAAGGCGCTGGTCGTGATCACTGCCGGGTTCGCCGAGACCGGCGGAGGTGGCCGCGAGCTGCAGCAAAAACTGGTGGAAAAAGTCCGCGGCTACGGCCTGCGCATGGTCGGGCCCAACTGCCTCGGACTCATCAACACCGATCCGCGCGTGCGCCTCAACGCTTCGTTCTCCCCTTTGTTTCCGCCGCCGGGCGCGGTCGCGATGTCTTCGCAGAGCGGCGCTTTGGGCCTCGCGATTCTGGCGCTCGCGCGCCGGCGCAGCGTGGGCGTCTCAATGTTCATCAGCGTCGGCAACAAAGCGGACGTCTCCGGCAACGACCTGGTGCAGTTCTGGGAGGGCGACGACCGCTCGCGCGTCATCCTTCTCTATCTCGAATCGTTCGGCAACCCGCGCCGCTTCGCGCGCATCGCGCGGCGCGTCGGCCGCACCAAGCCGATCATCGCCCTTAAGGCCGGGCGCACGCCGTCGGGCAGCCGCGCCGCGGGGTCGCACACCGCGGCCCTGGCGGCGAGCGACGTCGCGGTCGACGCGCTCTTTCGCCAGGCGGGCGTCATCCGCGCCGAGACGCTCGATGAAATGTTCGATCTCGCCGCCGCGCTTGAGAGCCAGCCGCTGCCGCGCGGCGGCCGGGTCGCGATCGTCACCAACGCCGGCGGACCCGGCATCCTCTGCGCCGATACCTGCGAGGCGGACGGCCTTTCGGTCCCGGAGCTCTCGCCATTGACGAAATCGGTGCTCGCGGAATTTCTTCCTCCCGCAGCTAGCTTCACCAATCCGGTCGACATGATCGCGTCGGCGCCGCCGGAGCATTTTCGCCGCGCCGTCGAAACGGTCTTGGCGGCGGAAGAGGTCGACAGTGTCATCGTCATCTTCGTCCCGATCGGCGTCGCGACCACCGAAGACGTCGCGCGCGCGATCAGCGACGGCGTATCCGCCGGCCGACATCAGAAGCCGGTGCTCGCCTGCATGATGGCCGCGGAAGAAACGGCGCCGATCGCGACGCCGGGCGGCAAGATTCCCGTCTATGAATTTCCCGAGGCCGCCGGCCGCGCATTGAGCAAAATCGCCGATTATGCCGAATGGCGCGCCCGGCCGCTCGGCTTCGTGCCCGATTTCACCGACATCGACCCGCGCAAGGCGCGCGCGATCTGCGCCGCCGCGCTCTCCTCTCGCGGCCCGAGTTGGCTCACCGGCGAGGAAGTGCGGGCCGTATTGACGACGATGCGCCTTCCCCTGCCGCGCGAGGGAATCGCTAAGACCGCCGGCGAAGCCGCGGCGCTGGCGCGCGGCTTCGGATTCCCAGTCGCGGTGAAATTGTCGTCGCATTCAGTCGTCCACAAGACCGATGTGGGAGGGGTACAGCTTGATGTCGAAGACGAAGATTCCGTCCGCCGCGCCTTCGACGAGATCCGCACGCGCATGGCGGAGACGGGAAAACTCGAGGAGATGGACGGCGTGCTCGTCCAGCCGATGATCCGCTCGGGCATCGAGGTCATGATGGGCGTCGCCGCCGACCCGCTCTTCGGCCCGCTGATCGCCTTCGGCCTCGGCGGCGTCTATGTCGAGATTTTGAGAGACGTTTGCTTCCGCATCACGCCGCTCACCGATCGCGACGCGGCCGAGATGGTGCACGAGATCCGCGGTTATCGTCTGCTCGAAGGCTATCGCGGCCATCCCGCGGCCGATATTCCGGCGATCGAGCAGGTGCTGCTGCGTATCTCGCGGCTCGTCGAAGAGGCGCCCGAGATCGTCGAGCTGGATCTCAATCCCGTGTTTGCCTTGCCGCCGGGCGGCGGTTGTGTCATCGTCGACGCGAGAATTCGCGTCCAAGGATAAACGCCGTGACCATCGCGAAAGTCAGCGGAAGTCTCGAGGAGCCTACCGAGACACCGCCGCTTCGTCTCTGGCGCATTTTCTTGGCGCCGGCGGTGGCGCTCGCCGTCTATCTGCTGCCGCTCGGTTTGCCCGCCGATGCGCATCGGCTCCTCGCGATCGTCGTCCTCGCAGTCTGTTTCTGGATCACCGAGGCAATCCCCGCGCCAGTAACGGCGCTTCTCGCCCCGGCGTTCGCGGTCCTGGTCGGCATCGGCAGCGTGAAAACCGTTTTCGCGCCGTTTTCCGATCCTGTCATTTTCCTTTTTATCGGCAGCTTCATGGTCGCCGAGGCGATGCGCGTTCACGGTCTCGACCGCCGCGTCGCGCTCGCGATCCTGTCGCAGCCTTGGGCCAGCCGCAGCGCCGGGAATCTCCTGCTCACCATCGGCTTCGTCACCTGCGTCATTTCCCTTTGGGTGAGCAACACCGCGACGACGGCGATGATGTTGCCGATCGGTCTCGGCCTGCTGCGCGCGCTCGGCCGCGACGCGGAAAAAACCAAGAGCCCGTACGCGATCGCCATGATGCTGATGCTCACCTGGAGCTCGAGCGTCGCCATCGGGTTGCCGATCGCGTCGCCGCCCAATCTGATCGCGATCGGCATGTCGGAGGAGCTGACGCGCACGCCGATCACGTTCGCCGGCTGGACGATGGTTACGATGCCGATGACGGCGGCGATGCTTCTCCTCTGTTTCGTTCTTCTCCGCTGGCTATACCGCGACGACAGCGTCGACACGGCTGGACTCGGCGACTACGTGCGCCGTGAGCGCGAGCAGTTGGGTCCGTGGACGACGGGCGAGCGCAGCGTCGCGTTCGCCTTCGCGCTGCTTTCTTTGTTGTGGTTCGTCCCGGCGATCGCGACCGCCGTGCTGCCCAACAATCATCCGGCGGCTGTTTGGATGGAAGCGCATCTGCCGGAATCCACCTCGGCGCTGTACGCCGCGGCCCTGCTCTTTTTTCTTCCCGGCGGCAACGGCCGTCCGGCGCTCGAGTGGCCGCAGGCGAAACAGATCGACTGGGGCACGGTGATCCTTTTCGGCGGGGGATTGAGTCTCGGCAAGCTGATGTTCGATACCAAGCTCGCCGCGGTCATGGGCGGCGGCTTTACCGGGATCTTCGGCTTCGGGGGGCTGTGGGGCATCACCGCGGCGGCAATCCTCATGGGCATCGTCGTGAGCGAGGCCGCTTCCAATACCGCATCGGCGAACGCCGTTATCCCCGTGGCGATCGCCGCGGCGAACGCGCTCGGCGTCTCGCCGCTGCCACCGATCTTCGGCGCCGCGCTCGGCGCGTCCTTCGGCTTTATGCTGCCTGTCGCGACGCCGCCGAACGCGATCGTCTATGCAAGCGGCCTCGTGCCGCTCAGGCAGATGATGCGCGCCGGCATCTGGCTCGACGTCACCGGCGCCGTGACGATCTGGATTTTCCTCCGGCTGCTGTGTCCGCTTTTGGGAATGGCTTGAGCTGTGTTTATGCGGCATGCTCATCACTCGCGTAAGACATAACCGGCGCGAGCGAGCGCGCAGCGCGCGGCTTCAACGGCATTTGGGTTGTCGAGATTGGGCGCAAGTTTGATCTCAGGAAGAGCGCGGAGTAGTTTGGCGGCCCCGGCAGCGGAGCGCCGCCGTTCAGGTGCTGCGCCGCCGGCAGGAGAACCTTTCCTCCATCGCGATGTGCTTGAGCAGGCCGGCACGGAACGCAGCATACGCCTCGCCGTCGATCTTCTCGCCCTCGGCGAACGCCTTTTCAAGCAGACGGTCGAGGCGCGCGTGATCGTCGGCGAGCGAGCGATAAAACGATCCGCTCATGCCGCTTCTCGGACGGCCGTCTTGCGCCGCATAGATTTTATCCTAGTCCTTGTGAGCGCGTGGCACCTGCCCTTCAGCATAATGCCCTTCTGCGGCATTCGACGCGGATTCGTAGAGTCGCTCTACGTAGTGCACGAACTCCACGTAGTCTTTAATATATTTTCGCCCCGCAGTTACATCGTCAGTGGAGAACTTTTTTCTGGCTAGAGTCTCGTTAAACCGCTCGTCGAGCCCGGTTGCCATTGCATGCGTCAAGAGTTTGCTAAGTGGTTCTATTTTGCCTTCTTCCAGCGCCTTGTCCGCGGCTGAAATCGCCAGCCCGAGGTCTCGGTTTGCAGGGTGCAGACCGGTGTAAGACGCGCCCTCTCCCGCTCGATGAAGGCGAACGAGCGTCTCGAAGAAATACCGATCCGCAAGCTCCTGCGCTTGTGGGTTCAACTTGCGGACGGTCAGCGTTTTTTGAAACGCCGTCTGGATCTCGGGTTCGTCTCTTTTTTGCACCCAGATGAGAACAAGCTTCACATCTCCGCTCTTAAGCGCCTTTTCAGCGGCTTGGACGACCGGGCCGTCCAGACCGTCGCAATGAGCAAAAGCTTTGATCGGCGGGAAAAACACGCTCGTCATGAAGATAAAAAGCGGTAATATTCGACTGAGATGTTTCATATACCGACCCCGTACAGTTTCTCGGCTGGCAAAATCGCACAACACGAAAAGCTGCTAAAGCCACAGCTCGCGCAACTCTCCAGGCAGAATATGCTTGATGTCGTCGACTTCGCCTCTGCTGATGTGTCTTCTGAGAACCTTGAAAACAGCGCGCACGACCTCTTCGCTGTCGACGCTGTCGTCGTTGAAGTAAGTCTGCACGTGGAAGAGAAAGCCTTCCTGATGGCGCTCCTTTACCGGCTTTCCCGTCGGACGCCAGCCTTCGAAGTAAAAGCCGCGAACGAGCATCGGCAACTGCGCCGCCAGATCGGCGGCTTCTTCGACCGTCAGCCGGTCGCGCAGTGTATGCAGCACCGCCCGCAGCGCCAAATAGGCCCTGTGCTCGTCGGTCCAGCCGAGTTCCTTCATGATATCAACGAGCCAGATGTGCGTCTTTTCCATCGTCTGTCCGAAGATCTCATTGAATGTCTCGTTCATAATGCTCTCCTTTCTTTTCCGTCGGCGCGAGCCGCTGCCTCGTCAATCACGAGCTCGTGCAGGTTCTCGCGCGCATAAGAGCCGTCGATCAGCACCGGAACTCCCGCGCGGCTGACACAGGCGCTTGCGACGCCGCCCAACAGCGCGTGCTCCAAGGGTCGCCGCGCATGGGTGGTCATCGCCAGCACGGCGCCTTGACGGCCGCGGACGTAGGAACAAATCGCTTTTGCCGCCGCACCGTGAAGCACATCCCAACGGACATTGAGGCCATAATCTTTTTTCAGGTGATAGGCTCGTGGAGCGAGGTAGGCGTCTTCGAGCACGTCGTTTTTGATCTCCCGGGGAAGGTCACGCCCGTCGGGAAGCGCCTGAACGAGTTCGAGATCGAGCCGCAACGCCTTGGCCAGCTCGGCCGCAAAAGGAAGGATGTTTTCTGAATACCGTGATCCATCGAGCGCCGCGATGACGGATTTAATTTCGAAGCGCTCGACCGGTTTTTCTCCGCTGAATGGGTGGAAGAGAAAAACCGGCCGGCCCAGTTTTCTCACGACGCCGAGCGCGGTGCTCCCCAGCATCGGCTCCATCAACCCCTTATGGCCGCGCGTCGTGAGCGCGGGCAGATCGTCGGGGTTATTCCATAACTCCGCGAGGAGAGTCGAGGCAACTTCGTGCTGAAGGTTCACGGCCTCGGCCTCGCAGCGAAGCGACTTGCTCCAAGTCTCGACGTAACGGCTCACCCCGGTGAAGTCTTCGCCGTCATCGACGATTCTCAGAATCTTGAGTTTCGCTTTGGCGGACTCGGCCAGGCCGCGCGCATAAGGAATCACCCGTTCGGCAAGCCGGGAACCGTCGAGGCACACGACGACGCGTCTAAACATTTTTCTCCTCCACCTTTTGAAAACGCATTTTGCATGCCAGAAGCGGGGCTCCATAACGCCGTGAAGGCCCTGAGGTTTTTTCCAGGGCTTCCGTTGCCTTTCGCACCGGTGCGAAAAGTGCGTCGCGCCGATGCATCACTCCTGTGAATGCTCTCGTTTACCCTCAGCAATGGAGGCGGTTTGTATGGCATTCCTTGGCCCGTGTTTGCATCGAGGACGGCTACGGGATAGAGACATGGCAGGTCCTACCCCTACAGTCGAACAGGATTGGAGGGCCACATGTACAGCAAAATTCTTGTCGCACTCGACGGATCGAAGCTTTCCGAATGCATCCTGCCTTATGCGCGCACGCTCGCTGAAAAATTGCGGCTGGCGTCGGAGTTTGTCGAAGTGATCGATTACGACACGCTGATGCCGGATAATGTCGATCCGAAACAGGAGTCGATGATCGTCGAGCGCAAGAAGAATATCGAAGGCTATTTAAAAAGAATCGCCGCCGGATTTCCCGCGGGACTGAAGACCGAGTCTACGGTTGACGTCGGCCATCCCGCGGAGTTCATCGTCGATCGCGCCGCCGCGGCACCGGAGACTCTCGTCGCGATGACGACGCACGGCCGTTCGGGGATTGAGCGCTGGCTTCTCGGCAGCGTGGCCGAAAAAGTGCTCCACGCCACGCGCAATCATCTCCTGCTCGTGCGGGGCGACAAAACGAGCGAGCCCGTGGAGGGCGTCGCTTTTCGTTCGATCCTCGTGCCGCTGGACGGCTCCGAACTCGCGGAAACCGTGCTGCCGCACGCGGTGGAGCTCTCCAAAAAGTTGGATCTCGAGGTGATCCTGGTACGCGTTTTCAATCTTCCCAACCTTTACTATGACGAGGCGTACACGCCCGATGAGCGCGTCTGGGAATTGATCCGGGACCAGGCGCAGGAATATCTCGACCGTAAGGGCAAAGAGCTGAAGGACCAAGGCGTCGCGAAGGTGAGTTCGGTCTTGCTGGAGGGGTTCGCCGCCGAGAGGATTATCGCTGTGGCGCGCGAGACGCCGGGGTCTTTGATCGCCATCTGCACGCACGGACGATCCGGCGTGCGGCGGTGGGTATTAGGCAGCGTCACGGATCGGGTCGTCAGCCATTCCGGCGATCCGGTCCTGGTGATCCGCGCGCCGGGCACGGCGTAGATCGCGCCGAAAGCCGGAACGCGCCGGTTAACCGCGCTGACGTTTCAATTGAGATTTGGGCGCGATTAACTCTTTGGCGATCATGCAGGCTGAGATCGCTAGAATCAAAACCAGCACATCGAGCAGCCACATCATTTTTATCCCCGTGAATCGGCGTCGAGCTCGCGCAGATACCTGACAATTTCGCGCACCTCGCTGCCGCTGAGCTCGGCGTTAAACCGCGGCATCGAAGAGTGATCCGCCTTGTACATGAACTCCACCCATGAGCGCACGACAGCCTCCGGCCGGTTGCGGAAATAATCGTTGTTGAAGATAACGCCGACCAGCTTTTCACGCGCTAGCGGCGGGACGCCGACAATTCCATCGGCCATTTCCGCCGGCGTATAGCCGTCCGAGCCGTGGCAGCGAGCGCAGAACCGTTCGTATAATTCAAAGCCGGGTGACAGCACGCGGATAAAACTCACGATCGCCTCGATGTTTCCTTCATCCAAAACAGCTTTCGCGCCCGGCATGGAGCTTTGTCCGTCCGAAACGATGCGCGCCAGCTGTTCGTCGGTCGCGCCAAGCTGAAAGGATCTGGCTCCGAGATTCCCGGGCGGCCGCTTCTGCGCCGACGCCAGGATGCCGTCGCCGCCCCCGTACACGCCGTGACAGAAGGCGCAGAGCGACTCGTACGCGTGGCGGCCTTTATCGATTTTTTCCCAATCCAGCTGCGGCAGGCGCTTTATATGAGTCAAAAGAGCAGAGACATCGGCTTCAATCGAGGCGACTTTACCCAAGCCGGTGAGGATCATCGGCGAGTCGCCGTGCAGGACCTTGATGATCGACATCAGCTCGTTTTCGTCTAGGCGCGAGCCGGCGAGCGGCGGCGGATGGACTTCGAACATCATCGCCATCGGTCCGTCACCGCGTCCCTCCCAGCCGTGACAGCCGGAGCAATAGCGGATATAAAGCGCTTCGCCCTGCGTGAATTGCCGTGGGGGCGAGACTTTCGTGGCGCTCGCGGGATGGAAATCCTTCGGCGCGCCGCAACCGAGTAGGAAAAAGGCGATGAGGAGAATATTTCTTATCAGTTGCGCCACGCATAATAAGTTATGCAAAGCGGCTGCCAGCGGTTTGCGGCCGTAAATTCAGTGAAATATTGCCGCCGCTCTGCGTGTTTGCAAAATATCATTCCCAGCGCTGCGAACCCTCTGTTTGACTGCGGCATCGAGCAGCGATAATTTAGCGGGCTAGGCAGCTCGGATGCCGCCTCCGCATCGGTTTTGCATGAAAAAAAACGGCAAGAGCGAGAACGTCTCGCATAATCCGCGAAATCCTTCCCGGAATCGCGTCCCCAAGAGCCCGTCGATCGACAAGAGCGCGCACAAAGCTGAGAAGCCTATACGCGAACAAAGCCTACGCCTCGCGGAGGCCAATCTGGCGCTGCGCGAAGAATTCATGGCTCGGCAGCGCGCCGAAAGGCACGCCGATCTCCTGCTCAGACTAAGCCAGACGATCGCGAACGCGCCCGACGCTTCGACGGCAATCTGTACGGCGATGGAAGAGATTTGCCACGCCGGCGGCTGGGAATACGGCGAAGCATGGACTCCGCGCGACGACAACTCGGTCCTCGAGTGTAACCCCGCCTGTTGTTATCGCAAACCCGAGCAGGATCTCGCCGCGTTACGCGAATTTACCTTTACACCGGGCGCCGGTCCGGTCGGCCGGGCATGGTCGACCCAACAGCCCGAGTGGATCGAAGACATTTCAAAGCTGCCTGAGGACAGCTACCCGCGCGCGCAGATGGTAGCCAAGAGCGGCTTCAAGGCCGCCCTGGCAGTGCCCGTGATCGCCGAAGCGCGTGTCTTGACGGTGCTGATCTTTTTTACTTCCGAGTCGCGCGAAAAAAACCAATGGCAGGTCGATCTGGCGGTCGCGATCGCGGCGCAAATCGGCGCCATGCTCCAGCGCAAAGAGATGGAGGACGATCTCCGGCGGGCGCGTGAAGAGCTCGAGGCGCGTGTCTGGGAGCGCACCGCCGAATTGACGCGGGCGAATGCGGCGCTGCATGCGGAGATCGCCGGGCGCGAGCAGATAGAAAAAGATCTGTACGAAAGCGAAGAACGCTGGCGTCTGATGTCGGATTCGCTGCCGGTGTTGATCGCCTACATCGACGCCGAGGAGCGCTATCAGCTGACGAACGCCGCGTATGAAGTGCGATTCGGATTTACAAAAGAACAGGTCAAGGGGCAAAAGGTTCGCGACGTCATCGGCGAGACGGCCTATGCGCGGCTAAAATCGGATATCGACGCAGCGCTCGCCGGCCAAACGGTCACGTTTACGGGTGAGCTGCACTACAAGACGACCGGGGTGCGATATGTCCGCATCGATTACGTCCCGCGCCGCTCCGAAGAAGGCCGCGTCCTCGGCTTTTACGCCCTGAACCTCGACATCACCGAGCAGAAGCGCGCGGAGGCGGAGCTCCGCCGCAGCGAGAGCTGGCTGCAAAGTCTGATTCAAACGACCCAGGACGCAGTGATCGCCATCGACGGCGAGGGCCGCATCGTCCTGTTCAATCCAGCGGCCGAACGGATGTTCGGCTACACGAAGGAAGAAATCGAGTGGCAGAAGGTCAACCTCCTGATGCCGGAGCCCCACGCGAGCGAGCACGACGAGTATATACGCCGTTACGAGGCGCACGGCGATCCGCGCGCTATTGGGCGTATCCGCATGGTCGAGGGCCGGCGCAAGGACGGCGAAATCTTTCCCCTCGAACTTTCGCTCACCGAGGTCGAGACCACCGGCAGCGAACACGGTCGCTACGCGGCGTTCATTCGCGACATGTCGGAAAAGACGAAGCTGCAGGACCAATTGGTCGACAGCGAACGCCTCGCGGCGATCGGCACGACCATGTCGGTCTTCGCCCATGAAATCGGCAACCCGCTCAACGCCATGTTCGTCGCCGTGCAGCTCGTCGAGCGAGAGCTGTCGAAGGTGCCAGACGGGATCAGCCCGTCGCTCGCGGCGAACGTTAAGGGTTTGAAAGATGAGATCACGCGGCTCAGCCATCTGCTGCATGACTTTCGCTCTCTTTCACAGCGCAAACAGTACAATTTTCATCCGCTCTCGCTCGGCGAGCTGGTCGGCCAGCTTTATTCCCTGGAATCAGAGAAGTTGAGAGCCCAGGGAATTACAGCCGAACAGAGCGTACCGGCCGATTTGCCTCTCATCGTGGCCGATCGCGACAAGCTCACTCAGGCGCTGCTCAATCTCTGCGAGAATGCCTGCGAGGCGATGCCCCGGGGCGGCAAGCTTTCATGCGCCGCGGAAGAGTCGGGCGACCAGGTTATTTTTGAAATCAGGGACACCGGAATCGGTATTCCAGAGAAGCTCAATGTCTTCGAGCCTTTCATCACCACCAAATCTTCTGGAACGGGCCTCGGTCTCATGATCGTGCGCCAGATTATTTCCGCCCACGCCGGCACGATCAGCTACAACAGCAACGTCGACGAGGGAACCGTTTTTCGCATTTCGCTGCCGATCTATCGACCGGGAAAAAAATAACCTCCTAAAATCCCCATTCTAAGCACTACTTTCGCAAAACTGGGAAACTCCGCTTCATATCGACAAAGCGAGGCAGAGAAAGCGCGTATTTCTTCGCATTTTCCAACGAGGCCAAACGGCATCCGGATTGCAGTATCTGTCACTAGCTAAACGGACGTGATCAGGGGGCTTCGAATGCACGCGGAAAGTAAAGACGAGAATCAAATTTTAGTCACCACCATCGGCGATTTAATCTTGGCCGTCATGGATGCGGCCCTGGAAGCCGTCCATAACGATGAGCAGGCGTGCCACGTCGCGGATCTCGTAGTAAATAATATCTTGAGCCTTTCCGCCAAGGATTCGTTGTTGTTCTCGAACGTGTGCGGAGCGCGTACACTCCGGGATGCTTAGAAAAACGGCGCGAGAGAAAGAAGTAATCACATGCCTACTTTAAGCTATGTGCTCATTGTGTTTCTCGCCGCCGCGTGGGCCGTCGTATTGTTTCTGGCCCTCCGGGCGCTGACCAGGTTTCGCGGGACGCGCGTCGTGAGATGCCCAGAAACGGGAAAAGCCGCCGCCGTGGAAATCGACTTGACCCGTGCGGTTCTGGCGGCGGCGACCGCCAAATCGGACTTATCGCTGAAGCAGTGCTCGCGCTGGCCGGAACGCGGGGATTGCGCGCAGCTCTGCGTACAGCAGATCGAATCGAGCCCCGAGGATTGTCTGGTCCGAAGGATGCTTGCGAATTGGTACAGAGGAAAGTCGTGTGTTTTCTGCCGCAAACCCTTCGAAGACATCAAATGGCACGACCACCAGCCGGCATTTATCGACGCCGATCGTAACCCGCGGCAATGGAGCGAAGTCAGCGCGGAAAACATCCCTGAGATTCTAACGACCGCGAAGCCGGTTTGTTGGAGCTGCCAGATCGCTGAGAGCTTCCGACGCCGATATGCCGAAATGCTCGTCGATCGCCCATGGAAACCCGGCGAGGGGCTGCGCCTGCACTGAAAAATAATTCTCACCGTCGCACGGCGCGTCTAGACACCGGCTCTGTGGCACTGATAAAGGCCGCGCCTTTTCACATTTGCCCTTTGCCCGTTAAGCTGCCAGCATCGGCAAAGTCTCGGCGATCGTATTGCCCAGGTCGAAGATCTCCGCGCTGATCCTCGCGACCACATCGTCCATCGTTACGATACCCAAGACCTGGTTGGCGTCGTCGACGATCGGGACGCGGCGGACATGGTGAACGCGCATGACGTTCGTGAGGTGCTGCAGCTCTTTGTCGACGGAGATCCGGACGGGATTTTGAGTCATAACGTCTCGAGCCTTCGTGGTTCGCGGATCGTTATTCGTGCCTGTGACCTTCAATGCGATATCGCGATCGGTCAAAATCCCACGGAGCTTCCCGCTTTCCAGCACGACCACGGAGCCGATGTTGTTTTCACGCATCAGCTTACAGGCTTCGAGAATATCCGCGTCCGGAGAGATGCCGATGACTTCTCTTTGACAAAATTCGCGTAATGACATTGGACAACCTCCCTTGTGGTCTTTTGTATAAAGCAAAGCGCAATGAGTGTGCCAGTCGGCAAAGACGGGTGTTGTTCGGCTTTGTTGGATCACGCTGTCGTCATTTTGCGCTTATGGAAAATTCGCAGACAGTTTCTTTGCAGAGATGACAATCGACAAGCCCTCGACGATCTATTCAAGGCAGTTTCGATCCTGGTATCGCAATTGCACAAATACCTCCGGCAGGTGAAATGAAATCGATCTGTAAGGAGGATGGCAATGAGCTGGGAAATCATCTTTCAGCTGAGCAAGGTCAACGGCGCGCCGTATCAAGGGGATACGTTGCCGTATCAGAACTGGAAATGGCCGAAGAATACCTGGCTACAGCAAAAACGGCGCGATATTCGCACTATCGAGAAGAATGACAATCCCTGGCCGATCAGGACGGCGGCAGAGATTTCGACAGCCCTGTAGAGATTGAGTAGAGCCGGGATTGGAGCCGCAGAGGGAAAGTGCAGAAGAACAGTGCACGGCTGCCGCGGTTCCGCTCCGCATCACGGCCCGCACTATCTTCGATTTTCATTCGTAGACACCCACGACCGCGTAGCCTTTCTGCCGGAGCAGTTCGGCGAGCTTATTCGGATCTTCCGAGCGCAGACGAAAATAACAAATCGGCTTGCCGCCCCATCGTTCACGATGCGTTCCGAGCGCCAGGACTTCGGCGCCTCCTTGTTCGGCCGCCGCGAATGCTTCGTTCAGCGCTCCTTTATCGCTCGCCGGCAGAAAATCGATGCGCGCGGTTCCTTCATCCGAACCGTCCAGGATTTCGACGAAAACTCGCAGCAGGTCGCCACGCGTGATGATCCCGACGACCTCCTGATCCCGGACGACAGGGATGCCGCCGATCTTGTGCTGGAGCATCAGGCGAGCGGCCTTCTCTACGCCGTCGCTGGGCACAACCGTTATCACCGGATGAGCCATGACCAGGCAAACCCGGACTTTGTCGAGCGAATCGTGATATCGCCTCAAGTCCCGATCGGTGACGATGCCGACTAATATTCCGGTGTGAACGACGGGCAGGCGACGAAAGCCGCCGTCTTTCATTTTCCTCTCGGCCGTCAAGAGAAAATCATCGGGCCCGACGACGACGGGTCTTTCAGTCATGTGTTTAGCGACGATCATAACGGCTCCATTTTCATTTCTGCCGCCTCTGCATTCAGGCCGCGGCCTGCTCCGCCTTCTCCATCGTCGGACGGACGGTCAGCACCGGACACTTGGCGAGACGAACGACTTTTTCCGCCACGCTTCCGAGCAGCGCGTGGACCAGACCGGTCCGGCCGTGCGTCGATATAACGATGGCGTCGACGTTCTCGGCCGCCGCTTTTTCAATGATCTTTTCGTAGGGCGCTCCGACGACGACGTCCTGCCGCAGTTTAATTTTTGGGCTGACAGGCAGGTGCTTGCCTAAAAACTCATCCAACTGCTTGCGATGATCGTCGACCAAGTCGTCGATCATCGACGACTGGGCCATGGCGTAGCCGTACTCCATGCCGTTGAGAACCGGCCCGGCTTCCTGATAGCCGATGACATGAAAGACGATGACCTCGCCGGCGGTCTCCGCTGCGAGTTCGAACGCGTAGCGGATCCCCGCGAGAGAAAGTTCGGAGAGATCCGTCGGCGCGAGAATTTTCCGCATATTCCACATAACCGCTCCTTTCTTCGCTCTCATTAATGAATTCGAGCAATAACTATGCCCTGTAAAACATCAGATAAAATGCGAAATAGGAACGCGAGGCTTCGCACCGCTGCCATCGGTGCAAGTGAGATCTTCGCACGAGCGCGAACGCGGTCTCGCGGCGCTTCTCCCGCTTGCGGCTGCCTTATTATTATTAACGAATTGCCGGACTTTGACAGTGCAGAGTCAGTGGGCGGTCCACTGGCGGCTGCCGGTAAGGAGCTGCTGGGGCCTCATCCTTTAGGCGGCTTCTCGATATCGACGGTCGATTAGGTCCTCGATGATTGGAGCGGCTAATTTCTTGAAATCAGCGTAGGCAAGTTTGATGCTCTGCTGGTGATTGCCGGCATTGAAAAATATCTCTTTCTGACGATCCAGGAATGTATCGACGTATACCGGCAGCCCAAAGAGATGTCCGAAAGGCGGCATCGCGCCGACCTCGCATCCAGGAAATAACCTCGCGAATTCGTACTCGCTGGCGATGCTCACATGGCGGGCGCCGAGCAAAGCAGCCGCTTTATGCAAATCCACCTGCCGGTTTGCAGGCAGCACGGCCATAGCGAAAGAACCGTCGGCCTTTAAAATCACGACCTTGGCCATCTGCTTGCCCGAGCCGTGCAGGGACTGTGCTGTCTCCTGCGCTGTGAAGCTCGAGCGGTGATTATAGATCTCGTAGGAGACTTTCGCCGCGTTAAGATAATCTTTAAGCTGGGTGAGAATAGCCATGGTGGAACTCCTTTGTCGGCATGGCGGGCCGTCTCTTAGCGGCGCATTCCGCGCAATCATGAGCTTTGGCGAGCGCAGGCGGATGATCGTCCAGGCGATATATTTTCGCGCCTGTCCAAGCCGCCAATGCCGCGTCTTTCGCGTTGAGTAGTCCGCGTCGAACGTAATTAGGGCTGAGACCAATCGATTGGCAGATGTTCGTAAAGGAAAAAAGCCAATCGCCGCCTTCGCTGAAGAACCAACGCTCCGCATCGTCAAAAAGCGTTTTTCCGGATAAGCTCCTCGGAGTCAAATGTGTCATGTAACAGGCGATTGCATCTTCCAGGACCGCAATCATGAGATGATGCTCGGGCAATAAGGCGAATTGCTTCTCACGTTCATGAAATTCAAGCCCCCGCGAGTCTCGAATCAAACTCAATGAAAATTGCATTGTTGTCCCCCCACAAAGGAACGCCGCACGAATTATGCCAGTCGGCCAAGACAATAAGTCAGAACATTCCAAGCGTGGAACCGATCCGAAGGCGAGCGATTTTCGCATTAATGCAATCGGCGTTTTTCAATTTTTCGCAGTCACGCAAAAGTCGTGATGTCATGCCGCGAAATATCCTCATGGGCTATACCCGTGGAAAGTGGCATGTTCATTGCGGAGAAATTCAAAGAATACCGGAGGCAGGGCATGGAAAACGGCGGTCTTCATTCAGCGGAGAAGTGCGGCATTGTTCTCGCGGCCGGAGACGGCAAACGGCTCCAGGAATTCGTGCATCGTATTCGAGGGGACGCATTGCCGAAGCAGTACGTCAACCTGGTCGGCCAGCATTCCCTGCTCGAGAACACCTTCGCGCGCGTGGAGCAACTCATCCATCCGCGCCGGCTCTTCACAGTCATCAACGGCGATCATCTAAAGCATCCCGAAGTCCGCCGCCAGCTCGCGGACCGTGAGCCCGAGACCGTCATTGTGCAGCCTGCGAACAAAGAAACCGCTCCGGGAATTCTCCTGCCCCTCGCGCATATTTATCACCGGCACGGCGACGCAGTGGTCGCGGTATTTCCCTCAGACCACTTCGTCGGCGACGACGCTCTTTTCATGGCGCACATCGATCTCGCCTGTCGGCTGATCGAACACAGCCCGCGGCAGCTGATTTTGCTCGGCATCGAACCGCGGGACCCGGAAACCGAATACGGCTACATCCTGCCTGGCCGACCGATCCAGGCGTCGCAGCTGCCGGCGGCGCGCTCGGTCATCGGCTTCGAGGAGAAGCCGGCAACCGCGGCGGCCCGCGCCATGATCGCCGCCGGCGGCCTGTGGAACACCATGGTGATGGTCTTCAGGGCCCAAACCCTCATCGATTCGGTCCGTCACGTCTCGCCCAAGCTGCACCGCTTTTTCGAGAAGGTCCGCCGTGCGATCGGAACCGCCGACGAGCAGAGCATGGTAAAAGAAACCTACGGAGATCTCGAGCCGATGAACTTCTCGACCACGCTGCTCGAGCCGATGGCGCGTCACGACGCCGCTCGATTGCTCGTTCTGCCTGTCCGCAACGTCATGTGGAGCGACTGGGGCTCAGAGCAGCGCATCGCCAGCACGCTTCAAAAAATCGCGCCGACCCGCAGCGCCGCAAGGCAGCCGCGGACGAGACCGTCGCCGGCTCTATCCATTTCCTGAAGCACTGCGCCAGAAATGACCGCAACTCTACCTCGGCTTCCGAATGGAAGCCGAGGTGTTCTAGGGGCTTGCCCAGAAAAATCGGGGGTCTTACTCAGGCATACACCCGATATACAAAAAACGTTCCGGGCTGATAAAGTTCAACGAATAGATCGAACAGCTCCGGTTGCTGCGGCTGCAACCCCCGCTTCGCATGCAGCATAGGGAGGCGAAGCGCATATGGAAAACAGCCCAAAAACCATCCTCGTCGTCGAAGACGAACCTCCACTCCTCGATCTCTTGAAGCAAATTCTCGAAGGCGCCGGTTATAAAGTGGTGGAAGCGAAAGACGGGGCCGAGGCCCGAGACATGTATCGCCGACGAGAAAAGGAAATCGACCTCGTACTCTGCGATGTTGCTTTGCCGAAATTCGGCGGCTGGACGGTTTACTTAATGGCGAAAGAAATCAATCCCGAGGTCAAGATGATTTTGACCAGCGGTTATCTCGATCCGAAAATCAAAACCGAATTAGTCAAAGGCGGGGTGAAAGACTTTGTCCCCAAACCCTACGTCGCCGAGACGATTTTGCGAAGCGTTAACGAGGCGCTGGCGAACGGTTAACCTACAGAATGCTTCTCGCCTTCACTCCCGCGGCCGTTCCATTTATGGACATCAATGGGGAGATCGAAGATCGCACACTCATCGTTCTTGCAAAAAACCTTGACTCCCAACAGATGTCCGGGCTCGGTGCCGCAAAACGGGCACGGCAGGTGCTGCGCGCTTTGAGTATCGCTCATGTGACCGGTATAGGGCAGAAAAGCCCGCCTGACAATACTTGTTGAGGGCACAAAATGGGCACCCTTTTGTGCCTTGTGGAGCCACAAGGGAAGCCAATGCCGATAATAACCCACGGGGCGCGGAGATCGCTGTCATTGACAGAGATCGGCGATTATTTCCTAACAATCAGCACCGGGCACTTAGCCGCCCGGAGTGTTCGCTCCGCCACGCTGCCGAGGATAAACCTTTTCAATCCGCTCTGCCCTTGGCCGCCCATGATGATCATGGCGGCGCGCACTCGCGCGGCAAGATTGGCGATCGCCTGCGCGACTTCGCCTTTTTCCAAGACCAACAGCCGGTATTCGCCGCTTTTAAGTCCCAAACGCTTGGCCATTGCCTCGAGCTCGCCCCGAAGATAACCCGACAGTGTGCCCATGTTCACGACCAGAGGCACGACGTGCACCAGGACGAGCCTCGCTTTCTTCCGCCGCGCGACGCCGATTGCATACTTTAGCGCCGCTTCGGAGCCTTTGGAAAAATCGACTGGGACGACGTAGGTTTTCGACGCCATAGCGCTTGTTCACTTCTTGACGATGAGGACCGGGCACTGCGCCTGTCTGAGCGTCCGTTCCGCAACGCTGCCGATCATAAGGCGCTTAAAACCCGTGCGGCCGTGGCTTCCCATGATGATCATCGCCGCGCGGAGTTTCTTCGCCATCGCGGAGATGTCATCGGCGGGGCTGATGCCGCGGACAAGCAGAGACCGGACTTGTCCCGGCCTCAGACGCTTGCGCCGGAGGAGCGAACGCAGGTTTTTTTTTGCGTTCTCCTCCATGATCTCGATGATATCGGTAAAGCCCGCCTGCAGTGGAAACGCGAAATTTATCGAGATGACGTGCAGTAGAACGAGCTTCGCGCGATCTTCTTTCGCGAGCTTGAGCGCGCGATCGAGCGCGGCCTCCGATCCTCGAGAAAAATCCACCGGCACAAGATAAGTCTTCGCCATCGTTTTTTCCTTATCTTACCGCTATCCCCGCGGCCGCGTGAGGGCCGTTTTCCCAAAAGACCCGGGCGAATTTATTTCGATGCGACCATTTGTAGATCACTTTTCCGCCGCGCGCCTTCTTCAAGCACCGGCCGAAGCGCTGCGCCAGTCTCTCCGTCGTCGTCTCGACTCTCAAGCCGCCAGCGCCGTTGACGATCGCGAGAATGCGCTCCAGCGGATTCTTGCCGCGCGCTCGGGACTCCTCGTTTTTGAGCAGTCTTAAGATTTCGGTCTTCTCCTCGGCATCCACGCGGGTAATTTCCACGATACCCTGAGCGTAATGATCGCGGATCTTCTGGCACGCGGGACAATGGGTCTGCCGGACGCCTTTTCCCGAATCCACAACGCGGCGAATCTCCTCCGTCGGGTCGAGGGCCCAGCGGGCATGGTGATAGACCGCGCCGCAGCCGCGGCACGAGAGGATTCCCTTGGGAGTGCGGCGAAACAGGTAGCTGTCGCGGTCGGCGGTTGCGTTCTTTTTATAGGTCGTGTTGTAAATTCTTCTCACCGGACTTCCTCCCCTCTGCTGATAAACCGTTCGACAAACGCTGCCAGCGGGCTCTGAGCGACTTTCTTGAGAATCGCTTCGAGCTCGCCGTTGTCGAGCCAAATGCCTTCGCATCCCTTGCAGCGTTCGAGAACGAACTCCATGAATTTATAGGTGGAGAGCTCGCCGCGGCATTTCGGACAATGCAGCGGCGGAGCGCCGCCGGATTTAATCTTGGTGAGCTGCGCCTTTAGCTGATCGATCAGCTCGCGGTCTTTTTCCGCGAAATAGATGTCCTCTTTGGCGCGCTCGACGAGCCGCATTTTTTCACCGAAACGATCCTTTTCGCTTTCCATGGTCGCTGCTCCCCCTTTTTTAACGAACGCAGTTTCCATGCCACCGTCCAGTGGAAAATCATGGCAAAATCACAGCCGTTTGTGGCCTCTATTTTTCCGGCTGCAAATCACTGTCGGCTTAAATTCGCAGTGCTGCGAAAAATCCGCCGAACAGCGCGAAATTGTCGACTGTTTTTGCGCGAGTTGACCGCGCGGTTCGGGGCATGCTTCTTGCTCGTTTCTTACTTAACAGGAGGATGACAACATGGAAGCGAACATCATTGATCGCCTAGAGGAAAGGCTGCTGGAGCGAAGACGGGCGATTACCAACGTTCTCGCCCATCTGAAGAGAGAGAACGATGAGGTCATCGAGGACAGGCAAATCGATTGGCTCGATCGCGCATCGGACGAGAACGCGGTGCGTACCGTCGATCGGCTGACGGAGCTTTATCGCGGCGAACTCGACGGCATCGAGGATGCGCTCG
>DATJFG010000075.1:0-9866 GCA_035495775.1 Verrucomicrobiia bacterium | reverse complement strand
CGGCGATTCGTCTCGACAATCTGAGCCACATCGTCGACTCCGGTGTATTCGATCCCGTCGAGGTCGACCCGACGAATCCAGTTGCAGTCGCCGCACGGCGCGTCGAGCAATGACTTCACCCCGAAACGGCTGAGCAGTACCGGCAGCTCGCGCCGGATGACCTCCGTTTCCTCGAGCGTCGAGCCCCAGCCGGAGAGCGACTCGCCGTCCCGCCAGATGTCGTTACGGTAAATACGCGCGAAGATCTCCTCCATGTAACGTTCGCCGTGTCGGATCCTGCGGCAGCGGTCCCGCAGCCGCTGTAGCATGCGGGTCGCGGCAGGATACCGCGCGGCGAAGGCCGCCTTGGCGCGGGACGCTCGATCGATTTTTATTCGCATGGTCGGCGGCCCGCCCGTGCGCTGTTGTAGGCAGGTTGATCAGGCAGGCTTTGGCTTGCAATACATCATTTGATTTGGCAATCAAAGGAGGCTGTATCTCGCTTACCTACACCGTGTATCGCGCCGTTCCGGTACGCGGACTACGCCTTTATCGTGACGACGCTCTTCTCCAGAACACTATTCCAATTCCTGCGGGTCGTCAGGAGGCCGTTCCCCGCTGGTATGCGCCGGCAGGTCCGGCTTCTTTTCTTTCACTGGCTCGATCTGACGTGGCAGCTGTCCTGCGGGCTGCGCGCCCGTCTCGGAAGTTACACCGACTGGGTGGTTTATAACGAGATCTTTGTCCACGGCGAGTACGATCAGGCTCTCAGGCGAGCCCTTGAGACCGCCGCCGGCCATGCCGCACCGATTCATATTGTCGATCTCGGCGCCAACGTCGGCTTTTTTACGCTGCGCGCGGTGCAACAATTACTGGAGCGCGGCGTGGAAGCTCGCAGGTTTATGATCACCGCCGTGGAAGGCGACGCCGACTGCGTCAAGGAATTTGAAGCCCGTATCTTCGCGGAGAACGAACTGTCGCGAACCGTTACGCTCACCCATGGTCTTGTCGGGAACCGCAGCGGCGAGGCCAATTTACACGGAGACTCGCTCTTCAGACGCGAGATGCGCGGGACAGCGGTTCCCTTCGTCGACTTAGACTTGCTTCTATCGAATGTGCCTCGAATCGATCTCCTCAAATGCGACATTGAAGGGGCGGAGCTGCTCTTGATCGAGAATTATCCGGAGTTGCTGCGGAAGGTGAACGTCGCTGTTTTCGAGTTGCACTCGAACCTTTGCGATACCGCTCGCTGCCGAGAGTTGTTGACTCAATATGGATTCACCCATGCCGAAACCGATCGTGCCGGAGATCCCTATTCTGTGTACTGCGTGTGGCGCTGAACCGAGCCATGACCTCAAAAAAAACCGTCCTCCTCATCCAACCGAGCCTGGATCCTCCCGGCGGTGCAAGCGGCGTAGCGGCTTGGGTCATCGAGGCATTGAGGGCCGAATACAATCTTTCGATCCTGTCTTGGACAGCGGTCCACGTCGACGCTACGAACCGCTATTTCGGTACTTCGCTCCGCGATTCCGATTTTTCTGTTCTGCTTCCCTTCCCGGTGCTCCGTTGGCTGATCGATAGCCTTCCGGTGCCTCTCACCCTCTTAAAGATGCAGTTGCTGGTCCGGCGCGCGCGACTCATCCGCCGCCGCTATGATCTCCTCATCAGCACCAGCAACGAAGCCGACCTGGGCTGCCCGAGCATTCAATATGTGCATTTTCCCGCGGCTTTTCTCCCGCGGCCGAAGGCAGACCTCCGCTGGTATCATGGCTGGACCCGCGCGCTGGATGGCTATCGCCGGTTGTGTCGCAGCATCTCGGAGCATTCAACGAGCCGGGTGAAAAACAATCTGACGCTGGTGAACTCGAATTGGACCGGTGACAGGGTGCGGGAATGGCACGGTATCGACAGCATGATCGTCTACCCGCCGATTGCAGGCGAGTTCGCCGCCGTGCCATGGCCCGAGCGCGAGAATGGCTTCGTCTGTATCGGTCGATTTTCTCCCGAGAAGGAGTTCGACAAGGTCATCGAGATCGTTGCGTCACTCAGGGCGCGCGGACACGACACCCATCTACACCTAATCGGAGGAACGGATGCCCGCAGCAGCTATTATCATGCCCACATTGTCAGACGTGTCGCAGAAAACCCGTCCTGGCTGTTCCTCCACCAAGACCTTTCGCGCGCAGAGCTCGTCGACCTAATCGCCCGTCATCGTTATGGCATTCATGGAATGTCGGAAGAACACTTCGGCATGGCTGTGGCCGAGATGGTCCGTGGCGGCTGCATTGTCTTCGTTCCCCGAGGGGGCGGGCAGGTCGAGATTGTCGGCGGCGAAGAGCGACTTCTTTATGTGACGCCGCAAGAGGCGGTCGAAAAAATTGCCGCCACGCTCAACAACTCCTTTCTGCAGCTTTCGCTGCGGGAGATGTTGCAAAAACAATCTTTGCTATTTTCCACCGACCGATTCGCTGCGCAGATGCGCGCGCTTGTCGGCGATTTCTTAAATGGAAGCCCCCGCGAGCGCGATTGAATTCTTCCTTAAGCAATGCCGGTGCGATACGCTAAACCGCGTCTGTTGCACCTGAAGGGAGCATCGCATGAAGCCGCTCACCCTCCGCCTCACTTTTCTCCTCGCCGCTGCGTTGTGGTCCGCGCCCGCGGCGTCGCAGCTCACGAGCGTGCGCGTCGGCTTCAACGGATTCTACGGCGCCGCGCCTTTCTACCTGGGTCAGGACGCGGGGATTTTTCGCAAGCAGAATCTCGCGCTCGAGATGGTCTTCATCGCGGGCGGCTCGCTCTCGACGCAGGCCCTGATCGGGAAGAGCCTCGACCTCCTTTTGACCGGCGGCCCGCCGGTTTTGAACGCCTATGTCCGCGGCGCAAAGCTCAAGATCATCGGCGGCGTCACGAATATTCTGCCGTATATCCTGGTCTCGGCGAATTCGATCACGACCGGCGAGCAGCTCCGCGGGAAGAAAATCGGCATCAGCCGCTTCGGCAGCAACACCGACTTCGTCGTCAAGCTCGCGCTCGGCCTGTTGGGCGTGAATCCGACGGATGTCTCGGTGCTGCAGATCGGCGGGTCGCAGGCGCGCCTCGTCGCGCTCCGCTCCGGGGCGATCCAGGCCACGGTCTTGACTCCCGAAGAAGGAATCGTCGCACAGAAGATGGGCATGTCGACGCTCCTCGATTTCATCGCCAAGGGCGTCGAGTTTCCGCACGTGAGCGTCGTCGCGCGCGAAGATACGCTGCAGGCGCAGGCGCCGCTCGTCCGCCGCTTCATGGCCGGCTATTTAGAAGCGGTGCGCTATTTCAAAACCGCGAAAAGCGAGGCGATCCGCAAGATCATGGCGCTGGCGAAATCCGACGACCGCGCCACCGCGGAGCAGGCCTTCGACAATTACATGCGCTCGCTCCCCGACGACGGCCGCCCGACAATGAAAGGACTGGAACTCGTCCTGGCCGACTTCGCCCGCGAAGAGCCCAAGGCGAAGGGGCTGACGATCGCGCAAATCGTCGATTTAAGCTTTCTCCCTTGAATCGGTTTGACCTCGCGAGCTCGATGTAGGCTTCCCTCCATTTTCAATCCCTCCACGGTTTTATCGCCGAAGCGATTCGCATCCGTGAAAAAAAACACACGCGGAAATCCGCACGGTTGCAAAGATCGCAAGAGAATTTCAGGTGTATGCCGTGCAATCTAGCGAGCTATCAAGGCATGCATTTTGCTGCCTCTAGGTTTCAGAGACTGATTTCACGCTGTGATTTTCAGGAAGGAGGGAGGGCGATGGCCAAACAGGAGATGAAAAAAGAGGTAGGCCCATGGCGGCCGATGTCCGATTTAACCGCCTGGCAAAAAGACGCGGAGCGGATGATGGAGGACTTTCTCGGCCGGAAATTGTCTTGGGGAAGCTGGTGGCCGCGTGCGATGGACGTCCGGGCGCCGGCGATCGACCTCTATGAGGAAAAAGACGAGGTCGTTGCCAAAGCCGAGTTGCCGGGGATGGAAAAGAAAGACATCGAAGTGAACATCAGCGATCATCACCTGACGATCAAAGGCGAGAAGAGGAAGGAAGAGGAGACGAAAGACAAGAGCTATTACCGCTCGGAAAGGGCTTACGGCTCGTTTAGCCGGAGCATCGAGCTTCCTGCCGAGGTCGAGATCGACAAGGCCAAGGCTTCTTTCACCAACGGGGTGCTTGAGATTCGTCTGCCGAAAACGGAAGAAGCCAAGAAGAAACCGACTCAGGTCAGGATCGATTAGCTCCGCAATGGGCGAGGAGGAGAGCCGTGTACGCTAAAATCATCGTGCCGCTGGATGGTTCGTCAATCGCCGAGGGCATTTTGCCCTACGCCAGAACCTTCGCCAAGGCGTGCAATGCGCCCGTCGAGCTGCTGCATGTCATTACGCCGGAGGTCATCGACGTTCTGTCCGATCCCGCGCACCGCCGCTATGCCGACGACGTCGAGGTCGACATGAAGCGCCACGGCCTTTCGTATCTGAGGCCGATCGCCGCTTCGCTGTCGGCTCAAGCCGCCGAATGTGTGGTGCGCGTCGGAGAGCCGGCGGAGGTCATCGCAGAAGAGGCGAAACCCGGCACGCTCGTCATTATGGCGACGCACGGCCGCTCCGGGGTGCAACGGTGGCTCCTCGGGAGCGTCGCGGACAAGGTCCTGCATACCGTCAGGACTCATCTCCTCCTCGCCCGCACCGGCCATTACAACAACGGCAAGGAGGCGGCGCTCAAATCCGTCGTCGTGCCGCTCGACGGCTCGGCCCTGGCGGAGAAAATCCTGCCTTGGGTCGCGGCGCTGGCGAAGATGATGGGTCTCGAAATCGTCTTGATCCGCGCCTACTCTCTTCCCAACGCTTTCTATAGTACGGATGAATACGTTCCCAAAATGTGGGAGTTCGCCGAGCGGTTGAAAGAAGAAGGGAGAAGCTATCTCGAAAGCCGGGTCGAATCGCTGAAAAGTCAGGGAGTGAAGAACGTGTCGTCCATCCTCGTCGAAGGAGACGGCGCCGCGGAGATCATCGACTTCGCCCGCAAGACGCCGGAAAACCTGATTGCGATGTCGACGCACGGGCGATCGGGCATTCGCCGGCTGCTCGGCAGCGTTACGGACAGAGTCGTGCGCAATTCCTGGGACCCGGTGCTCGTGATGCCTCCGGCGCTGGCGCTCGTGGAGAGCGCAGGGAGGAAGCTCGATGGAATTGAAGATCCGATGGCAGCGGCGGGCGGATCGTCCCGGCCAATCGTGTGAGCGGTGCGTCCGGACCCTGAGTGAGATTCACTCGGCGGCAAGAAAGCTCAGGAAGGCGTTTGAGCCGCTGGGCGTCGACGTGCCGGCGGTGGAGGTCTCGGCCGCGGCAGCCGATTCGCTCGAAGCGAACCGCGTGTGGCTGAACGACCGGCCGCTCGAAGAATGGCTCAAGGCGGATGTCGGCCGCAGCTCCTGCTGCGACGCCTTCGGCAAGCACGAATGCCGGGCGCTCTACATCAAGGGGAGACGCTATGAGGTCGTGCCGGAAGAGCTGCTGGTGAAGGCCGGGCTGATGGCGGGTGCGAAACTTCTAGGACCGAAAGAGCAGAACCGCCCGAACGATCGGCATAACGTTCCGGCGAGCCGCCAAACTCCATTGATTTAGTATATCGTGACCGACGGCTGCTCCCGCTTGTCGTCTTGAGGCAACCGGTCGCGAACCGTGAGCACCGGGCAGTTCGCCTGGCGCACGACTCTTTCCGCAACACTTCCGAGCAGCAAATGACTCACGCCGGTGCGGCCGCGGGTGCCCATGACGATCAGGTCGGCCTTTTCTTCCGCGGCCGCTTTTAAAATCTCATCTGCGGCGGAGCCGCTTGCGAGGCGGCTTTTGACGGCGACATTTTTCTCAGCCAGCTGAGCGCGTGCATTGTCGAGCAGCGCGCCCGCCGTCTTTTCGAGCGCCCACAGGTGATCGACGACCGTGAAAGTATCGGTCACGCTGTAATACATCGATTCGATCACGTGGACGAGGACGATCTCGGCGCCGAACTGTTTGGCGAGCGTGGCAGCGTAGTCGAGAGCGTCGTTGGAATACGCCGAAAAATCCGTCGGCGCAAGGATTCTTTTAACCGTCAGCGATCCGCCGGGTGCGATCATGGTCTTACCCTCCGCCGTACTGGAGATTCCCTTTAGGATGGAAATTAAAAAGCGCAATCGGCATGCCAGCATTTGGCGCTGGGAAAGGAAAGGATTGCAGTCGTCAACCGTGGCGACTTTCCCATCTATGACAAGGATTTCCGACATGGAGTTGCAGAGCTGAGAAATCGCGGCTGCGGACGATGCCGAGGCGGCGAATTTCCATTGTCTATACGCCATCTTAACTTCCGAAAAATGGCATGGTTTGTGCGGGACACGTTGGGTCGAAAGGGGGGACCATGCGCGTTCCATTTCGACTCGTTCAAGCTTCACACGACGGCTCCGGGGCGACGGAATTTTTCGACGTCAACCGAAAGAAGTTTCCGCTCTTGCCCGAGCAGGATCTCATGTTGGCGGTCCTCGAGGACGCGATCGCATGCTACATGAACCATCTCAAGCCGAAGAGCATTTCCAGCAGGGCTCTTTTCGAAGACGCCGAGCGTTGGTTTTTCGATGCGCACGGCGATTGGATATTTTCCTTCGCGAACATCTGTCACACGGTTGGGCTCGACCCCAACTACGTTCGTCGAGGCCTGCTCAGCGCCAGACAGAAGATCTTCGGCGGCCGCTCGGCGAAACTCTATCGCTTGAAAGATCAAAACTTGGCCGCCGCGCTTCGAGACTGCCCGCAATGCGCCGCAATGAAACGCCCATCCTTCGCGCCGGAGGCTGATCATGCCCGTCCTTCTTGACCTCGAACAGTTTCTGGAAGAGGTGAAAACCAGTTACGATGTCTATCCGCACGGCGCGAGCTTCAGGCCGGACGAAACCGGCGAATCGGTAGAAAGTTCGCGAAAGCTGGTCGAGCACGACGTCACGGACGACGGGCGGCAAGCAGCGATCGGCATCCTCCGCCGCCAATACGCCGAAGAGATACAGAGCATCATTCGACTGCAGCGCCACGCCGCACACGCGCGCTATTCTCAATTCACCGAGGGGCTGCGGAAGATCGCGAAAGAGGAGCAGCGCCACGCGCAATTAATCGTGCAAAGGATTCACGCGCTCGGAGGCAAGGTGCCGAAGGTCTCCGGCGGTTCCGCAGACGCTTCGAGCGGGTGGAGGGCATTGAGCGCGGATCTGGATGCCGAGAAGCGCTGCTGCGCCGAGCTCGCCGAAGAGCTCGCCATAGCGAGAGACCTGGATGACGACACACGCATACTGCTCGATCGTATTTTGCAACAGGAAAAGAAACACCTCCACGACATTTCGGCGATGCAGATGCGCAGCGATCCGCAAGCGGAAGGCTAGGCAAACCCCTAGCGTCGAGAGGGCTTAGGTCGCGGCGGCAGCAACCACTGCTTAAGCGCCATAAACACGAACAGGCTCAGCACGATAAGCAGCAAGTCCAACGGTATCTCGCGCACCATAAATCTTCTCCTCTCGCTTTTAATCCTTCCAAGACGCGTGCCAGCGAAAGCCGGCGAAACGCGTTACAAACGCTGTGGTCGTGAAGCAGAGCCCGGCTCCGATTTTCTCGCCGGCGACAGCCGATCGCTGGCACTTTTCGCAAGGGCGCTAATCGAGGATGGCATCGCCTTTGCTTTTTAATGCGTTAGGCGGTTCATCTGACGATCCAAAAGGGTTTTTGGCTCATGTCGTTATCACGGTCGCTAAAAAACGCCCTTCGATTCGCACGAATGCGAAAAGTGAGTAGTCTATGAGTGCTTCGATTCTTGTCGCTGAAGATCAGGAAATGTCGCGCCGCGGCCTCGCCCAGCTCTTGCGCGAGCAGGGCTTTCAGGTCGCCGAGGCCGAAGATGGCCTACGGGCCGTGGCGTCGATGGACGATAACGACTTCGACCTTGTCCTTACCGATCTCATGATGCCCGGCGCCGACGGGATTACGGTGCTGCGCCATGCCCGCGAGCATGCCCCGCAGACATTGGTCATGCTGATGACCGGCCACGCCTCGATCGAAACTGCGATCGAGGCGCTGCAGCTCGGCGCGCAGGACTATATTCTCAAGCCGCTCATCCTCGAGGACGTCGTCCGCAAGGTGCGGCATCTGATCGAACACAAAAAGCTCGCCTGGGAAAACCAGATGCTCAGGCGCGAGATCAGCGAGCATTTCGCGACCGGCGATCCGGTGGGCAAGAGCGCGGCGATGCACAAGCTCGTCACGCTGATCGATAAAGTCGCGCCGACGCCGACGACGGTTCTCATCACCGGCGAGAGCGGGGTGGGAAAAGAAGTGGTCGCCCGCAGCATCCACGCGCGCAGCGACCGGCGCGATACCGTGTTTTTACCGGTCAACTGCAGCGCGATTCCCGAAACGCTCCTCGAGAGCCAGCTCTTCGGCCACGTGAAGGGCTCTTTTACCGGAGCCGTGGCTTCCCAGGAGGGTCTTTTCCAAAGGGCGCGCGGCGGCACGATTTTCTTGGACGAGATCGGCGAGATTCCGCTGAGCCTCCAGGTCAAGCTCCTGCGCGTTATCGAGGAAAAGCAGCTTCTCTCGGTGGGTTCGACGCATCCGACTAACGTCGATGTGCGGATTATCACAGCGACCAATCGCGACCTAAAAACTGAGACCGATGCCGGCCGCTTCCGAGCCGATCTGTTTTACCGACTAAACGTCTTCGAGATTCACATCCCGCCGCTGCGCGAGCGGCGCGAGGACATTCCATCGCTTATCGAGTATCTCATCTGCCGCCATAACCGCGAGATGAAACGCAACTACAAGGGAGTCGACAACGCGGCGATGCGGCTCATCATGGCCCTTCCATGGAAGGGCAATATCCGCGAGCTCGACAACGTGCTCGAGCGCGCGATGATCCTCGGCAGCGGCGAATGGATCACACCGCACGACCTCACCGGCCAGGAGCCTTCGCAGTACGCGACCGACGACGACTGGCGGCTGGAAAAGGTGTTAAGCGATTACGAACGTTTTCACATTAAGCGTTCGCTGGAAAAGACCGCCGGCGACAAGAAGCTCGCATCTGAAATGCTCGGGCTAAGCCTCTCCACCCTCTACCGCAAGCTCGAAAAATGGAACGTGGCCTGAGGCGATGACGGAGGCGAAAATGAAAGAAGATATGTCGTCTGTGATCGGCGGCGTTTAAGAAGCGCTCGCCGGCGGCAGCGACGCGGACTCGAGCGGATGGATCGAGAGCACAGGGCACGCGGCTCTGTTTACTACTTTTTCGGTCACGCTGCCGATCAGGAAGTGGAGCAGACCGCTCCATCCGTGCGTCGACATGATGATAAGATCGGCCTTTTCCGCCTCCGCTTTCTCGATGATTTTGCGGTACGGAACGCCGAGGTCGACTTCCGCGCGCACGGGTAATCCCGCCGGCAAGTTTCCCAAGGCGAGCTTGACGAATTGAGCCAGAACTCTGCGGCGGTTCTCGACGACCTGCTTCATCGTAAACATCTCTTCGTGCCGCGCGAGCCACTCCTCCGAAGGGCCGATCACATGATACACCAGCAGTTCGGCGCCTTCAGACTGCGCGGCTTTTAATCCATAGCGCAGACCCTCGACGGATAATTCCGATAGATCCGTCGGGGCGAGAATCTTTTGGATCTTCATAAATCCCCCGCGAAGACAAGCTAGGCCGCGCGCTCGAAGCTCTCGCGGAGATCCGCGCAGCCGGCGCAAAACAGCGTCTGCGGGAAAAGCTCCAACCGCGTCGCTTCGATTGCGCCGTGGCAAGCGGCGCAGGCGCCGAAGGTCCCGACGCGGATGCGCGCGAGCGCATCCTCGATGCCGT
>DATJFG010000074.1:0-4025 GCA_035495775.1 Verrucomicrobiia bacterium | reverse complement strand
TTCTTTCGTCAGTTTGTCGATAAAGCCGCTCTCGTCCAATTCCTTGATGAGGCTCGGGTCGGCGAAGCGGTCCGGATTTTCCTTCAAGATGCGCGGATCTTTTCGCCCGACTTCCTGAATCGGCAGCGCGTAGTATTCCTTCGCCGGATAAGGCTTCAGCGGGAACTCGTATTCGCGGAAGGTCTCCTCGACCACCTCGGGATCGGACAGGTGCATGTTCTTCGCGATCACCTTGAAGCTGAAATCCTTGTGCGCCTTGAAATAGTGGACGCCCTCGATGATCGCCTTGAGAACGTTCTTTATGTCCTCGCGGTGCTGCGCAAGGTAGGATTTTCTGACCGAGAAAAAGAGGCTCGAATAAGGGATGCTGAGCTTGGAGCTGTCGATCAACAGAGGAAAGCCCATTTTCTTGGCCTGGAGCGTCATCGGCGGCGTCACGATCGCGGCGTCGGCGCGGCCGGTCTCGATCGCCGCGATACGGTTCGATTGGTTGCCGAACTGGAGAAACGCGACGTCGGTGTCGGGCTTGAGGCCGGCGCGCTCGATTAAAAATCGCCCCGCGAAATCCGCGTTGCTCGCGAAGCGGCTGATCGCGAGCGATTTCACCTGCTTGATGTCGGTGATTCCTCTGCGGCCGAAAATTCTATTGTCCATCGAATTGCCGAGCCGGCCGATCATCGTGAGATCGAGCCCCTGCATCGCGCTCGTGAGCACGACCTGGGGCGAGAACGAGCCGATCTGCGCGTCGTTGGAAATAACCGCGGCAGCCGCCGCGGCGGCCCCCTGGATGAAGACGAGCTGCACCTGGTTGCCGTACTTCTCGAAAAGGCGCGCCTCCTTGGTCACCCAGATCGGCGCGAACGTGCCGGTCTCGCTCGTCCAGATGAGGTTCATCTGGGCCGCGTGAGCGCCGGGCGCAGTAAAAAGCAAGATGCCGGCAACGGCGAACCAACCGATTTTTTCTCGCATTCATTCCTCCCGTTCAATACTCTCTGCCGCGGCTGTCGCCGCGGGGGCTTCGCCGCTCCGCACGAGCCAATAGGCCGCGAGGCCTAAAATAATCCCGCCGACGCTCACCAGTACCGTCGGCTTATCCGCCAGCGCCATGCTGATCAAGCATAGAACGACCGGCGGCAGGCTGAGCGCGAGTGCGCCGGCGGTTCCGCCCGGAACGCGGTAGGGGCGCGGCATGCCGGGCTCTTTCATTCTTAGCCACACGAGCGCGGCGAATTCCAGAATCAGCGCCGCCGCGTAAAGAAACATATCCACTTGTATCAGCTCTTGAAAAGAGAATGGAATCAACACCGCGACGCCGATCGCGTTGACGGCGATCGATATCCAGGGCGTCGCGTGGCGCGGGTGCAGCCGCGCGAGCGAAGCGGGCAGCATGCCGCGCACGGCCATCGCATAGGGGACGCGCGACGAGGTGCACAGCAGCGCGGTCAAAAGTCCGGCGGCGCTGACGAGGCCCGCGATGGTGATCCAGCCGCCGAGCCATCCGCCGCCGACCGCCGCGGCGATTTTAGGAAAATAGCCTTCCTCCCATGCCTGCCAATTATGCTCGACGCCGGCGCCGACGGCGACCGGCAGGAGATAGGCGAGCGTCACGAGCGCGACCGATGCGGCCATCGCCGCGGGATAGGTCCCATTCGGCCGCTCGACTTCGCCGGCCAAAGTCCCGGCGTTGTCCCAGCCCGAGGTGTTCCACAGGACGACGCTCACGAGCAGAGCCCAATCGCCCTTGCCGCCGCGTGCGAGCCATGCTGTCGCGTCGACCTGCGGAGCGCCGAGCGCGATCATGACGGCGAACGGCGCGAGCACGAATGCCGCAAAGACGACGAGGCTCCCGCCGACGAGACGCGCGCCGCGGATGTTCATCCACGTCGTCGCGGCGACGAGCGCGATGCCGATGAGCCAGCGCTCCGGGGTCGTCATATCGCCGCGGAGATAAGTCAGATAATCGAGGAACATCACCGGGTAGAGCGCGTTGTCGGCGAAGCTGCAAAGCCAGCTCCACCATCCCTCTTGAAAGCCCCAGAAGCGGCCGAAGGCGCGCTCGACCCAGACGACGTAGCCGCCGTCCTCCGGCATCGCGGTGGAAAGCTCGGCGGTCATCAGCGCGGTCGGAAAGCTCCACACCCACGGCACGACCAGAAGCGCGGCGAGCGCGATCGCCGGTCCGGCGGCGCCGACCGCGTCCTCGAAGCCGTACGCGCCGCCGGCGACGCAGAAAAACGTGAGTGCGACGAGTCGGCTGAAGCCGAGGGTGCGGAGCGGCTGCATCGGGCTAGGCGCTTTCCGCCGGCAGCAGGTCTCTCAGCGTCGTCCGCGCGAGCGCGGCGCGGCGCGATTCGCCGGCGCGATCGAGGATGACCTGGAGGCGTTCTTCGCCGTCGACGCGGCGGATCGCGAGCGGATCGCCGCCGTACGACCGCATCGCGTCGAGCACCTCGGCGACGGCGATCTTCTCCGGCGGGCGCGCCAGGATATAGAGCGGCTCCATATTGTCGGCGGTCGCCGCGACCAGAAAACCGGCCTTGCAGTGGCGCTCGAGAATCTCGCTCACGATCCGCACCGAAACGACCAGCTCGCGCGCCAGCGTCTCGGCGCTGAAGCGCGGCTCGCCGGCGTCGAAATGCTTGCCGATCAGCCACAAGAGCTTGAGTCCCAGCTCTTCGCGCGAGGCGTACGGAGCGTCCGCCACGTTCGGGTCCTTGCCCGAGGTGCGGATGCTCTGGTGCGCGAAGGATAGGACGGCGCCGAAAAGGACGATGTTCCATCCCATATAGAGCCAGACGAGGAAGATCGGCAGCTGCGCGAAGGCGCCGTAGATCGCATTGTAGCGCGCGGCGCCCACCTGAAAGTGGACGTAGCCCCACTGCGCCAGCTGCCACAGCGTGCCGCCGATGATGCCGCCGTAAAGCGCCGAGCCGAAGCGCACCCGCGTATTCGGAAGGTAATCGTAAAGAAATGTGAGCGCGATCCACATGAGGACATACGGAGTGAGCGCGGCGAGCGCGAGCACGATATAGCCCATGCCCGGCAGGGTGAGAATCTCCTGGACCAGAGAGGCATTCTGGACCGAGCTCGTGATGCCGAGCGCAGCGACGAAGAGAATCGGACAGGTGAGGAGCACGCTCAAGTAATCGGAGAATTTGCGGCTGATCGAGCGCGTGCGCTGCACGCCCCATATGCGGTTGAGGGCGAACTCGATGTTGCCGATGACCGAGATCGTCGTCACGAGAAGACTCGCGAGGCCGACCGCCCCGAGCGCCTTGACGTCCGTCTTATTGATGTAGCCGATAAGCTGCTTCACGACCTGCTCGGAGCCTGCGCTCAACTTCTCCAGGAGGATCGGCTCGAGGCGGTTCTGGACCCCGAAGCCCTTCAGCGTCGCGAACATGAGCGCGAGCAGCGGCACGAGCGAGAGGAGCGTCGTATAGGTGAGCGCGGAAGCGAGCAGCGGGCAGCGATTTCCGGCGAAGCCGCTGACGGCGCGGTAGAGAATGCGGATCTGCCGGTAGAGACCGCGCTTGAGCGGCGGCAAGTTTTCGAGATCGGCGAGCAGCACCTTGTCGCTGAAGGTCTTGACGCGCTGAATCCTGCCGCGCGCCGAGAGGATGACCGAATGTCGCGCCATGAAGTTCCCGTTTGCCGGGGTTGAGCGTAGCGAACGCGCAATGGTCGTGTCAACCGTGCAGCGGACGAAGGCGCCGCAAAATCGGACATTGAAGTGGCGGCGCGCGCCGCCATCTGTTACCATAACCGACTTTAAGAGGCGCGCGTTGGATTTTTCTTCCGGGATTTTTTTTCAAGTCCTCGTCGACGGCATCGTGCTGGGCTTCATGTACGCGCTGATCGCGCTCGGCTATACGATGGTCTACGGCGTTCTGGAGTTCATCAACTTCGCCCACAGCGAGATCTTCGTCCTCGGGGCGTTCGTCGGCGCCGAGCTCCTGCTCGGATTAGAAAGCTCCGGCGCGCTCGCCGTGCTCCATCCCGCGCTCGTCATTATTTTTATCGTT
>DATJFG010000073.1:0-22249 GCA_035495775.1 Verrucomicrobiia bacterium | reverse complement strand
AATAGAGCTGGGTGCGGTGGAGCGCGGGCGCGGGGCGGTGCGCGGCGAGCCGCTCGAGGAGCTCGACGCGCGGCGCGGTCGTGAAGCTCCCGACCGATGCCTGTTCGACCTGCGCCTGAACGACCTTGACGTATTCGGGATGGCTGTGGCCCAGCGCGTTGACGCCGATGCCGCCGATGAGATCAATGAGAATATTCCCGTCGACGTCGGTCACCGCGCTCCCGCGCGCCTCGGCGACGGCTATGCCGGCGTACTGCGCGAAGCCCTGCAGCCCGGGCGCGAGGTGCTCGTTCTCGCGCCCGCGCAGCGCACGGCTCTTTGGCCCCGGGATCGGAGTCTCAATCCGCGGCCGCTGATTCTTAGGCTGGCGCCGGCCCACTTGCGTCACGAGGCGAAAGTCTGCCGCCCGAAAACAAAGCGGCGATGGAGCGGAAAGTTGAATAGCAGCGCGACCGACACGGCGGTGATCGCGCGCGAAATCGCGTAGTGGAAATTCACATATTCAGTCAAGAGATAAACGCCTAGGGTGTTGAGGGCGAGGCTTATCACCGAGACCACGGCGTAGCGGACGAACTGGCCGTGAATCGGTTGATGACCGGCGGTGAAGCTCCAATGGCGTCCGAGGAAAAAGTTGACGACGGCGCCGACGAACGCGCCCGTCGCTGTGGCGGCGACGTACCAGAGGCCGCCGAACTCGATCAACAAAATCATCGTCGTGAAGTCGACGACCGTCGCCGTCAACGCGGCGACCTGCGAGCGACCGAGCGAGACGAGCAACGGCGGCGGCGCGTGCGGCTTCATGATTCGATACCCGAGGTGCGCCGGCTCGCGGCAAGTTCGGCCGTCTCGGAAGCCGTTGGGTGCGGCGCGTCCTTCGCTCGAGCCCGAACCGCCTTGGCGATCGACCACAAGCGCTCGATGGCCGAGACGTTGGCGATCACCGCGACGAGGCCGAGAGCGACGACCATAGGGTAGCCGATGGGGACGGGAAATTCGCGCTCGGCTTCGAGCCAAGGAATCGTCAGCGCCGACAGCGCAGCGCCCACCGTGAGACAGAGGGCGCGCTCCGGCCGGCGCATGCTTCCTTTAGAGGGCTGGACCTTCAGCGCCTCGGCCTTGGCGGTGGAATAGCTCACCATGAAGCTCCCGAGCAGCGCCAGCAGCGCGAGAATCTGCAGAGCGGGGAGCGCTCTGTAATAAACGACCAGACCGGATAAGAAAAAAAATTCGACATAGCGATCGACGGCGGAGTCCAGGACCTCGCCCGCCTCGGATGCTGTGCCGGTGAGGCGCGCAACCATGCCGTCGATGAAATCGAGCAGCCCGGAGATGAAGGCGAAGACCGTGGCGTAACCGAAGTGGCCGACCGTCAAGCACGCGCCGGCGGCAAACCCCAATGCCAGCGACGTCCAGGAGATCTGGTCGGCATCGACGCCGATGCGAATCAACAGGCGGGCGGCGGGCTGAAGCCCCCAGTAGCCCGCTTCCATCGTCGGTTTGCTCAGCAATCGGCTGCCGCCTTGACGCTCGATGCGATCGAAGCGGGCACGTCCTTTGAGCGCCACTCTCAGCGCGTAAGCGGCGACGACGACAACCGCGAACAGGACCGCCGCGAGAGCGAACTTCACGTCGGAGGTAAAGGCCATAATTAAAACGGCGCGGCGCCGCTGTCAGTCGATAATCGGCAGCTCGCGGGATTCCTCGCGCGCCGACCGATACGCGGTATTGATCACCTGGACGCAGAGCGCCGCCTGCTCGGCTTCCTTGCCGGCGAAATCGCCGCACTCGATCGCCTCGCGAAAATCGTCGAAGAGTGCGTTGAACCACCCGGCATGACTCGAATCGTCGAGGTCCGACGGGATCGATAATTTTTCGATGCCCCCGCTCGCGGTCTCGACCGCGAGATCGTCGTCGTGCATGGCGATGATGCCGTGGTCGCCGTGAATGGTGTAAACCAGACGGCGCATTCCCGCCGTCCAGGTGAGGTGCACATGGGCCAGGCCGGTTGGGAAAGAGACGATGGCGCTGAAGTCGTCTTCGGTGTCGTAGCGCCCCGGCTGCAAATTGCTCACCTTCGCCGTCACAGCCGTCGGATAAGAGCCCATCCAGTCGAACGCGAGATAAAAGCTGTGGGTCCCGTGGTCGACGCCGATGCCGCCGCCGCTGTAGCGATAATGGCGGCGCCAGTCGGAGTTCCATTCGGCTACGCCCTTGGCGTGCGTATTGCGGAACGTGTTCAACGTCACCGAGCGAACCTTGCCGATGCGCCCGCCGCGAATGAGCTCGCGGATTTGCGCGATCATCGGCGAGTGTTTGTAGTTATGACAGGGAAATAACACGCGCCGCGCGCTTTTCGCATGGTCGAGAAGCGAGCGGGCCTCTTCGGTCGTAAAGGTGAGCGGCTTTTCACAGAGGACGTGCAGGCCGCGGGCGAGCGCCGCGTGCGCGATCGCCGCATGATAGACGGGCGGCGTGCAGATATCGATAAAATCGAGATTCGCGGCCTCGGCGCGGAGAAGCGAATCATAATCGCCGTAAATATGCGCGCCGGGGAGCGCCTGGCCGGCGAGCATGCGTCGCTCGGCGGAAACATCGGCGACGGCGAGGATGTTAACGTCGCCGGGATCGTGGCTGCGCTTTAGATAGGTCGGAATGTGTCCTTCGGCTGAAATAAAACCATACCCAACCACCGCACCCCGTAGCGTTTCCCGGTTCATAAAATGCTGTTTGGAGCCACGCGCCTTACCCGGTTAAATTCTAATGAAATCTGGATTTTGGTTCAAGGTGCGGATATCCGCGCTTGGGATACTGTACGTAAGATCATCCCGAACAGGACTGAAATTTACTCGCGACACACCCTGAAATCGGCGTAGTCGCCCTCGGCCTGGCTCGCGGGATCGATTGCCTGCGTATCGTCGGAGTCGGTAAGAATCGCAAGCCCCGCGGGATTGAGAAGCGTCGGCGAGCGGAATCGGCGACGATAGTCGTTGGCGACGTCGACGCGCTCTTCCACCCATTGATCGCGGTTCGCCGGCGCGCCGCTCTCGAGCACCTTGACCATTTTGCGGCTGCGCTCGAATTCGAAACCTTTTGGCAACCGCTCGCTCCAGATGTATTTGAGCGAGCCGACCCCTTTGGATAAAAATGTCTTGGCGACCGACAAACTGTCGGCGATCCCGAGCTGCCCCCTGACGGAGCGCTCGCAGAACGACATATCCTCGGGCGGGCAGAAACCGAGGTATATGCCGAGGGCGCTGTCTTCCTTGCCTTGGCGCTCGTCTGCGCCGCGTGGGAAAAGCCGCGCGCGCCAGCGCCAGCGGAGAACCGGGTACTTTTCGAGATCCCATTTGACGGGGCGATCCGCCTCGACGCCGTTGCCGGCCGCTTTCGTGCCCGCGGCATGGGCGCGAAGAAACAGAGTCTCGCCCTCTTTCATCACCGTATAGATGCCCGCGCCGGACTTCTCACGCGGCGTCCAACCGTTGGGGAAGTTGTTGGGAGTAGAAGATGAGAAGTCTTCGAGCACGACGCAGTCCTCGGCCGCTACCTGCGGCGCCCAAACGGCAAAGGCCGCAACCAGAAGGCTCATCAGACGCGCTTTAACGACAGCGCCGGCGTATGGATATCGTTGGAACATAGACTCCTGCCGTGGACGGTATGACGGCAGAAGTCACAGTGTATGCCGCTTAAAAAAGATTTCCAACTCTTGTGGGAGCGACGAAGAAAAGGATGATGCCGTAGCGTTCGTAATGTCGGAGGCTGTGTATGAGCAACGTCTTCGGTCAGAAATGACCCGTGAACTCCTCACCCTCGAGCCCGCCGTCGGCCGGCCACGCAGAACTTTACTGAACCGCCGGTATCGAACCTCGCATTAAGTCCGCCAGCAGTTCGCGCGCTTTTATGTCTACGCACTTCGAACAGAGTTGAGAGGTCGGGGGAATATCTCGGGTGTCGTTGAAGTCCGACAGCGGCCAATCGGGGCATTGCTCTTGAAAGTGCCACTGATCGGAACGCGTCTTCACGCAGCGAAATTTTGTTCTCATGCTATCCTCCCGTGTTCTCTTGTCCAGAATAATCTCTCCGCCGACCTTGTGAACGAGGCGAAGACCGGAGTTTTCAGACGAAAAAACCCGATAACTGTGGACGGCTCTGTCCAGACGGACGTTCGCACCGGAAAATTTTACACTCTTCGGTCATCCGCCGAACTTTAGCGCGTCTTGGATATTGAAAAGTTGTCTGGATGAGATTTTTTTTGTCTCAGATGCACCGACGGTTTCTGTTCGGCTAAAATGATACATCGTCTTTAGCACGGGCCGTTGAATCTTCAGTGTCAGAATCCTCTGAAAATCGCATCGTCAGTTCCGTTTTTTCATCAGGTGCAACGGCATGAGTTTTCCCCGGCCGGTCCAAATGGGTTCCTGCCGCCTCACGCGCAGGGTTTGGGCCTGCCGCCAGATCGATCGATCCGCGTCAGTGGCGATCCGATCCAAGGCCTGAAGCACTGCGTCGATCGCGGCGCCTTCGTCCGCAAGCGCGACCCGCGGACTAACCAGCAAAGTTAACCGCGTGAATCCGCGTTCATCCTCTTCCTCGGCCAATTGATAATCGAGAGGGCTACCGCCGAAGCGGGCGGGAAGGACTTCTTCCAGGATGCGGATCATTTCACTGCCGACCAGCGTCACGCCTTCCGCCGTGAGCTTACTGAAGCTGTGAATATCGCGCAGGTGATCGGTGAAGCCGTAGCTCTCAAGCGCGCAACCGCATGAGCGTTTCTCCACCACGCCGTAGTCATCGCTCTCTACGTTGAGCAAAATTCTCGGCGCCGACGAAAACAGAGTCGTAAAATGAAACGCGTCAACTTCCAAATCGCTCAGACCGGGGACCTTTCGCGGATATTCGATGAGCGCCAAGCCGTCCTTGAAAAAGTGGACGTCATTGTCGTCCGCCGGGCGCGCGCAGCCTTGGCCGACGCAGCCCGCCTCGGTCAACCAGTACATCGGAATCCATCGCGCTCCCGTCTGCGTGATCCAGCGCACCTTCGCCGGTGTCGGCGGCTCGCCGCCGCCGAAAAAAGTCGTGCCGGTCAGGTCCAGTCCCTCGTCGCGCGCCGCGATGCATAACCGAAGCGCCTTGCTGACGTGAGTGCGAATGAGGCATGCCCCCTTTGCTTTCACCGTATCGGCGGCCCAGTGCGCCAGCGTCGCGGCCCGCTCTAGACCGAGCGGTTCGGGGTAGGGGATGCGTCTCCCGGCAAGCCGCGCCATGCCGACGACGAATCGAGTGGCGAATTGGCGGCGGACGCCGCCGCTTCTATTGGGAGAAAACCACCTCGCCGCGATATGACCAAAGCGGCTGCCGAGAAGCACCGATTGGAGGCCGGTGCCGTCCGGAAGAACGCCGTACCAAATTGCGGTCGGCGTATCGAAGATCCGATGGGCGTGTTCGGTCAGGCGCATATGCGGCGCGTAATCGGCCAGGTGATCGAGATCGATGGCGACCTGGCTCGCCGCACCCGTCGTTCCTCCGGTCTCCGCGCGGTAATATTCGCCGAGATGCGGATTGTCGAAGTCCTGACTCTTTATCGGAATAAGTTTCCCATTGCGCACTATGGGGGCGCGACCTTTGAACTCCTCGAACGATACATACACACCAGCTGCGCGGAGTGCCACGAGCGTTGACTCCAGTCCCCGGCTGCGCACCATATTGCCGATATCGCCGAGCTCGCACCCGGCGAGCTTTAATAAAGGCAAATATGGGCTCCGCCGAAAACCGAAGACGCTGCGCTCGACGATGCGCAAAAAATTTGCCTCGCGCGCGGCGATGCGTTGTTCGACGGTCGCTCGAGCCTCTTCGAGTGAGATCGTATGGCTGAGGAAGGATCGTAACCTCCAGCCGTAGCGTAGATGAGCGCGCAAAGAGTTGGGGAACGACATCGTTGGCTGGCCGTCTTGTGTAATGAGACGGAGGCGGGTGCAACTAAGAATTACAAGCTGCGGTCGAGGCTCCGGTACTGGATCGCCTCGGAGACGTGCGCGGGCTGAATCTCTTCGGTGCCTTCGAGGTCGGCGATGGTCCGCGCGACTTTCAGCACCCGGCTGTAGGCGCGCGCGCTCAAGCCCAGACGATTGATCGCGACTTCGAGCAGCTTTTCCGCCTCCGGCTTGACCGTGCAATACCGTTTTAAGTCGCGCGTGCTCATCTGAGCGTTGGCGTGGATGCCCTTTTTTTGAAAGCGCGCGACCTGGACCTGGCGCGCGCGATTGACGCGTTCGCGGATCGCCGCCGAGCTCTCGCCGGCGTCCTTGCTCGCCAATTCCTGGTAGCGGAGCGCGGGCACCTCGACCTGAATGTCGATGCGGTCGAGCAGCGGTCCCGAGACACGCGAGCGGTAGCGCTGGATTTGGGGCGGCGTGCAGCCGCATTCTTTCTGCGGATCGGTGAAAAAGCCGCAGGGGCAGGGATTCATTGCGGCGACCAGCATGAATCCAGCCGGATAATTGATCGAGCCGACCGCGCGCGATACGGTGATGCTGCCGTCCTCCAAGGGCTGGCGCAACACTTCGAGCACGTTGCGCTTAAACTCGGGGAGCTCGTCTAAAAACAAAACCCCATTGTGCGCCAACGAGACTTCGCCGGGCTTCGGCACGGTGCCGCCGCCGACCAAGCCGGCATCGGAGATCGTATGATGCGGCGCGCGAAACGGCCGTGTCGCGACGATCGGGCTGCCGTTCAACAGTCCCGTGACGCTGTGAATCTTCGTGCTCTCAAGCGCCTCGGCGAGCGTGAGATCGGGGAGGATCGTCGGCAGTCGCTTGGCGAGCATCGTCTTACCCGAGCCCGGCGGACCGACGAGAATGACGTTGTGCGCCCCGGCGGCGGCGACTTCCAGCGCGCGCTTGACGTGCTGCTGTCCCTTGACGTCGCTGAAGTCCTCGCTATAGATGCAGTGCCGGGTAAAGAGATCCTCCACATCGACGTGAGTCGGCGCGAGCTCGCGCTCGCCGTTCATGAAACCGACGACTTCCGCGAGCTGCCGCACGCCGAGCACATCGAGGTCGCGGATGACCGCGGCCTCGCGGCTGTTAGCCTCGGGCACGATGATCCCTTTGAGGCCCTCTTTTTTCGCCGCCACGGCGATCGGCAGGGCGCCGCGGATCGGTTTAATCTCGCCGTCGAGCGAGAGCTCGCCCATGAGGAAATATTGCTGCAGCCGCTCTTTTTGCACTAGGCCTTCGGCGGCGAGGATGCCCAGCGCCATCGGGAGATCGTACGCGGAGCCTTCTTTTTTGATATCGGCGGGCGCGAGGTTGATGGTGATTTTTTTTGCCGGAAAAGAGTAGCCGCAGTTCTTGAGCGCGGCGCGGATGCGGTCTTTGCTCTCGCGCACGGCGCCTTCGGCGAGCCCGACCGTGGCGAGCTGCGGCAGACCGGCGGCGATGTCGATCTCGACCTCGACGCGAAGCGCGTCGATGCCGTAAAGCGCGGCGCTGTTGACCTTGGCGAGCATCGGATTTAGGGCATTCGAAACGAGTCAATGCTTAGCAAAGGCCACGCGCAATAACAAACTAGAATTTGTCTTTCTTGAGCGACTTGAGCGACGACGGACGACTTCTGAGCGCGTCGTCCTTGGTGACGCGGTCGAAGACATGGATGCCGCGGTTGTGGAGCAGCGTCGGGCGCGAAATCACGCGCCGCGCCTTGCCGCCGCAGACAGTGCATTTCACGGCGGGCTTGTCGGTAACCTTTTCGATCGCCTCGAAGCGGTGGCCTTTGGGGCATTCGTACTCGTAAAGCGGCATCGATTAATACGCGGTCACTTTGAAGCGCATCCAGACCGATCCTTCGTTGTGGGAGGCCGCGGGATCGACCGCGTCGACGCGCCGGGTAAACCCTCCGCCAGCCAAGAGCTGGCTCTTGCCGATGAGCGTCGCTCCAAGATTCCAGCTCAAGGAACCGGAGAGGTTGAACGCGTCGTTGTCGGTATTCCCGTCGCTCGACTTGTTTTTGACGTAGGAAGCGACGGTGTTCGCCTGCAGCGGCAGGTTGCCCGGTTGATACTTCACGCCGAGCGAAAAGAGCGGAGTTTGGGTCCGGACGGCCGCCGCGCCGCGGTTTTCGAGGTCGTTGAGAGACAAACCCGTTGCAGCCGTCGCTTCCCAGCCGTTCCGTCCATAAGTCAGCTGAGTGCCGGCGCTGCGCAGCGCGCCGCGCTGCGGCGCGATGCTCTCCGGCTCCTGCGCGGTTGCCGAGAGGCCGCCGCTATAAAATAGATTTAATGTCGGCCAGGCGGGGATCGCGATTCTCAAGCTCGCGCCGCCGATCGTTCTCGCCGTCACAGGCCGGCCCGGATCGGCGGCGGTGTTATCGGTAAACCGGGCCAGGGAGGTTTTGAAAGCGAACACGCCTAGCTTTTCTTCCGACCACAGCTCGATACCCTGCTGATCGGCCGCATATCCCGTTCCGGCAACATTTATGAAATCTCTTCCCACCCGGCGAAATTCTGCGCCGTAGCTCAGGTGGTCCGAAGCGCCCTTGATGCGCACGCGCGCTAGCCCGTGGTTTTCGTCCCCGACGCCGCAAAGCGCGGCCGGTGAGCTGTAGGCGAGCTCAGCTTCGGCGTCGAGCCATCGTTCGATCAGCGACGAGGTCGCGAGCATTCCGACCGCGCCGGGCTTCGGCGCCGGCGCCACGGCGGGTTTCGGCTCGTCTCCCGGCTGCTTCTCGACATAATAGGTGTTTAATTTAAGCGCTTTTTCCCCCAGGCTCAAAACGAGGATCGATTTATTCGGCGGTTCGGGGCCGCCGCGTTTTTCGCCGATGTACGGTGGCAGGCCCGACAATCCGGAAGCGGAGAAAAAATTCCATGCTTCCGGCGCCTGGGCGTGCGCCGCCGTTGCGAAACCGAACGCCAAAATTCCGATGAACCCTGAACACCAACGATACGTCATGGTCGCGGCCTTCTGCTTGCGCCGTCGCTGAGGGGGTCCCTCTGATTTATCCCGGCTGCGGATCGAAGGCGAGGTTTGGAGATCTGCTGGCGCGCATCTCCGCTCATCCTGATATAAAGACGATGCGGCTGTCAAGCGCGAGCGCGTTAAGTTCGCCTTGCGAAGAAAAATCGTTCCTGGTATAAAACTTTATGTTTGCCGAAACGTGCGAACGGCTCGAAAAAACCCAGGCGCAGGTCTGGGTTTTTTTTTACCCATGGATGGAGATGAGCCATGTTTGATCAAGAGATCCTTCCGGTCGGATTGACCTTCGACGATGTCCTTTTAGTCCCCGCCGAATCCGCGGTGCTGCCGCGCGACACCGAAGTGAAGACTCGTTTGACGCAGCAGATCGAATTGAACGTACCGCTGCTCAGCTCGGCGATGGATACGGTGACCGAATCGCGCACCGCGATTGCGATCGCGCAAGAGGGCGGCCTCGGTTTTATCCACCGCAACATGCCGGTCGCCGCTCAGGCGGCGCAGGTCGAAAAAGTGAAGAAGTTCGAGAGCGGCATGATCGCCGATCCGATCACGGTGCATCCGGAACAAAAGATAGCCGACGCGCGCGAGATCATGAACAAATACGGCATCTCGGGCCTGCCGGTAACGCAGAACGGCCGCCTTCTCGGCATTTTGACGAACCGGGACCTGCGCTTTGAGAAGCGCAACGACCGTCCCGTGGCCGAGGTGATGACCAAGGAGAACCTCATCACCGCCGCGCCAGGCGTCGACCCCGACGAGGCGAAAGAGATTCTCCACCGCCACCGCATCGAAAAACTCCTGGTGGTCGACGATAAATTTCAACTCAAAGGGTTGATCACCGTCAAAGACATTCAAAAGAAGACGCAGTTTCCCTTCGCATGCAAAGATCAGTGGGGCAGGCTCCGCGTCGGTGCCGCGGTCGGCGTCGGGGCCGACTGCGAAGAGCGGGTGGAAGCGCTCGCGAAAGCCGGCGTCGACGTGATCGTCGTCGACACGGCGCACGGCCACTCGAAGAACGTACTCGACAGCATCCGCTTCATCCGCCGCCGCCATCCGGACTTGAATCTGATCGGCGGCAACGTTGCGACTGAAGAGGGCGCCGCCGCGCTCATCGACGCAGGCGTCAACGGCGTCAAGGTCGGCGTCGGGCCGGGCTCGATCTGCACGACGCGTGTGGTCTCCGGCGTCGGCGTGCCGCAGATCACCGCCATCGCGAGCTGCGCCAAGGCCGCCGCGCGGCGTAACACGCCGATCATCTCCGATGGCGGCATCAAGTATTCCGGCGATATCACCAAAGCGCTCGCCGCGGGAGCCGATTCGGTCATGATCGGGAGCCTCTTCGCCGGCACCGAGGAGAGCCCCGGTGAAACGATCCTCGACCAGGGCAGGACCTATAAGGTTTACCGCGGCATGGGATCGCTCGGCGCGATGAAAGAGGGCAGCAAAGACCGCTACGGCCAGAGCGACGTTTCCGAAGAGGCGAAGCTCGTTCCGGAAGGCATCGAAGGGCAGGTGCCTTACAAAGGCTCGCTCTCGTTTATCATCCATCAGCTCGTCGGCGGGCTCCGCGCCGGCATGGGCTATCTGGGCTGCCGGACGATCGGCGAGCTGAAATCCAAGGCGCGCTTCATGCGCGTAACCATGGCAGGCTTTAAAGAAGGCCACGTCCACGATGTCTTCATCACGAAGGAAGCGCCGAATTACCGGGCGGAATAAGTGATCCTCATACTCGATTTCGGCTCGCAGTACACGCAGCTGATCGCGCGGCGCGTACGTGAAGCGAACGTTTATTGCGAGATCCATCCGTTCAATCTGCCGCTGGAAAAGATCCGCGCGTTAAAGCCCAAAGGCGTCATTCTCTCCGGCGGGCCGGCAAGCGTCTATCAAGCGAACGCCCCCAAGGTCGATGCGCCCCTCTTCGATCTCGACGTCCCGTTCCTCGGCATCTGCTACGGCATGGGCATGATCAATCTCGCCGGCGGCGGCCACGTCGCCCGCGCCGACCGGCGCGAGTATGGCCCGGCCGACCTCGTCATCGACGACGACAGCGATCTCTTTCACGGCTTTGCACCCAACGGCGTCGCGCGCGTCTGGATGAGCCACGGCGACCGGATGGACGACGCTCCCAGGGGCTGGCGCATTCTTGGGCACAGCGCGAATTCGCCGATCGCCGCCTTCGTCGATCCGCGCCGCCGCTTGTTCGGCGTTCAGTTCCATCCCGAAGTCGTCCATACGCCGCGCGGGCGCGAGGTGCTGAAGAATTTTATCTTTCGGGTTTGCGGGGCGACCGCCGATTGGACGATGGGCCGCTTCGTGGAGAGCTCGATCGAAAAGATCCGCGAGCAGGTGGGCGCCGGGCGCGTCGTCTGCGCGCTGAGCGGCGGCGTCGATTCATCGGTCGTGGCGACGCTCGTCCACCGGGCGATCGGAGAGCGCCTCGACTGTATCTTCGTCGACAACGGTCTTTTGCGCCGCGGTGAGGGCCGGCACGTGGCGAGCCTGTTCGTCGAGCGGTTCGGCCGCGGCTTTCACCACATCGACGCGGCGAAGAAGTTTCTAGACGGATTGAACGGCGTCGTCGATCCCGAAGAGAAGCGCAAGACCATCGGCCGGCTGTTCATCGAAGTGTTCGAAGGCGAGGCGAAGAAGCTGGGAGACGTCAAATTCCTGGCGCAGGGGACGCTCTATCCCGACGTCATCGAGTCGGTCTCTTTCGTCGGGCCGTCGGTCACGATCAAGAGCCATCACAACGTCGGCGGTTTGCCGCCGAATATGGAATTCAAGCTGATCGAGCCGCTGCGCGAGCTGTTCAAGGACGAGGTGCGCCGCCTCGGCGAGGAGTTAGGGCTGCCGCGCGAGTTGATCCAGCGCCAGCCTTTCCCCGGTCCCGGTCTCGCCATCCGCGTGCTTGGCGAGGTGACCGAAGAGCGGCTGGAAATTCTTCGTTCGGCCGACGCGATCGTCCTCGAAGAAATCAAACAGGCCGGCCTCTACGAAGAGGTTTGGCAGTCGTTCGCCATCTTGCTGCCGATCCGCACCGTGGGCGTCGTCGGCGATGAGCGGAGCTATGAGCACGTCATCGCCGTCCGCGTGGTCGAGAGCGACGACGGGATGACGGCGGACTGGGTGGCGCTGCCGCCCGAGCTGCAGCGGAAAATATCCAATCGGATTACGAACGAAGTCCGCGGCGTCAACCGCGTGGTTTACGACATCTCCTCTAAGCCACCGGCAACGATCGAGTGGGAATAGCCGTCGGCGCCCTTCGGCAGATGTTGCCGCCTGCCTTTTCGATCCATTCCCAACTGCGGGAAAATAAAGGCGAAATCTCCTAGAAATGGGAGCTTTTTAATGAACAGGTCGGTCCAAATGTCACCTGAAACGGTCAAAAATACCTGTGCTTGCGTGGTATGCCTATTGCTTTGAATTCCCGGGTTGAATGGGTGGGTCCGAGACGCGTCTATAGGAGTAGAATGAATATCAAACGATTTTTTTATTCACTCGCCTTCATTGTTGTTTTCTTGAACGGTATCGCCTCGGCCGAGGACAATAACCCTTTTCAGCGCGCGACGGCGACGGCCCAGCTCCTGGCCGGCATCGCTCCCGCCCCCGGTGACCCCGTGATCGACCGGCTCGCCGCCCTCGAATCCGCAAAGGAGCAGCACCAGTGGATGGATGCGCAGTGGAGCCAGGTCCGCGCCCGCCTCGAAACCATGGAGCAGTGGCGCAGCCACGAACTCGGCAGCCGCGACGGGCAGACGCGAACCCTCATCTATCCCTTCAGCGGCCCCGATTTTTTAAATGCCTACGAAATGGCGCCGGATTACGCGCGCTATATTTTCTTCAGCCTCGAGCGCCCGGGCGCCCTCCCCGATTTAACCGCGCAGAGCGGCGCTCAGTTCAAGCAGCTGCTCCAGGACGTCCGCGGCGCCTTCCGCGACATCTTCGAGCGCAACTACTTCATCACCGACTATATGAGCAAGCAGCTCGCGACGCCGCAGCTCTCGGGCACCGTCCCGGTCATGGCGACAATGATGGCGCTGCTCGATCTGCGGATCGTGCGCATCGAGCCGGTCGACCTGTTTCCCGACTTGACGAAGGCTTACGCGAAGCCCGCGGTGCACCGGCCGGCCAAGCTCATGCGCGGCGTGCGCATCGACTTCGTCAATCCGAAGATCGGCCGGATCCAGCAGGTCTATTATTTTTCGCTCGACGCCTCCGACAAGGCGCTCGAATTTTATCCCGGCTTTCTCGATTGGGTCGGCCGCCAGCGTCCGGCCACCGCCTTCCTCAAATCGGCTTCTTATCTCCTGCACGACAACCAGTTCGCCAAAACGCGCGAGATGCTTCTCAACTCCGCCGATGTCCTCATCGAGGACGATACGGGCATTCCATATAGATTCTTAAACCACTCGCCGTGGCGCGTGCGGCTTTACGGCCGCTACGCCAAACCGATTAAAGCGCTGAGCTACGGCTACCAGCCGGATCTCGAAGCGGCCTATCAAAAGCTCCAGGAGTCGCCGCCGCTGGCCTTTCCGTTCGGCTACCACTGGCGGACGCAAAAGTCGGGCATCATCGTAGCCGTCAAAGAAGCGCGGACCAATTAATCTGAATGCGGCGGTTATGGCTCGGCGCCTGCCTGCTGATCGCCGCCATCCCCACCATGGCGGCGGCTGAGACGGTGACGCGCCGCACGTTTCGCACCAGCGACGGCATCAAATTATCGGTATTGGAGGCCGGTCCTCGGCGCAAAGCCCACGCCACGGCGACGCTCGCCTTCATTCCCGGATGGTGCATGCCGGGCGAGCTTTGGCGCAGGCAGCTCGAAGCGTTGGGATCGCGCTATCCTACGCTCGCGCTCGACCTGCGCGGTCAGGGGAAATCCGACGTTCCGGCCAAAGGCTACACCGCCGAGCGGCGCGCGAAGGATATCGAAGAATTTCTGCGGCCGCTCTCCAACGTCGTGCTCGTCGGCTGGTCGCTCGGCGCCCTCGAAGCCCTCGAATACCTCGATCTTTTCGGCTCGGAGAAGATCTTAGCGCTGGTGCTCGTCGACAGCTCAGTCGGTGAGGAGCCCGCGCCGGCGCCGAGTTCGGGCTTCATCGACAGTCTCCGCCGCAATCGCGACGCGGCTTTGAAGCAGTTCGTCCCGGCGCTGTTCTACAAGGCGCGGCCCAAAGCCGAGATCGATGCGCTCGTGCGCGGCGCCAAGCGCATGTCGCTCGAGAACAGCCTCGCGCTCCTCTCGTATCCTTTTCCCCGGACGCACTGGAAGGAGGTTGCGATGGCTTTCGATAAGCCGCTGCTTTACATCGTCACGCCGCAATTCGCCGAGCAGGCGCGGAATCTGGAAAAAAACCGTCCCGGCACGCGCATCGAGATCTTCGAGCGCGCCGGCCACGCGCTGTTTGTCGATGAGCCCGCGCGCTTCAACGCGCTGCTCGCGGATTTTGTCGGCCAGCTCACCCCACGCTGACGTTTCGTCGTTTCATCCCCGCTTTGGCAAAAAGCCGTTAATCGTGTAATCTGCGGCTCCTCTAGGAAAATTTCGTGGCGCAAAACTATCTCACGCGCATTTTGAACGCGCGCGTCTACGAGATCGCGCGCGAGACGCCGCTCGAATACGCCCCGGTGCTCTCGCGACGATTTCAGAACCACGTCTGGCTCAAGCGCGAGGACCTTCAGCCCGTATTCTCGTTCAAGTGCCGCGGCGCCTACAATAAGATGGTGCGCCTTGGCCGCGCCACGCTCAAGCGGGGCGTCGTCGCCTCTTCGGCGGGAAACCACGCTCAGGGAGTCGCGCTCGCGGCCGAGCGGCTCGGCGCGCGCGCGACGATTGTCATGCCGCGCACCACGCCGCAGATAAAAATCGACGCGGTGCGCGTCCTCGGCGCGGCGATCGTGCTCTACGGCGACAACTATGACGAGGCGTATGTGCACGCGCGGAAGCTCGCGGCGAGCCGCCGGCTCGCCTTCGTCCATCCCTACGACGATCCCGACGTTATCGCCGGCCAGGGAACCATCGGCCTGGAGATCTTAAAGCAGCACCCCGGCGGGCTCGACGCGATTTTCGTGCCGGTGGGCGGCGGCGGGCTCATCGCCGGCATCGCCGCGTACGTCAAACAGATCCGGCCCGCGGTCAAGATCATCGGCGTCGAGCCGGAGGACGCCGATGCCATGCGCCGCTCGCTCGAGCGCGGGCGCCGCATCAAGCTCGATCACGCCGGGATCTTCGCCGACGGCGTCGCGGTGCGCCAGGTGGGACGCGAGACGCTCAGGCTTTGCCGGCGATTTGTCGATCGCATTGTAATCGTTACCAACGACGAGATCTGCGCCGCCATGAAAGATGTCTTCGAGGACCGCCGGCTGATCCTGGAGCCCGCCGGCGCGCTGTCGATCGCCGGGCTCAAGCGCTACGCCGCGAAGTCGAAATGGCGCGCCCGCCATCTCGTCGCCGTCGCCTCCGGCGCCAATGTCAATTTCGACCGGCTGCGGCATGTCGCCGAGCGCGCCGAGATCGGTGAGCGGCGCGAGGCGGTTTTCGCGGTGACGATTCCAGAGCGGCCCGGCGCGCTCAAGCGTTTCTGCGCCATTCTCGGCGGCCACAACATCACGGAGTTCAACTACCGCTATGCCGATCCCCGCCGCGCGCACATATTCGTCGGCATCCAGGTGCGGGATTCGGGGGAAATCCGCCGTCTGGCGCGGGCGCTCACACGCCACGGCTATGCGACCGTCGACATGACGGACAACGAGCTCGCGAAACTGCACGCGCGCTATATGGTCGGCGGGCGGGCGCCGAACGCGCGCGATGAGATCCTCTACCGCTTCGAGTTTCCCGAGCGGCCCGGCGCGCTCATGAACTTTTTACGCCAGATGGGCGGGCGCTGGAACATCTCGCTGTTTCATTATCGCTCCCACGGCGCGGACTTCGGCCGCGTGCTCGTCGGCATGCAGGTGCCGCGCGGCGATCTCCGAGCTTTCGAGCGCTTTCTCGACCGCGTCGGGTACGAGCGCGTCGATGAGACCGGTAATCCCGCCTACCGGCTATTTCTCAGCTGAAAAAATTTTGCGCAGGCCCTGACCTGTGGATAAGTCCAAATCGCACCATAAATTACCAAAAAATACTCAAAAGTGACAAAATTTTCTTGACAGAAGAATCGCGAATCGGATACACGTGAGCAATACACAACCTGCCACCGGTGGTCGGAGGAATTTTGAATTCCCAGTGGCTCAATCTCAAAAGCCAATCTCTGCTCGAACATTTCGGCCTTGGCCGCGAGCCTTTCAAGATTACTCCCGATCCTTCGTTTCTCTATCTCAGCCCCAGCCATCAGCAGGCGCTCGCCCGGGTTCTCTACGGCATCGACGCGCGTAAAGGATTCGTCGTTCTCACCGGCGAGGTCGGGACCGGCAAGACGACGTTGATCCACACGCTCGTCAAAGAGCTGGAGAAAAGGCAGAGCCAGACCACCCTCATTTTCAACACGATCAGCCAGTCCAAAGAGCTCTTGCGCGACGTCTGCGAAGATCTCGGCTTCAGCGCGTTTCAAGAAAATCGCCATAATATCCATACGTATCTGCGGTTGTTGAACCAACTCCTCATCGAATCGTACCGTAAAGGCAAAAGCGTAAACTTGATTATCGATGAGGCGCAGACGCTTTCGCCGAGAGTGCTCGAGAGCATCCGGCTGATGTCGAACTTCGAGACTTCCGAGGACAAGCTGCTGCAAATCGTCATGGCCGGGCAGCCCGAGCTGGCCGTCCGATTGAATTTACCGAGCCTCCGGCAGCTGAAGCAGCGCGTCGTGCTTTATCATCATCTGAAGCCGCTGAACTTCGCCGAATGCGCCGAATACATATCCCATCGAATCGAGATCGCCGGCGGAAATCCATCCATTTTTGCCTCCGACGCGCTCGAGGCCGTTTATTCATGCTCGGGAGGTATTCCGCGGCTCATTAATATTCTCTGCGACAACGGCATGCTCGCCGCGTATTGCCTGGGCGAGAAAGCGGTGAGCTCCGCGATGATCCGCGAAGTCGCCGAGGATCGATCGCTTAGCTCGGCCGCGGAAGAAGCGGCTCGTGCGAAACGCTCGGGCATTTTCGCACGCAAGCGACCTGAAATGCGGATGGAGGAAGCCGATCGTTCCGAAAATCCGGTCGTCAACGTCGACGAGCAAGTCGAATCACCCGCCGAATCGCCAGTGCCGTTCCTCGAGGGCGACGGCGACCGGCTCACGGCATTGATCGATAGATTGCAAAGACAGCGGGAGGTAAGGATTTTTGTCGACGACCCTTCGGAGACTGCCTCCGATGCCATGGCATCGATCGGTACGTCGCTGCAATCGTCCGAGGAATCGCACGAAGCTTTCCATGGGACGATTTTGGAGCAGTCGGATACGGCGATGGATCCGTCTCTAGAGGCGCAAACGCATGCGCAGCACTTATCCGAACCGGCGTCGGAGGGGCCGACCGCAACCGACATTCAAGAGAGCATACCTACCGATCCGAGAGCTGCGGCCGATACATCGGAGGCGCACGCTCAGATTCCGCAGTCGCAGCAGGCGGTCGACCGCGAGGATGTGCTCTCCATCGATTTTCTCGAGGAGATGATCGGGTCGCTGACGGAAGCGATGGGGCCGATGGCGCAGCTCGTCGTTTGGGATCAGGTTTCCGCGCTGGGCGAGCAGTTCGACGCCTTCCCGAAATCCCGGCTGACGGAGTTGGTCGAATCGGCGAGCCGGGAGATCCTGGAAGAGCCGCTGCGAATCCGTTTTCAACAGATCATGTCCGCAGGGACGAAGGAATAAGTCCGGGCGCGGAGGAAAAATGAGCCGATCGTCGGTTTCCATCGAAAGCCAGAGCCTCCAGATTACCCTAGGCGTGAGCACGCGCCGGATCGGTCTCCTGTGGAAGATCGTCGGCACGCTCGCCGGCGTAATCGTGCTGTTCGGCCTGCTGGTGATCGGCGTCGTCTATCAGATGACGGTCAACGCGCTGCGGGCGCAGGTCGATCAACGGGCGCTCGCCGTCGCGACGATGTTGAGCGACGCAGGCGCCGGTCATGTCATCGCGAAAAACACGCTCGAGCTCAATGGCCTGGTCACAAAATCGGCTCTGCTCGACGGCGTCGCGTACGCCTTCGTCCAGGACGCCGGCGGTCAGCTCCTCGCGCAGAGCCCTGCGGCACTGCCCGCCGATCTCAGAGAGCCGCTCGCGGCCGACGCTCGCCGCCAGCCGCAGCGCCGGGAGGTGACGCTGCGCGGCAAGACGATTTACGAGACCCGGGTTCCGATTTTGGGCGGTCAGGTCGGCACCGCGCATGTGGGGATGTGGGGCGAAACTATCGACGAACAGATCCGCAGCGCGCTCTTGCCGTTGATGGAGATCATGATCGCCATCGTCGCGTTTGGCGCGCTTCTCTCGATCCTCCTCGCCCGCGGCATCATCCGTCCCATTCTCACTCTGACGCGCGTCGCCGACCGGATCAGCCTGGGCGATCTCGATACCCCGATCGGTATCGATACTCGCGATGAGATCGGCGACTTGGCGCGGTCATTGGGGCGCATGCGCGCGAGCCTCAAGGCCGCGATGACCCGCCTCAGTCAAAACCGTCCCGCCGCCGTGACGACGCAAGCCGACAAGAAATGAAGCCGGCGCGGCCTAACAAGAAAATTTTAGCATGCCGCAACGGGCTGCTTGCGCTTTGCGTTCTACTGGTCGCTGTCGCTGTTGGCGGGCCATCGGCGCATGAAGCGGCGGCGCAGCCGCGGTCGAAAAATATCACGATCGTTTACGCCGGGACCTCGACCAACCAGGCGCCGGGCTGGGTCGCTTACGAGGCGGGAATTTTCCGCAAATACGGCCTCGAAGTTCAGCTGGTCCACGTCACCGGCGGGCCGAAGGCGGTTCAGGTCCTCGCATCGGGTTATGCGACGCTGGGTCAGGTGGCCGGCGCGCCGGTCGTACAAAGCATTTTACAGGGCTCGGACGTTGTCCTGATCGGCGGCATTCTCAATACGATGAACTATCAATTCATCGTCGATAAGAATATCCAGCGGCCGGAGGACTTGAAAGGAAAGTCCGTCGCGGTGAGCCGCGCCGGCAGTTCCTCGGATTTCGCCACGCGCTTCGCGCTCGACAAGTACGGTTTGGTGCCCGGGAAAGACGTCGGCATCGTCGAGATCGGGACTCAGCCGGAGCGTTTCGCCGCTCTGGAGTCCGGGCGGGTTCATGGCGTCATGCTCGAAGCGCCGCAGACGTTGAAGGCGAAGAGAATGGGGCTCCGGGTCATGGCGGACCTCCAGATGCTCGGGCTCGAATATCAGGCGACGGGGCTTGCGACGACCCGATCGCTGATCAAATCGCGTCCCGAGATGTTCCGGAACCTGATGAAAGCGTACGCCGAGGCGATCTATTACTACAAGACGCATCCGAGAGAGTCGATCGCCGTTCTGCAAAAGTATTTGAAGATCGACGACATGGATGCCCTGCAAGAGGCTTACGAAGCCGTCGGGCTGACTTTGGTTCCCGAGAAACCGTATCCGACGCTCAAAGGAATTCAGATGATTCTCGGCGAGCTCGCCGGGAGGGAGCCCAAGGCGCAAACGGCGAAGCCGGACCAGTTCGTCGACTTAACGTTTATCAAAGAACTGGACGCTTCCGGGTTTATCGACCGGCTGTACAAAGGAAAGCCGGTGATCGCGCGGAACGACGCGCCGAAACCGCAGCCGCCGAGCGCGAAAGAAACGACCGCCGTTTCCAAGGCAAACTCGTCGTCGGCCGAGAAAAAATCCGCGCCCGCCGCGGCCAAGCCGGCGCCGTTGCCCGCGGCCATGAAGTCGGCGGCACAGGAGTACACGGTCAAAGCCGGCGATACGCTTGGCCGGCTGGCGCAAAAATATTACGGCGACATCTTCAAATGGACGCGGATCTACGAAGCCAACCGGCAGACTTTGAAAACACCCGATTATATCTTCGTCGGCCAAAAGCTTCTCATTCCGGGCGACGACGTCGCCGGAACTTTCGTCCCCGCAGCGCAGTAAAAACGTCCTTTCCTCTCGATGCGCAAGCGGCGTCTCGCGCCGCTGCGTTGATCTTTCCGCGCTTTTTCCCCTAACTTGCAATCACTCCGATTAACGGGCTTAATGAAGTGTGAATGTCCAACAGCGAGCCCGATCTCTCCTCACTTCGTATCGATAGAACTCGGCCGGCTGCATTTTCGCGGAAGTCAAAAATTCCCCGTAGACTGCTCGTTGGAGCCGCTACGGCGCTCGTTTTAATCGGCGGTTATTTTCTGTGGCGCGAAAAATTAGCGCCGCGCGCCGAAGTGCAGCTTGCCACCGTTGCGCCGCTGTCGCCTGCCGAGGCCGAAGCTCTGCTTAGCGCGAGCGGTTACGTCGTGGCGCGCCGTAAGGCGGCTGTCGCATCGAAGGGCACCGGACAGCTCGTCTACCTCGGCGTCGAAGAGGGCGACGCCGTCAAAAAGGGGCAGGTGATCGCGCGGCTCGAAGACCGCGACGTGATGGCGTCGCTCTCGCGCTCGCGGGAGAATCTCCGCATGCAGGAAGCCGATCTCAACGACGCTAGACAATCGCTCGGGCGGCAGAAAAAGCTGCTGGCGATGAATCTCGTCGCTCAAGCGGAGTATGACGCCGCCGAGGCGCGGTACAACCGGGTCGTCGCATCGATCGACTCTGCGCGCGCGGCTGTGAAAGAGGCCGAAACGGCCGTCGAATATACGCGCATCGTGGCGCCCTTCGATGGAACGGTCGTGAGCAAGAACGCCGATGTGGGGGAGATCGTGGCCCCGCTCGCCGGCGCGGTCAGCTCGCGCGCGGCCGTCGTAACGATCGCCGATCTCGGTTCGCTGGAAGTCGAGGCGGACGTGTCGGAAGCGAACCTCACGCGCGTCTTCTCCGGCCAGCCGTGCCTGGTGACGCTCGACGCCTACCCCGACCGACACTATTCCGCCTATGTCGACAAAATCGTCCCGACGGCGGACCGTGCCAAAGCGACAGTTATGGTAAAGATCAAATTTAAGTCTTACGACCTGCGCGTGCTGCCGGAGATGAGCGCAAAAATAGCGTTTCTGCCAAAAGAGGGAGGCGATCCGGCGCTCAGCCGTTCAGTCCTGGCGGTGCCGGCCACGGCCGTGGCGGAGAGCAAAGGCCGTCGGGTTGTTTATCAAATCAAGGATGAAAAGGCCGTCGAAGTGCCGGTTGTCGCAGGCCGCCGCATGGGCGACTATATGGAAGTTCAATCTGGGCTCAAGGCGGGGGACAAGGTCATCGCGCGGGTCGACGAGCACATCGAAGCCGGAAGCCGCGTCGCGATCAAAGGTCGCTGAACAACCGCTTCGGCCGCCGCGCGCGTATATTTGGGCTAACATGGAGGATGTGAACTCTACGGCCATCGCCGCCTGGATCACCGATGCGGCGCTGGCGGGCCTCAGCGAAGAGGAGATTCTGGCCGGGCTGTGCGAGCGTGAGACGGCCAATGGCTTGCCTCTCGCTCGGGCGCTCGTGCTTATCGACACGCTCCACCCGGTTTACCAGGGGCGGGCGTTCCGCTGGACGCGGGCCCAGAAGCAGACCACCCTCACGGAATACGGCCGCACCGACGCGGATGCAGGCCGCTGGGAGCGGAGCCCGTTCTACTGGCTCGAGCAGTCCGGCGAGTCGATATTAAGGCGTCGTCTGAGTACGCAGACGGATAAAGAATTCGGCATTTTTCCCGAGCTTCGCTCCGACGGCATGACCGATTACGTGGCGCTCGCGAGCCGTTTCGCCGGCGGCGAGATGATCGGCGAGATGGACGGCGTCTATTCTTCATGGGCGAGCGACGCGCCGGAAGGGTTCAGCGACGACGATATCGCCGAGATCCGCCGGCTCATGCCGTCGCTCGCGCTGGCCGTCAAGTCCGCGACGCTCGCGCGGGTTGCCGGAACGTTGGTCGAGACCTATCTCGGTCGCGACCCCGGCCGCCGCGTCCTCCAGGGCCGCATTAAGCGCGGCGTCCCGGAACGCATCCAGGCGGTGTTGTGGTTCAGCGATCTCCGCGGCTATACGAGGCTCAGCGACACGGCGACACCCGAGGAAATCATTCCTTTGCTGAACGATTACGCCGACGCGATCATCTCGGCGATTCACGATGAGGGCGGCGACGTTCTTAAGTTGATGGGCGACGGCACGCTCGCCATTTTTGCCGCCGACGATCGGCGGCACTCCTCCGAGGCGGCGCTCGCAGCTGCGTTCGCCGCGCGCCGCGGCGTCGCC
>DATJFG010000072.1:0-18709 GCA_035495775.1 Verrucomicrobiia bacterium | reverse complement strand
GTCAGACGCATGGTGGTTTTTGCCTGGGACGGCAAAAACCAGGACTTTGTCGAGATACCGCTCAGAAGGCTCGCCGGATGAAGAATCCGAGAGACGGCGCCATCGATGTGCGCGGCCTTAAGATTCACTACCTCGAATGGGGCCAGCCGGACGGCGAGCCGCTGCTTCTGATCCACGGCTTTTTGGATCACGCGCGAAGCTGGGAGCCTTTCGTCGGGGCACTCGAAGAAAAGCTCACCGCACCGCGACGCATCATCGCGCCCGACTGCCGCGGCCACGGCGACAGCGGCTGGGTGGGCGCCGGCGGTTATTACCATTTCCCCGACTATATCAGGGATCTGAACTCGCTCGTCGAAGCTTTGCAGCTCACGCAGTTCACGCTCGTGGGCCACTCGATGGGGGGAACGATCTCCTTCATCTACGCCGGAACTTTTCCCGCGCGCGTGCGCAAACTCGTCCTCGTCGAGGGCATCGGGCCGCTGCCGGCGGCGTTCACCGACGCGCCGCCGCGGATGGAGCGGTGGATCACCGAGGTGAAGCTGCTGCCGCACCGTAAGATCGTCGAATATACGAGCCTGGAAGTCGCCGCCGACCGTTTGAGGCGGAAAAATCCGCGGCTCAAGCGCGAGCTCGCGCTCGAGCTCGCGCGCACGGGGATGCGCCGCATCGACAACGGCAGCTGGGTTTGGAAGTTCGACCCGCTTCACCGCACGGCGGCGCCACAGCCCTTCTATTCGGGGCAGGCGGTCGAATTTTTCCGCCGCATCGAATGCCCCGTGCTGATCGTCAACGGGGTCGAGAGCCGCATGACGCCGCGGCCCGATGTCGACCGGCGGCTCGAAGCGATCCGCGACCGTACGACGGCGCAAATCGAGAGCGCCGGCCACATGATTCATCACGATAATCCGGAGCGGCTGGCGCAAGTCATCGAGGAGTTTCTCGACCGTTGACCAGAAAATCGAAGCTTGTTATCTTCGAAAGGTGAGCGAGAGAAAACGATTGTTCCTGACCGTGGGCGACGAGGTCACGCATCAAGGCTACCAGCAATGGGGGCACGGTCTCGTCGTCGAGGTCATGACGTCGTCGGTTCCCGGCGGCACGTGCCTCGTGCGCGTGCGTTGGCAAGACGGACAACTCCGCACGTTTAACAACGATATGGATAATCAGAGCTGTTGCTATTATTTCGGCGTGCGGCGCTACTGGAATCCCAAGCACGGCGGCGTCGATGCCCTCAGGGCCAAATTTCTCGCGCTGAAGGAGTAATTTTATGGGCCACTCCAAATTCGCCTTGTCTCTGGCCGCCGCCATTTTCGCTGGCGCGTTTCTGTCGCCGCTTCGCGCCCCGGCGGCCGATCGCGATCCAATCGAAACGGCCGGAGTCGTCATCGGGGTCACCGCAGGCAATACGGTCGCGATCCCGGCGAAGATCATCTCGGTCGGCACAGGTTTCATCGCCGGCGCGCTTTCTTTCATTCTCACCGGCGGCAACGCCGAGCTCACGGCGCAGATCTGGCGCGACGTGACCGAGGGCCCTTATATGATCACCCCCGATGTCGCGCGCCGCGCGATCGGCGAGCGCCCCGAGCTGGAAAAAGTGAAAGCCGGGATGGTCGAAGCTCCGGCGGTCGCAACCACCACTCCAACCAGCCCGGCTCCAACCGTGCCGGATGAGCCGGCGCCGGCGCAATAACGATCAGGTGGCTTACGCCGCCAGATTTTTCTTAAAGAACCCGACCGTCCTCTGCCAGGCGTCTTTGGCCGCTTCCGGATTATAGCGATCCGCGTTCGTGTTGTTGTTGAACGCGTGCTTCGCGCCCGGATAGACTTTGATGTCCGCCTGCTTGCCGAACTTTTTGAGGGCCTCTTTGAGCGGCTCGACTCCGGGCATGATATTCGGATCATCTGCGCCGTAATTCCCCAGCACCGCGCAGGGAATGTTCTGTACCTGATCGAGCGGATCGGGATTGCGTCCATAGTAGACAACCGCCGCGTTCAAATCTTTGCACTTGGTGGCGAAGTTGAGCGACTGACCGCCGCCCCAGCAGTATCCCACCACCCCGACTTTGCCGTTGAGAAAATTCTGCTTCTTCAAGTAGGCGACCGCGCTCGTGAGGTCCTCCACGACCATGTTGCCGTTAATCTTTTTGATCGCCTCGATCGCCTCCTCGGGCGTCTTGAACTGATCGGTGCCGCCGATGCGCGACATGAGATCGACGGCGAGCGCCGCGAAGCCTTCCTTCGCGAAACGCCGCGCGACGTCTTTGATGTGATCGACGAGACCGCGGTTTTCATGGATGACGATCACCGCGCCGAGGCTTCTGCCGTCTTTCGGTCGCGAGAGATACGCCTTGACGTTTCCGGCGCTTCCGGGAAACGTGACCATTTCCGAAGTCAAAGCCGGATCGTTGGGTTGAACGATGTTTGCTTCCGCCATCGCATTTCCTCCTTGTCTGAAAATCGAGTTTAAGCGAATCCTAGTTTTTACTTAGCGGAAAACCAAATGCGAATCTAGCGCACCAGGAAAGTACCCGACACGCATTAAAAACTCTCTGCATCTTCAGGCCCTTACACTTCACATCTTTTTTACCGCGCGGCGGAAATTTTTCCACTGCCGCATTGCTGCATCGCGAAAAACGTCTCGGCACAACGAGGCTTTTTCATCATTTTTTATTGGCATATTTCTTGGTTCTGCCTTTCATAGGACGCCCTTGCGGCAGACGCTGCACGGCAAAACACAAAGGGAGGTTTTATGCTTAATTGGGCCGTAACCTTTTTGGTCGTAGCCTTGATTGCAGGCGTGCTCGGCTTCACCGGCATCGCTGGAGCCGCTTCGCAGATCGCGTGGATTCTCTTTGTCGTCTTTATTGTATTGTTCTTGGTCAGCTTGATCGCCGGCCGCGGACGCGGACCGCTGGTTTAGGACGCAGCGAGATTGCCCCGGGCTGGTGCTGAGGCGTTTTGGGAGGAGGATGTGAGATGAAGCCTGCGACAATAATCGGCGTTATTCTGATCGCGTTGTCGGTGTTGTCTTTCGCTTATCAGGGCATTCCGTACAGGACGAGGGAGAAAGTGGTGGATTTGGGGCCGATCCAAGCGACCGCTGAAAAGGACAAGAGCATTCCGTTGCCGCCCATTTTCGGCGCGATCGCTCTCGTCGGTGGAATCGTCCTGATCGTCGCCGGAAGCAAACAGAATTAACAGCGGCCGAAAGACCCCTGCGTTAGCAACTCCGCCGTAAATTCCGCAAGCGCCCCGGGACCGGAAGAGGTCCCGGGGCCTTGCCTTACCCAAAGCCGAGCAACGGCGGTGTACAATTGATGTCTATCGGGGATGTGCCCGAATTGACGGTCTTTGTTTTCGCGGTAGAAACCTAGAAGTGGAGCGCGGCGAATTTTTTCCAATACAAGAAAGGAGAAAAATATGAGGCGAAGCAAAGCGCTCGCATATATTTCAATCGTCGCGGGAGTTCTCGCTTTGGCGGGCTGCTCCCACACGACATCAACGCGAGGCGGCGCGGCCATGGGCAATGCCAGCGATCAATCGACCAGATCTCCGAGCGCGGCATCGCGCAGTTCGGGCGGTTCCGGCGGTGGTGAAAGCGGCAGCGACTCCGGCGCGGGCGGTGGTTCGGGCGCCGGGGGCGGTTCAGGCGCCGGCGGATCGGACTCCGGTTCCGGAGGAGGCGGCGGCGGTGGTGGAGGCGGAGGAGGAGGAGGCGGCGGGGGCGGTGGCAGTTGATCGCGCGCACGCTACCATCAGGCATCAAGCGGGCGGAAGGCCTCTTGCCTTCCGCCCGTTTTTTTTATTTCGATTTTTTCTGCGAGATGAGCGGAACCGCTGCACCTTTGGATGGATCACCGCGCAACGCTGCGGTCTGCGTACAGGGCGGCACGCCGGCCACTGCCGCAAATTTGAGCGACTGCGGCCCAACCGCGAGGATCTCTCCCGTTTCGCCGCCGTAAGTGCGAGCGTGCCGGATACGCTTTTTCCTCCATTTTCGTTAAAAATTTAAAATCACCATTGAATTCAAACCTTGTCAAGTGTCTTCGGGGAGAGATTTGTCCTTCTTCGGGCATATCCCCTCAACGAAATCCGGTCTTTCCTCGATTGGCCTATTCCGCCGTACTGTTACGCTGGCAATTGTGACTTTTGCAACGTTAAGGAGGCTCCGTGCCCGTTAGAATCTCCCCCACACACCACCCGTCCAAGCGGCGCGACACTCCGCGCCGAGGGCCGAAGAAAATGACGACGCTCGGCGACCTTATCGTCGCGCTCACCGAAGAGACGCGTCGCTATGTGCACGACGACGATGAAGTTTATCGCCTCGTATCTTATATGCTCACGGACATACTGATCCGACCGCCCAAGTCACACAAGCCTACCAAGAAGTGGCACTGACATAACCGACAGCGGAGGCAGTGGGGATGCGGAGTAAAACAAAAAACAGGCTCCTGATTGCGGTCTTTTGTCTACTTTCACCAAGCCTTTCTTGGGGCGGACCGCCGATGCAACAGGTCCGCTCGACGGTCGAAGGCATTCAGACGGTCATGCTCGACGCGCGGCAGCAGCCCGATGCAAAGAAGAAGCAGCGTGTCGCGCAAATCAGACACTTGATCGCGAGGCGCTTTGATTTCACCGAGATGGCCAAACGCGCGCTCGGCCCCGAGTGGCAGAGGCGGAGCCAGCGCGAGCGCGGTGAATACGTGAAGCTTTTCACGGATCTCGTCGAGACTTCCTATCTCGATCGAATGGAGACCTATGCCGGCGAGCACGTTGTCTATCTGCGCGAGAATCGCGATGCCGACTACGCGGAAGTGGCAACCAAAGCGCTCGCGGTCAAAGACGAAGATCTCGCGATCAACTACAAGCTTAAGCGCGCGGGAAGCGAATGGAAAATTTACGATCTCATCATAGACAACGTCAGCGTCGTCAACAATTACCGCGCCCAATTCACGCGTATTCTGAACGAGACGTCGTTCGATCGGCTACTCAGTAAACTTCGCGAGTCGCGCCAGAATCAAATGCAGGCGAAAAAATCGCGCCCCGATACGACCTTGTTGTCGGCTTGGATCCTGGCGCAAGCCTCCCCCAATCGCCCGCGCTGAGCGGGTTTCGCATTCATTGACAGTCATCGTCCGCTCGGCGACCGCGGTCGCCGGTCAGCGGCGTTTTCGCGTGAGGGAATCCCCTCAAAGAATTATGGGGCACCCCAAGCTCTTTAGGATAACGATAAGGCTCAAGCCTGAGTTGTTCCTAAGGAGTTCTTCGTGCTCTCCCACGCCCGCTCAATCACAACGCGTCTGCGTCCCAGCATTTTTCTTCTTCTGTTGCTGGCGATTATAGCTCTCGGTTACAGACCGCCGTTCGCTCAGCTCGTGCCGCCGCTCGCGGCGCCCCCGCTGGCGGCTCCCGAGGTGGTACATGCCGCCGCGAATGGGCAGACCGTCTTTGTTCCTGCCGGCGGTGATCTGCAAGCGGCGATCGATGAAGCGCACGGCGGAGACGTCATCGCGCTCGAGGCAGGCGCCACTTTCATGGGCAACTTCACGCTGCCGCAAAAAAGCGGCGCCGATTGGGTCGTTATCCGCTCCGCCGCGCGCGAGAGCTTGCCGCCGGCCGGCGTGCGCATCGCGCCCACCGATGCCAACCGCCTGCCGAAGATCGTCACTCCGAACGCCGCGCCGGCCATCGCCACCCAGCCCGGGGCTCATCATTTCCATTTCATCGACGTTGAAATCGCCGCCGCTCCGAACGGCAGCGCCCGGGTCGAGGCGTTGGCGCGCCTGGAAAGCGCAGGCGGAGCGGAAAACGACACGCCAGCCGACATTATCTTCGACCGCTGCTACATCCACGGCGCTCCGGCGCGTGACGTGCGCACTGGCATCCTCTTGGCGAGCGCACGCACGGCGGTCCTCGATTCCTATCTCGCCGACTTTCAAGACGCCTCCGCGGGATCTCAGGCGATCGCGATCACGGGTCCAGGGCCTTTTAAGATCGTCAACAACTACTTGTCGGCGGCGGCGGAGAACGTCGTCCTCGGCGCATCCGACGCTTCGGCCGCGAGCCCGGCCGATGTCGAGATCCGCGGGAACTATTTTCACAAGCCGATTTCATGGAAGACAGGCGCTCGCGCGCGACAGGCCAAAGATCTGCTGGCGCTCAACAGCGGTCAGCGTGTGCTGATCGAAAACAACGTCTTTGAAAATAGCTGGAGCACGGACGAGCGCGGCTTCGCAGTCGTTCTGGCGGCGAGCGGCCATTCAAGCTCGGTCATTCAGGACGTTACGTTTCGCAAAAACGTCGTGCGGCGCAGCGCGGCCGGCATCGGCATCACGGGGCAAACGGCCGACTTTCCCAAACGGCTGACTCAGCGCGTTTTAATTCAGGACAACCTGTTCGAGGAGATAGGCGGCGCCGAGTGGGGCGGCAGCGGCGTGCTGTTCCAGATCGTCGGTGGCACGATGGATGTAGTAATCGACCATAATACCGGTCTTCAGAAAGGCAAGGCGCTTGTCACCGACGGCGCTACGCAGGCCGGCTTCGTCTACCAGAACAACATCGCGCTCGACCACCAGACGGCCGACGCGCTCGGCTACGGCGAAGCCTGGAGCGTCCGCTTTCCAGGCGATGTCTTTGCGCGGAACGTTCTGACCGGCGGCGCTGCCTCCGGCTATCCGAACGAGAATTTTTTCCCCGGCTCCGCCGCCGACGTCGGCTTTGTCGACGCGGCGAGCGGTAATTACCGTCTCTCCGCGGCGAGTCCCTACACGAACGCGGCCACCGACGGCGCGAATATCGGCGCCGATTACGAAGCCATTCAGTCGGCGGCGGCGGACGCCGTCACCGGCGGACGCAACTCTTAAATTCAGCTAAATTCACCGGGATCTTCGGTGGCCGGCGGCCGTGCCGCGCCTGGCGCGCGAGCGCCTTCGGCGCGGCGGCGCGGCGGCCTTCGCGCTTGAGCGCGCGCAAGACCGCGCGCGATCGTTTGCGCGATGGACGGCGTTTTCTGCCGCGCTGGCCTTTGCGGTAATCCCTTTGCGCCCGCTGCCGCGTGCGGGCGGAGGTTTGACCTTTCTTCGGCGGCGACAGCTTGACGCCGGCGCGGCGGGCTTTCGAGAGGCCGATCGCGATGGCTTGTTTGCTCGAGCGCGCGCCGTGTTTCCCGCGCCGGACATGCTCGATCTCTTCGCGCACGAACTCTCCGGCTTGCGTGGACGGCGCCTTTCCCTGGCGGCGGTCGCGGCGGGCTCGCTTTAAAGTCGCCTTCTCGGGCATAACGCACCTCCTATTAAGAGGCTCGCATGCTCAAAAAACTTTTCAACAATGCCTTGGGAATGAAATCGGCTAGCGGCGCCTCTCGCGCCGCGCCTTCACGATCAGGACCGGACACGCCGCGTGCCGCACCACTTTTTCGGCGACATTGCCGATGAGCAATCGTTTGAGGCCGGTCCTGCCGTGCGTGGCGAGAACGATTAAGTCGGCACGATGCTCCTCGGCGGCGTCAAGAATCGCCTCGAACGCGTCGCCGCTTTTCACGATGTAGCGTACCTTGCTGCCGGGCGTCACCCAATCGTGGGCGAACTGCTTCAGCAAAACCTCGGAATGGCCTTCCGTCGCTTTGATGATTTGAGCGCGTTTAAGCGGCCGGCTTTGATAGAGCCCTAAAACCGCCGGGTCGGCCTGACCGATCGAGCTCATGTACAGCTCGTCAAAAGGGTTGTCGATCGCATGCAGCACGTATAGGGCCGCGTTGCTCGCGCGCGCCATCTTGACGGCAAGCTTGAGCGCTTCGAGCGAGAAAGACGACAGATCGACGGGACAGAGAATCCGCTTGAAATTCAACGCTGCCATGGCACGCTCCCTTCGCTGGTTGGCACCCAATGTATATCGAACGTTTGCGATTGCAACCAGGCGTGTTACGCGCCTGCGGAGTTATCCCGATTTGACCGCAAGGGCCGGCTTGATAGTTAATGAATATAGGTGTTCGTCATGAAACCGGTGGTCGGAATATTTGCCAATATCGCCGACGCCCAGGCCGCGCTGAGGGATCTCCGCACCCAGGGGGTGTCCGAACGCGATATCAACGTTCTCGCTCCGGGAGCTTCAGCCGAAGCGCTCCGGGCCTTACCGACCGATGAGGGCGAGCAGCCGGGCATGGGTGAGGCCGTCGGGGCCGTCGTCGGCACCGGTCTCGGCACGTCGGCGGGAGCGTACCTCGGAGCGGCGGCGAGCGCGATGATTCCCGGTCTTGGCCCTGTCGTCGCCATCGGCGTCGCGGCCGCCGGCCTGTTGGGAGTCGTCGGCGCATTCGGCGGAGCCGCGGCGGGCGGCGCGCTCGAAGACGCCTTGTCGGACGGCCTCCCGAAGGATGAATGGTTTGTCTACGAAGACGCGCTCGGTCAAGGGCGGACGGTTCTCGCCGTCATGGCTCCGAACGACGAAAAAGCCGAAGCCTTGCGCAGGGCTTTTGCCCGGCATGGCGCGGAAAGCGTCGACGCGGCGCGCGAGCGGTGGTGGGTCGGCCTGAGAAGCGCCGAGGAAGAGCGCTACGGCGCGAATGGTGACTTTAAAGCCGTCGAGCCACGCTTTCGCCGCGGTTTCGAGTCTGCGCTGGATCCTCAAATGCGGGGGCGTTCATACGAAACTGTGATCGTGATTCTCCGGGAGCGCTGCCCGAACGAGTATCAAGATCCGGCCTTCCGCAGCGGGTACGAGCGCGGCCAAGAGTATTGCAAGCAGCGGCGCTAGGCGAAGCTGATTGACAACCTCCGTACGCGGTGTAGGGTGAATCGCCGAGGAGGTGCGCCTATGAGCGACTTGGATAAGCGTGTTGTGGAAGAGGAAGGCATCGTGCTGGAGATCATAGGCACAGGGCCGCGCTTCGAGTTTGAGCAGATTCTCAAGCTTCTCAAGAAGGCCAACGATCTCGGCCTCGAGGGCAGGCGGCTCATTAAAATCGAGAGCATCGGCAAGCCGCGCGATTACAAACTCGGAACATTCATTTATCGCTTCATCACCGAGCAAACCGCGCTTGCAGCCGCCGCAAAAGGAACGGAGGAAGTATGAACAACCAGCCTTTTTTAACCGACATCAAGACGCTGCGCGAGCGCGCGCGCCAGCACATCGAGCAAGGCGCCGTTACCGAAGGTTACGGCGCTGATCGCGAGACCGTCGTGAAATTATTGAACGAGGCGCTGGCGACGGAGATCGTCTGCAACCTGCGCTACCGGCGGCATTACTTCATGGCGTCGGGCATCAACGCGCAGGCGGCGGCGGATGAGTTTCTACAGCATGCCACTGAAGAGCAGGGTCATGCCGATCAGATCGCGGAGCGCATCGTGCAGCTCGGCGGCGCTCCGAATTTCTCGCCGGACGGCCTTTTGACGCGGAGCCACGCGGAGTACGCCGAGGGCGGCTCTTTACCGGAAATGATCAGAGAGGACCTCGTCGCCGAACGGATCGCGATCGACAGCTACCGAGAAATGGTGCGGTACCTTGCAAACGACGACCCCACGACCCGTCGAATGATGGAAGGGATCCTGGCGGTGGAAGAAGAGCACGCCGACGATCTCGTCAATCTGCTCGAAAAAATCGGCAACTGAGCGGAGCGACGGCGCGTCTTTTACGTATACTGTCTAACCGATGGCGAGTAGGCGATTTTCATCGCCGCCGTCTCGCTCGGCCGCTCGACCCGCTTGCCCCCGTTCACCCGCTTCAACCATTGCGCTCGCTCGCTGCGCTTGCGCAGCAGCCACGACAGCGGAAAAATCTCTTCCGAGCCGCAGACGAAGCAGGCGCCCTTCGGCGCGCAGGTCTGAATCTCCTGGCATTCGGTGCACAGATAAGCGGTATCGATCTTCATTGAACTCTCTCTTTCGAAAACGACCCCCGAGGAGAGCGGAAACCGCTCTCCTCGGGAGGTCAAAAACTACTTTTTGTCGCGCGAGCTCGGCGCGTTGCGGCCGCTCGGCAGGTCGCTAAAGGACGAACTCGACCCCGTGTCGCTGGAAGATGACGACGAGGACTTTTTCGTCGTTGAGCCCGTGCCCGAATCCGAGGAGCCCGACTTGTCTGATTTCGACGAGCTCTTCGATGCCTTTTCCGATGAAGAAGGGCTCGAAGATGCACCTGCCTCTACGCCCAGCGATTTCGCCGTCTCGGCATCGAGCCTGCCGGTCGCCTTCATTTTGTTCGCGCTCTGGTAAGCCTTGATCGCCGCCTTGGTTTTCGGACCCATGACGCCGTCGATCGGGCCGGGATCCTGTCCTTTGTCCTTCAACGCCTCCTGGACTTTTTTGGTATTCTCGTCTCCGCCGCCGCCTTTCATCCCCTTTTGCATATCCGAAGAACTCATGTCCGACGTCGAGCTGCTGCTCTTCTCGCTCTTTTTCTTCGCCGAGTCCTTGCTCTTCGACGTATCGGACGCCGTACCGCCTGAAGTCCCCATATCGGACGCGGCCCACAAATAACCGCTAACAACCAGCACAGCGGCCAGCATGACTGCCGAGCCGAGTGTCAATGCTTTCCTCATATTCTCTCCTCCTCCTCTTTTGATAAGATTTTTCGAACGTTAGAAATATTGCACGACTTTAACTACGGTAACAGAGGCGACCAATCAGGTAAACACCTGAATAACGTAAAAAAAATACCGGTATTGACCGGCTTTTAGGCGAACTGGATTATGTTCTCTGTCCGCCCGGCTTCTTATCGATGTCTTCGACTTTCAGGCACTGATCATTGGCGCAAATCCATAATTTCCCGGTCAGCCGGTCAACGCGGTAAATCGCGCCGACATCGCTGTCACCGATCGCGATCACGTCGAACCGGGCGGCAAGGCCGTGAAAGACAATTGCGAGCGCTACAAGGATGAGGCCTATCAATATAGTATTGTTCATGAATTCGTCCCCTGGCGAACAAGATGGACTCTCAGGGTAGCCCTAGAGGACGAGGATATGCAACAGAAAATCGGAGTTCGGTGTATAAATCGAAACGCGCACTTAATGCGTGACTTTTGAATCGAGTCTCTGCTTGTTCAGCAGGTCGGTCACCATATAGGCGACGACCCGATAAACCTCTTTTTCATCACGAACAAAATGGGCCGTTTCGTCGGTCAGAGCGGCGATGAGCTCGCCGAGGGTGCTGTTGCCCGACTTGATCGACTGAATGCGGGGCTCGACTGGATTTTTCATGGGGTCCCCCAGGTTTTTCCCGTACTCTAACGAGTAAACCCCGGTCTAGCCAATCCGGTAATACCCGCAGTTTGCCGCGGGAAATACCCTACTGATGCAAACAAATACTAAGGTTTTATAAACTTGACGAGCGAGTCGGCCCTTGTAGCATATCTGATGGGATTTAAGGCGGTTTCTTTTGCCGTGGCGCTGCCTATTTAGCGGCGTGCGCGGCGAACGTTGCGGAATCTTCGTTTGTGATCTGCAGGCGAAAGCCGCTCGGCTCTTTGAAATACGTCGCGAGCTGCTCGTCGCGCCGTCCTTCACGCTCACCGTGCTCGTCGCGCTGCTCGATGCCCGCCTCCTGGAGGCGGGCGACAATCGGATGAAAGTTGTCGTCGCTCACGTTGAAGGCGAAATGGCGGCCGCGATAGGTCGTTTTGGTCGCCGGCGAAAGCTCAGCGACCTCATCGAGGACGATGCTCTGACCGCCGGGCACGCCCATGACGGCTATCGTCTCGTCCCGCTCGAGCAAGGGAAATTTAAGAAAATGGGTATAAAAGCGGACGCTCTCGTCGAGATCGAGGGCATCGAAATGAAGGTGATCGAGGCGTACCGGTCCCGCGCTCTCGCCTCGGAAAAGCTCGAATTGATTATTTTCGGAATCGGCGAAAGCGACGCCTTCGCGCGCGCCGCAGCCGCGCGCGCTTCCTTTTGCGATCGGCCGCACCGGTGCACCGGCGGCGCGAAGCTGCGCCGCGATGTTGTCATAATCGCCGGCGGACGCGATGAAGCCGTGCCGCGGAAAACCCTTTAAGTCTTTGGCATCGGGCATGCGCGCCTTATTCTGTGAGAACAGGCCGATGTGGTTCTGGCCGACTTTGACGAAAATCCGCGTGACGCTCGGATCCGACATCCGCTTGAGAACCCTTCCGCCCAAGACCTCGACATAGAATCTTTGCGCTCGGTCGGCGTCGGCGACGGGCACCACGAAGTGGTCGAGGTGGTGAACGATACCGGCAGGATGATCTGACATTTTCGCCCTCCTCTGATTAAATCGCGGCTTCGGGAAAGAGCGCCAGCCGACCTGCGGGAAAATGGACGAAGACGCTCCCTCTGAGCGCTTCACTATCCGACAGCGTCCGCGCAAGCAAGAGCCTTCCGTTGACTTCGATCTCGTAGAGTAATTCCCCTCCGGTAAATACGGCGGAGCAAACCTTTCCCGCAACCTCGTTCATCGAGTAAGCGGGCGACGGGGATAGTTTGAGATCCTCGGGGCGGATGCCGAGGGTGATTCGGCCACCGACTGGAGGCTGATGGGAATTCAATTCCAAGACCCCAATCTCTGTTTCGATTCGGCCGTCCGCGAGCGCCTGACCGGTGATCCAATTGATCGCGCCGAAAAACTCCGCCACGCGCGGGCTCGTGGGCCGGCGATACAGATCGTCCGAAGCCCCCACCTGCAGAATATGCCCGTCGGCCATGACGGCGATTCGATCCGCCAGCGTCATCGCCTCGACCTGATCGTGCGTGACGTAAAGGACGGTGACGCCGAGCTCGCGTACGAGTGCCTTGATCTTGACGCGCACCTCTTCGCGCAGCCGCGCGTCGAGATTGCTGAGCGGCTCGTCCATCAGCAGAAGCTCCGGGCCGACAGCGAGCGCGCGCGCCAGCGCGACGCGCTGCTGCTGGCCGCCCGAGAGGAGCGGCGCCGGCCGGTCGGCGTATTCTTCCATGCCGACGAGCCTGAGTGCCTCGGCGACCTGCTCGCGCACGCGCTCGCGGCCGGGCCGCCGCCTACCCTGAGTGAGCGGCAGCGCGACATTGTCGAAGACGGTGAGGTGCGGCCAGATCGCATACGACTGGAAGACCATGCCGATGCCACGTTCCTCCGCGGGGGTAACCAGGCGCCGCTCGGAAGAAAAGACGATGCGGCTTCCGATCGCGATCTCGCCGGAGTCCGGCCGCTCGAGCCCCGCGACGGACCGCAGCAACGTCGTTTTCCCCGAGCCGCTGGGGCCGAGCAGGACGAAGAATTCTCCCTGCTCGATATGAAGATCTATATCCGAAAGCGCGCGGACCGTGCCGGAGCGGCCGGCGAACGTTTTACAGAGTTTTCGAATCTCGATCACGTCTTCAAACCTTCGGGGGCGAAGCGCCGGCTGAAATACCAATAAAGAAAAACGAACGGCAGCATGAACGCCAATCCCATCGCCGCGGCCGCCGCGGCGCGCGTGAACGAGCCCGATTGCCACAAGCCCCAGATAACCATCGGCAGAGTGACGTTATCCGGGGTAACCAAGAGCGATGCGATCGTGAGCTCTCGGTAGGTGAGCAGCGCGATCCAGAGCCAGCCGTTGATACAGGCAGGGATGAGGAGCGGGGCGAGAATCGTCCCGATGCGGCGAAACAGCGAAATCCCCATCACCTGCCCCGCCTCCTCCAGCTCGGGATGAATCTGCGCAATCGCATTGTTCAGCATGCGCGTCCCGAAGCTCGTGCGCTCGAGCACGTAGACCGAGAGCAGGAGAAAGACCGTGCCGTAGATCGGCACGTAGTCGCGGAGAATAAAAAGCGCGACATAGGCCGCGCTGAGCGCAAAGATGATGCCGGGTACGGCGTGCGGCAGAAACGCGATCGCGTCGAGCAAGAAGCGCCCGCGCGCCTTCGAGCGTACGACGATCCAGGAGATCGCGAGACTCAAGGCCAGCACCACCGTCGAGACCGACGCCATCAAAAAGGCGGTATTCTTAAGCCCGTCGATGAGGTACGGCCAGGGCAGCCCGCGGTAATTGACGAGCGAGAGATTGGCGAAGGCCGCCGCCGAAGGGAGCTGGAAATAGCGCAACAGCGAGCTCCAGACGAGCGTCAAGAGCGGCAGCAGCTGGCCGATCACCAGATAAAATCCCAGAAAGCCCCACGCCATGCGGACGCCGCCGCGCGTGAGCTCGACCTGCCGCGGGCGATACGAGCGGCCGGTGACGACGGCGAACCGATGACCCTCCCGCAGCACCCGGAAATAAAGCCACGACAGGATTGCTGAAAGGATCATGACGAAAACGCCGAAGGCGGCGGCGAGATCGTAGCGCGGCGCGCCTTCCTGCGGATGAACCTGACTGTAGAGATAAGTGCTGAAAGTGAACACGCGGTTCGAGAGCCCGATCACAGCGGGGACTTCGAACGCCGCCAGGCCGATCGTCAGGACATAAATCGCCGCCGCGAGAATGCCGGGCAGCGCGAGCGGCAGCGTCACGTGGAAGAGAGAGCGCGCGCCGCCGATGCCGTGCACAGCGGCGGCCTCTTCGAGCTCCGGATTGGCGGAGCGGAACGTCGCCGCGGTCATGATGAAGGCAAGAGGCGCAAGCCCGAGCCCCTGGACCAGACCCATGCCCGCCGGCGTCGCGATGTTGATCCGCGCCCAATCGGCGGCCACCACGAGGCCGAGCGCGGCGTTGACGAGGCCGATGCGCGGGTGCAGCAGAAACACCCAGCCCATCGCGCTCAAAAAGCCGGGGATCAAGAGACCGGAAGTCATGAGCGTAAACACCAGCCCCTTGCGCGGGAGCGTCGTGCGCTCGACGATCCACGCCGACGGCACGCCGAACGACAGCGCCGTCAGCGTGGCGACGGCGGAAAAGATCGCCGTATTGAAAAGCGTCCGATAGGAAAACGGATCGGAGAGAAGCGCCCGGTAAGCCCCGACGCTGAAGGCGACGCCGGCGTCGGTCTCCGCGCGCACGCTCACCCATATCGGAATGATAAGGAGACCGACGATCGCCGCGGCAGGGATTAGCGCGATAATGATGAGAATAGACCGCTGGCTGACTCGATAGGATTTTGCGCGCCACATCTCAAAATTCAAATCCCGAGTCTGAGATGTGAAAACACTCATGGGCGGCTGAGACGAACCGTCGGTCACCGCTGTTGCAAAATCTTCTGAAACTCGTCGCGCCGCTCGCCCAGCTTCTTGCCGTTTTTGATCACGAAGTCGGCGGTGAACTCTTTGAGCTCGATACCCTGGGCCTTCAAGTCCTTGTACTGCTTGTTCGCGGGCGTTCCCTCGATCAGGTGCGCGGTCGCGCCGATCGAATCATAGCGGACCTTCTGGCCTTCGGGCGTGAGCAAATAGCCGGCGAAAAGCGCCGCCATGTTCGGATGCGCCGAATGCTTCGGCACCGAGAGATACCAGTAGCCAACGATCGGCACGTCCGATAAGATGCGCGCGCCAATTGGCATGCCCTGGCGCTGGGCGCGCTCGGCCTCATAGGTGCCGCAGTTGAGCGCCAGCATGACGAATTCGCCGCTCGCGAGCCGCTCCTCCTCGCCGCAGCGGATGAGGCCGGCCACATTTTGCGTAAAGCGCTTCAAGAACTCGCGGGTCTTCTCCGGCCCGATGATGGATGCAAGGCGGTCGAAGCTCGCCGCGTAAGGTGTCGAGGCGATCCTCCCCTTCCATTTGGGATCTAAAAGGTCCTCGAGCTTGCGCGGGAGATCTTTTTCCTGAACGGCTTGGCGATTATACGATACGCCGATGTAGCGCGTCGCTTCGCGGAGCAGCCTGCCGTCCATCTCGACCATGGGCGCGGGAATATTCGGGAATGCCTCGCGCCAGTTAAAGCGCGTGAGCGCATCCGAGCGCGTTAGCTCGACGAAATGCGACTCCGAGCCCAGGTACATGTCGCTCGCAGATTTTTGCCCGGCCTTGTATTCGTCGGCGATGCGACGCGCGAGATCCGGCATCGCCGGGCCGGGGACGAACTTGATGTGGACGTTTAGGCCGTACTTTTTGTTGAAGCCGTTCTCGAGCAGCTTCTGCGCGTCGGCGTCGCCCCAGGTGCCGCCGCCGCCCAGCAGCGTGAACTCTTTTTCGGCCTTGGCTGCGGCGATGAGCTTGGCGAGCGCCGCCGGCTCGGCGGCGCGTGATAATTGAGGACCGAGCGATAGCAGAGCCGCGAAAATGAAAACGCCCTTTTTCGACATGCCGGGCTCCTTTAATGAATCTCGATCGCGCGGATCGGCCGCTTGCCGAGCCGCCGGGGCCCGCGCGGCGTGCAGACGACGCAATCGCCCCAGTAGAGGCGTTTGCCCCCGTCGGGCGTCGCCACCGTGGGCTTTAAAACGAATACCGTGTTCTCTTCGAGCTCCCAGCGCGCGTGCTCGTCGCGCGTGGAGCGCGCCGAGACCGGCGCGTCATCCCCGAGGCCGCGGCCGTGAAATAGCGGCCGGGTGACGAATCGGCCATGTTTCTTGCCCCAATCGATGCAAAATTGATTCAGCTCGCCGATCGTGATTCCGGGCTTGAAGATCTCGTACGTCGCCTGGAGAATCTCCTCGCAGGTCTTAAAGATGTCGTGCCAGATGCCATCCACTTTGCCGATGAACATCGGCTGCACGCCCTGGCCGACGTAGCCGAGCCAGCGCGCCTCGATCTCGTTCATCACGATGTCGCCGTTTGCGAGCGGCCGCAGCGTCGCCATGATGTTGTTGCCGTGCGGCTCGGGGCCTGCCGCCCATTGCAGCATCGTCGGCAGCTCGCCGCCCTCTTTCGCCATCGCGTAGATCATCGCCGCGTACACCTCGCACTCGGGAACGCCGGGCCTAGCCGTAGCCGCCATCGCGTCGATCGCTTTTTCCACCAGCTCGACCGCTTTGCCGAGCGCGTCGATCTCCTCGCCGCTCTTGACGTATCTGGCGCGCTCCATCAGATCGGTGGCGTCGGCGAATGTCGCATCAGGCAGCGCCTCTTCGATTGCGCGCATCGTGCCGTAGGGCATAACGCCTTCCGGCGCGCGGCTGATGTTGTAGAGACCCGCAACGCCGATGCGGCCGCGCTCGAGCTTCAACTCCTTCAGCCGCTCGACGATGCCGCGGCCGAAGTAGCGGTTGCAGTTCCGCACATCGCCGACCCAGTCCTGGAAGCCGAGCCAGTAATGGATCGGCGGGATCGCCATCGCGATCGCGGTGACTTGGCCTTCTAGCGGGAAGACGGCCGCCGCTTCGCCGCAATTGCCGCCAATGCCCGTAAGATAGCGCGTGTTCGCCTGAAAATGATCCCAGTGGCCGGTGTTGACGGCGGTGATGATAGCGTCGAGGCCCTCCGCCGCCATCAGCCGGCGCACGAGCGCCCATCGCCGGTCCCGCTCGGCGAGCGAGAAGCGCGGAACGACGAGCCTTTCGATTGCTTCCACGTTAACCGGCGACTAAAAGTTCGACCTTGCGCTCGCCGTGGTCGCGATAGCCGTCTTTCGTGACGAGCAGCGACGTGCCGCCCAAAAGCGAGTCGGGCCCATCGCGGTTCACCACCGTTGGGGAGATGCTGTAGATCATACCCGCCTTGATCACGTAATTTCCCGCGCCGCCCAAGCCGCCGGCGGCCGGCGTCGGATCGGCAATGCGAAACGATTGCCCAGGGAATTCCGGCACGTCGATGCCGTACTGGTGGATCTGCGAATGCGGCGAGGATTTGAAGCCGGTTTCCTTGCACGCCTGCTGGTATGCGGCGATGAGATCGCGCTGCGTCGCACCGTCGCGAACCTTCGCGAGCACCGATTTACGGATCGCGATGACGGCGGCGAACATGTCGCGATACACGGGTTTGGGCTCGCCGAAGGAGATCTCCTGATCGCTGTGACCGGCGTAGCCCGCGTATTCCGCATGCGCGGTCAGCGTGCCGATATCGCCCTTTTCGATTTTTTTACCGAGGCAGAGGTCTGCGAGAATCGGGTTCTGCGCCGGCACGGGACCGAAATTGAACGACAGCGTCGATTCGAGATCGCCGCCGGCTTCCCACATGGCGCGGATCGCCTCCTGCACGACCTGTTTTCCGGTCATGCCCGGGCGCGCGACTTCCTGCACGCGCTTGACCGCTGCGTCGAAGACGCGGTTGGCGCGATCGATGAGCGCGTTCTCCTCGTCGCTCTTGATCGTGCGGACCTCCGAAAAGATATCCGACACGTCGGCGACCTTGGCGTTCGGAAGCGTCTTTTGCAGCCGGTTGTAAAATTTGTAATCGATGCCGCCGGCGAGTCCAATCGCGCTGCTGTCGAGGTGCATGTCTTTTAATTTATCGATGACGGCGGCCGCGTCGAAACCCGGCTGGACGTCGGTGACCCAATCCTGCGCGTCGAGGAGGACGCGGGGCGAAATGTCGATCAAGTGGCGGCGGTTCACGATCACCGCCAGCGGCCGGTCGTCGGCCGGAAGAATGCCAAAGAGCTCGCCCTTGACGCCGTTGCTCAAATAAAAGAGATTGCTGCCGCGCACGATCGCGCAGTCGATTTTCTTCTCGCGCAATTCTTTGCGGATCGCGGCGTACCTGAGGTCGCGCTCTTTGAGGGAAAGTTTAGAAGGGCCGTCGGCTTGCATAGGATCGTCCTCCGTCGATTTACAATTTCATCTCGCGCCCGAGCTTCTTTCGCACCGCCTCCTGGTATACCCATTGAGCGAAGGCCATATCGCCGAAGCCGCCCTGCGACTCCTTGAAAATGGTTATTTCCTCCGGGCTCTTTCTTCCCGCGGCGCGGCCGACGATCAGATCG
>DATJFG010000071.1:0-10858 GCA_035495775.1 Verrucomicrobiia bacterium | reverse complement strand
GTGAAGACGCTGCAGGAAAGGCCGCAGCTCGTGCAGCGGTTCGTCGCGGCGATCGCCGAATCGGCGCTGTTTGTGGAAAAAAATCCGGACAAGGCGAAGGCTTCGGTCGCCAAGGCGCTGAAGCTCAACGATCCGGAAACGCTCCAGTCCTCCTACGATGCCTACGCCAAGTCCATCATCAATCGAAAGATGATCGTCCCCCCCGATCAGGTCGCCGAGGCGGTCGAGATTGCGAAGGCCGAGAGCACGGTTAGAAGAAAACCGACGGACCTATACGACAACCGCTTCGCCGCCGATTTGGAGAAGAGCGGATTTCTCAAGGAGCTGTGGGGCGGGAAAGTACCGTGAAATCCGATTAGCCAAGCTTTCATCTAACGCTGCGACCGTATTCTTTTATCACGGCCTCTACCGTCTCGAAATCCGCCAGCGTCCTCAGCGATGAATAGGTGGGAAAGATCACCCGCAATTCTTTCTCCGCCGAGAGTTTAAGCGCGCGCTCGGGCGTGATCCAAAGGCTGTCGGCGACTTCCTCGGTAGTTTGAAGCGGCGTTTGACCAGGCGGAAGAACCCCGATGAAAAATCGGGTGTCGAACCGCATTGGGAACTCCTCGGGCGTGCGCCAGTGAGAAAAATAAATCAGCCGAGACGCTTCGCAGTAAAGATTCTCCGCTTCGAGCATCGCGGGGAAAGTCGATTCGCGACGGACGATCCGGCGGCGCTCTTTTTCCAGCGTCTCGACCGGCGGCATCGCCGGATTGTCGGCACAGAATAGCACGCCGACCTCTTCGAATAGTTCTCTTATTCCCGCGATCCAATGACCGAGCGCGACCTGGGGTTTCAAGTGCGCGCCGAGGATTCTTTTCGCGTCCGTTGACGATAGGCCGCGGCAGCGCTTCAGAACTTTTTCCGAGCAGTCTTCTTTTCTGACCGTCCCTCCGGGAAAGACGTACGCGCCGCCGAGAAAGTCCATCGCCTCGGGCCTTCTGGTGAGCAGGACTTCGATGCCGCCGCTTTCGGCGGAGCGCAACAGGATGACCGTTGAGGCGCTCTTTGGCTCCGCGATGGTCATACAATCGCGAGCGGCGGCAAAGGATGAAATTCCGTGCGGCAGGGGCGCCCCAAAGAATGATAAAAATGAAATCTTCGATCGCGACTGGATAGAAAGATAATGCTCGATGAGACGGTGCCGTAATCCGCATCCGGCGCGTGGACGCAAAGCGCGCTCTTCCCATCACCATTTTCGATAGGAGTGTGATCGCTGAGGACGGTCTTCAGCACGTCGACAGCCGAGTCAAGCGACATGTCATTCTTGAGGAGAGAGGCGAGCGGTTCGGCGGCGGCCGCGAACAAATCGCGCGCGCGATCGAGCTTTTGCGCTTTTTCATCGGTGAAAGACGTGTTGCTGAAGACATGCAGCCCGGAGCGAAGCTCGACCGTCGCTATATCGCCCGTTGCATTATAAGCCGCGAATGCGCCTTCAGCGCTCGCGACCACAAGCAGAAACGGTTGATATCGGCCGGCGTCTTCGTAGGGAAGCGCCGCGCGCGCGTCGGCCATCGTCGCTGCTTGAAGCATGTCGAGACAGAGAAGGCCTCTAGAGCGCGGTGCGTCGATGTCTTCGGTCTTGATTCTCCGGTTGACGACGGCGGCCGCGATGCGCGCCGAATTTACTCCGAGCCAGGTGCCGCCGGCGGCGAGATCTTTGCCGGCGAGAATAGGGGGATCGCCCCGCCACATTTCTGGCGAAGCCGTAGGGCGGGAAAAGTGCTCGTCGCGATTGGCCGCGACGATCAGGGGATAATTTTCAAATTGCCGTAGATATAAGGCGAGCGTGCACATTTCTAGAGTCTAAGGTGAGGACTCGGGCCGTTCAGGCGGCTAAAATCTCGCCGCAACTCCGGCAGGTGCGAAGCTTGATATCCGAGCGGATGGTATCGGTCGCGATTTTGACCGCATCGGTCGGGTCGTCGAAACGGATGGAAGCATCGTAAAGTTTCTCGCCGCAGCGCTCGCAAAACCAGACGAAGAGGTCTCGCTCGTCCGGCCGCCGCTTGCGCTCGACGACGAATGTCCAGGAGCCTTCGCCGCGCCGCGGCGAGTGCGGCACGTTCGCGGGCAACAGAAATAGCTCGCCCGCCCTTAAGACGGCGATTTCGTGTTTCTTGTCTTGCATGTAGTGCAGATTCAGCTCGCCCTCGAGCTGGTAAAAAATCTCATCGCCCGGGTCGATATGAAAATCTTTCCGGCTATTGGGGCCGCGCGTCACGAACGCAATGAAGTCGGAGTCTTCCCAAATGACGCGGCGCTGCCCCCAGTTGCCGCGGTTCTCGTCGATCCATTGCTTCAAATTAAAGTTTTTGAGGTGTGGGAACATCGCGCCTCCGCCAGCCTCCGTTGCTGAAGTATAGGCGCTCAAACAGCGGTGAATCAACTGGATGGCGACTGGACTTGAAGGTGCGGAAGTTATATGGCAAGCCTGAGGTTCCCAAGCTCCCTTGCAAAGGAGGTCTTATGCTGGCCGAACACCACGCGCAGGGAAAAATTTTCTGGCCCGACGGCTGTAAGCTGGCAATCGCGCTGACCTTCGATTTCCAAGGCGGCGAAGATGTAAGGCCCGACCGCGACGGCAAGATCAACCACGAGGAATACACGCAGGCCGAGTACGGCCCGAAGACGGGCATCTGGCGGATTCTCCGCATTCTCGACGAGGCGCGGGTGAAGGCGACGTTCATGACCTGCGGCGGCATCGCCGAGCGCTATCCCGAGGCGACGCAGGCGATCGCGCAGCGCGGCCACGAAGTCGCGGGACACGGCTACCATCACGAGGTCGCGCGCGATCTCACGCGCGAGGAAGAGCGCGACGTCATCCACCGCGCGACCGATATGATCCGGGCGAGAGCGGGGCGCCGACCGATCGGCTGGCGCTCCTGCACGCAAAGCCCGAACAGCCTCGAGCTCCTGATCGAGCAGGACTATCTCTGGAACAGCAATTCATTCTCGTACGATCTGCCGTTCGTGTGGAGCGACGGCGCGCGCGAGTTGGTCGAGCTGCCGCGGCAGCCGTTCGGCGACGGCAGGATCTACGGCCATCGCGACTCCGGAACTCCGAACGACGCGCTGGCGGTCTGGAAGAGTTTTTTCGACGACCTCTACGAGGAGTCCGGCTCTTCGCCGGGCTTCTGCACGTTTCAGTTCCATCCTTATATCTCCAGCCGCTTCGGCAGGGCCGGCGCGCTGAGAGAACTCATTCAATACATGAAAAAGCGCGAAGGCGTGTGGTTCGCGACCGGAACCGAAGTCGCGGAGTGGTGGCTGAAGCAGGGCTTCTCGCGTAAGCCTCAGGCGCGCGCGGCGGCAGGCTCGTAATCGAGGACCGACGAATGGCGAAAGCGGAAAAACGCCTCCAGCCCGAACAGCGCGGCGTCGCCTATCGCGGGCTCCGCGATTGGCTCGACCAGGTCGAGCGTATGGGCGAGCTCGTCAAGATCAACGGCGCCCACTGGGACCGCGAGATGGGCGCGGTGACGCAGCTTCTAACGCAGACGAGCAAGGGCAAGGCGCCGGCGATCCTGTTCGATGAAGTGCCCGGCTATCCCAAAGGCTTTCGCACGGTCTACGGCCAGTTTTCTTCGATCAAGCGCGTCGCGCTCACGCTCGGGCTGCCGCTCGAATACGAGCGCAAATCCGACATCGTCAAAGGCTACCACGAGCGCATGCAGAGCATGAGCCTCATCAAGCCCAAGTTCGTCAAGCACGGGCCGATCCTCGATCACGTGCTCGAAGGGGACAAGGTCGACGTGCTCAAGTTTCCCGTCCCGATCCACCACCAGAATGACACGGCGCGCTACATCGGCACCGCGGATATGTGCATCACCAAGGACCCGGACGGCGATTGGTACAATTTCGGCGCCTACCGCTGCCAGGTGTACGACGAAAAAACGATCGGCTGCCAGATCACCGAGGGGAAGCACGGACGCATTCACCGCGATAAATATTTCGAGCGCGGCCAGAGCTGCAAGTTCGCCATCGTCTGCGGCCAGGACCCGCTGCTCTATCTGCTCTCCTCGAGTCCGCTGCCGCGCGGCGTTTCCGAATACGATTTCGCCGGCGGCATTCGCGGCGAGCCCGTCGAAGTGGTCAAAGGTCCTTACACCGGTTTTCCGATTCCGGCCGACGCCGAGATCGTCGTCGAAGGCGAAGCGGTGCCCGGCCACGTCAAGCCCGAAGGGCCGTTCGGCGAGTGGATGGGCTATTACTCCGACGATGTCGTGCCGCGGCCGTACATCGACGTGAAGACGGTGCTCTATCGCGACGATCCGATCCTCACCTGCGCGCCGCAGCACAAGCCCGTTGACGAGACCGGACTGCTCAAGGGAATCGCCGGCGCGGCGGAGATCTGGCAGGCGCTGGAGGCCTGCGGCTTGCCGGATATTCTAGGTGTGTGGAATCACGAAGGCGGTCCGGCGACGCGCTTCACCGCGATCCAGATCCGTCAGCGCTATCCCGGCCATTCCCGCAACGTTCTCCACGTGGCGGCGAACTGCGCCGCCGGCGCCTACAACGGCAAGTGGACAGTCGTCGTCGACGAAGACATCGACTGCTCGGATCTCGACCAGGTCCTGTGGGCGATGTGCACGCGCTTCGATCCCATGACCGACATCGACACGATCCAGAAGGCCTGGTCGTCGGGGCGCGACCCGATGTTTCTCCCGGGCAACTTCAACAACCGCATTCTCATCGACGCCTGCATGCCGTACGACCGCAAGCTCAAAGGGAAGTTCCCCACCGTCGTCGACGTAAGTCCGGAGATGCGCGCGCGCCTCAAAGCGAAATTCGCCAAAATCCTTCAATCCGTTTAAGGGGAATAAGATGCTGAAAGATGAGCGCTTTCAGGGCCTGTTCGTCCCCCATGTAACGCCGTTCCTGCCGTCGGGAGAGGTCGATGCGAAGAGCCTCGCGCGGCTCGCGCGCCACTTCTGCGCGCTGCCCGAGATCGCGGGACTGGTCTCATGCGCCCGCATCGGCGAGGGGCCTGTCTTGCGTCCGGAGGAGAAGCGTGAGGTTTATCAGATCGCCGGCGACGCGGCACGCGATACCGGCAAGGTCCACATCGCCGCGATTACTCCGCAATCGACGGACGAGGCGATCGCAATCGTACGCGACCTCGAGAATCTGCCGGTCGACGCGGCGATGATCTTTCCGCCGCTGCTCTTTGCCTGGGGAAAGGTCGGCGGCGAACTCAAGCGCCGCTTCTTCGAAGACATCGCCGGGGCCTGCCGCCTTCCGCTTGTGCTCTTCCAGGTTCCCGTCGCGAGCTACTATTACGATCCCGAGACGGTTTGCGCGATCGCGCGGCTTGATAGCGTTATCGCCTATAAAGAGGCGTCGTTCAGCATCGACCTCTTCAGCGAAACGATGCGGCGGCTGGCGGAGGAGAGAAGCGGCATGGCGGTGCTCACCGGCAACGACCGGTTCGTCGCCGAAAGCTACGGCCTCGGCGCGCGCGGTGCGCTGATTGGAGTCTCGAATCTCGCAACCGAGCGCTGGGGGGCGATCGACCGCGCCGGCCGCACCGGCGATCAAAGCGAAGCGCTGCGTCTGCAGGCCCAACTCGCCGAGCTCAAGGAGATCGTCTTTTCCGAGCCGATCGTTGAAGCGGTCGCGCGCATCAAGATCATACTCCGCCACGAAGGGCTCATCGCGAGCGCCGCGGTGCGCCGCCCGCAAATCGGCGTCAGCGATGAGGAGGAAAAACGGCTGCTCGCGAGCTACGGTCGCGCGCTCGAAGACAGCGGGCACCGAAGCACCGCCGTGTTATGAGTCCGCCCTACGGCCTCGAAGAATTCGTGCGCGATATGCAGCGCGTGACCGAAGCGGAAAGCGCGCCTGCGGCGATCGTTGAAGCCTGCCGTCCGCTGCTCGCAAGGCTGCTTACCAATCGCGCCTGCATACCCCCTGAATTCAAACGGCGTGGAGCGAAGGGACAGGGGCGCTACATGCTCCACCGCGCGCCGAAATTCAATGTGAATGTAGTCGTCTGGGGTCCCGGAGACGGACTCGGGCCGCATAACCACGGCACCTGGGGACTCATCGGCGTGCTGGAAAACGAGTTGCAGGAGAAGCGCTACCGCCGGCTCAACGAAGGCACTGACCCCGCCAAGGCGCGCCTCGAACTTACCCAAACGCTGCGCAACCGCCCCGGCGACATTTCATGTCTCCTGCCGGCCGACGACATCCATGGGGTCTTGAACACGACGGTTGCCAACACCGTCGACATCCATGTCTACGGCAAGGATCTAACCGGCCTTTCGCGGTTGAAATTCGATCTGGAAAACGCGACGGCCGTTTCTTTTTCGAGCCCGAAATACGATAACTGCTAGCCACCCGTTCACATCTCACCGTACCAAGTCTTTTCGAACCAGCTCCACTTCCCACGCCAAGTAGCGACGCATCGCTTCCTTGTCGCCGCTGAGCGAAGCGGACAAAACAACGTCGTTCGACTCGACGAGCGGCCGCGTGAAGCCCGTTTCCACCGGCCGACCGCTCGTAGTCCATTCGTTCGTTCCTCCGTCAAGGACCCGCACATCGACGTAACCGATCTCCGCGAGGGAGGCGGCCGCAAGGAGCGACTGCCTGCCGTCGGGACAAGCGCAGACAACGCTTTGCCGCCTGTCAGGATAAAGCTCCGGGAGGCGCTCCTCGAGCCAGTCCCTGGCGATCCAGACGGCGCCAGGCACGTGGCCGCGCTGATATTCGAGGCTGAGTCCCACGTCGACGACCAGGAACTCGTCATTATGCGCCCGCATATTCTCCAGCTCGCCGCCGCTTATGAGCCTGACCGTAGCGCGCGCCTCGTTAAGTCCGAGGACGGATTCGCGTGGAAAACCTTTCTCTATCTCAAGTCCTTGAGCCGCCCAGGCCTCCGTTCCGCCGTCGAGAACGGAAGCGCTGAATCCCATCTTGCGAAACCAGTAAGCCGCCATTACGGCTCTCGAGGCACGCTCGCTGGCGAAAACGATCCGGCCGCTGCGGAGCGCGATATAGTCGTCGGCGCACTGGACCGCCTGGCCGCCGGGCAGCGAAAAGTAACCGGGGATGTGCCCGGAAGAATATTCCTCCGGTGAGCGGACATCGATGGGATAAAGTGTCTCTCGGGTCTGGCTCAACAAAGCCTCCATCTCCGAAACGGAGACGAACGGGATCTTTTCCGCCGCGGCGAGTTCGGCGGCGTACCGCTCGGCCGCCGCGCGGCTCGAATTCGAAGCCTCGGTCGCGGTGCGGTGGGGGCGCTCGAGATCAAGACCGGCGAGCACCCATCCCATCGTACCGTTTTTGAGCGCGCATGCGTCCGCGACTCCCAAGAGTGTCAGCGTTTGAGCCCCGATGATGCCGCGAGTGCGACCGGCGCAGTTCACGATAATCGGCTTTTTCGAGGCGGCTTTCAGCTCCTCGGCCCAAAGAATCAAATCCCCGCCCGGTATATTGACGCCGCCGGGAATGCAAAAACGGCCATATTCCTCCGGCGTGCGAACATCGATAATGACGGGGGTTTCGCCTCGGCGAAGACGGCTCGCGAGCTCCTCGGGCGTCATCTCCCGCACCTCGCAATCGCCATGGATTATTTCGCCGAACGCCTTGCTCGGCACATTGACACCCGTGGCAGTGGGATAGCCGGATTCGCGCCAGGCGCCGAAGCCTCCTTGGAGAAGCGCGACATTCGCGTAGCCGGCGCACATCAATACGGCCGCCGCGCGTTCTTCGCGCGCGTCACCCGCGCCGACGGCGACGACGGGGACCGTCGCAACCGGAAGGAGCCTCGCGAGGCGAAATTCGATGTCGCGGCGCGGCAGAGACGTGGCGCCGGGGATGTGGCCGGCGTTGTATTCACCGCGCTCCCGAACGTCGAGCAGCGCGAACGAGCGCTCTTTGTCGAGCCGCTCTTTTAAGCGCGCGGAGGAAATTCGGCGGATTTCCATGGGCTATTCGGAGCGGAGCACAAACAACAATATAGAATGCCGTCGCATCGTTGCCAAGCTGGGTTGATTTTCCCGCATCGGGCATAATATTCTTCTCCATCGGGTCTAAGGAGGAGTCATCATGTCCTATACAAGCTGGAGAGGCACGGTCGGCGTGATCAAGCCGACCCATCGTCCGGGCTCGCTGGAAGAGTTCATCCGACTTTTGCCCGAGGGCATCGGCGTTTTGCCGACATACGTCGGTTTCAAGCGCGGCGACACCGAAGAGTTTCGCGGCGCGATCGCGGCGTACGAGGAGCGGGTGGGCGAGCTCGCGAAGCTCGGCGTCGATCTCATCCATCCCGAAGGGGCGCCGCCCTTCATGGTCCAGGGCTTCAAGCGCGAGGCGGAGATTATCCGGGAGTGGGAGAAAAAATATCATTTGCCGATGGTCACGGCGAGTCAGACGCAGGTCGAAGCGCTGCAGGCTCTGAAAGCCAAAAAAATCGTCGGAGTGACCTATTTCACCGGCGATATCAACGACATGTTCTCGCGCTACTTTCAGGAGGCGGGCTTCAACGTGATGGCGATGGAGGGCATTTCCGTCGCCTTCGAGGATGTCGGCCGCCTCTCCTCCCAGGAGGTCTACGCGCATACCAAGAAGGCCTTTTTGAAGCATCCGGGCGCGGAAGCGATTTATATGCTGGGTTCGGGCTGGCGCACGCTCGATATTATCCACGTGATCGAAGAAGACCTGGAGGTCCCGGTTGTTCATCCCGTGCCCGCTCGCGTGTGGGCGGTGCAAAAGCGACTGCACGTCAAGCAGCCTGTCAAAGGCTTCGGCCGTCTGCTGGAACAGATGCTGTAAGACCCGCCCCTTTGCAGTCGCCCGCGAATTCGGTCAGATAGGGGACCTGCAGCCACCCCATTGACAAAGCCGCTCCGTCAGATAAGTTTTTCACTCAGCATTCGTTTGGTTTTGCTTACGCCGTTAGCGGCAAACCGCTGAAAGGCCGTGGAGTCGCGGCCCGTGCGTATTTTTGTGTGTATTTTCTGGAGCTAAGGTATGGCACGAGCGTTCAAAAAACTTATGAAACGGAAACTTTCTAGTGCTGCGGGCGGCAACGGCGCATCGCATCCTCAAGGTTTGGAAAAAGCGCCGACGGGCATAGCCGGGCTCGACGAGATCACCTTCGGCGGCCTGCCCAAGGGGAGGCCGACGCTCATTTGCGGCGGCGCGGGCTGTGGCAAGACGCTCATGGGCGTCGAGTTTCTCATCCGCGGCGCCGTGGATTACGACGAGCCCGGCGTTCTCATGGCATTCGAGGAGACCGAAGATGACCTGGCGAAGAACGTCGCGTCGCTCGGCTATGACTTGAAAGAGCTTATCGGTAAGAAAAAGCTTGTCATCGATTATGTGCACATCGAACGCAGCGAGATCGAGGAGGCCGGCGAGTTCGACCTCGAAGGGCTCTTCATCCGCCTTGGATCGGCAATCGACGCGATCGGCGCCAAGCGGGTCGTCCTCGATACCATCGAGGCGATATTTTCCGGCTTCCCGAACCCCAATATCCTGCGGGCGGAGCTGAGACGGCTTTTCCGCTGGCTAAAAAATAAGGGGGTCACCGCCGTCATCACCGGCGAGCGCGGCCAGGGCGCGCTCACGCGGCAGGGTCTCGAAGAGTACGTCTCGGATTGCGTTATCCTGCTCGACCACCGGGTCACCGATCAAATCTCCACGCGTCGGCTTCGCGTCGTCAAGTACCGCGGCTCGACGCATGGAACGAACGAATATCCCTTTCTCATCGACGAGCAGGGCCTCTCGGTATTGCCGGTCACGTCTCTCGGGCTCGAACACAAGGTGAGCTCGGAGCGCGTGTCCTCTGGGATCGCGCGGCTCGATACCATGCTCGGCGGCGGGTACTTTCGCGGCTCGACGGTCCTCATTTCCGGCACGGCGGGCACCGGAAAATCGAGCATCGCGAACCACTTCGTCGACGCAACGTGCCGCACAGGCGAGCGATGCCTTTACCTGGCGTCGGAGGAAAGCTGCGCTCAGATTATCCGCAATATGCGATCGATCGGGATCGATCAAGCCCCGTGGGTCAAAAAGGGGCTGCTCAGGTTCGACGCCGAGAGACCCCATGTTTACGGATTGGAGATGCATCTTCTCAGGATGCACAAGCTCATCAGCGAATATAAGCCGGCGGCGGTTGTTGTCGATCCGATCACGAACTACCTGTCTCTCGGTGACAACCTCGAAGTGAAGTCGATGCTGATTCGGCTGCTCGACTTTTTGAAGAGCAACGGCATTACCGCGATCTTCACGAGCTTGACCCAAGGCGGCGGCGCGCTGGAAGCGACGACCGTCGGCGTTTCATCGTTGATCGACACGTGGCTGCTGCTCCGCGACATCGAAGCGAACGGCGAGCGCAACCGCGGCCTTTACGTCATCAAATCGCGCGGCATGGCGCATTCGAATCAGATTCGGGAATTTCTCCTAACGTCGCATGGCGCCGAGCTGCTCGATGTTTATGTCGGCACGGAGGGAGTGCTGACGGGTTCGGCGCGCGTCGCCCAGGAGGCGAAGGAATCGGCCGCGGCTGCGGTGCGACGCCAGGAGATCGAGCGCAAACAGCGTGAGCTGGAGCGCAAGCGCAAAGCGTTGCAGGCGCAGATCGCCGCGCTCCACGCCGCCTATGAAGTGGAAAGCCAGGAGCTGGAAATAGGCTTGGCCGAAGAACGGCTCCGGGAGGAAAAGATGGCGGCCGGCCGCATCGAGATGGCGCGGCTCCGCAAGGCGGAAGTTGGCAACGGCAAAGAACGTGGTAAAAACAATCGTAAAGGAGCCCCCGCATGAACGCAGTCAAGACGCAAAAGGTGGCCAAATCGAGCCACGAAGA
>DATJFG010000070.1:0-54968 GCA_035495775.1 Verrucomicrobiia bacterium | reverse complement strand
CCAGCTCGGGAATTTTTTCCCAGGCGGTTTTCCCCTCCGCGACGAGCTCGACGATCGGCCGCGGGCCGGACTGATCGAAATAATTTTTTTCGTGCTCGCGGCTGCCGACGATGAAGCGGTCGGCTTTGAGATAAAGCTCCTTGCTGAGCTCGCCGGGCTTGCCGATGCTGGTCAAATGCGTTCCCGGCGCAACCCACTGCGCCGAAAAAACCTCCGTCGGTGAGCTCGTCGCGGTAAGAATCAGATCCATGTTCTTCACCGCTGCTTCAGGCGTCTCGGCCGGTTGGACTTCGATGCGCAGCTCGTGAGCCGCCCGCTCGCAAAAGCTTTTGCGCCGCTCGGCGTCGCGGCTAGAGACGACGAGCTTGGTTATTTTTCGCACCGTCGCAAGTCCGCGGACGAGCCCGAGCGCGTTTCTGCCGACGCCGAAAAGACCGACATTGCGCGCGTCTTGCCGCGCCAGATGGCGCGCGGCGACCGCGATCGTCGCCGCCGTGCGGAGCGTGCCGAACGGATAACCCATGAACGATAGCAGATCGCCGCTGTCGGAATCGAAGAGCAGCGCGTACATGCGGTCGCCGCCGGAGAGCTGGACGTTGGGGCCGAGCCGCACGCCGACGCGGCGCGATTTGACGAGCGCGCCGGAGACCACGCGAAGCGCCTGATCGCCGTGAACGCGAATATGATACGGGGCGTGCGCCGTGACCTGGCCTTCGGCCTGCTCACGGTAGGCCGTTTCGGTCAGCTCGATCGCCTTCGGCAAATCGAGCAGCGGTTGAACCTCTTCACGAGTGAGCAGAAGCGGCATGGCGAACCTCCTATCACTCTAATCTATGACCATCAACTTGAGATCGCGTTTGCCGAGCCGACGGGCGCCGGCCTCGGTTACGACCACCGTATCGCCGATGCTCGCACGCCCTTTGCCGCCGGCCGCGCGCACCTGCGGCTTTAAAATAAAAACCATTCCGGTCTTAAGCTCGATGCCGCGAAAGCGTTCCAGATCGCGATCGCCGAGCAAGGCGGGGCCGTCGTCGCCGAGGCCGCGCGCGTGCATCATCGGATGGCTCCACGCGTATTTCTTTTCGCCGGCGCGGCGGATCGTCTCGGTGTAAACGTCGAACAGCGCGCCGAAGGTGGCGCCCGGCCGCATCGCGGCGAGAACCGCGTCGAAGCATTCCGCCGAGAGCTCGACCATGCGGCGATATGCCGCGTCCGCCTCGCCTAAGGATATCGGGGCGACGGCCTGCGCGGCGTAGCCGGCGATTTTGGCTTCGATCTCGTTAACAACGCGGTCGCCCGCTTCGAGCCTACGGCTCGTCGGAACGAACGAGCTCTGCGTGATTTCCGGCCCGCTGCCGAGAAAAAAAAGCGTCGGCAGCTCGCCGCCGCCGGCGAGCATCGTCTGCGTCATCGCCGCGTAAAGGTCGCGATCGGTGATGCCGGGGCGCGCGGTCTTCTGCATCGTCGCGATCATCCGCTCAATCAGCGCCGCCGAGCGCTCGAGCAGCCCGATCTCCTCCGCGCTCTTGACCGCGCGCACCTGCTGCATCATCTCGGTCGCGTTGACGATCTTAGCCCGCGGGAAATGCTCCTGAAGCTTCGTAACCGTCGTATACGGAATGATGCCCTCGGGCGCGCGAAACAGCCCCGACAGGCCCGAGATGCCGATCGTGCCCTTCTCGAAGCCGAGCTCTTTCAGCCGTTCGATCGCGTTCTCCGCCCAGTGATTGTGGCCGTCGCGCACGTCCGCGACCCAGCGCTGCGCGCGCTTCCACCAGGCCGCGCGGTTGAAAACGTACGCCGTCGGTTCGCCTTCGCGCGGGAAGACGGTGAAAATTTCCGTCGCGAAGCCGCCGATCGAGGAGAGATAACGTGAATCGGCCTGGAGTTGCTCCCAGCGGCCGCTGTTCGCCGGCAACAACAAAATGTCGATGCTGCGCCGCGCCATCTCTTCTCGGACATTTCGATAGCGGCGGTCTCTTTCTTCGAGCGAAAGCTGGGGAATCAGTTCGGTTTCCATCGATACTTTATTCCACGGTGAAGCTTGTCGTTCTGCCCGCCGAGCTGTTGAACGCCTTCGGATGAATCAGATGGCGCGTATAAAAGACCATGCGCAGGAATCCCTTGCCGCCGTTGATGCGATGCGCGATGCCGCGCGGGACGTAGGACATCTCGCCGGGATCGAGCTCGACGATTCCCCATTCGGTGTCGTTCACCGCGTGGCCGCGGAACTGGAACCAGATCTCATCCTCGTCAAGCCCGCGGTGAAAGCCGCGCTGCTGCCCCTCGAGATTGTAGACGTCGATGCGGAACTCGTCGCCGGTGTAGAGCACCGGCGCGCGCGCGCCGCCCTTGCCGGTCATGCCGGTGAAATAATCGAACGCGCGGAGCTTCTTGAGCCCTCGGCCGCCTTCTTTGACGCAGCCTATGAGCTCAGCCGGACGGCGCTCGATCCAGAGATCCGAAGTCGGGTCCCAAAAAGTAATGTGCTCCAGGAGACGTCCGTTCTCCTCGGCGGCGGCGCCGTTATGCGCCGACAGCGGCTCGGAGTGAGAGACTTTGAAGCGCGTTTCCGTGAGCGGCTTCTCCGCGTCCACACCGAGATTCACGGCCTCCTTCGACATCGCGCGAAGTCTGAGGCATTCGCTCTTTCCGGTCGTGCGATGCGCGATACCGGCGGGAATCAACGCGACCTCGCCCGGATCGAGGTCGATCACGCCGTACTCACTCTCGATCGCCGACGACCCGGAGAATTGAAAGAAAATGAGATCGTAATCGGCAGCGCGTGTAAGACCGGGCTCGCGCCCCTTCACCTGCTCCGCGGCGATTCTCAAAGTTTCGCCGTCCCAGACGAGCGCCTGCGAGCCACTGCCGGGCTGGCTTTCGAGCAGATCGAAGACGCGGATGCGCGGCATCGGCCGCTGCCCTGCCCGGACGGTGCCGATGAGCCCGTCTTCGTCGCGCTCGACCCAGATGTGCTCGTCCGGTTCCCGGTGGGTCATGAATTCGCGCACTTTGTTCCCCATATATCTCCTCCTAAGATCGAAAAAGTCTTTTGATCCAACCCGAATCGTCGAGCTTCTTCAGCACGCCGCTTTCGATCATTTTTTGCGCCTCGAGCTTTTTGATCTCCGGCTGGTCTTCGGCGAGCATCTGAATCTGCTCGTGCAGCTTCGCCGGCGAGACATAGGGCGGGATCTCGCTCTTGTAGGTGAGGCTCCTCCAGGCGTCTTCCTGCTGCTCGGCATCGGAGTTGCGCGTGTACTTGCCGATGGTCGCCATCGCCTCTTTTTTGTGCGTTTGGATAAAGCGCACCGAGTCGAGCCATCCCTTCGCGAAGTTTTCGACCAGCGCCGGACGCTCACGGATGATTTTGCGCGTTGTGATGAGGCAGCGCACGAGCGCGGGAATCTTCAGCTCCTCGAGGTCGACGAGCCGGCGGTAGCCCTCCTTCTCGAGCGCCAGGTTATTCGGCGTGTTGAGAATCGTCGCGGGGACAACGCCGCGGCGGAGCGCCTCCATGCGCTCGGGCTGCTGCCCGGTCTGGACGAAGCGCACGTCTCTCACCGGCACGTTGCCCCGCTTTAAGACCTCGCGCATATAATAATAGGGTTGATCGCCCGGCCGGCTGATGCCGACCGTCTTCCCGCGGAGTTCCTGGATCGTGCGGATCGAGGGATGCGCCAGCACGACGTAGTCGAGGACGATATTCGAGAGGCAGCCGAGCAGGACCACGTCGCCGCCGTTGGCGGCGTATGGAATGTAAGTCGAGGCGCCGGCCTGGATAAACTCGATCTCCCCGGCGACGAGGGCGGCGGAGGTCGTCACCGTCCCGCGCATATAGACGATCGCGGCGTCGACGCCGTACTTTTCGAAAATTCTCTGCTCCTTCGCGACCCAAAGCGGGGCGTAACCGCCCGAGATGCTCGTATAGACCGCCGTGGTTTTCTCGGCCGCGAGGCCGAGGCTCGGCGAAGCGGCGAGAATGAGCCCGAGAAAAAAGATTTTACCGCGCATGAATCCGCCTTAGCGTCTGCCCTTCACCGCCTCGTCGAGAACGCTCGCATCGATCATCGACTCGGTTTTTAAATTTTTCACCGCCGGGACGGTCGGCACGAGCGATTCGATCGCATAGCGCAACCCCTCGAGCGGAATCGCCGGCACGCTTTCGAGCAGCTGCCCGGAGTTGAAGCGGTAATTCTCGTCGAGAATGTCGCGGTCCTTGAGCCTTAAATATTTCGCCAAAACCTTTTTGCTGAAGTCCGGCTCGGCCTGAATCTTTTTGACGCCGGCCATGAGCGCGCGGAGATAACCGATGAGCGCGGGCCGCCGCTCTTTCACTGTCGCGCGCCGGACCGCCATTGCGTTGCCGATGACGGGAAAGCCGAGCGCTTCGAGATCGAGCACGGTCTTGAAGCCCGATTTCTCCAAGATGAGCGCGTTCGCCGGATTGACGATCGTCGCCGCGACCCGGCCGCTCTTGAGCGCCAGCACACGATCGTTTTGTCCGCCGACGGCGATGACGCGGATGTCCTGATCCGGGTTCATGCCGATGCGCTGCAAGCCGAGCCGCATGTAAAAATGCGAAACGTCGTGGACGCGCGCGACCCCGACGACCTTGCCCTTCAGCTCGGCGGCCCTTTCGATACCCGGCGCGGCGACGATGCGATACTGCATCCTATTGTAAATGCTGGCGATGAAGACCAGATCGGCGCCGCCGGCGGCGGCGCTGATGACCGCATGTGGGATGCAGTACAGAAGATCGACCTCGCCGGAGATGAGCACGGCGACCGCGGGCTGTCCCTGGATCGAGATCAGCTCGACATCGAGCCCCTCGCGCTGAAACAAGCCGGCTTCCTGCGTCACCCAGAGCGGCATGATCGCACCGCCGATGTAACAGTGGCTTATGCGCAGTTTTTCCGCAGCGCGCGCGGGCACAACGCCTAAAAGAGTAACGCTGACAACGAAAGCTATGAGGATGACTTCAGGAAAGAAGGGGGCTAAACGAGAGTGAGGGGCGAGCATGTATTCCTTCCATGAGCCGGAAGGAATATCTAACAAACGCAGACGAAACGCGTCAAGCTACGCGGCGCTGGATTCGGAGCCGGGGGACTTGCTCTTGGATTCTTTCTTCTCGGACGGCTTTTCTTTCGCTTCCGACTTCGCCTCCGAGGCGGGCTTGCTGTCGGATTTAGAAGCTGAGCCGTTCTCGGACTTGCCGGTCGATTTGTCCTTGCGCGCGTAATCAGTGATATACCAGCCCGTCCCTTTGAGCTGAAAAGAGGTGTTGGAGATAAGCTTTTTGACCTTCCCCTTGCAGGTCGGGCAACGATTCAAGGCCTTGTCGGTGATCCTCTGCGTCGCCTCGAACGTACCGCATTTATCGCAGTGATATTCGTAGATTGGCATAACCTATACCAAAATAATCATCCCGGGATCGAATGTCAATCACCGGGAAAACGGCCGGGGAAAGAGATTTTCTCGCTACCTGCTCCTGTCGCAACTCTGTCCGCCATAAACTAGCGAAAAATACCGCCGTGAAAGATCCAGCCTCGAAGGAAACGCCTTTCTAAATTGATCCCAATTCCCGGTGCGGCGAGCCACTTCCGCATAATTCTTAATTTCCACGTTAAACAATGAACCGGTCTTCTTCGGATAATTGGTGAAATAATCCCAGGAGTAGAACGCGAAGAAAATAACCGAGACGGCCAGAGCCGCTGGTATAAAATGGCGTTGGAATCGTGCAAGTCGCCAGAGAATCAAGCCGACGAGAAGGGCAAGAAACGGCCAACAGCCGATCGCCCTGAGGGCGTGCGGAATGCCGTCGTTGGTTAAAGCCGCTGGAACGATACCGAACGCATAACCGGCGAGCGAGAAGAGCACCAGAATTTTGAAGCCTCGGATTCTCCGGCGCGGCTTATCATCGAGCGCGGACCACCATGATATAAAGAGTCCGGAAAACACGACAAAAATATCCAGCCAATCCCACTCGCCGGCAAAGCCGGAGGAATGACGAAGATTGTCGTCGCCCGAGAGAAAAAGGAAGGTGAGGCTGAAATAACGTAAAAAATTTAACACAAACAAGCCGAGAGCGGCAGCGTAAGAAGAGGTCGCATTAAAAACGCTGATCGCGCTAAAGCGCACTTGCAGCGAGCCAAAAAGAACGCCGTAAGCCAACGGGGCGAGCGTAACGGCCATCGTAATCGCGACTACTGAAAGCCACTTGATGTTCAATCCAAAAAGAGACTTTCTAACCGGTATCATGACAAGCAGTAGCAGGGGCACTTGGGCTCTCTCGGGAGCGTACGAATAGATCGCCAATGATAAAGCGATTCCGGACAGGAGAGCGTCGATTAGCTTGTCGGATTTGAAGAAAAAGTACACGCCGAAAACGAGAAAACATGGAGCCAGGGCCGGATCCCATGCAATCCTCGAGAATTGAAAACTCCACGGCGAAATCGCCCCGGCCAGAGCGGCGAATAAGCCCGCTTGAGTGCCAAAAAAGGATCGCGCTAATAAAAACAGCCCGAATATCGTAAGGACGTTGAAAACCGCTGCGACCGAGCGGAAGCTAGCGATCGACGTGCCAAAAAACCTCGCCCAAAGCGCTTCTGTGTAGAGCAGCGTCGGCGGAGTGAAGTCGCCTATAGATTTCGCGAACAGAGGCATAGTGACGCCCGAGGCGTCCCGCCCGGTTTCCATAATGCAAATTGCGTTGGTGGCATGCGCCGATTCATCGAGGAAAAATCCCGGCGGGCTTGTTTCGAGACCGATAAAGCGCGTCAGACAAGCGATAACGATGACGATGAGGAGCGGAATATTCCAGGAGCTATTCGAGGCGAGCTCGCTGATTTCTCCTTCACAGTGAGGGCAGCGTTTCGGCGCATGACCGGCGGGTTCCTGGCTGATCTCGATAATCCCGCAGCTCGCGCAGCGATACTCGTGAACCAGCATCCCCGGCCTTCGGTTCAATGCAACACGCGCCGAAAGGAATTTAGGCGGAGTATGATTTTTCGCTCGCGAAGCGCTTGGGGCGGTGCGTTGTCATCGTATCCCCAGCTCGTCCAAGACGCCCTGCAGCATCACGCCGTTCAAATCGCAGGGAGTCACGGCGCAATATTCCAGGCCGTAACCTATGCGCTCGTCGACAAAGCCCTTTTCCAGCATGTATTCGAGCACGCCGCGAACGATCGAGGCGTGCGACGCGGTGCCCTCGTGCTCTTTGAGATCGGCCTCGTAGTGCGTCGTATAGTAAACGACCTGCTTCAAATCGAGGTTGTATTTTTTCATCAAGGCGTCGCGCCAGTCCTGCGAGAAGTATCCCATCGCCTCTTCCCACACGACCGACGCCCAGTAATCCGATAGCGCGCCGTCCCAGACGACGACCTTGTGGAAATCGCCCAGCGCGCGCGCCGCCGGGAGCTGCTGCGTATCGAGCACTTCGCGCTCGGTCAGCCCCAGCGCCTGGCCGGTTCTGATCAGGATCAATATATGGCCCGGAGGCTCCGGCTTGCCGAACTCATCGACGAGCTTGGAGGCGAACATGCGCATGAGCTTCAAGTCTTGTTTCAGAAAGTCGACCTGCTTGTAGTACACCGCGAGGCCGAGCGTGTTGATCGTCAAGACAAAGCTCGCCCAGTTACGATAATAGAGCCTCAGCGCCTCCATCGGCAGGCTGCCTTCTTTCAATTTCCGCATGAAAAGACTGTCGGTCACCTTCTCTTTCCAGCGCGCGTGCATTTTTTCGTAGAGATCGTCGACGATTTTCTTCGCCTCCTGCCGCGACATCGGTTTGCCTTCGAGCATTGCTTATCCTTCGATTATTTTGCCGGCGCGCGCTTTTTGACGGCCTTTTCACCGGTCTTGTAATGCTCGCCTTTGAGCGCGAGCTCCGCCTCTTCCTCGTCTTCTTCCGACCAGGCGCCGAGATTGTAGCCGTACCAGGGATCCTGCGGCTTGAGCTTCGGCAGTTCGAGGCGCTCCCAGAGCGTGCGGGCACGCTCCATGAATTCCTTTTTCGGCAGCGAAACGGGCGGATAGTCCCACTTCCGCGTGGCGTCGATGAGAATCGCCGAGCAGCCATACATCTCGTCCATGCCGCTTTCCATCTTCCCCGGGGGCGCAGCCGAGGGATCCATCGACGGCGTGCGGTTTCGGATGACGAGCGTGTCGCGATGCGGCTGCATGCGAAACGCGAGACACCAGAACAATGAGTCGAGATTCCGCGGGTTGATGTCCTCGTCGACGGCGATAACGATCTTGCCGGTCGCCGGATGGAAGCCGACCATGCTGTGGAGCGCCTGCCAGACGTGCGCCTGGTTCATCTTTTTCATGCGGATGACGCAGATCTGGCGCACCGCGATCGAATGGAAGACAACCTCGACGATGCCGGGAATATTGCACTGATCGCGGAGAAAGCGGAGGTAGTTGCCCTCGGCCGCGATCTGGCGCATCACGCTCGACTCGCTCGGCGGGAGCTGGCTCACAATGCAGGCGAACAGCGGGTTTTTCCGGTGCGTAATGCACTTCACCTCGAAGTACGGATTCAATATCTTCTCACCGATATAGCCGGTCGACTCGCCGAAGGCCGCTTCGGGCTCGATCCATTCGGTCGAAATCTCCCCTTCGACGACGATCTCGGCGCGCGCGGGGACAAGAAGGTCGACGGTCTTGCAGCGCACGACGTCGATCGGCGCTCCGGCGAGGCCGCCGGCGATGTCGAGCTCGCTTACAGCGAGCGGCACGCGCGCCGGCGCCGTATAGGCGACCGACGGCGGCGCGCCGATCACGAGCGCCGCCTGAAGCGGCACGCCGCGGTCGCGGCATTAGCGCCAGTGAGAGCCGCCATGATTGCTGGACTTTATAAACACGCCCGTGCGCGTCGGGCTCTTGATCTGGCCGCGGTAGTTGCCGATGTTGATCTTGCCGGTGTCGGGATCTTTCGTGAACCAATGCGACGCGGTGGTATACGGCGCGCAATCGAAGCCGGGGGTCGAGATCGGGATGGGAAATTCGCCGAGGCCGCCTTTTTCGACGAGGCCCGCCCCCATGTGGACTTCCTCGTGCACCGGCGCGTTGTCGACGATCCTGGGCGCGATGGGCGAAGCCTCCGCCTTTGTCCAGCGCTCGACGATTTCCTCGGGCTTACACTGCAAGCCGAAGCCGTAGATCTGACGCGATGCGGCGAGCGCGCCGACGAGCACGGGGATGTCGTATTTCCGTCCCTTGACGTCGGTGACGTGCGTAAAGAGAAATGCGCGCCGCTCTTCCTCGGGCAGGCCGCGAAACTGCCAGCGCACGAGCGGCATCAGCTCGGTGTCTTTGTTGATCGCCTCGTCGATCTTGACCAAAAGCCCGGCCTTGTCGAGCGCTTCGAGGTGTTCTCTGACGTCCTTGAAATGGCCCATCGAAAATCCGAACCGTGATCGGATACTGCATACCAACAAGCCGGCGGAAAGTAAAATCCGCGATTGACGGCCGCGGAAAAAGATTTTACTTTCACCGCGTGAATTTTTCGTCCTCTTTCCTGCTCGGCTTCGCGGTCGCGTCCATACCCGGACCGACCGGCATTCTGATCGCCACCGAGACGCTGCGCCACGGCGCGCGCGCGGGTTTTCTCACGATGATCGCCCCGCTCCTGCTCGACATCTTTATCATGCTGCCGCTTGGCCTGTTCCTGCAAGCGTCGTTGATGACCGGCAGCGGCGCCGTCGCCCTCGGTCTTGCCGGCGCCGCGTTTCTCTCCTGGCTCGGCGTCCAGTCGATCCGCGCCGGCATCGATCACGTGCAGACGATCCGCACAACGGGCGCTCCCCGCACAAAGAAGACAGAGCCGCCGCCGTTCATGAAAGGTTTCGTCACGCACGTGGCGAGTCCTTATCCCTACGTGTTCTGGTCGACCGTCGGCGGCGCATTCGTGCTCCAGGGCTACGCGCGCGGCGGCATCGGCGGAGCAGCGATCTTCCCGACCGGCTTCTGGAGCGGCACGACGAGTTTCACGTTTCTATTGATCTATCTCGTGGCGCACGGGAAACGGCTGCTGCCCGCCCGCTGGGAGCCCTACCTGCATCACCTCTCGGGCGTGCTGCTGATGGGCGGCGCCATTTACTTGGCCGTGCGCGTGTGGCACGGTTTATTTTAGTTCAAGCGTATGGAGCCGCGAGTCGAGGTAGAAATGGCCGGCGCGGGGACAACCGCAGCGGCGGATCGTTGGCGGACCGTATGGAAGATTCAAAACGTCGGGGCGGCCCCGCTGCAAATCCTCTCCGCGCGATTGCCTCACGGGAAATTCCGCTCGGAGGAAAAAAAGCTTGCGCCGCCGCTCGACGTTCCAAGCAATGAAATCGGGCGCATCGAGATCGACGCGCGCTGCGGCGAACCAGCCGGCTCAGAAGTTGAAAATGCGTTTATCATCCTGCGGGCGACGCAGGAAGGCGCACTGTGGCTGATACTCGCACGGCTACGAATCAGAATTGAGGCTGATGGAATGCCGAGGAGCACAACGGAGCTGATCACGGTGCAGCCGGTCGGATTTTCCGAGCAGCAGGCAAGCTAGAGGCGCCTATGACCGAAAAAGAAAAATTAATCCTGCGAAAGCTCCGCGGCTGACACGACAATTGAGGCCTCGGCTTCGAGGAGACCACGGGCATGGTCTCGAATTCCCTTCATATCGAGCTCAAAGAGCTCCTGGCAGCGATCAAGCGCATGCGTAAGGATTACGCCGGTGACGCGGAGTACAAAAAGTTGCGCGCGGAGTTGCCGGAAGACTGGCCGCTCTGATGATTTTAGATTTTTGATTGCCGATTTCCGATTAATCGAAAATCCAAAATCGAAAATCTAAAATTATGTGCGAAGCTTTACTTTCGGCTGTTTTAACTTTAGCGGCTTGGTTCCGCTCCAGAACTCGCGCTTCCCCGTCATCGCCTGGACGTGGCCGTCCCATTCGAGACAAAAGGCGGTGATACCGAGCTTGACCGCGCGCCTCACCTTCTCCTGCCGCTCCTCATCGGTCGCGAAGCGCGCGAGCGCCTCGATCTGGCGCGCGCCGTGGCCTACATCCTGCTCGGCATGCAGGCGATAAGTTTCGGCGGCGCGGTCGGAAAATTTATAATGCTGTGTCAGCTCGCGGTAGACCTTCGCCGAGACTTTATCGTGGCCGCCCAGTTGGCTCTCGACGAAACTCAGCAGCGCGACCCCTTCGAGAGCCGAGCGGCGCTGGCAGCAGCCGATGATCATCTCGATCGCCGCCGCCGTGCCGGGCGCGGGCTCGGCGCGGTCCGCCTCGTCGCGCGCGATGCCGCCCTCCTCGAGGAACTGGAGCATGATATCGACATGGGTGCGCGGACCGGAAAGCTCTTCCATGAAATTTTCCAGCACCGTGCCCATGAGGCCGTAGTCCTTCGAGGCCACCGCGTTGACGGCGATGTAGCCGAAAAAAATAGGATTCGTCCGGACGCGCAGGTAGTGCTGCACCTCGCCCAGGATAATCTGCTCGCGGCTCCAGCGGTGCTGCAAGATGCCCTGGAACCAGGGATGCTCCCCCATCGGCGCCTCTTCGGCATAGCCCCAAAGCTCGTGGATGAATTCGTCGGGAGACATAAAACTATTATACATGTAGGGGCGGTTCGCGAACCGCCCCTACGCGACAATCTATTTCAGCGGCACGGTCATAAAGATATGCGGCTCGGTGCCGACGACGCGCGAGACGTGACCCTGGCCGGTGAGGTCCTCGGCGAGCATGACGTCGCCGGCCTTAAAAAGCCGGACGCCGTCGCTGCACTCGATCTCCCACTTCCCCGACAGCGAGACGACGTATTGCCGCCGGGGCGCGGGATGCCAGTCGATCACATGGCCGACGGGGGCCCGGCGGAAGGTGACGGCGGATGCGTTTTGTATTTCCGTCGTCTCGATCCCGCCGCCGGTGAAATGCGCCTCGATTTCTTCGAAATGCGATTTCTGATCGGTGCCGGTGTAGAGCTTGATGATCTTCATCGCGCTAGCTCCGTTCGGCCTGATAGGTCACATGCGGCCCGCCGAACGCCTCCGAGCGGTTGCCGAAAAGCACCAGCGGCTCTTTGCCGGTGTTGGTGATCTGGTAATAGTCCTTGGCGGCAAAAAAGACGACATCGTTTTTTTCGATCGGCCGCTCGCTGCCGTCGAGGGCTTTGACCGTGCCGCTGCCTTCGATGACAAGAAAGGTCTCCGGCGAGGCGTGATAATGCATGTCGGTGCCGTCGCCGGGCTTGAACCAGAGCATCCAAGACCGGAAATTATCGGCCTCGAAAAGATTCATCTTGCGCCTCTTTCTCTCGTCGGTCTCGGTGATCTTGCGCTTAAGATTGACGAAATCCATGTGAGCCCCCTTTCCCGACACAAGCCGGATTGACTTTTTATAGCCCATATGCGGGAAAAGCAAAACCAGCGAGGGTGAGAAGAGCGCTCGTGCGGTTTTCGCCTTTTGTTTTTGCCGCCGGGTTGCTATAAGGCTCGTTTTTATGGAAATCGTCCTTGCGACCCTATGGATTTATCGCGTCGCGTTTAGGCGCACAGTGGAGCTTCTGACCGCGAATCTGCCCGTGATCTTCGCGCCGCTCGCCTATAGCATCATCCTCTCGCTCGCAACGACGCTCTTCGGGCCGATCTGGCTCGTCGGCGGCATCATCATCACGGCCGTGACCGCGGCGTGCGCGAGCTCGGCGCTCTTCTTGATCGAGAACATCGTGCGCATGGGAAAAGTCAGCGTCAGCGATTTCACCAAGGGATTTTCCATCTACCTGTGGGAGATTCTCGGCATCGCCTTCATCCTTTGGATTCCGATGATGCTGCTCTCCGGGGTGGCGGCGTCCACACCGCAAGGGCCGGTGATCATTCTCTTTGTCGAGCTGCTGCTGTACGTGATTTTGAATCCGGTCCCGGAGCTGATTTATCAGACGCGCACCTCGGGCGTCGCGCTGCTGTCGGCGAGCTATGAGTTCATCGTCGAGAACTGGATCGAATGGTTCTTGCCGAACGTGGCGATCGGCATCGCCGCGTACTGGCTATTGGTGTGGCTGGACGTGCCGGCATCTTATTTGCCGACCTTTTTCCGCTTTTTTTTGCTGTATTCGGTCTTCGGGCTGCTGCTTACGTTTTTAATGATCTTTCGGGGCCTTCTTTTCTCCGAGCTCAACGGCACCACGCGGCGCAGCCGCGCCTATCGATACCGCGCGCGCGCCGGCTGAACTCGCCTCGTTCAGGGTTTCTTATGCTCCGTCCGTCTCAGACAGACGCGCTTGACGAGATGGTAGCCTTCGTGGCCGGCGAGGAAAATTCCCAGGGCAAAGCCGGCCCAGCTGATCACGGACGCGGCGAGAACCGCCGCCGCCTTGGTCTCGCGTGAAAATGGCAGGAAGAGCAAAATGACGAAATAGGCGAAATACACGGTGAAGCTCACCGCGATGAGCGCGACGCCGACGATGAATCGCGTTCTGCGGGCGGTCGGGGCGCGCTCGGAAGTCAGCTCGGACGTCTCCATATCCATCGTTAATTTAGCATACTTTGCCGTTTTTCTCTCGCTTGACAGCAGCCGCGTGCTAATCTTAAATCAAACACCGGCGATCCAATGAAGCTCTACACCTTCTTTCGCAGCTCGGCCTCGTACCGCGTCCGCATCGCGCTCAATTTAAAGGGCCTCGCGTACGAGTCGGTGCCGGTGCACCTGCGGCGCGGCGGCGGCGAGCAGCACTCGCCGGCATACAAAAAGAAAAACCCCCAGGAGCTCGTCCCGGCGCTCGAAGACAGCGGCCGCATCCTCACGCAGTCGCTCGCGATCATCGAGTATATCGAGGAACGCCATCCCGAGCCGCCGCTCCTGCCTAAAAATCCCGCCGATCGCGCGCTCGTGCGCGCGATGGCGCTCGCCATCGCCTGCGAGGTCCACCCGATTCAAAATCTACGCGTGTTGAATCATTTGAAAAGCGAGTTGAAGCAGTCCGACGAGGCCGCAAACGTTTGGGCGCGCCACTGGATCGCGCTCGGGCTCGCCGCGTTGGAAGAGATGATCGAGCACGCGCCGAACCGCGGGACGTTCTCTTTCGGCGACACGCCGACGCTCGCTGACATCTGTCTCGTGCCGCAGCTCGCGAACGCGCGGCGCTTTGGCTCGGAGCTATCCGCTTACCGCAATCTTCTCCGCGTCGAGGCCGCGTGCCTCGAACTGGCGGCGTTCGTCAACGCCGCGCCCGAAAACCAGCCGGACGCGGAATAAAGGAGCGCGCATGGAGTTCACCGGCATTTACTGCGCCAATATCGTGCCGTTCACACCCGACGGCAAAAAGATCCGCTTCGACGAGCTCGAGCGGCTCTACGTCGATTTCAAGCAAAACGGCGTCACCGGCATGGTGTGCAACGGCCACGCGGGCGAGGGCGAGCTTTTAACCCGCGCCGAAAAGCTCGAGGTGGTGCAGCTCGCGCGCCGCACGCTCGGAAAAGACTATCCGATCGTCGCCGGCGTGCACGCGCTTCCGACCTGGGAGTTGATCGAGCAGGCGGCCGAGGCGCGCGAGGCGGGGGCGAACGCCGTGATGCTCTGCGCGCCGCCGCTCTTCGCCTGGCACGCGGATCGTCATCCGGAATTCGGCATCAACCAGGTGCGTGCCGTCGCCGAGTCGCTGCCGGATCTGCCGATCGTGCTGTTTCAATATTCGCCGAACAATCCTTTTTATTATCGGCCCGAGGTGCTGGCGCGCATCTGCCGAGAAATTCCCCAGGTGCAGGCGATCAAGATGGCGACGAACGTGGACGTCGCGCAGTTCGAAGAGGAAGTGCGCGCGGTGCGCTCGGTCGGCCGCAAGGTCTATATGCTGCCCGCCAACGGCCGGACCTTTTACTATGCATTTCAGCTCCAGCCCGACGGCGCGCTCTCCGGCTCGGCCAACTTTGCGCCCGCGCACGACGTCGAGTTGTTCGAGGCGGCGACCAGCGGCGATTTGAAGCGCGCGAAAAAACTCCACGACGAGATTTTTCCGGTATTCCGGCTCGTCTACCGTGATCCCTATGTTTATCTCCACATCCGCTACAAATACTGCGCGTGGCTGCTGGGGAAAATTTCCAGCCCCGCGGTGCGCTCGCCGCTCACGCCGCTGCCGGAAGACGAAGTCAACGGGCTCAAGGAAGGGCTTCGTGCAAGCGGCTTCGAGTTGAAATTGAGATAGGCGGGCTCGGGCTCACTGCCGCTTGATCGTCAGCGAGGCCTTTTTCATGACGCCGCCGTAAGATGCGTATTTCCCTTCCACCAGGCGGTCTAATCCTGCATTTTTCTCTCTTGACGCAGCTTCGAAGGTTGCCTTATTTTGCGAGCCACGGCAAAGGAGAAACCGATGCTTACGCGAATGCTGTTTTGCCTGGCGTTCCTGCTTGCCGCGGGTGACGCCGAGGCGGTCAAAGTCTCGATTCTCGTCGATCTGGACCCCAACAGCGCCGACCAGACGGTGATCGTCGAGACGGTGACGGCTGACGCCGCGGGGCTGCTCTACGTCTGCGATCGCGTCACCGGCAATGTCATCCGCATCGATCCCAAGGACCCCAAGCTCGTCGTGGTCGGAAGGCTAGAAACGCGCGAAATAGACGGCAAGAAAGTCCGGGCGGACTCATCCGGCCTTGTCTTCAGCCGCGAAGGCGATCTCTATCTCACGAGCGGCGCGTTCCGCGAGATTCTGAGAATTAAAAAAGGCGATCTCAATCCGGCGCAGCCCGGCAAGGCCGAGACCTTCGCGACCGGCACCGAGGGCGCCAACGGCATCGGCTTCGACAAGAACGGCATCCTGTATGTTTCCGGCGGGCGCAACGGGAAAATTTATCGCATCGGGAAAAACGGCGGCGCGGCCGAGGACTGGGCGCAGATCGAGCTTTACACGCGGACGCTGCCGGATGGGAAAACGCAGCAGGCGATTCCGGCGAACGGCCTTGTCTTCGACAAGAAAGGCGAGACGCTCTACGTCGCGGATACCGCGCGCGGCGCGATCTGGAAAATTCCCGTCGAGGCCGGCGGCAAGGCTGGAAAACCGGCGCTCATCGCGCAGAGCCCGCTGCTCGAGGGCGCCGACGGTCCGGATTTCGATTCGCAGGGACGCCTTTGGGTCGCCGCCAACGAGCGCAACGCCGTCGTGATGGTGACGCTCGACGGCAAAGTCGAAGAGATTGCCAAGAACGGCAGCAAGGGGCCGCTCGAATTTCCGACATCCGTCGTCTTTGTTAACGGGATTGCCTACGTCAGCAACTTCGACACGCCGCGGCGCGATAATCTCGCCGCCGACGGCAAGACCTCGCTCGACGGCATCGGCGCGTCGATCGTCAAGATCGAGCCGTGATTAAAGCAGGAGGAGTAAAATGGCCGAGGAGATAAAGCTTCACATTCGCCACACGATGCTGCCGGTCGCCGACATGGAGCGCACGGTCCATTTCTACACGCGCCTTCTCGGTATGGACATCATGCGCATCCGTGAAGACCCGGGGAAAAGCGAACGCGTCTTTTATGTAGGCTACGGCAGCGAGGACGACGGGCCGGCGCTGGAGCTGATCGAGACCGGCGGGGCAGACGCGACAGCTAAAATGGCGCCGTGGGCCGGCCACGTGGCGATCTACGTCTCGGATTTGTACAAGATCTCCGAAAAGCTAAAGGCGGCGGGGGTCAGGTTCACAATGGAACCGCGACCGAACCGACCGGGCAGCAAGGACGCGACGGCGTTCATCCTGGATCCTGACGGCTACTCGCTTGAATTGACCGAACGGCACAGCAAAACCGGGCCGCCGGTGAAAAGATAGTTACGGATTCCACAGTCGAATCTTAAGAGCCCGCAATTTTTTCGATCAACCTTCCCACCGCGCCCGAGATGATCAAGAGATAAAGCGCGAAGAGCGCGAGCGTGATCAGGAGATTCTTTTTCCACTCGCGGCTGAGCGCGATGCCGAACGGGATACCGATCAGAAAGCCGATGATGTGCGCGGCGTACGCGACGTTGTGGTCGTAACCGGGAATTCGGCTCGGGGCGTAAACGATCGCGAGATTGTAGAAGAAGTAGATGATCGCGACGAGCCCCTGCGGCGCGAGGAACAGAAACGAGAATTTCAGCGGCGCAATCAGCATGACGCAGGCGGCGACGGTGAAGATCGCGGCCGAGGCGCCGAGCATGCCCGCGCCCGGCGGCATGAACGGCAGGCTCAAGAGAAACGCGAGAACGCCGCCGGAAAAAAACACCGCGAGGTGTTTCACCGCGCCGATGTTTTTCTCGAGCGTGTTGCCGAACACGAAGAGAAACAACATGTTGCCGAACAGATGCACCGGGCTTGCGTGGACGAAAAGCGCGGGAAAAAGCGTCCACGGCCGGCCGTGCGTCAGATTCGTCGAGCTGAAAATGAGCGTCCGTTCGGCGAACGCCGGCTGCTGCTGCCAGGCCCAAACGCTGGCGAGAATGCAGGCGAGGATGAGAGCCATGTTGGCGCGCATCGGCTACACCGCGCCGAGGGCGCGCGCGAGGTTCGTCATCATCTCGACGAAATCGTCGAGCGAGTTATCGCGCGGTGAAGCGCCGAGATGCGGCGTGATAACGACGTTCGGAAAGGCGAGCAATGGATCGTCGGCGCGGCCCGGCTCCTCGTACGGCACGTCGAGACCGAAGCCGCCGACTTTTCCGGCGGCGAGCGCGTCGCGCAAGGCCGCGCGGTCGATCAGCTGCGGCTGTGAGACATTGATGAGCAGCGCGCCAGGCTTGATGAGGTTCAATTCGTGGCGGCCGATAATGCCGCGCGTCTTTACGGTGTCCGGCAGATGCAAGCTCACGACATCGGAGCCCGCGAGCAGATCGTCGAGCGCGGCGTAGCTCGCGTGGTAGCGCGCCTCGTCCTCGGGGTTAAGACGATGGCGCTGCGTGTATACGACGCGCATGCCGAAGGCGGCCGCGCGCAGCGCCATCTCTCGGCCGATCTCGCCCAGGCCGACGATGCCCATCTGCGTGCCGTACAGCGTGCGCGTGCCGAGGACACGTCCCCAGTTGCCGTTCGCCGTGTGCGCGCGGTCGAACGTAGTCGGCTCGTAGCCCGCCGCGCGAAGCCGCTCGACGGTGATGCGGCCGGCGGTTTCGTGGATTTTCCGCGCGAGAGCGAGCAGCAGCGCGAAGGCGTGCTCGGCGGTCGCGATGTTGGCGCGCCGCTTGATCGTCAGTACCCGGACACCGGCGCGCTCGCAGGCGGCGCGATCGATCGACGTCGTGACGGCGCCGTACTTCTGAAGGATCTTGAGCGCGCCGCCTGCGGCGGCGATCTCCTTCTCTCCCACCGCGAAGCTTTCGACGGCGGCCGCGGTTGCGCCGGCGAGATTTTTCGCGAAATCCGCTTCTTCCTTGACGAGCCGGACTTCGGCGGGATAAAGAGCGCCGATTTCTTTGCGCCGGCGCTCGAGCCAGCCGGAAAGATCCGGCAGCTCGTGAGCGAGGAAATGGGCAAAGGCCGCCGTGCGCGCCGGCGGCGTCGACGGATCGAGAATCAGCTGGAACAGCCGCATCCAGGGATCGTCTTCGACGGCAATGATCATTCCGGATCTATTTTCAGCGCGTTCAAAACGCGCGTGAGCATGTTGTAAGCGCCGACGAGCATGGTGAGCTCGACGGTCTGCCGCTCGGTGAAATGTTTTCTGACTTCGGCAAAAACAGCGTCGGCGACATCGAGATCGCGCGTCATCGCGTCGCTGTAGGCGAGCAGCGCGCGCTGCTTCGCATCGAAGAGCTTTGATGGATTCCAATCGCCGAGCTGCTCGACCTGTTCGCGCGTGAGACCCTCTTTGAGAGCGTACTGCGCGGTATGCGTTTTCAGGACGTATTCGCAGCGGTTCAAGATGGCCACGCGCATGATGACGAGCTCGCGGCAGCGGCCGTCGATCTCGGTCGCGTAGCGCGCCGCCTGGTTGAGATTAAACCATGCCTCGGCGAGCCCGGGGCTGTGGAGCATCAGGCGATAGATGTTGATGAGCCGGCCGCCGCGCGCGCCGCGGATTTTATCGATGAGCGCGGCAAGGTCGGACTGGTCTTCGTCGATCAGCGGGACGCGCGCCATATTTTTCTCCGCGCCAAGCTTATAAACCCGCGCGGCCGCTTGCAACAGCCTGCGTTGACACTTTTACACCGCCGGTGTTATCCATGCCGGAGAAGGGAGATCGACCATGGCGCTTCACGTCAAGCAAAAAGAGATTCCCGAGCGCAAAGCGACGCGCAGCGGCGGCGAAGGCGAAGGATCGATGGTTTCGTACAAAGGCTACGGCAACGAATGCAGCCTGATGATCGCGACGCGCGCCCCGGGGTATCATACGCGTCCGCACATGCACGAATCGGAACAGATCAACTACGTGCTCGAAGGCGAGATCTGGTTTTTCGTCGAGGACCAGGGCTATCACTGCAAGCAGGGCGATTTCCAGCGCGTGCCGGCGAATAAAGTCCACTGGGCGTGGAATCGCTCGAATCGGGAGGCGGTTGTCGCCGAGGCGCACGCGCCGGGGCTGATCGGCGAGCGCGCCGGCGCGGGCGCCGTGCCGCTGTTCGATGACAATGAGCAGCCGGAGATCAGAAATCCCGGCACAAACCGCTACGTGCCCTATGATTCGGCGGCGGTCGAGGCGAAGTACAAATAGCATGCGCTTGGGTTTTCTCCGCCTCGCCTGCATCGCGGTTTTTCTGACTGTCACCGCGCCAGCGGAGCCTCAGGAACCGACCCGCATTCGTTACGGCGTGACGGCCTCGATCGCGCATCTGCCGGTCGTGATCGGGCGCGATGCAGGCCTCTTCAAGAAATACGGCTTCGATATCGAGGTAATCCACATCCGCGGCGGCGCCCTCATCACGACGACGATCATGAGCGGCAGCGTGCAGTTCTCCGGCGCCGGCGCCGAGTCGGTGGTCGCGGCGCGCATCGAAGGCGGTGACGTCGTCATGCTCGCGTGCCCCGTGGACCAGGACGCGGTGTATCTCGTCGCGCGACCCGAGATCAAAAGCCCCGCGGATTTGAAGGGGAAGACCGCGGCGGTGACGCGGCTTGGCTCGACGACGCATTTCTACCTCAGAAGCGCGCTCAACCGCATCGGGGTCGACGAGAAGGATATCACGATTCTCCAGCTCGGCGCCGGCGGCGAGATCGCCGCGGCGATGATGGGCGGGCGCGTGTTCGCCTCTGCGCTCACCTTCCACAACGCCTATCCGTTTATGCAGATGGGCTGGCCGATCCTCGCCGACCTCTCCAAGACCGATTTCATCTATCCGTCCTCCTGTGTCGCGAGCAGCCGCGGGCTCGTGAAGAGTAACGGACCGATGGTCGAGCGCTTCCTCAAGGCCTATCTCGAGGCGATCCGCGTGATCAAAAAAGACCCGGCCTTCACCGAGCGGGCGCTGAAGCGCTGGCAGCGCGAGACCGACAATATCGTCGTCAAGAAAACCATCGAGGTCTACGGGCCGCTCTTCAAGCAAATTCCCAATGTCCCCGACAAAGGGATCGACGTCGTATTGAAGGAGTTGGCACAGCGTCGTCCGGTCCCGAAAGAATTTTTAAATTACGATCAATACCGCGACAGCGCGCCCCTCGACCGGCTCGTGCGTTCCGGCTGGATCGACCAACTCTATAAATCGTGAAGCGCATCGCCCTCATCACCGGTTCGATCATCCTCGTCGTTTTGCTGGCCGCCGCCGTCGGCTTTCGCATCGCCGTCGCGAAGCTCAAGGACCGGGTCGTCGCCGCGCTCGGGCCGGGCAGCGAGCTCAAGGCACTGAACGTCGGCTGGAGTTCGATCGAGCTGGTCGCGCTCCGCGTGCCCGCCCCCAAGGACTGGCCCGCGGCACGCACGCTGGAGGCCGAGCGCATCAAGCTCGTGCCCAGTCTGAAAAGCCTCTTATCGAACGACGTTAAAATCGCCTCGGTCGAGATCGAGAAGCCCTATGTCTCCGTCTACCGCACGCCGGGAAAAGTTGCCCTCGTGCCGACGCTGCTCCACACCGGCGATAAGCCGGGCGATGAGAAAGCTTCGGCGCGAACCGTCACGATCGATCGGATCACCGTCCACGATGGCGTCATGGAGATTTACGACGCGACGATTGCGACGAAGAAGCCGGTCAAGACCCGCCTCGAAGCCATCGAGGCGACGGTGAAGGATGTCGTCGCGCCGACGCTGAACGACAAGGCGGATTTCGAGATCGACGCGATCGTCAAAGGCGCGCGGCGCGACGGCAAGGCGAAGGTCAGCGGCTGGGTCGCGCAGCACGGCAAGGACTCATCCTCGCATCTCGTTCTCGACGGCCTCGATCTCGTGAATCTGCAGCCCTATCTCGCGCGAAAAGGGGACGTGCGTGTCGAACGCGGCAGCCTCGACCTCAATTTGGTGTCCGAGGTGCGCAGCAATCAGCTCGACGGCAAAGGAAAGGTCGTTCTCCGCGACCTGCAACTGGCGCAGTCGGGCGGCTTCGCCGGCACCTTTATGGGCGTGCCGCGTAACGCCGTGCTCAACTCCCTCAAAGACAACAACGGCGCTATCGATCTCGACTTTAACCTCAAGGGGGACATCAGCCATCCGAATTTCTCCCTCAACGAAGCGCTCTCGACGCGCATCGCCGCGGGTCTCGCCGGCCAGCTCGGCGTCTCGGTCAAGGGACTGGTCGAGGGCGTCGGCGGTCTCGGAGAAAAAGGCGTCGAGGGCGTCGGCAAGGCCGCCGGCGGTATCGGCGGGGCGATCAAAGATATATTCAAATAAATTTTGAGTCTCGGGTTTCTTGTTTCGAGTGCAACGAAGCGAAATGATCCTAACCCGACACTCGCGATTCGATACCCGAAATTATTTTCCTGGGCGGCTCGACCGTGACAATGACGGCCGCACAGGTCAACAGCGCGGCGATGAAAAGAACGAACGACAAGGTATAGCCGCCGGTCGCGTCGAAGAGAAAGCCGAAAAAAGGCGCGCCGCAGGCGGCGAAAACGTTGGTGAGAAGGACGCCCATGCCGCGCACCGTGCCGAGTGAGACGCGCCCGAAAAAATTCGCCCAGACGACTTCGCGCAACAGGAAGCTCCCGCCGAGCCCGATACCGTAAATGAAAAATCCAACATAGACCAGGCCAAGGCTGACCGATGTGAGCGCGAGCGTGAGGCCCGCCGCTTGCGAAAGAAACTGCACCATCGCCGCCTTGCGGATGTCGATGCGCTCGGCGAGCAGGCCCCAGAACATGGTCGAGCCCAATTGGGTGAACGCGACGGTGCTCATTACCGTCGCCGCGGTGATCGCCGGATATCCTAGGTCGGTGACAAAGGAGAAGATGTGGAGGTTGAGCCCGGCGATGCCGATGTTGGCGATGCCGAAGGTCAGGCCGAGGAGCCAAAACGCTCGGGTGCGCAGCGCTTCGCCGCGCGTCCATGGCACGTCCGCGGCGAACGATGCGCGGCCCGCCGACGAATTCGCTGCAGCCTTCCCCGCTTCGGGTGCCGTCGGCTCGCCGTCCGGGCGAAGCCCCATCTCTTCCGGGCTGTTGCGAATCAAAGCGAGCGCCGGACCGACGACGACGAGGAAAGTAAAAATCCCGAACAGCGCCCAACTCTGGCGCCAGCCGACCGATACGAAAAGCGCGGCGGCGACGAGCGGCATGCTGACCTTGGCGACCCCGGTGCCGAGGTTGGCGATCGCGATCGCGCGACCGCGCTTGCGCACGAACCAGCGCGAGATGATGACCATGACGACGAGCGCGCCCATCAGCGTATCGCCGGCGACCACGAGCGTGCAGCGGATGAGAAAGAATTGCCAGAACTCCTGCACCCGGCTGAGCAGGATATAGCCCAGGCTCGCGACGATGGCGCCGGCGACGATGAGCTTGCGCCCGCCGCCGCGGTCGATAATGGGTCCAGCCAAGGGCGCAATTAGCGCTGCGACCAAAATCTCGCCGGTGCGGACCAACGAAAACGCGCCCCGCGAGACGCCCAGGTCCTCGGTCACGGGCTTTAAGAACACGCTGAGAGTGCTCGAGAGCGAAAACACGCCGGCGATCTGCGTCAGCGCGCCGACGGCAACGATCCACCAGCCGTAGAAGATTCGGCTCGTGTTATGGGGATAAGAGTCGATGGCCACTCGGATGTGTCTTCCGCGTCCTGCTTATCACGATCGGGTGAAAAGTGACAAAGCTTGACGCAGTCCGCAATTAGGGGTTAGGGATTTGCTTGAAAGCCTAAAGCCATTTTCCCAATTCAGAGGAGGGCCTTATGTTTATTTGTTTATCGCCCGGAGGCCAGATGACGACGCAGGGCGACGCGCGGCGCGACCGGCTGCTCGTCGGGACGGTGGATGGAATCTTCTCATTCGCGCGCACCGGCGCGGCATGGGGTCAGCGTGACTGCTTTCTTCGCGGGGAGCATATAAGCGCGCTCCTCTTTGAGCCCGAGAGCCGGACGCTTTTTGCTGGAACCTTCGACGGAGCGCTCCACGCCTCGAGCGATCTGGGCAAGACCTGGCAGCGGCGCGACCAAGGCCTTCGCGGCATGGAGATCTACACGGTCGCTTGCCAGAACGTCGGCGGCAAGACCCGGCTCTACGCCGGAACGCAGCCGGCGCATCTCTTCGAGAGCGGCGATCTGGGAAAAAGCTGGAGCGAGCTGACGGCGCTGCGCGAAGTGCCGGGTGTGGAAAAATGGACCTTTCCCGGTCCGCCGCATCAAGCGCACGTGAAAAGCCTCGCCTTCGATCCCAAGCGGCCCGAGACAATTTATGCCGCGGTCGAGGTCGGCGGCTTCCTAAAAAGCGACGACGGCGGCAAAAGCTGGCGTACGGCCGAAGGCCTTAATCCCGACGCGCATCGCGTAATGACGACGGCCGAACCCGGGAAAATCTACCACGTTATGCCGACGACGAACTGCGGCCCTGAAACAACCGCGGGCGTGTGCGTCAGTGACGACGGCGGCGCGACTTGGACGAGCCTCACCCCGCGCGATTTCCGCATCGGCTATGTCGACCCGCTCCTGATTCATCCGTTCAAGCCGAGCGTCATGTTTGTCGCCGGCGGCAAGACGGGACCGGGAACCTGGCGAAAGTTGCACACAGCCGACTCCCGCATCGCACGCAGCCGCGACGCGGGCAAGAGCTGGGAAGTTCTGACTCAGGGGCTCCCCGAGCATATCCGCGGCAACGTCGAGGCGTTTTCGATCGATGCGTGGAACGGCGGCAGCGCGCTCTTCGCCGGCACGACCGACGGCGATGTTTTTTCCAGCGAAGACGAGGGCGAGAACTGGAAGAAAATCATCTCCGGCATCGGCGCGGTCTCCAAAGCGCACCATTATCAGAATTTGCAGGAGACGGCCGCGTAAAGCGAAAAATTGATAACGCGTGGAGTTTTCAGCCGGCGCCTAATCGAGCGCCGCTTGTGGATGCGCGCGCAATTCGATCGGGCCGACGCTTTCCTAATGCGGCTAGATCAAAACCATAGTGGCATTACGTCGTTGCTCCAAAACGCCAACCCGTCATCGCCTCAGTTTCTGCCATATAATTTTTCTATAAAGCCGCTCTTCTTGATCTCCTCCATCAAACTCGTGTCCATGAACTCCTCGGCGCGGACGCCGCGCGCCTTTGGATTCGAGAGGAAGTCGAGCGCGGTCTGGATGCCCTTCGGCTCGGGCACCGGATATTCCGCCATCGCCTTTGCCAGCCGCTCGTAGAGCGGCCGGACGACCTGCGGGTCGCTGTTGCTCTCGCGCAAGACCGCCATCGCGGCATCCGGCTTCGTCTTGAAAATATAAATCGTTTCGGTGAGCGCCTCGAGAAATTTCCGGACGTTTTCGCGCTGCGTCTTGAGGAGCGCGCCGGAAACGACAACGCCGTAATTGGCATAATCGATCGGCAGTTCCGACAGATCCGCCAAAACGCGGCAGCAGCCGGTCTCGAGAACCTTCTGTACCTGCGTCGAGCTCACGAGCGCCGCGTCGACGTGGCCCGCGACGAGCGCGGCGATACGCGTCGGCGTGTTGCCGGACTGCAGGAAGGCGACGTCCTTGTCCGGATCGAGCTTCCAGTAGCGCAGCGCCACTCGCGTGATAATGTCCGAGCCGGAGCCGAAGCGGCTGATCGTCACGCGCTTGCCCTTCAACTCCGCCGGCGTCGCGATCGACTTCTGCGCGACGAAAAAAGGCTCGAGGCGGTCGATCATCACCGCGACGACGCGGAGGTCTCGCGCGCCCGAGACGCCGAGGCCCAACATCGCGGTCACGTCGAAACCGGCGAGGCCTATCTCACCCGACGAGAGCGTCTGCGCCATCAGGTTGCCGCTCGTCAAATAGATCGGCCGAACGTCGAGGCCGTGCTTATGCCAAACCCCGCTGCGGCCCGCTAGCTTCAAGAGATCCGCCCCCACGCCAGAACCGCTCCAGCCGAGCTTCAGTATCGGGTCCGCGGCGGCAACCACTTGCGCGAACATCGAAAATATCAAAGCAGCGATTAGCGTGAAAACTTTTCGCCTCATGATCGCCTCCCGCTTGTTCTATAAAACAGGAAGCGGCGAGTTAAAAGCGCCAGCGAACCCCGGGATTTACCTATATTGACAAGGCGCCTTCCTTTGCTACAAAATTTGAGCTACCTGGAGCGGTTCGTTTCGCTTCAGAAACAGAAAGTCCTCGGTCCATGCTGAGGAATTCGCCTGTGTTATCGCTGCAAGATAGGGCTCGTTCGGGCCCGAACGGGCGAAGCTATATCCGCCGGATTCTTTAATCACCACAAGCACAATCTGAGGAAAACCCGACAAGGGAAGCCCGCCGATTTTCGCTTGCAAAATCCTTCGCCGCTATGGTAGCTTGCGCCGGGTACGGTAGAAGGCAATTCGGGCTACGCGGGGGTCTCACAATGACGGACAAGCGATCATCCCACCGGCCGGCGCGAAGGATTTATCGAGCGCTCGCGGCGCTTCTCGCCGCGATGTTATTTTCCGGCGTTTTCACGAACGGTCAAGCCTTCGCCGAGATCTACGGCGGCTTCTCGCTCGGCACCGGCGAAGAATATACCGACAATCTGTATTTTTCGACACAGGCACACAAGGAACATGTCAACGATTGGGTCACGCACATCGTCCCGACGTTTTCGTTGCTGTACGCGACCCCAGGCGATCCCACGCCAGTGCTTACCGCAACGTTCGCTCCCGAAGGACAGATCTTCGGCCGCAATACGAATCTCACCAACTTCGGCGACAAGCTCGTGTTCGACGGGGCGTATACGTACAAGTTCGCGCCCAAGCTCACGTTCAATTTCGTGGACAATCTAAAACGCGAGGGCGAGACGCGGACGATCGGCCTCGAGGCGATGGGACCGCCGCCGCAGCTTCCGATCACACCGACCGATCTGCCCTCCCTCGGCAATTTCGTGCCGCTGCCGCTCGCACAGGAGATTCAGACGCTCGTCACCAAGGGGCGAATTTTCACTAACTCTTTTTCCGCTCAGCCGGTGTACCAGTACTCGCCCGTGCTCACCTTCTCCGGCGGCTACGGGATGGGGTACTCGGACGGGCACGGCGGTCGGGACTTCAGCCATTCTGCCGGCGTTCGAGGCGTATATAACTGGCGGCAGGAGCACAACCTCTTCGCTGGATACACGGTGAATGTTTTCAATTCAGGCGGGAAATCGACCGTCGTCCACAGTTTTGACGTAGGTGATGATTTCTTCAGCAATCTGAAAATCAGACTCTCGCCGACCTGGACACTATCCGGAGCGTTCGGCCTCGCCTTCAATACGGGTGGCACCGGCCCGGCAGTCGTGAATAACGTCAATGTTACTGTGGTGAAAGTCTGGCAGAATGCCATGCTAAATTTAAGCATCCGTCGCGGACTCACAACGAGTGTCGGCCTTTTTTCCGGACCGACCACCGCAACGACTTTCTCCGCCGGTTACGGCATTCGCCTGACAGAGCGGCTAACGGCGCTGGCGGGCACAGACTTTTCGCTGTTGGGCGAAAAAAGCGAATCGGATATTCAGGTATTCCGCGCATCGGCAGGCCTCCAATACTGGATCACCAGTTGGCTCTCTTCCAACTTGTGGTACAGCCGCCGCTGGCGCAGCGTCACGCCCAGTGCCAGTATCGATGTTCCTGCTGGCCATGCGGGAGGTAATAATGTTCTCGCTTCCATAACGGCGCATTTCGATGTCTATCCCAATCCGGGGCTGGCACGCGGCGGCATCAACCGTCCGTTGTTCACGCCGATGGGATCACCGACCAACGAGCGCACGGAGCTGCAACAACCGCTAAAGCCTGAACTGGGCAGGCCCGAGCTCCAGCAGGCTCCGCAGCAGCCGCTGCGCGAGCAGCCGGCGCGGCCGACGCCGCCGCCGAAACCGGAGGAGGCCAAGCCGTCCGATTCGGAGACGCCACCGGCGCGTTAAGCTCGTTCTCGCAGCGCATCCTCATTCGTTTGTAGCCATCGTCTAAGACGGCTCTGCCCGGAGCCGTCCATTTACATTCCCGGCATAGTTCCGCAGTCCGCTCATCATTTTATCGCATCGTTTCGTCTACGTACGTAAAAAAAGGAGGGAGTATGAGGAATCTCAAGTTTTTTTTCGTTGTGGGGGTGTTGCTGTTGATCGCCGGATGCGCGACCGAAGAGTTGCGCACGAGAGAGTATAGCCTCGCCAAGGACGCGCCTAATCCGGCGAAGCCCACGGGCGAGTCGTACGTGATCGGCTCCGGCGACGCGCTCGAAATTATCGTCTGGAAAGAGCCGACGCTTTCCGGACCTGTGAAAGTACGGCCTGACGGGCTCATCACGCTGCCGCTCATCAACGAGGTGCGGGCCGCCGGCCAGACGACGGCGCAGCTCAGAAAAACGCTCGAAGACAGATATAAAAAATATGTCCAGGCGCCGAACGTCACGATTCGGGTGACCGAGATTACCTCCAGCGAGGTTTTCCTGGTCGGGCAGGTCGCCAAGCCCGGTGCCTACCCGTCGACGGGGCACGACACCGTGTTGCAGCTCATCACCCGCGCGGGAGGGCTCACGATCTTCGCCGACCGGCGCAACGTCAAAGTCGTGCGACGTGAGAACGACAAGGTCAGAGAATACCTCGTGGATTACGATGCGATTCTGAAAGGCGACCTGAAGCAGGACCTCGTCCTGCGTGCGGGAGACCGCGTCATCGTCAACTGACTCGGTAATACGACATCTCATAACGGCGGCTGTCTCGCCGCGCCGGGCTCCTGCCGGCTCGGATGAGGCAGCCGCTTTTTTTTACTTTTTTGCGAGGTTCACAGCGTATAATTTATCAACAGACGGGTGTGAATAACCCTGTTGAATAGCGTTTATGTGATCCCTCGCCAACAACCCTGCCGCCCCTTTACCACCGTCCGTGAACAGATTATCCACAGCCTACTTGGATAATCCCAACTCCTTCCGCGCCTTATCGACGAAGCTATAATCCACCACCTGCGCCACGCTTACCGGACGCGTGATCTTCGCGCTCTCGCGCGCGAGATCGATCAACACCTGGACTGATTCCGGCTTCACCACTGCGTCCTTGGTGAGCACGCGTGAGACGTGTCGCAGCGTCTCGCCCGCCATTTTGCGGTCGGCGAGCTTCCATTGCTTCATGAGGATGTCGATTACGGCCTCACGGTTCTTTTGATCGTTGACGAACATGAGGCCGCGAAGCGTCGCGCGAACCATGCGATAGACTTCGTCGGGATTCTCGCGGATGCGCTTCTCGGAGGTGCCGAAGCCGTTCTGGGGAAACTCCACGACATCACCCAAAAAAATCAGCTCGTTATAGCCTTTCTCCTGCGCGATGATGTTTTCGGGCACGGATAGGAGCGATGCGTCGACAACGCCCGACTCCAAGACGGCGTAGCGGCTGGCGGCGCTGCCCGCCATCGGCAGGACTGAAACGTCGCGGCCCGGCTCGAGGCCGAACTTTTTCAGGGCTTCGATGGCAAGCAGCGTCGCGGAGCCTCCCGGCGAGCTTCCCGCGACTTTCTTTCCTCTCAGTTGCTGCGGGTCTTTGATCTCTTTTTTGCTCATCAAAAAGAGCAGCGGCTTCGAAACGGTGAACAAGAGCACCTTCATGGGCTGGCCGTGCACCGCCGCGCCAATCGTCCCTGTGACAGCGCCGTTGTAATCGACGTCGCCGTTCAAGACCGCCGTGCTCGCGAGGTTCGCCGGCATGAAGACGATTTCGAGATCGAGCCCCTCATCGCGAAAAAATCCGCGATGCTGCGCGGCAAAGATCGCGAGGAAAGAGACATTGGTCGAAGAGCTCCCCATGCGGATTTTTTTGAGCGTCTGCGCATGGATCTTCGGCGTAAAAGAAAACAGAGACAGCAGAACGAACAGCGAAATTATGCGCCTCATCCCTCCCCCATCACCTATGAATCCACCGCCGCCCATAGGACGCGATCGGCCGGCAATTCGATCGCGAGCTCGCGCCAGCTCTCGCCGCGGTCGTCGCTGAAAAGAATCTGCCCCTTGCCGCCGCTGCCCGACGCATGGCCGCGCGCGACCAGGCCAGTGCCGGCGAAGATGGATTTCCGATCCAGCGGGTGGTGCACGACCGCCCAGAACATCGGATCGCAATCTTCGGGAATGCCTTCGATGACGCGCCGCCACGATTTCGCGCCGTCGCCGCTCTTAAACAGGGCCGCGCGCGCGCCGCGCTGTTCGCGCCGCCACACGCCGGGCGAGCCGTCGGCGGTCGCGACGAGCATCTCTGGCATGTCTCCGGGATGGTCCGGCGGTAGAAAAATAAAATCGTGAAAGTAGTTCCGGGTGAGACCGCTCTCCGCCCGGGTCCATCCGCTTTCAGGTTGGTCGCTGGTGAAAAACCCGCGCGCGGTGGCGACGAAATAGCGGTCGAAGCGGCCGGGCAGATTCGCGATCACGTGAATGTCGAGGTAATCGATCCCCTGGCTCACATCCTCCCAGCCTTCGCCGTGGTCGAAGCTGCGCACGATGCCGCCGTGCTCAATGCATAAATAGATCGTGCGCGGATCGTCCGGATGGATGAAGACATTGCGCACGTGCCCCCGGTGCGGCGGCTGCGGAAAGCGCCAGTTCTTTTTGACCTCGTCCGGCAGCGCCTTGAGGGCCGCCAGTTCGCTCCAGGTTTCGCCGCCGTCCTCGCTGCGAAAAAGGCCCACCGGCTCGACACCGGCATACACGACATCGTCGTTCGTCGGATCGACGGCGACCGCACGGATATCGCCGTCCAGAACTTTCGTCCAGGCTTTTCCTGCATCCACCGTCCGATACAGTCCGTCGTGCGTGACTCCGACGTAGACGCGCTCAGGGTGATCGTGGCAGCCGTGGATGGAATCGATGATGCCGTCGCGAAAAGCGCGGCCTGTCTCTTGCCAGCCGCCGTTTCGCGCGCGCCAGACGATGAGCCCGTGCTGCGTCCCGGCGTATAGACGAACTCCGTTCATAAATGCGCCGTTACGGAAAAAGTTCGACGCGTCCCGTGCCGGGCTGATGATCCCAACGCGCTTCGACGGCGGCAAAATAATCCCAAGCGCGCTGCGCCCGGCGTTCGAGATCGATCTCCGCGTCGAACGCTTGGGACTGATCCAGCGAAAGCGTTTCAACAGTGCCCAGCGCCGCCGCCTGGAGCGTCTTTTTGGCGTCGTCTTCCAAGACGAGCGACGCGTAAAGCACTTCGGCCAGATTCTTTCCGACAACGACGGTGCCGTGGGCGCGGAGCAGCGCCGCGCGTTTTACGCCGATGACCTCGAGAAGGCTCCGGCCGCGCTCCTGCGTCGTGATAAGCTGCGCTTCGGGGTAGAGCGGCACGCCGGCGCTGAAAAGTGTTCCCTGGAGCGTCACGGGACGAAACTCCCGTTGGGCGATCGTGAACAGCGTCGCGTGCGGCGGATGGAGATGCGCGACGGCGAGTGCGTCGGCGCGGGCGCCATGGAGCGCGGTGTGGATCGGCCACTCGACGGGCGGGCGGCCGCGGCCCTGCGGCTTGCCGTCTAGACCACACGGCACCATGTCGGCGGCCTGAAGCTGTGCTTTGTCCGAGCCCATGCCGGGCGTGATGAACAACCGCTTTTTCTCCGGATTATAGATGCTCAAGTGGCCGAAGAGTCCGAGCATGCCCTGCATCGCCAGGATCCGCGCCAGCGTCGCGAGCTTTTCCCTGGCTTCATCCTCGTTGAACATCTTCCCCCTCAATCGAGCTGCGCCCATTCCTTGAATTCTTCGAGCCCGAGGTTCTGCAACGTATCCATGAATGGGCGGCCGGTCCGCTCGTGCCTTCCTGACAAGCGGTAGTAGTCGAAGACCATTTGCGGGATCCATTTCCCGATCGTAAAGCCTTTGAATTTACCATCGGGGATCGGCTCGAGAAATCGCTGGCCGACCTGCTGCCAGTCGTGGTCGGCCACCCACCCGCGCTGCGTGCCGAAGATGGATTGCAGGATCATGCTGCGATGGCCGGCAACCATGCCCTCGTCGAGATCGAAGTCCCAGCCCGTCGTTGCGCTCAATGAATCACTGACGCTCTTGAGGCCATCGGGCTTCATGTGCATCTGCGCGAACCAGCAGCCGCCGGTGAGGCCGCAGAACTGCCGGTACTGCTCGGAGAGCACCTGCGACCACGGCCAGCCGGTCGGGTCGTCGCGGTCGAGCGGACCCCATTTTTCTCGATAGGCCAAATCCGGCGGCGGCTTGGCGCTGCCGCCGCCTTGCGGCTTCATACCGCCGGAGGCGACGATCTCGCGTAGCATCTGCCCGAAGTGGGGGCGCCAATCGTGCAGCGCTGGTGTGCCCTTCTTCGTATGCACAACCCACTTCGGCGCGTCGCCGCCGATCGCCGCGGCGACCTGCGTCGGCCCTTCGGCCAAGAGCTCGCCCCACTTACCTTCACGCTTGGCGGCCATGTCGAGCAGCCGGTCGATGGTATCGACGTTGCCCCACTCGAAGCGAAGACCGTCGGTATCGGCGGGACCGATGAGCCCCTTCTCCCACGCCTCGAACGCGACCGCCGCGCCGCAGGAGAAGTGGCTGCACTCGATGCCGAGATCGTTGATGCGCTCGGCCAGATAGAGCACCTCGTTGCCTTTGACGCCAAGGTTGAAAAAGGTATCGAGCCATTCGCTCCCGGCATTATAGTGTCCGATCGTCCCCTTTTTTGGGCCTTCGCCGATCTCCACATCCCACGGGCAAAGGCGCTGGCACTGGAAGCACGGCCTGAGCGTGATGCGGTTCTGTTCGAAGCCGCGGGCGTGATCCTCGATCAGCGAGCTGCGGTAGTTCAAATTCGGCAGGGCATGCAGATCCTCTGCATGCCCTGCGGTCTTTTTCTCATCCTCGTTGCGCACGACGAGCGTCTTGCGCCAGCGGAGGCCCGCCTCGATGAGCCGCTCTTTATCGTGGAGCGGCGGGCGCTGGGTGCCGTAGACCACGATCGCCTTCAGCTTCTTCGAGCCGAAGACGGCGCCGGCGCTGTGCGCCGCGTTGTGATTGTAATCGTTGCAGAGCATCGCCGCGCGGACGAGATTCTCGCCCGCCGGACCGATCGACATCACCTTCGCGTCTTTCAGCCCGACTTCTTGCCGTAGTAAATCCTCCGTCGCGCGCGCGCCTTTGCCCCATACACGTGAAGCATCGCGGAGTTCTGCCCCGCCCTCGTTAATAAAAAGATAAACCGGCCGCGCCGAAGCCCCTTCGATGATGATCCCGTCATAGCCCGCCGCTTTGAGATAGACCGCCCAGAAACCGCTCGACGCGCCGCGGCCGAGAGTGTATTCGGTCAGCGGGCTCAAATAGACGGCCGTCACTTTCGTTCCGCCCGGCGTAAGACCGGTGCCGGTGATCGGGCCGGTCATCATCACGACCTTGTTCTCCGGACCGTAAGGGGTTGCTTCGCGGGATAGTTCCTTGAGTAAAATATAAAGCGCCAGGGCCTGGCCGCCGATGAATTTTCTGAGGACCGGCTCTTCGGGCAGATTTTCGTCTTTGGTTATACCCCTCGTGAGGTCGACGCGGAGGATGCGACCCATATAGCCCCCGGGAAGCCGGGTCACGCGCCTGGCCGGAAAAAGCCCCGAGCCGCTGATCATTGAAAGTCCTTCGAGGCGCGTCGCGGCCAATACCGGTAGACGAGCCGCTTGGGATGGACGATCGCTAGATAAAGCGCGCGCAGCTTGCCGGAGACGCCGCAGCGCGGCGTGAAGAGATCCTTCAGCATGAGGCCGAGCGGTATTTTGTGCGCGGGATATTTTTCCGGCAGGATGAATTTTAGGCCGTAGGCTTCTTTTCTTTCTTTCAACACCATCACCACCTGCGTGCCGCCCGCCTCGTTCTCACCGTAAGTCTCGCCGCCGACCTCGCTCGCGCGCGCGTGCGCCTTAGCCGTGATCTCTTCTTCCAAGCCGAAATCGAGCGCGCCAACGGGACAGGCCACGACACAAAAGGGACTTTTGTCTTCACTCACGCGCGGCGCGCACATCGTGCATTTCGAGGCCTTCTGCGTGACCTCATCCTTCGAGATAACGCCCCACGGGCAGGCGTAGATGCAGTACTCGCAGCCGATGCACTTCACGGGATCGATAACCACCGGGCCTTCGTCATATTTCGTGATCGCCTCGACCGGGCAGACCGCCGCGCACATCGGGTACTCGCAATGCATGCAGCTGTTCCGCGCCCACAGCGGCGACAGCCCCTCCAGCACCGGCGGATCCATCTGAATCCAATTGCTGCTCGAGAATTCATACACCGACGTGCGCGGGTGATCGTGCCAGTCCTTGCACGCATGCACGCACTGGCGGCAGCCGATGCACTTCGTTGCGTCGAAGAGGATCGTGCGCGGCCGGCCGTCGAGCAGCTTGCCGGTAGGAATCAAATTCCCGTATTTTTCGCTCATTTAAAGAAAAACTCCCATCGAGAATAGTACGAAATCTTATAGTGCCTGGCGTGAAAGAGTGTCAAGGCAGGCAAGGGATTGGACTTTTGTAGGCCAAAAATGGCATGCTAATTAACTCATCGGACATATTCTCGGCATTATGGTCGGCAATTTCTCAATCGCAGAGTTCGGCGCCCGCCGTCCCTGGATTCTGGTTCATGGAGTCGGACTGACCATCGTTCTCGCCTTAAGTTTCCAAACCTGGCGCCAGCTTCGGATTTGGGCTGTCGATCAACGCGAGCCTCGCCACAATCTTACCCTCCAGCAAAGAACCGCGCAGAGGGCGAGTATTCCGTTCGCTAAGCGCGGCGCAGAACGCGTTGAAAAAGGCATTACGGAAGGCGCCATCGAGGATTACCTTCAAGCGCTCAAGCTTTATCCCGGCCATGCCGAAGCTCACAACAACTTGGCTCTTCTTTTAGCGATCCGCGGCAATTTTGACGAGGCCATCGAGCATTACCGCGCGGCGCTTCGCGCCAAGCCCGACTATCCGCTGGCATATAAAAATCTGGGCGATGTTTTGCTGGTCCAAGGGAAAGTCGATGAGGCGATCGCCTCGTATCGTCGAGCGCTGGAACTCGATCCCGAGTTGCCTGCAGCGCAGCGTCGTCTCCACGAAGCACTTTACGGCAGCGACAAGCGCAGCGCACGGCAGATCGTCGACGATCAAATCCGATCGATGTACAAGAATAGCGCCCCGTTGGCTAAGCAGGGCGACGAACGCGCCCGACACGGCGACCTTAAGGGCGCGATCGAAGATTACCAGGCGGCGCTGAGGATCTATCCGATGTATCCGGAGGTTCATAACAATATTGGTCTTCTCTTAGCCAGCGAAGGCAAATATATCGAGGCGATCGAGCATTACCGCGAAGCCTTGCGACTCAATCCGGAATTTCCGCTGGCGTATACCAATCTCGGGGATGCCTTATTGATCCAAGGCAAAAATGATGAAGCGATCGACTGTTTCCGCCGCGCATTGAAACTTGACCCCAAGCTGGATTCGGCGCGCCAGAGTCTCGACAAGGCGCTGCGGGCGAATGAACCTGAATCGCTTTTGCATTTTAGTACCGACGTCGGCCAATAACTCGCACACACCGCCCGGGTCGATAAGAAACTCTGGAATGTGAATATGAGCGGTGAAGCTGAACAACGCGTCGAGGCGGCGAACCGCGCTGGAGGCTTGATTTTTGCCTTCGTCGGATATCTGCTGGTCATTTTCATTCTCGTTTCCGTCTCCAGTTTCGTTCAGAAATCGCCTACAAATGACGAGCCGCTTCATTTGTTCGCCGGCTACTCCTACCTTAAATGGCATGATTTCAGGACGAATCCCGAACATCCGCCGCTCGCGAAGATGTGGGCCGCTCTGCCTCTGTTGGCCCTGAATATTACAGACCCCCGGCCTGGACGCCCCCATTGGAATTTAATGGTCGAAAATCGTCGCATCGCGCAGGAGGTACGTATCGATCGCGATATGTTCTTCGATAACGACGCTAAGACGCTGTTTTTCTTCGCCAAGCTCCAGATGATCGGCTTGGCCGTTCTGCTCGGCTTGTTCGTTTACCTCTGGAGCAAAGAACTCTTCGGAGTAGAAGCGGCTCTTGCCGCGCTGTTTCTTTTCGCTTTAGACCCCAATATCTTAGCCCACAGCAACATCGTTCATACCGACGTGCCGTTCGCCACGTTCGCTTTCATCGCGACGTATTTTTTCTGGCGCTATCTCAAGCGCGCGAACTGGCCCAATCTGCTTTTCTTCTGTTTATGTTCGGGTTTGGCGGCAGTCACAAAATATTCCTATCCTGCACTCCTGATTATTTGGCTGATTCTCGGCACGCTCAGAATATTTCAGCCGGCGCCGCAGATCGATGCATTTGCCGCGCCTCGAATCATCGCCAGCCGCCGGGGAAAGACGCTTTTGACGGGAGGAGCGATCTTAGCGGCTGGATTTGTAACTTACCTCTTCATATGGGCCGTCTATGGCTTCCGGTTTAACGCCGTTCCCGATGGCAGCGCCCATTTTGATATGGATTCGGTGATATCGTCTGAATCGTTTTTTCGGCCGCTGGTACTTTTTGCCACCGATCATCATCTCTTCCCCGAGGCGTGGATTTATGGCCAGCTTTACGTTTTGACTAATTTACACCGCATGGCCTATTTGTTTGGCGAGCCTTCCCCGGAGGGATCCTGGACTTATTTCCTCGTGGCGTTCGCCGTCAAGACGCCGTTACCGACTTTAATACTTCTCGCCATTGGATGTTGGATGATTATCCGTCGACGCGTCGACGGCACTCGTTTCCGCTTCGTTCTAATTCCTGCGCTGCTTTACTTTGCTTTTGCTGTTATCGCGCGCATCAATATCGGCGTCAGACACATCCTTTTCGTCTACCCGTTTTTATTCGTCTTCGCGGGAGCGGTCGTGACGAAAATCTGGCGGAGCAAAGCTATGTATAAACGTACCGGCCTGATGCTTCTGGCGGGTTGGTATGTCGCAGGTTGCTTCTGGATATATCCGCATTACCTCGCATATTTCAACGAAGTCATAGGCGGGCCAAAAAACGGCCATAACGTCCTGGTCAATTCCAATATTGATTGGGGCCAGGACTTGCCCGGATTAAAAAAATGGATGGACGCGAACAAGGTGAAGAAAATTCGCTTATTGTATGCCGGAGCTTTGGAACCGGAATATTATGGCATTGATGCCGAATATTTGCCGGGGAGCCGGAATGTGGGCACGGCGCCCGAAACGTCATCGCCTGAAATCACGGTTTATACGGCGGTCAGCGCGGAGTATTTATTCGGCCCTGAAGAACTGCAGTTCGATGAAGCCGAGCGCGAGCAATTAGAGCCCGTGAAACGATTGCGCTTCAAAAAACCAGTCGCGACCATCGGATATTCAATCTTCATCTTCGAAGATGAGGGAAAGAGGAAGTAAGGACGATCTTCAGGCAAAGCAACGCATTATGATAGGAAATTTGGCTATCGCCGACCTCGGCGCCTCGCGATTTCGGATCATCATTCACGGACTCGAGCTGGCCATTATTCTGGCGTTGACCTACCAAACCTGGCGTGAGTTCCGGATGTGGCGCGTGGATCAACAAGAGCCTCGTCACATTCGCGGCGTTCAGCAACGAACGGTGTACAGGGCGAGTATGCCGTGGGCTGCGCGGGGCGTCAAACGCGTGAAAGACGGCATTACGGAAGGCGCCATTGAGGATTATCGTAAGGCACTTTCAATTTATCCGGACTTCCCGGAAGTGCACAATAACTTGGGGCTTCTTTTGGCCATTCGCGGCAATTTAGACGAGGCCGCCGAGCACTACCGCGCGGCGTTGCGAGCGAAGCCGGATTATCCGCTGGCGTATACCAATCTAGGCGACGTGTTGCTGTTCCAGGGCAAAGTCGATGAAGCCGTGGCATCGTACCGTCGCGCGCTCGAACTGGACCCCGATCTGGCCTCGGCGCACCGCCGTCTTTACGAGGCGCTGCACAGTACCTACAAGCGAGACGCGAGGCGGATCATAGCCGATCAGGTCCGATCTATGTCCAAAGAGAGCGCTCCGTTGGCTAAGCAAGCCGACGAGCGCGCTCGAAAAGGCGATCTCCAGGGGGCGATCGAAGATTATCGCGCGGCGCTTAAGATTTTTCCGATGTACCCAGAAGTACATAACAACATCGGTCTTCTTTTAGCCAGCCGCGGCGATTATCCCGAGGCAATCGAGCATTATCGCGAAGCGTTGCGGCTCAATCCGGAGTTTCCTTTGGCGTACACCAACCTCGGAGATGTCTTGTTACTTGAGGGAAACTACAACGAAGCCATTGACTGTTTTCGCCGGGCATTGAAACTCGATCCAAAGTTGACTTCTGCGCACCGGAGTCTGGAGAAGGCATTAGCGGCCACGAAATTGCACCTTGATATCGATGTCGGCCGTTAACGCAATCACGACCGGCGAAAAATATCGAATATGTTGAGGTGAATATCAAGAGTGAATCTGAACGACCGGTGACCGTGGCGAGCCGGGCTGGAGCTTTCGTGCATGTGACTTTCCTGCTCGTCGTTTTCATTCTTATTTCGGTCTCCAGCTCCCTCGAGCAATCTCCAACGTTCGACGAGCCGCTGCATCTGTTTGCCGGCTACTCCTACCTAAAATGGCATGATTTCAGGGCGAACCCCGAACATCCGCCGTTTGCGAAGATGTGGGCGGCTCTTCCTCTTTTGGCCATGAACATCAAAGACCCTCGTCCAGGCCGCGCGCATTGGGATTGGATGGTCGCAGATCAGCGCATCGCGCTGGCAGAACGCATCGACCGCGATATGTTTGCCGATAACGACTCCAAGAAGCTGTTTTTATGCGCGAAGCTCCAGATGATCGTGTTGGCTACTGTTCTCGGCGTGTTCATTTACCTCTGGGGCAAGGAACTCTTTGGAGTCGAAGCGGGACTCGCCGCGCTGTTCCTCTTTGTTTTAGATCCGAACTTTTTAGCCCATGGCCAAATCGTTCATACCGACGTGCCCTTCGCCGTGTTCGGCTTTATCGCAACGTTTTTTTTCTGGCGTTACCTCCAGCGCGCGAATTGGACCAATCTCCTTTTCTTTTCTCTGTTCATGGCTTTGGCGGCCGTGACGAAATATTCCTATACTGTTCTTTTTGTGATCTTGATTGTTCTCGGTGCGCTCAAAATTTTTTCGGCAACGCCCCAAGTCGATTCGTTTGCCGCTTCACGGCTTGTAACAAGCCGGCGCGGCAAAGCGCTGTTGATCGGCAGCGTCTTTTTGGCTGCCGGAGCAGTAAGTTATTTGATGGTGTGGGCCGCCTATGGCTTCCGTTTTAACGCAATCCCTGACGGAAGCGCGCATTTTTATCTCGATCCGGTGATGTTGCCGTCGCTTGTTCGGCCGCTCGTGCTTTTCGTCCACGATCATCATCTTTTTCCCGAGGCGTGGATTTACGGGCAACTTTACGTTTCCTACAACTTGCAGCGATTAGCTTATTTATGGGGCGAAGTATCAAAAAACGGCTTTTTATCTTATTTCCCCATTGCGTTCGCTATGAAGACCCCTTTGCCGACGTTAATTCTTCTTGCGATTGGATGCTGGATGATTATTCGTCGGCTCATCGACGGTTCTCATGTCGGTTTTCTTCTCATTCCTGCGGTGCTTTACTTCGCCTTTGCTGTTGTTGCGCGCATTAATATCGGTCTTAGACATATCCTTTTCGTCTATCCGTTTTTATTTGCCTTCGCCGGTGCGGTCGTAGCGAAAATCTGGCGAAGCAAAGCAGCCTATAAACGCGCGAGCCTTATATTTCTAGCCGTTTGGTACGTCGGAGCCTGTGCTTGGATTTACCCCCATTACCTCGCCTATTTCAACGAAGTGATCGGCGGACCAAAAAACGGCTACAAAGTCCTTATCGATTCGAATCTCGATTGGGGCCAAGACTTGCCCGGATTAAAAAGATGGATGGATGCAAACGGCGTAAAAGGCATCCGGTTTTCATACTTCGGTTCGGTGGATCCGGCGTACTATGGAATCGCAGCCGATTATTTGCCCGGGAGTTGGATTTTGTACAGCGAGCCGGACACCTCACCGTCGGAGAAGGTGGTTTATACGGCGGTCAGCGTTCAGAACCTGTTTGGATTCCAAGTTCCGTCCAGGCTCGACCCATCGGAGCTCAAGCGCTTCGAGCACGTTAAAAAGTTGCAATTCCAGAAACCGGTGGCCACGGTTGGATATTCGATCTTTATTTTCTACGATGTAGACATGCCGCCGTAAACAAGCAACGACAACGATCCCTCCGGATTTTCCTTGAATCGAAGCTACTTCAAATATCCTCTCTCCCGGTAAAAACGGGCCGCGGCCGGATGCAGCGGCACGTCGCAAGGCGCTTCTTCGTCATTGGCGCAGAGCTGCGCGATGTCGAGCGGCTTGTAATTGTCCGTCGGGATCAGATCCTTCCGCCGCTCCAGCGTCTCGCATAACGCATAAGCCACGTTGTCTGGCATATCGGCGCGCACAATCATCGGCCAGCCGCTGAAGTCGAGCGTCGGGACCTTCCTGCCGATTCCTGGGAATTCCGCTTCCATCATGCTCGCCGGACGGTAGCCGAGCCTCTTCATATGCCTGAGAATCGCTCCGTCGATCGGCAGAAAGCGAAAATCGTTTCCCAGCGCCGTCTGCGACCAGCTCTTGATCCCTTCGTCGAAGACCGCGTCGACGGCGCCGCTTTCGATGCCCGCGCGGCGGATCGGATCGGTCGGCCGCGTGGTCGGATGAATCTCGCCGCCCCAGCGGCGAATATCTTCGAGCGTGCATCCCGCCGCGCGCAGCACCTCGGCGACGGTGAACATCGTCGAGTCTTCCTTCCGCGCCGCCTTATCCGCCCTCCGGATCGAGACTTTGAGCGGGAAGCGCTCCTTTTTGATTTGAGCGAGCGAGGTGAGGCCCGTCGATGCCCTCACGGCGAAGCCCATCACGTCGTAAGAGGGAAAGACGGCGAGCGCGCGCAGCGGCAGCCGCCTGCGAAAGAGACCCGTGCCGCGATACGCCATCGTCAACAGCACCGAAGGATTGACCCAGGCGAGTGAAAACTCGCCCGCCGCCACTCCTCTGATCGCGTCGAAACCGCCGGTCGTAAAAGAGAGCGCGATGCCCTTTGGATCGTTGCGCTTCGGCGTGAGGGAGAGCTTCAGCGTGTTGCCGATGGGTGTGTCGGTTTGCAGCACGGCCTCGGCGGCTTTCCAGGATTGCGTGGCGAGCGAGCTGTCGTACAAGCCGGAGGCGAGCTCCAAGAGTCCGCGCGCGCGCTGAATGCCCGCGTTGTAGCGCTTGCTGTTGGTCGCGCGGGCTTCGGCGTGCGGCATTCTCTTCACGCGCACCCGCCTTTTAATCGAACAGCTTGCGGGCAAGCTCGGCCGCCGCCTCGCGCGTTTTCGAGATTTTTTCTTCCGATTGATTTTCTAGCTTCGGATATTCATCCGGCCTTAGCGTATCCTTCGCCGGCATAACGCCGAATTCCTTCAGCCAGTGCGTATCGACGTCGAAGCGGCGCGTCGCCTGACCCATCGCGCGCGAATAGGTATCCTGCCCCTCGGGACCGAGGAACCAGTTGAGAAATACTTTCGCGGCGTTGGGATGCGGAGCGCTTTTAATGATCGTCACGTTGCCGCTGCCGCCGCTGACGTAAGTCTCGTCGCGCGGCGTGCGCACCGAGCGCACCGGCAGGCCCGCCTTGGCGAAGGGAAGCAGCGAGTAGTAGCTCAACCCCATGACAACCGCGATCTTTCCCTTCGCGACGCTCTCGGCAAGAATGCGCTGGTCGCGTCCGAGCACCAGTTTCTGCGCGGCGAGCTTTTTTAGATAGTCCTCGCCCTTGAGCTTCCACAGAAACGCCCACATCGATGCGCCGGCGCCCGGCGTGCGCGGATCGAGGTAGCCGATCTTCCCCGACCATTTGGGATTCAACAGATCGTTCAGCGAGCGGATCTCATCGGGCTTCACCAGATCGCTGTTGCACCAGATGTTTTCGACCTGATATGCCTGCGACGCATAGATGTAGCGCTTCGCGTTGTCGACCCAGATGTGGCCGCCCCACCAAAGCGCGGGATCGCTCACTTCCTTGAGCATCATCGCCGGCTGCAGCGGGACTAAAATGCCCTCGGAAAGCAATCCGGTGACGAGCGATTCGCTCCCGCCCATATGGACGTCGAAGCCGCCGACGCCGGCCTTCGCCTCCTGTTGAATCTTCCCGACGACCGACGTGGCCCGGCCGACGTTGAGCTCGGCCTCGATGCCGAAGCGCTGCTGGAAGTTTTTCTCGATGCCTTTCCTGAGCTCGGCGCCGGCGGGAATCGAGACGACGACCTTGCCCTCCTTCTTGGCCGCCTCGACGGTTTTCTCCCAATCGCCCGAAACCGTCGGCTTCGCCTCAGCGGCGAACAGGGAGCTCACGCCGGCAAGCGCGATGCACGCGACGGCGCTAAGCAGTACAAGGAGTTTTGATGCAGCCTGCAACTTTTTAAATCTGTCGTTCAAAATAAGCATTGCTTGACATATAAATCCGCCGCGGATAAGTCAAGTAATCGGCCGCTTTCACCGGTCACGCGGAAGGATCCCAAATGAACCACACTGCGACGGCGAACGAATCGTCGAATTTCGAGCTGCTCGAAGCTTACTTCAAAAAATACCCGGACGTTCCCAAAGAAACGATCATCAAGCAGCATCTCCTGAGCCTCGGCCACTGGTTCAGCGACGCGGCGCTGAATGCCACCGAAGGCGCCCTGGTCAAATCCTATCGCCTGTTTTCCTACGATCTCATCCCGATGTCCGAGTTCAAACGCAACGAGCACCGGCGGGTTCCCGAGCATTTCGTCGTGCTCGGCGGCCCTTACGACCTCGCGCCGGTCGCGATCCAGACCTCCCTGTCGCCCGATTCGCCCTATGTCATCGATGTCGTCGACGGAAGGCTCGTGCTCACGACCGACGGCCAGGTCATCGCCGAGATCCGCTTTCCCAAGCCCCCCGACTACTACGCGGACAGCCTGCCGGACGGGACCCCCTATCACGAGATCGTGGCGTTCGCCACGTTCATCACGATCTTCCGCAACTGCCAGTACTGGGGCGCGAAGGAAGAATGCAAGTTCTGCGACATCAACGAGAACGCGCGCCAGATGAAGCTCTCGCGCGACTTCACGCTGAAGGCGCCGGTGAAATCAGTCGAAGATGTCGTGCGCGTGGTCGAGGCAGTAACCGCCAACGCGGACGACCGCAAAGTCGCACGCCCGGGATTTCTCGTGAGCGGCGGCACGATTACAAAGACGCTGCACGGGAAGACCGAGACCGAATTCTACGGCGAGTACATCCGCGCTATCAAGGCGAGTAATGGAAAGCCGCGCATCACCTTCGAGGTGAACGCGCGGCCGCGCGAGGAGATGCAATTTTATAAAGACGCCGGCGCGGACGCGATCCACCTGAACATGGAGTGCTGGGACAGGCGGCTGTTCGAGTGGATCAATCCGGGCAAGGCGAATCGCATCGGCTGGGACAATTGGGTACGCTGGATGTGCGACGCGGTGGAGGTCTTCGGCACCGGTCTCGTGCAGCCGAGCTACGTCGCCGGCGTCGAGATGGCGCGCCCGCACGGCTTTACCTCCGTCGCCGAGGCGGTCAAATCGACCAGCGACGGCTTCGAGTATCTCATGTCGCGCGGCATTTTTCCGCGGCCGCAGCAATGGCGGCGCGAGCCGGCAACCGCATTGGTCAAAGAAGCGGAACAGCCGCCGGTGCCGCTCGACTTTTACATCCTGCTCATTCGCAACTGGTACGAGACCTATGATAAGCACCGCGCGATCCTGCCGAAGTTCGGCACGCGCAAGCCCGGCCTGCTGCCCGAGCGGAATTTGCTCGGCCCGGTGCACGGCGCCTACGGCGATTTCGCGTTGATCGTCGACAAGCTCCATCCGGCCGACGTCGTCGAGCAAATCAACCGCCGCAGCGTCCCGTACGAAAATCTCGAGGTGGACGCCCGTGTTTCATGATATTTCGTCCGCGATGCGTGAGGTCATGCGTTCGCTGGAGCAGCAGAACGAGCGCGATCAGCCCGGTCTTCGCAGCGTTGATACCGATGTCGCGCGTCTCTTGACGATGCTCGCGACGACGGCGCCCGACGGCGAGTTTCTCGAGCTCGGCACGAGCGCCGGCTATTCCACCTTATGGCTCTCGCTCGCCGTGAAAGCGCGCGGCGCCACGATCACCACCGTCGAGCTCGACGAGAAAAAAGTAGCGATGGCGCGCGAGAACTTCTCCCGCGCGGGAGCCGCCGATGTTATCAAATCGGTGCACGGGGACGGGCTTGAATACGCGGAGCGCTTCGACAAGGTCGCGTTCTGCTTCTCCGATCTTCAGCCGCCGGAGCTGAACGGGCAGGTCTACGAGAAAATCGTTCCGCGGCTGGTTCCCGGAGGCTGGCTCGTGATCGACAACGTGACGTCGCCGCGGATGCAGAGCGAGATCATCAAACGCACACAGACCGATCCGCGCGTGGATGCCGTGCTCCTTCCCTTTCCCAAGGGCGATATCATCTGCCGGAAAATATAAAATAAAGTTCGAGTTTCGGGCTGCGGGTTGCGACCTCAGAATCGTCATTAAACCGCGAAATGCGTAACCCGAAACTGATTCTTATCTCGCGCCCGGAAAAACTTCTCGATACTGATTGCCGATGGCGTTGTAGCGCCGGCCGATATCGAGGATGTCAGGCATGCGGATATCGAGGCCTTCAAGCATCTGCGCCTCTTTCGATCTGACTCGGCTGTTCGCGGGCATGCGGTTGGTCGAGGCGATGACCCGCTGGCCATCTTCGGAGAGCAGGTAGTCGATGAAAAGCGCGCCGGCGTGCGGATGCGGCGCACCTTGCGCCATAAAAAGAAGACTCGGGCTGAAGAAGAGCGGCTGGATCGGCGCGAACCACAGCGGCGCACCCTGTGCCGCGAGCGTGAGAACGGAATTCAGGTTGGTCTCGACCGTCATGTCGAACTCGCCGGCCGCGATAAGCTGGCTGCCGAGCCGCCGGCCGCGGAAATGGCGCAGCCCCTGCTCGTTCAATCGCTTCATGAAGGGAAGCCCGGCTTCTTCGCCCAGATGTTGCATCATCGCGCCGAACCAGACATACGACTGGCTGTCCATGGCGAGCTTGCCCTTCCAGCGTGGCTTTAAGAGATCGTCGATTTTCGTCGGCGCCTCTTCTTTTTTAACCAGCCGCGTGTTGTAGGCGGTCACCATGACGTTAGTCATGTAGGCGGTCCAGAATCCGTCCGTATCCTTGAAGGCCTCACGGAAGAATTCCCTTTGCGGCGAGCGGTAGCGCGCAAAGAGCTTCTTGTCCATCAGTGCGAGCATCCCGAGCTGCCCGCTGTCGATCACGTCGGCGATTGTTCTTCCCGCGCGCGCTTCGGTGTCGACGCGCGTGATGATGCCTGCGCCCGACACGCGCACAGGATTTGCCTTGAGAAACGGATATTTTTTCATGAAACCGTCGATGATGGTTTGCGTGGCCGCGAGATCGAGATTGCCGTAGGCGGTGATCTCGCCCTCCTTGCGCGCGGCGTCCATGAGCCGCTGCTGCCGCTCGGCGAGCGGCAGCGCATCGAGCCAGGCGAGCTTGGATTCGGTCGTTTGCCCGTAGAGGAACGACGAAGCGCAAAAAAGGGACAAGAGGACGGCTGCAAGGAGGTGTAGGGTTATTGCGAACCGAATCATAAATATCCCTTCTCGCGATAATACTTCTTCGCGCCGGGATGGAGCGGAATCGTGAGCGGGCCGCTCTCGCCTCCGCGGCAAAACTCCTCCATCGTCATCTTTCCCTTGTCGAGGCGATCGGCTTCGATTTGGTCGTGGCAGCCGTCGATCGCTCGCGCCATATCGTAGGCGATCTTCGCGGGCAGATCGGCGCGACAGAAGAAAAGCCAACCGCTGAAATCGACGGTTGCGATGTCTTCGTCCATAGCCGGAAACGGGTCTTTTCCGAGCGTCGCGCCGCCGAAGCCGAGGCGCGACATCTTTTTCAATACCTCCTCGCGGACCGCCAGGAACTTCATGTCCGCCGCGAGCGCGAGAGCGCCCCAGGTTTTGATCCCCTCGTCGAAGACGGCCTGGACGCCGCTCTTCAGGTGCTCGCGGCGCGCCGGATCGCTAGGGCTTTCCACCCGCAAGACTCTGCCGCCCCACTTCTCGATGTCGGCCAGGCTGAAGCCGTAGGCTTCCAAAACGCGCCCGATGACATACAGCGTGGCGTGCTGCTGCGTCCCGGCGCGGGTCGATACCGTCAGCGGAATTTTTTGCCGCGCGATCTCTTCGAGCGAGGAGATGCCGGAATCTTTCCTGACGGCAAAGACGAGGCGGTCCCACGACGGGAAAACGCCTATCGCACGGAGTGGAAGTTTTTTCTTGTACGGTCCGACGCCCGCGGTCGCCATCCGCGCGAGCCCGGCGGGATTGGCGAAGCCGAAATCCCAGTCTCCGCGCGCGACGCTGAGCGGTATCGCCGTGCCGCCGAGCCTCGAATCGCGAAAGCCGAGGCCGATGCGGACCTCCGCATCGTGCGACAGCACTGCCGAGCGGTAAAATGCGCGCGCGACCGCGATGGCGATCTCCGCGCGGCGCGAGGTGGTCGCGATGGAAACGACCTTTTTCCCGCTCACGAAGCCGCCCGCGACTTCGCCGGCGCGAGCTGGCGCCCGAAAAATTCCATCGTGCGCGTCCACGCCTTGGCGGCGGACTCGGCACGGTACTTGTCGCCGTGGGAATCCATGAACGCATGCCCCGTCTTCTCGTAGGAGAAAAACTCGTGCGGCTTGCCTAGCCGGGTGAGCTCGCCGTCGAGTTTTTTGATATCGGCCGGCGACGGATTCTCGTCCTCAAGGCCGAAGTGGCCCATGACCGGGCAATGAATGCCCGCCGCGCGCTGGAACGGCGAGGGCCCTTCGCCCCAAGGCTCGAAGATATTGCCGCCGTAGAAATCCGAGCCCGCCTTGAATCTTGGGCCGGCCGAGGACATGAGCAGCGTCACGCGTCCGCCCATGCAGAAGCCCATGATACCGAGGCGCGCGGCGTCGACTTTGGGGTCGCGCGCGAGAAAATCAGCCGCCGCGTTCACGTCCTGGATGACGAGTCGGTCGCGCAGCCGTGCGCGGCGCGTCTTGGCGTCGTCGCGGCAATCCGCTGGGTCGCGGTGATAAAGCTCGGGGCCGGCGGCGACGTATCCTTCGCGCGCGAGCCGCTCCGTCACCTCTTCGATGAAGCGATCGACGCCCTTCTGCCCCTGAATGACGATGACGCCGGGGAAAGACCCCGCGCCCTCCGGACGGCTGACATAGAGCCGCATGGTGCCGTCAGGCACCTTGATGGATTCCCAGCCCATACAGACCTCCATTCTGGTTCAGCGTTTTTGTTCCAGTTCTTCCTTGACCTCGGCGGCGAGTCGTAGATTCAAGAATTTCTCCGCCTGCACCTCTTCCTTTATTTTAAGCGGCGCCTTGACGTCAAACTCGATGACGTTCTTGAGCCCCTGCGCCGTCGGGACGCCGGGAACGCCGTTCGGGAGCGCGCGAGCGAAGCGGCGAATACCCTCGATGATCATCGGACGCGTGAGCTTCCCGACCGCCAGTTTCTTGAGGGCGATGTCGGCGGCTTCCTCGGGCTTGTCGCGCACAAAGAGGAGCGCGCGCATCATCGCGCGGAGCCAGCGCTTGATCTCCGCCGGCCGTTCGGCGATCTTTTTATCCGTCGCGAGAAATCCCTGAAACGGGTATGGGAAGAGATCGCCTATAAACGCCAGCGTGCGGAGCCCCTCGGTCTCGCCGAGGATCGCCTCGTCGCCGTTCACGACGGCGGCGTGGACCGCGCCGGACTTGAGCGAGAGGAATGTCGTGAAAGTATTGCGCGAAGGCATCGCGACGCGCGTCATTTCGCGCGCGCCAACGCCGTTTTTTTCCGCGAGCATCGTGATCAGCGTGTCCTGCGTATCGCCGATGGTGCCGACGGCGATGCGTTTGCCTTTCAAGTCGGATATTTTCTGCACCTCGGGCGCGGCGAGCAGATACCAGGTGACCTTTTCGGTCTGGAACATGATCGCCTTGATCGGCGCGCCGCGGAGCGCCGCGCGCATGCCGCTGCCGCCGGCGCCGCTGTAATCGACCTCGCCGGAGACGAGCGCGGCGATGGCCGTCGTGCCGGGAATCACGATGGTTTCGTTCTCCAGCCCCTCGTCGCGGAAGAATCCCTTCACTTCCGCAACCGGCACCGACAAATAATTCAGCGTCGCGCGCGGCGTGATCGTGCGGACCTTCTCCGCCGACGCCGTCGCGGCGAACAGGACTAGGGCCATGACGACCGGCAGCCGCACTATCTCGCCCCCTCGCGGCGGATCTCCTCGATGATACGGAAATCGACCATTTTGTTGAGCGGGATCTCGCCCATCGCCTTTTCGCTGCGTCGGATGATATCGGCGTGCACTTTCATGCCCGCGTCGCTCGCCGCGCCGTCCCTGCTGATCGAGCGCAGCACCGAGGCGTAGGATTCCTTCGCGACGGCCGGCTCCAGCTTCCATTCGCGCTCGACGATTTGGACCGTCTCGGGGGACTTTTCTCGCGCGAAGACAAGCCCGCGGTAAAGCGCGCGTAGAAAACGCTTCACCTGCTCGCGCGCGCCGGTCAATTTCTTCTCCGTGGTCGCGAAGCCGTTGCTGGGAAATTCGATCGCATCGCCTAAAAATAATAATTCGTTGAAGCCCTTCTGCTTCAAGAGCACGTTGTCCGGCGGATTCGCGATCGTCGCCGCAACCGAGCCCGACATGAGCGCGGCGATGCGCGTCGACGGGAGCCCGATCATGATGAGAACGACATCGCGCTGAGGGTCGAGGCCATTTTTACTCAGCGCGACGCGCGCGGCCAAATCGGTCGTGCCGCCGAAGCGGCTGATGCCGACGTACTTGCCCTTGAGATCGGCGACCGAGCGGATCGGCGGCGCCGCCATGAGAAAATAATTCGGCAGCGCCGCGCCGAAGAAAATGGTTTTGATCGGCGCGCCCTTGGCGGCGAGCCTTAGCGCCGAGTCCGCCGCGCCGTGGTAGTCGATCTCGCCCTGGAATAGCGCGCCGTGCGCGATGTCGGGCAGCATGAGCACGACTTCGAGGTCGATGTTCTCCTCTTTGAAGAAGCCGCGGTTCAGCGCGACGTAGAGCGGCAGATAACCCAGCGACTTCGACGGCAGCGCGAGCTTCACGCGCTCGGCGATCGTCTCACGCGGCGCCGAGAGGCAGACGAGCACAGCCAGAGTGAAGATACGGCCGACCCGAGCTCGGGCACTTTTAACTTTCGAACCCATGCGCTTGTGTCCGTGCTTTTCGTACTACGAGCTGGAGGGACGTTTCAATACGGGGCCTTTATCCGCTCATATTCATAGTTATTGAAGTCGTGGAGTTCCTTCACCGCTATCGGTCCATTAGATCCAAGCCGCGCGGCGAAGATCTTCCCCGCCTCGGCCCAGCAGAGCCGCTCGCCATCGACGTCCGCCCACTCCCATTGCGGAAACGCCAGCGACTTCCCGCTTTGCGAGTTAACCAGCTCGTGCTCGTCGTAGTAGACCCCTTTCCCGGCAGGATTGCCGAGGCCAGCTTTCGCGGTCTTTCGCAGAAGCCATACGTCGCCGCAATGCTTCTCGAAGACATCCGCGCGGTGCCATTTTGGATTTTCGACGGCGGCCATTAATTTCCAGCCGTCCCGCAGTAAGCGCGGATAGTAGATGCCGAGGCATTCGTTGTTGGCGACGGGCCCCTGAGGAAAATCTTTCAAATCGCGTTCGACTTCCTTCGTATCGCGCACCAGAGAGTGGCCATAGCCGTCGTTCAGGCAATATCGACGGTTCGAAACGAACAGTCCGCCGCCGTTCCACGCATCGCCCTTGGCCCACAAACAAATCGCCTTGAGATACGGCGCACGCGAAACCGCCGTCCACGAGCCTTTCGCCTCGGATTTCCACGCGCCGCTCAGCGCGAAGTAGATCATGTACTTACCGTCCGGCGACAGATCGCAGCGCCGCTCGTAGATCCTTCCACTCAGCCACTGCCCCACGGTGAACGTATCGTCGCTGCGGTTCCATCCCACCGTCAAAACTTTTTTCGACGGCCCTCGGCGGATCACTACTGCCGTCCGCGCTTCGCGGCTCAGCAGAACGTGCAGGCGGGATTTGATGTCAAGCGACGGGCCGCGTGTACTCATTAACAATCGGTGTATGGCTTCGCCTTAACCGGTTTGCCCAAGGCATTTAATGGTGATTTTTCGGTCTAATTGCGCGGCAATGTCGTAAAGTGATTTTTCAGAACAATCGCTCCACTTGCCGGCAGTACAGGTCTTCTGCGCTATGGATAGATATTGAGCAACGCTGGCTTCGTCACCCTGCTTCCGAGCAATTTTTGCGAGGCGAGCATAAATGAGAACCCGATCAAAAAAATACAGATCCGGCACGCGCGGACCGTCCCGTTTGTTTAGGTCCTCCAGCACGCGATCGAACGTTAACAGCGCACCCTTAGCGTCCGAACAACTGCCTATCTCAAGCCGCGATCTCAGATATTCATTGCAATGCCTGTAGCGGCAAGACGGCCGGTGGCGTTCGCTTTCTTCACCGACTCGGCAAAAGTCATGATTTTGCCGACGTAAAATCCGCCGATGAATAAAGTCGCGTGACTTACGAGAAGAATAAGAACAATTGCCAACTTCTTAACAGATGACCGTTGGTTCACTTCCCCACCCCCAGCTCCCTCTGCACTTCTCTCAACACCGAAAAGTCCACCAGCTTGTTGATCGGCGGCGGCTCTTTCATCTGCAGCGGCGCGGCGATGGTGAGCTCGATGTTTCGCCTGAGCGATTCGTCGCTCGCCCCGCCGGGGTCGCGCGGATCGATCGCGCGCACCGACACCGCCGACGCGCCTTCAGCGACGTCTCGCGGATGGTTGAACTCCTGCATCGCGATCTTTATCGTCTCCTCGCGCTTACTCAGCATGAACTGGAGCGACTTCACCATCGCGCGCGTCCAGCGCTTGATCTTGTCGCGCTCCTGCGTGAGCTTCGCCTCGGTCGTTGCGTAGCCCGCCCAGGGCCACGCTCCTATGTCCGCGAGGGAGGCGAGCTCGGTGAACCCCTTTTTCTTCAAGATAAACGCGGCGTCGGGATTGAAGGCGCGCGCTTGAATAATTCCTTGCTGCATCGCCTGTACGGAGGTTTCCGCGCCGCCGGCGGAAAAATAGGTTACGTCCTTTTTCGGGTTGAGGCCGTAGTGCTCGAGCACCATCGCCGAGGCAAGTTCCGTGCTGCTCCCGGGTGAGGTGATGCCGATCACCTTGCCTTTCAAGTCCTGGACTTTTTTAATCTCCGGCGCGCCGATTAAGACGAATGTGCAGCGCTGGTGCGTGAAAAAGATCGCTTTCAGCGGCGCTCCGCGCGTCGCAGCGCGCATCGCCGAGCCGGCGGCCCCTGCCACGTCGAGCTCGCCGGCCATGAGCGCCGTGACGACGACGTTCGTGTTCACGACGAGCCACTGGACCTCCAGTCCTTCGTCTTTAAAAAATCCCGCGCGCATGCCGACGAAAAGCGGCAGATAGCCGTAGTCTTTGGTCGAGAGCGCGACGCGGATGCGCTCGGGCGCGGCCGCGGCGCGGGCCGGAAGCGGTGTGAGCGCGGGAAGGCAAAGCGCGGCGGCGAACGCGGCGAGAAGTCTCATGCGAGCTTTAGCGCTGCGTCGGAAAATGCAATTCGAGGTAATTCCCCTCGGTATCGAACATATAGATCGTCTTGCCGCTTTTCCGCTCGACGATGCGGTGGAATTTGCCCAGCTCCTTGGCCTTTTTGAGCGCCTCTTCGTAGTCGCTCATGTCCATGTCGAAGGCCTGGTGCGCGATGCCGTCCTGATCGAGCGCGTCGCGCTCGAGCGGACGCGGCCGCTCGAAGAGCACCACGTCGTCGCCGCCGCAGCGGAGGCGATCGAGCCGCTGGTACTTGCCGTGGATCTCCAGGGCGTCGGGACTGTTCGGATTGCCGCCGACGCGGTCCATGAATTCCATGCCGAGGACTTTGGTGTAAAAGTCGCGCGCGCGGTCGATGTCGTCGACCGGAATGCCCACGTGGTAGAGTTTTCTGACCTTCATGACGATCTCCTTTTATTGCTTCAAGAACAGATTGCTGTATTCCTTGCGCTTCTCGGCGAAGCCGGCGGTGTCGAGCTCGTCCATCTCGACCTCCTGGATTTTGTCCGCGCCGTCGAGCGGCGGGTAGATGCCTTTGCGCGTAACGAACTCGCCCATGCGCGCCATGGTCTTCATGCTCTCATCGCCCAGAAAGAAATCGATGAACGCCTTGGACGCGCTCGGATGCGCGGCTTTGTTGTCGAGGCCGATGTAGTGGCCGTGGCCGAGCATCTTGGGCTCGCGCACATAATCGAGGGGTGCGCCCTTCAGACCGAAGGCGACGACGTATTTCAGGTAGCTGATACCGAGCGGCGTCTCGCCGGTCGTGACGCGCTCGGCCGCGTTCAGCACGCCTTCGACGATCGCCGGGCGCGTCGCGGCGAAGTCGCGAATGAATTTCTCCGCCTTTTCTTTTCCCATGAGCTTGTAGAGGCTCGCAGGCCAGCTCGCCGCGATCACGCCGCGCGTCGGATCGGGCATCGCAACCTTGCCGCGAAATTCGGGCTTCAGCAGATCCTCCAGCGATTTCGGCGCCGCCTCCGGCTTGATGATGCTCTTGTTGTAGATGATTCCGACGACGCCGGTGCGGTAGCGCGGCCCGAGCACGGGATGGACGATGTCCGGCGCGAACTCCTTGCTCGCGGGCGAGATGTATTTCGTGAAAACGTTTTCCTTGAGCATGATCAGCATCGGCGTCGAGTTCGTCACGATGACGTCGGACTGGACCTTGCCCGAGCGGTGTTCGCCGATCGCGCGGTCGGTGAGCGAAGCCGCCGACGCGCGCCAGTAGTCGACCGTGATGCCGGTCTTCTTCTCGAAGGCATTTTTAATGTCGTCGAAAATATCCGTCTCGAGCGAGCCGTAGATGACGACGCGGCCCTCTTTTTTGCCGTCTGCGATGAGCTTCGCATCCTGGGCGAAAAGCAGCGTCGGCGCAACTAGGAAAACGAGGATCGCAAAAATGCGCGCCGTCATCGATGCCTCTACTCTCCGCCCTGCGCCCATTCGTCGAACTCTTCCAGCCCGAGGCGCTGGAGCATATCCCTGAACGGCCGGCCGCTGCGCTCGTGCCGCCCGGAGAGACGGTAGTATTCGAAGATCAAATCCGGCAGCCACTTGGCGATCGTGAAGCCCTGGTATTTGCCGTCCGGGATCGGCTCCAAAAATCGCGGCCCCACGTCTTTCCAGTCGTCGTCGGCAATCCAGCCGCGCTGCGTTGCGAAGATGCTTTGCAGCAGCATGCTGCGATGGCCGGCCGCAAGAGCGTCGTCCATGGTGAAATCCCATCCCGTCACCGCGTTGAGCGCGTCGACCACGCAGTTGAGGCCGTCGGGCTTGTGATGCGTGAGCGCGAACCAGCAGCCGCCGAAGATGCCGGTGAACTGGCGGTATTGCTCGGAGAGCATGTGCGAGCGCGCCCAGCCGTCGGGCTGATTATCGTCGAGCGGCCCCCATTTTTCCTTATCGCGAAGATCCGGCGGCGGCTTGCTCGACCCCCCGCCCTGCGGCTTCATGCCGCCGCTGGCGACCAGCTCGCGCAGCATCTCGCCCAGCTTCGGACGCCACTCATGCATCGCCGGCGTGCCGCCTTTCGTATGCACCGCCCATTTCGGCGCGTCGCCGCCGATCGCCTCGGCCGTCTGTTTCGGCCCATCGGCGAGCAGATTCCCGAGCCAGCCTTCGCGCCGCGCCGCCATGTCTAGTAATTTCTCGACCGCCTCGACGTTGCCCCATTCGAGTCGGAGGCCGTTCGTTTTATCCGGGCCGAGCAGCCCTTTCTCCCAAGCCTCGAAGGCGACGCCGGCGCCGCAGGAAAAATGACTGCACTCGATGCCGAGGTCGTTGATCTTCTCGGCGAGATAGAGCGCCGCATTGCCACGCACGCCGAGATTGAAAAACGTATCGAGCCACTCGCCGCCGGCGTTGAAGCGCACCGTCGTCCCTTTGTACGGCCCTTCCCCGAGCCGCGCATCCCACGGGCAGAGGCGCTGGCATTGGAAACAGGGGCGAAGGACGACGTCGTTCTTGTCGAAGCCGGCGATGTGGCTCGGGTCGAGCTCCGTGCTGCGCCAGTTGTAGTTGTTGAGCGCGCCCCAGGATTCGCCGTGGCCGTACTTGGTTTTTTTCTTCTTGACGTCGTGGACCTGGAGGACCGCGCGCCAGCGCTGCCCCGCGTCGATGAGCTTCGCCTTGTCGAAGAGGCGCGGCCGGGCCGTGCCGGTGACGACGATCGCCTTTAAATTTTTCGAGCCGAAGACCGCGCCGCCGCTGTGCGCGGCGAAATGGTTGTAGTCGTTCGCCAGCATCGCCGCGCGGTTGAGATGCTCGCCCGCCGGACCGATGCAAAGGACGCGCGCATCCTGGATACCGACCTCTTCGCGAAGGCCGTCCTCGGTCGCGCGCGTGCCGAGCCCCCAGACTTTGGACGCGTCGCGCAGCTCGGCGTTGCCGTTGTGGATGTATAGATAAGTCGGCCGCGCAGCGGCGCCGCTCAAAATAATGCCGTCATAGCCGGCGGCCTTTAGATAAGTCCCCCAAAAGCCGCTCGTCGCGCCGCGCCCGAGCGAATAGTTCGTGAGCGGGCTCAAATAGACTGCCGTCATCTTCGTGCCGCCTGGAGTGAAGCCATTACCGGTGAGCGGGCCGGTCATGATCACGACGCGGTTCTCCGGCCCGAAGGGCTTCGCGTCGATCGGCAATTCTTTCAAGAGAATGTAAGTCGCGAGCGCTTGGCCGCCGATGAATTTTTTCAAGACGTCGCTTTCAGGAAGGTTCTCGTCGCGCAAATCGCCCGAGGCGAGGTCGGCGCGAAGGATTTTTCCCATGTAGCCGCCGGGCAGCGGCGTCCTCCGGATGCGTGGGAAGAGATCATTCATCGCAAGAGAAAATAGGAGAAGAGAACGGTGGCGTCAAGGGCGGGAAGCAATAAGGTTGCCGCGTAGTAATTTTAGCAATTATTTACGCCAGCGCTTCTTTCGCCGCTTCTCGACGCAATGCCTCGATGCGCTGCCGCTGCTCTGCGGCGCGCTCGGTCAATCGATCGAAATCGAGCGCGCGGAGTCCGGGCGCAGCTTCCGCCGCCGCGGCGAGCGCGCGCCAGAGCGCGAGCTTGCCGTCGATGCCGAGCGCGACGGCTTCGAGACCTTCCAGGCGCCGTAGCGGTCCCATCTTTTTGTCATCGGCGCGCATCTTGATGCGCGCGCCCTTTTCCGCGATCCAGGCGCCCGCCTTGCGCGTGACGCTCTCCTCGATGTTGAGCCTGCGCATAAATTCCTTCAATTCGCTGCGGTCGGATTGGATGTCGGCGCGAAGCGCCGCGAGCGCCGGCGCGATGTCCTTC
>DATJFG010000069.1:0-37295 GCA_035495775.1 Verrucomicrobiia bacterium | reverse complement strand
GTGCAAGAGAAAGGCTTTCTCAAAAAACAGGGTCTTACGCCGGAAGTTATCCGCATCAGCGCGAGCCCGACAGCGCTTCAGGCGATGCTCGCGGGTGAGGTCGACGTCATCGTCACTTCGGTGACGACGCTCGTCGCGTCGCGGCTCGCCGGCGCGGATATTGTCATGATCCTGGGCATGGTGCCGACCTTCGTCGACCACATCATCTCGCTCAAGTCGATCACCGCCCTGGAGCAGCTCAAGGGCAAGACCGGCGGCGTCAACCGGCTCGGCAGCACGTCGGATCTTGGGCTTCGCCTCGCGCTCAGGAAGATCGGCATCGACCCCGAAAAAGACGCCCGGATCATCACCGCCGGCGGTAACCCTGAGCGCTTCGCCGCACTTTCCAAGGGCGTGGTTCAGTTCTCGATCATGCCGGAGCCCTTCGTCGCCGAGGGGGAGAAGCTCGGATTCCGGGACCTGCTCGATATCGGCTCGCTCAAGATCCCCTTCTGGTGGAACGCGGTGCTCACGCGCGAGGCGATTCTCAAGGCGAAGCGGCCGATGTTCGTCAAGTTCGCGCGTGGGATGGTCGAAGCGGTTCACTCGATCAAGACCGACAAAGAGGGAACGAAGGCGATCTTCAGCAAGAACCTGCGTATCACCGATCCGGAGAGCTTGGAGCGCGCTTATCGCGCTTACAACGTGATCTTCCCCGAAAACCTGATGCCCACGCCGGACGGCGTGAAGACGATGCTCGACGATCTCGCGCCGCGCGACCCGCGCGCCGCTTCGGCGGATTCGAAGGCGTTCGTCGATCAGAGCCTAGTCAAAGAGGTCGAGAGCTCCGGGTTTCTCAAGCAGCTGTACAAGAAGTAGTTTCATATGCCGGAAAACGATTGCGTGGGGAGTTCGTTCATCAAATGGCCGATCTTCGGCGCGGCGGCGGTGATCCTGCTTCTCTGTCAGTCGCCGGTCTCTGCCCAGGAACGGGCCCGCATCGCGTGGGCGGGCTCGACGCTGGCGCCGACCCCGGTCTGGGTCGGCCGCGACCGCGGTTTCTTTAAGAAGAACGGCATCGACGCGGAAGTGATCGCCGTCAACAGCGGCGTCACCGCTCTTCAGGCGCTGCTCGCGAAAGAGGTGGAACTCGCGGTCATTTCCGTGCCGTCGCTCGTTGCGTCCCGCCTCGGCGGCGCCGACACCACGATGATCGCGACGGTGGTCCCCTACTTCATGGATCAGATCGTCACGCTGCCGTCGATCACCAGGCCCGAGCAGCTCAAGGGCAAGACCGGCGGCGTCAACCGCCAGAACACCTCCTCCGACATGTCGCTCCGGCACGGACTTCGCCGCATCGGCATCGATCCGGACAAGGACGTGAAGATCATCGCCGTCGGTGGCAATCCGGAGCGCCTCGCGGCGCTTTCGCGCAACGTCATTCAATTCTCGATGATGGGCGAGCCGTTCACGCGCGAGGCGGAGAAGGCGGGCTTCAAAGTGCTGGTCGACATCGGCACGCTCAAAATTCCCTTCCACACCAACGGCATCCTGGTCACCGAATCGCTGCTGAAGAGCCGCCGCGCGCTCGCCGAGAAATTCACCCGCGCGATGATCGAGTCGATCCACTACATCAAGACCGACAAGGAAGGGACGAAGGCGGTGATCACGAAAAATCTTCGCGTCACCGACCCCGACAGCGTGGAGAGGGCTTATCAGAGCTACGCTCCGATATTTCGCGAGGCCCCCTACCCTGATCCCGAAGGAGTCAAGACGTACTTGGACGATCTCGCCCGGACCAGTCCCAAGGCTGCCGCGGCGGATCCCAAGTCGTTCGTCGATCCGAGCTTCGTCCGCGAGCTCGAAAACTCAGGCTTCATCAAGCGGCTTTACGGTAAATAAATTCCATCGAGAGGCTGTCATGGCAAATATTGAAGAACATCCTGGGCTCGGCAAGGGATTCGGCAGGGTTAAAGGCAAAGTGGCGATCGTGACCGGCGCCAACAGCGGCATCGGCCGCGCGACCGCGCGCCTATTCGCGCGCGAGGGGGCGCAGGTCGTCTGCTGCGACATTCAAGAAACGATCGAGCCGCGCATCGACAAGCTGATCGAATCGGACGGCGGCGGCGCGCTCTTCGCGCGCTGCGATGTGACCAGTCAGGCCGACTGGGACCGCGCCGTCGCGGCGGCGCTCGAGAAATTCGGCGGCCTCGACATCGTCTTCAACAACGCCGGCGGCGGCATCCGCAAGCTCATCCATGAGCACACCGATGAAGAATGGAACTTTATCTTGAATTTGAACCTGAACGGCATCTTCCGCAGCGCGCGGGCCGTGATCCCGCATTTTTTGAAAATGGGGCGCGGTAACATCGTCAATACCGCTTCGACCTTCGGCCTCCTCGCGAGTGAAAAGTACCCCGCCTATTGCGCGACCAAGGCGGCGATCGTGAATCTCACACGCGAAATGGCGCTCGACTACGGGCCGAAAGGCATCCGCGTCAACTGCGTCTGCCCCGGCAGCGTCGAGACCGCGCGCTTTCGCGGCATTCCGCCGCGGGCGACGCCGGAGTTCACCGACGAGCAGCGCGCGCGCATGGCGGCGAGCAACAAGGCGCTGCTCAGGATGGCGCGTCCCGAGGAGATCGCTTACGGCGTGTTATTTCTCGCGTCGGATGAGTCGTCGTTCGTCACCGGCCACGCGCTCGTGATCGACGGCGGCCAGACGCTGGATGCGTGAGAGGTTGTCGATTAGTCGGCGCGAACATCTTTCGCCTCGTCGATCACCTGCGTCAATAAATCCTTCAGCCGTCCTTTGTGCATGAATTCCCACGTGCCGAGGAATTCAAGGTCGTCGACGAGCCATTTGTCGTCTTCGCGCACTAAATAGACTCGATCCTGCCAGACGACTTTGGACTTGTCGCGCGGGTCGGTGTAATCGAGATCGACGGCGCAGACCGCCGACTCCTTTTCGATCTTGCACGCGCCGACTTTGTAGGATTCCGCGCCTTCGAAGAGCGAGGTGAACAAGTCGCCTTCGACGAGCGGAGGCGACTCGCCCTTGGTCGCCTTTGCGTAGGACGCCTCGGCCGAAGCCGCCCCGCTGAGTAGATCGGCGAGCGCCGGCGAGAGAATCGGCCTGAACTGCTCCTGCTGTTTGAGATCGGGAACGCCCGAAGGACGGACTTTGAGATAGACGTCGTAAAAGCGATTCGCCGCGTCGCGGGCGTCTTTCTCGGTGCCGGACGCGCCGAGGCAGCCGGCGAGAATCGCACAGGCGCAGAATAAAAGACGAGCCGTTTTTGTGAAAGGTTCTCTCACCGCCCCTCCGCCGCGCCCAGCTCTTCCGCCAGCTTCACCAGCGAGTCGATGTCTCGGGCTTGGCCGTTTTTCTCGACGTCGATGAACCGCACGGCCGGCGCCCCGATGATGCCGCGTTTGAACGTGCCGACTCCGATCAGCACCGCGATCTTGCGATCGCCTTTTAAACCGCCCGCTTGAACGCACATCGGAACGTCGCGGTCACGATCGGACGGATCGCCGGACTGCTCGCCGCAGTCGTTGACTTCCCATTCGATCGTCGCAGCCGGTCCGAGACGGTTTTGCAGCCATTCGGCGAATGGACTTTCGTCGAGACCTGGCTCCAGCCGAGCGGCCGGGATGCCTTTGGCATATCCCAGCGCCGCTTTTTCGAGATTAGGATCGCGGCTCCGGCAGCCGATGGAAAATAATAAAACAAATGCCGAGGAAAGAAAGGCGGCGACTCGCGTTCTGCGCCAGGCGCGATGCATCGGCGCTCAGACCGGCTCTTTGCCGTCCTGGATCACCTGCTTGAGCACGTCTTTGAGATGCCCTTTGTGCATGAACTGCTTGTCGCCGAAGTATTCGATGTCGTCGACGACCCAGCGATTGCCTTCACGGACGAGAAAGACGCGGTCCTTCCATGAAACTTTGCCGCCCCCGCCGCTTTGGTTGACGTTTGTCAGATCGACCACGCACATCGCCGAAGAATCCTGCACATCGCAGCGGACGATCTGGTAAGCGAACGCGCCCTCATCGAGCGAGGTGAAGACGTCCCCTTCGAGCCGCGGCGGCGCGGCGCTCTTGGGGTCTCGGGACGCGTCTTCCGATTGAGCGGCCTCATCGAGAAGCTCGGAGAGGCCGGTCGACATGACTTTCTTGAATTCGGCCTGCTGCCCTTTAGTCGGCACGCCCGAGGGGCGGACCTTCAAATAGGCATTGTAAAACTCGCGCACGGCGCTCTTCGCCTTGCCTTCGTCGCCGCGGGCGCAGGCGATGGCCGCCAGGAGCAGCGCCGCGGCGCATCCGGCGCGCCAACGGTGGCTCGACGCCAATCGCTTGCCGTTCGTCGTTTTCATGATGTTCCCGCCTCGCGCGCGAGCAGCGGGTTTTCGAGCCCGAGCTGCCGCTCCTCGATCTGCCGGATACGATCGCGCAGCTCCGCCGCGCGCTCGAATTCCAGATTGGCCGCGGCCAGCTTCATCTCTTTTTTCAGCCGATCGATCACGCGGGAATCTTCCTTGGCATTGTACCGCGCCGTCTTTTCCGCCGCCAGCGGAACCGTCACATAGTCCGACTCGTAGATTTCCACCAGCGGCGTGCCGAGCGAGCGGACGACGCTCTGCGGCGTGATGCCGTGCTTCCGGTTATACTCCGTCTGCAAGAGGCGCCGGCGGTTGGTCTCGCCGATCGCGCGCTTCATCGAATCGGTGACGCCGTCGGCATACAGAATCACGCTGCCGTTCACGTTGCGCGCGGCGCGGCCGATCGTCTGGATCAGCGAGCGCTCGGAGCGGAGAAAGCCTTCCTTGTCGGCGTCGAGGATCGCGACCAGCGAGACCTCGGGAATGTCGAGCCCTTCGCGCAAAAGGTTGATGCCGACGAGCACGTCGAAGGTGCCGCGCCGGAGCTCGCGTATGATTTCGACCCTTTCCAGGGTCTCGATGTCCGAATGAAGGTAGCGGACTTTGACGTTCAAGTCCTGGTAATAGTCGGTGAGATCCTCCGCCATCCGCTTGGTGAGCGTCGTCACCAGCACCCGCTCGCGGCGCTCGACGCGCTTGCGGATCTCTTCCAGCAGATCGTCGACCTGGCTCCGCGCGGGCCGGACAGTGACCTCCGGATCGATCAGACCCGTCGGCCGGATGAGCTGCTCCACGGTGATACCGCCGCTCGTTTTGATCTCGTAGTCCGCCGGCGTCGCCGAGACGTAGATGACCTGCTGGGTCATCGATTCGAATTCTTCGAAATTGAGCGGCCGGTTGTCGAGCGCGGAAGGCAGCCGGAAGCCGAACTCGACGAGCGTCTCTTTGCGTGAGCGGTCGCCGCGGTACATGCCGCCGATCTGCGGCACGGCGACGTGGCTCTCGTCGATGAAGAGGAGAAAGTCGTCGGGAAAATAGCTGAGCAGCGTCGGCGGCGGGTCGCCGGGATTGCGACCGGTCAGGTGGCGGGAGTAGTTCTCGATGCCGGGGCAGAAGCCCATCTCGTCCAAGAGCTCCAGGTCGTACATCGTCCGCTGCTCGAGCCGCTGCGCCTCGAGCAGCTTGTTTTCGGACCGGAGCTCCGCGAGGCGGAGCTGGAGCTCATCGCGGATCCCGGCGATCGCCTGCTTCATCCGCTTGTCGGTCGTGACGTAATGGCTCGCGGGATAAATGCACGCCTTGTCCACGCGGCGCTGGGACTTGCCGCGGATCGGATCGATCTCGACCAGCCCTTCGATGCGATCGCCGAAGAATTCGATGCGCAGCGCCGAGCTGTCCTCATACGCGGGGAAGATCTCGACGACGTCGCCGCGGACGCGGAACGTGCCGCGGTGAAAGTCGTAGTCGCTGCGCTGATAATGAATGTCGACGAGCTTCCTCAGCACGCGGTCGCGCTCGATCTCCATCCCCTCTTCCAGATAAACCATGAGGTCGAAATACGCTTCCGGCGAGCCCAGACCGTAGATGCACGAGACGCTCGCGACGATGATGGTGTCGCGCCGCTCGAGCAGCGCCTTGGTGGCGGAGTGGCGCAGCTTGTCGATCTCGTCGTTGATCGAGGCATCCTTCTCTATATAGGTGTCCGTCGAGGGGACGTAGGCCTCGGGCTGGTAGTAATCGTAGTAGCTCACGAAGTATCGCACCGCGTTCTTGGGAAACAGCTCCTTGAATTCGTTGTAGAGCTGCGCGGCGAGCGTCTTGTTGGGAGCGATCACGAGCGACGGCTTGTTGACGCCGGCGATCACGTTTGCCATCGTGAACGTCTTGCCCGAGCCCGTGACGCCGAGAAGCACCTGATGGCGCCGGCCGTCGTTGACCCCGGCGACGAGCTCGGCGATCGCCTGCGGCTGGTCGCCCTGTGGCTTGAAATCCGAAACGATCTCAAAACGACCTTCTTTTCGGTTCCAGGCCATCAGGAAAAAATATCAGGGCGCGAAGGCCGGAGCAAGCTTGCAACCTTCGGTTTTACAGACTACCTTCGAGTTGTTCCCCGCGAGGAAAAACGATGCGCATGGTTTATAAAGCCGCCGCGCTGCTGGTCGGCGCCCTGTTATGGAGCGGCCCCGCGAACGCCGGCGAAGCGAAAAAGGTCCGTCTCGCCTATGTCGGCTGGGAGGTGGGCGCCGCGATCTCTTATGTGGGCATCGACGGCGGCATCTTCAAGCAAAACGGCCTGGAAGTGGAGGAAGTCTTCGTGCGCGATCCGCTGAGCGGCGGCGTGCAGACGCTGATTGGAGCGGACTTCATGGTCGGCTTTGGCAATCCGCTGGCGCTCGTGCAGCCGGTTTTAACCGGCGCCGACATCGTCTCCATCGCCTCGCACGTGAGCGTTCAGCCCTACGGCATGGCGGTCGCTCAGAACATCGGCAAAGTCACCGACCTCAAAGGCAAACGCGTCGGCGTCTCGGAGCTCGGCGGTCGATCCGACCTGATCGCGCGCGTCATCCTGCGCCGCGCCGGGCTCGATCCCGTGAAGGACGTCGAGATCGTCGGCGCCGGCTTGGCGCCGAACCGCTTGCTGGCGCTATCGAAAGACCTCATCCAGGGCGCACCGGTCAACCAGCAATTCGCCGTCGAGGCGAAAAAGATCGGCATCAAGATCATCGATGTGAAGGAGATCCCCGCGTTCACCGCTCTGCTGCTGACGACGCGCTCGTTCATTAAGCGCGACGAGGATGCCGTCCGGCGCTTCGTCAAGGGTTATGTCGAGGCGATTCACTTCTATCTCACGCGCCGCGCCGACAGCCTCGCGATCATTCGCAAGTATTTCAACGGCTCCAATCCGACAGCGCTCGAGGGGATGTACGAAGGCTTCGCCGCGGACTTAAAGCCGCTACCGGAGCCCGACCGCGAGGCCGCCCAGGCGCTGATCGACACCGCCGTGATCGTCGACCCGAAGGCGAAGGACTTAAAGCCGGAAAGCCTCTTTGAATCGCACTTCCTGGACGAGCTCAAGGCGAACGGCTTCATGGACAAGCTCTACGCCGAAAAAGTAAGCTTGTAGCCGCTTCACACAGTTTCTCGCGTTTCACCGGCGCCGCTTCGTGCGCACCGGCCCGAAATCCAATCGTAGGAGGAAGAGCCGTGTCCCAAAACGAAGCCATTCTCTATCGCGAGAGCAACGGCATCGCCTCGATGACATTCAACCGTCCGAAGGCGCTCAACGCCATGAATCCGGAGCTCCTTCAAGAGCTGGCGGCGCTACTCGATCGAATCAAAAGCGACAGCACGGTCAAGGCCGTCATCGTCACTGGAACGGGCGAGGCGTTTTCGGCGGGCGCTGATATCCGCGTTCTCAATCGATCTACGCCGCTCGAGGTGCGCGAGTTCGCGCGCCTCGCGGTCGCGGTCAACCACCGGGTCGAAACGCTCGGAAAGGTCGTCATTGCGGCGCTCAACGGCTATACGCTGGGCGGCGGCTTGGAGCTCGCCGAAGCCTGCATGCTCCGCGTCGCCGTGCGCGGGGCCATGTTGGGTCATCCCGAGGTCCGCATCGGCGCGGTCGCGGGCTTCGGCGGCACGACGCGGCTGCCGCGGTTGATCGGCAAGGGACGCGCCGCCGAGCTGCTCCTGACGGGCAGGCTCGTCACGGCGGAGGAAGCCCTCCGGATCGGCCTCGTCAACCAGGTCGTCGAGCCCGACGCCCTGCTCTCTCAGGCCGAGACTCTTGCCCGCGAGATTCTTTCGCAGTCTCCGCTCGCCGTGAAGCTCACGTGGGAGGCCATCCATCACGGACTTAATGTGACGTTGGAAGAAGCGGCGGCCCTCGGGGCCGATTGTTTCGGCTTGATCGCCGGGAGCGAAGATTTCCGCATCGGAACGAAAGCGTTCCTGGAGAAAAAGACCCCGTCTTATACCGGCAGATAACGAGCGTTGGCAACCGACTGCCATTGATGGTAAGGCTTCATCGCCCATGGTGAACATCCGAGTCGGATGCCTCGCATTTATAACTGCTGGCGCTCTCGCATTTGGCGGCGGGCATGCCGCGGATGAAGTCTCGCCGACCAACGATCTGCCCAATCCGTATCAATCGATCGCGCCCTGGGGAAAACTTCCCGAATGGCGGAAATGGGGCGCCCTCAGCGCGGTCGCGATCGACAACGACGGCGAAGCGGTCTGGGTCGCGGACCGCTGCGGCGCGAATCCGGACACGCCTGCCGGCGCATCCCCGTTCCAGTACGACAGCTGCGCGGGCTCGAAGCTGGACCCGGTCCTCAAGTTCGATTCGTCCGGCAATCTGTTGAAGAGCTTCGGCGCGGGGATGTTTCTCTTCCCGCACAAGATCTACGTCGATCGCGACGGCAACGTCTGGGTCGTCGATCAGCGCTCGGCCAACGAGCGCGAGCTCGCCAAATTTCCCGCTGATAAGGACAAGGGCCATACCGTCGTCAAGTTCAGTCCCGACGGCAAGGTGCTGTTGACGCTCGGCAAAGCGGGAGTGGCGGGAAATCCGCCAGAGGCTTTGACGCAGCCGACGAGCGTTCTCGTCGCCCCGAACGGAGATATCTACATCTCCGAGGGCCACAATCAGAATCCCGACGCGCCGCCGGATACGGTGTCGCGGATTTCTCGCTTCGGCAAGGACGGCCGCTTCATTAAATCGTTCGGGAAGTTCGGGACGGGTCCGGGAGAATTCAGAAATGCGCACGACATCGCCATGGACTCCCAAGGGCGCCTGTTCGTCGCCGATCGCGGCAACATGCGCGTGCAGATTCTCGACCAGGACGGCAAATATCTAGGCGAGTGGAAACAGTTCAGCCGGCCGAGCGCGGTGTACATCCGCGGCGACCTCATCTATGTCGCCGATTCGGAATCCAACGGCGTGGCGCCGCATCCAGGATGGAAGCGCGGGATTCGAATCGGCAGCTTGAAAGACGGCAAGGTGCTCTACCGCATTCCCGACGCGCAGGAGCTCAAGGGAACAAGCGGAGCCGAAGGCGCGGCGGTGGATGCGAAAGGCAACGTCTACGGCGCTGAAGTCGGCCAGAGACAGCTCGTCAAGCACATCAAACAGTAAGAGTTTTAGAGAAGCCGCGCCGCAGGCGATTCAGCGCAGTCCCTTGACGATCGATTCGAGCCGGGCGCTCACCATGCGTCCCGGCTGGCTCAAGATGACTTTCGCCGCGCTGACGGAGATCGGCCGGCCGAACAGGCTGTAGCGGCGGCCGTTGTCGGTCTGATTATTCGCCCATTCGGCAAACTCTTCGGGCGTCGGCGGGTGGCCGATCTCGCGCGCGCAGCGGCGTACGATGAATCCAAGCATCATCTTGTTGCGCTGCGCTTCCACGCTCATCTTGTCGGCCATTGGCGGTTATTTTCTTAATCGACCATGTGCGAGGTCGCCTTCATGTGCTTGTCCACCGTGACGTAGCCGCGCCATTGATCGACCATCCAGTAGCGCACGCCGAACTCGAAGCGGAGCTCCTTCATATCGACGTCGTACGGATTGAAGTGCTGATGGTGCATCATCCCGGGCGGGACGTGCACGGCGTCTCCCTGCACCCAATCGTAGCGCTTGCCGCCGATCTCGGAGTAGCCGCTGCCTTCGAGCGCGTAGAGATAGGCTTCGGGATGCGCGTGGCTGTGACTCTTGGTATGCGCGAGGTCGACGAAGATCGAGCTGATCGCGACCGCGGTCGCCTTGAAGCCGTTCTGCTTGCCGCTCCGGCCCATTAGAAAATAGGTCGCGCCGTGCTTGGACTCGTCGGACTTTTCATGCTGCTCCAGATGCATCGAGATCCGCCGCCCGTCGACCGGCCAGTCCTGCGACGCCTCGCGAGGCGCCTTAGAGATAACAGACGAATTGTTCTCGCCCGCGTCCTCCACCTGCTCCATGACGCCCATCTTGATGAACGATTCGAGCGGCCAAGCGAGGCCGGAGATATAGACGACGGAATTTTTACCGGTGTTGACGAGTTGATGCGGCGAGCGGTGCGGAATGTGAAGGATCGTGCCCTTGTGAAAATCGTAGCGCTGATCGTCGAGCAGCATGAAGCCCTCGCCCTGCTCGATGTAAATCGCCTCCTCGCCGTGGATGTGCTTGCCGGTGTGCCAGCCGGCGGGAATTTCCGCTTTCATGAGCAGGCTGCCGCCGGTGGGAAAACCGGTTTCGGGCGCGATCATCAGCGCGGCTTTGTAATCGTGCCGCGTGCGCGTCCATTTGAGATCCTTGCCGCTTGCGACGCGCGGCCCTTCGTTGACCGTTTCCAAATTTTCCTTCGATTGATCGAGCCACGTCTGATAGAAATCGCTCATCTCACCTCCGAAAATTGCCATTGCAATCTTTTGAAAATTATCCGATGCCTCGGCTCAAGTCAAACAAGATGGGACGCTGAGGGCCGCAAATTAGGTCTCCGGCAGCCTTCGGAGCTGCGGATAGAAAAAGAAGAACGCGACCAGCACAACGACGACCGCGCCCGCCTGGATCGCGAGCGGCGCGCCGGCCCATTCGGCGATAAAGCCCGCCTGCATGCCGCCGAATTCGCGCAAGCCCGCCGCGCTGAGTCCGTAGACGCCCATCACGCGCCCGCGGTAGACGTCCGCCACCGTCAACTGAATGAGCGTGTTGAGCAGCGTGTCGAAGACCGTGCCGAGCGCGCCGACGACCACGAGCGTCGGGAAAGCCGTCGCGAAGCTGCGTCCCGTGGCGAAAATAAAAAGCGCGACGGCCGATCCGACGAGAATTGAAACGAAAACACGGCGCCTCACTTTGACGCGGCCGAGCGCCGCGAGCGTGAGCGCGCCAATGATCGTCCCGAGTCCCGGCGCCGCCGCGATGAAACCGAGACCCGACGCGCCGATATGGAGCACCTCCTTGGCGAAGACCGGCAGCAGAATAATATAGGAGCGGCCGAAGATGCTGACGCACGACGAGCCGATCAGCAGCGTCAAGATAAGTTTCTGGTGGCGGATGTAGCGCAGCCCGTCGAAAAAGCTCTGCGTCATGCCGGCGCGCTCGCCCGCTTCCTGCGGCGGAATGTTCATGCGGAAGAGCGCCCAGATGATCGCAAAGTAGCTGACCGCGTTGATATAGAAGCAGCCGTCGATTCCGACCCGGTCGACGAGCAGCCCGACGAGGCTCGGCCCCAGGAGTCCGGCGCCCTGCCAGGTGATGGAATTGAGCGCGAGCGCGTTGACGAGGTCCTCGCGGCTCACGAGCTTGGGGATGAGCGACTGGCGCACCGGCTGCTCGAACGCCCAAGCCGTCGAGGTGATCGCGCCCAGGATAAAGATGTGCCAGGCGCGGATCGCATCGAGCGAGACCAGAATGGCCAAAACAAAAGCCGTGATAAGAGAGACGATCTGAATCCACATCATCACGAGGCGTCGGTCCCAGCGGTCGGCGACCAGTCCGCCCAGCAGAAAAAAGCAGAACAGCATGACCGTGCGGAGCAGGCTGAAGAGGCCGAGGATGAGCGGCGAATCGGTGATCTCGAAAAGAAGCCAGCCCTGGGCGACGTTCTGCATCCAGGCGCCGACATTGGAGACGAAATAGCTCGACCAGTACCAGAAGAAATCCGGATAGCGCAGCGCGCGAAAAATCCCGCTTCCTCGCATCGACGATGTCCTTCCTCGTTGATCGGGATGATTAAAAAACGGAGCGGCCGCCTCAGCCGCCGCCGACGAGCTTCTTTCGCCGCAGGAACTCCTCGGCCACATCGCGCGCGGCGCGCCGCTCGCCGTCGACGGCGAAATTCATCCGGCGCATCTCCTCGACCGAGATCGCGCCCGTGAGCGCGGCGAGAGCCGCGCCGAGTTCGGGCTCGCGCCCGAGCGTTTCCTCGCGCGCGACCGGCACGGCGTCGTAAGGCGGAAAGTAATGGCGGTCGTCATCGAGCTGCACGAGCCCGAGCCGCGCGATGAGTCCATCGGTCGAGTTGCCCGCGATTATATCCACCTGCCCGTTCGCCAGCGCGCGATACGTCAGCGAAAGGTCCATTTCCCGCACTTCGGCAAATTTGAGGCCGTAGGCGCGCGCGAATCCTTCGTAGCCGTCCGGCCGCGATACGAAGTCCTGCCCGAAGCCGGCCCGCCACTTCGGCGCATAGCGTGCGATGTCGCTGATCGTCTTCAGCCCGAGTTTTTTCGCCGCATCGCCGCGGACGAGGATCGCAAAAGTATTGTTGAAGCCGAGCGGCTCGGTCCATTCGAGGTGAAAACGCTGCGCGTATTCGGATTTAACGCGCCGGTAAACCTCGCGCGCGTCCGACAGAGGGGGAAGCTTCAAGATCGCCGTCAACGCGGTGCCCGTGTATTCGACATAGACCTCGATCTCACCCGCGATCAGGGCGTCGTGCGCCAGATTGCCGCCGAGATCGAATCGGCGCTCGACAGAGACTCCCGTTCGATCCTCGATCGTCTGCGCCAGGATCTCGCCCAGGATGATCTGCTCGGTGAAATCCTTTGAGCCGACCGCGATGCGGCGCGCGGCGCCGGAGTGAAATGAGACGGCGACGATGACGGCGAGAGCGGCGATGACGGCCCCCAGCACGGCAAAGGCGTGGCGCCGATTAAAGCGCCGGGCACCGCGACCGAAGCTGTGCTCGACCGCGCCGAGGAAAAAATCCGCGGCAAGCGCGAGCAGCGCCGCGGGAACCGCGCCGGCCAGGATGAGCGTATTGTCGTTCATCCTGAGGCCGCGAAAGATGTAGCGCCCCAGTCCGCCGGCATCGATCGCCGCCGCGATCGTCGCGGTGCCGACGGCGATCACCGTGGCGACGCGGATGCCCGCGACGATGACGCCAAGAGCGAGCGGCACCTCGACCTGGAGCAAGAGCTGCCGGTCGGTCATGCCGAGTCCCCTTCCCGCCTCGCGGATCGCCGGATCGACGCCGTTGATGCCGGTGAAGGTGTTGCGGATGATCGGCAAAAGGGCATAGAGCGCCAGAGCGGCAATCGCCGTGCGCGCGCCGATGCCGCCGATGAGACGAATGTGAAAAAGATAGATATTCAGCGGGATGAGGAAACCGAAGAGCGCGAGGCTCGGCACGGTTTGCATGATGTTGGCGAATCCCAGGATCGGCTTGCCGAGCGCGGGCCGGCGCGTGAGCGCGATACCAAGCGGCACGCCGATGAGGATGGCGATGCCGGTCGAGACGCCGACCAGAAAAAGATGTTCGAGCGAGAGCTGAAAAACCTCGGCCCGATGGGCGGCCAGGAACTCCCAGAGCTTCATGGGGCAGCGGCGGCCTCGTCGGCGCCTCGCAGACACGAGACGAACGCCGCGACCTCGGGATCCCGCGAGGCGAGAAAGTCGGCCGGCCGGCCGAGGAGGACAATGCGGCCATCTTTTAGGAGCGCGATGCGCGAGGCGAGGAGAAAAGCCTCGCCGACGTCGTGCGTGACGAAGACCATCGTCTTGCCGAGCCGCCGCTGGAGCGCGCGAAACTCACCTTGGATTTCGCGCCGCGTGATCGGATCGAGCGCGCCGAACGGCTCGTCGAGGAGCAGGATCGGGGGGTCGGCAGCGAGCGCGCGCGCCACTCCGACGCGCTGGCGCTGGCCGCCGGAGAGCTCGTGCGGATAGCGCGAGGCGAAGCGATCGGGATCGAGGCCGACGAGATCCAATAATTCCCGCACGCGCGCCGTCGTCCGCTCGCTGTCCCACCCTTCGAGGCGCGGCACGACGGCAACGTTCTCCTCGATCGTGAAATGGGGAAACAGCCCGACCTCCTGGATGACATACCCAATGCGGCGCCTCAGGCGGATCGCGTCCCATTCCGTCGTCGGCCGATCCTCGACGAGCACGCGGCCGTCGGTCGGATCGAGGAGACGGTTGACGAGCTTCAGCGTCGTCGTCTTTCCCGAGCCGCTGCGTCCGAGCAACACGAGGGTCTCGCCGCGCTCGACGGTCAGATCGAGAGCGGAAAGCAGCGCGCGGCCGTCGGGCAGACGAAAGCCGGCCGACTGAAACTCGATGGCTGTGGATTTACCATTCATGAGGATCGCCGCGAGGCCGTCTGGACAGCGCGGCGATTTTTAACTTATAGTCGGATGACGCATGGAAAAGCAAAACCAGCCGCGGTTCTTCTCCGCCGGCGCGGAAGATCTGTGGCACCCGCTCGAACGGTCAGTCTGGACAACGGAATCGTTCGCCGCCGAGCGGGACGAAGCGCGCGCCCTGCTGAAAAGCCTGCTGGATCAGCCGCGCTGGCTCGCTCCGCACCACCTTTACGACGATGTAGGCTCGGAGCTCTTCGATAAGCTCTGCGAGCTGCCCGAATATTACCTTACGCGGACTGAGAGCGCGATTCTCAAGGCGCGCGCGGGCGAGATCGTGCGCCGGGCGCGGCCCGAGGCCATCGTCGAGCTCGGCGCCGGCACGTCGCAGAAAACCCTGCTGCTCTTGAGCGAGCATGTGAAGCAGCGCGGCGCGGGCCTTTTCGCTCCGATTGATGTGAGCCTCGCGAGCTTGCGCATCGCGCGCGACACGATCGAGCGGAGCTTTCCGCGGGTGACGTTCTACGGCCTTCACGGCAAATACGAAGAAGGCATCTCCGCCGTCGATCGGGAGCTGCCCACTCTGTTCCTCTTCCTCGGCAGCACGATCGGCAACTTCGATCATTCGCAATTTTCCGCTTTCTTCGACCAGGTGTCGGGATCGATGGGGGCCGACGATTATTTTCTTCTCGGCGTCGATCGCATCAAAGAGCCCACGCTCATTGAAAAGGCCTACGACGATTCTCAGGGGCTTACGGCCGATTTTATTTTGAACGTGTTTCAGAACGTCAATCGGATCGTCGGCAGCGACTTCGAGAGGAAAAAAATGCGCTATTTCTCGCGCTACAATGCGGAATGGCGGCGCGTTGAAATGTACGCGGTCGCAGACGAGAACCAGACCATTCACATCCCATCGCGGCAGATCTATTTCTCATGGCGGAAAGACGAAAAGATCCTCGTCGAGATCAGCCGCAAGTTCGATCCCGAGCAGCTCGAATCGCAACTCCGCTGCTTCGGCCTCGATCCCGTCGCCCAGTATACCGACGAGAAAAACTGGTTCTCGCTGCTATTGCTGAAGAAAACGAGTTAGCAATGGTTTGAACAACGCCGAGCGGCTTCGATGTACCGAAGCATCTATTCGACGTCGACCCATCTTTCCGTCTCGATCGATCGCAGCACCGCGGCAATGACTTTTTGCGCTGCGAGCCCTTCCTTAAAGCTCGGAACGGCGGCCGTGCGCCTGCGAATGGCCTCGGCAAAGCGCCGCGTCAGGTGAGAGAAAAGAAATTCGCCCGCCACCCGCGAAGGGTCTTCCAGATTCAAGCCGCGCGTCAAGGTTTCGGGAATCGTGATCGACTTAAACTCCGCGTTCGGGCCGCGCGCCCCGAAAAGGCGGCCGACAACCCAATCGGGGCCCTGACGGCCGATCGTGACGCTGAGCGCGCCGTCGCCGCCGAAGATGCGAATGGCTTGATATAAGCTCCCGCGAGCGACGGCGCTGACGTGAAGCAATGCTTGAACTTCATTTTCTAACACGCCAAGAAACATACAATTATCTTCAACATTGACTGGGGCCATCTCGCCGCTGCCGGGCCGTTTTCTCTCGCGATGAAAAATCGCTGCCCGGCCCGCGACTTTTTTAAAATCGCCTGCCAGCCAGCGCACGAGATCGATCAGGTGCACCGCGGTATCTCCGAGGACGCCGAATCCCGCGGTTTCCTTTCGGTGCCGCCATCCGAGCGGCGTCTCCGGCGCCATCCTCCCCTCGGTGAGCCAGGTGGCGTCGATATGAAAGATGCGCCTGCCGGCGTAGCCTTCTTGCAAAAGCTCTTTCATGCACCGCAGGGCCGGAATGAAGCGGAAGTTGAACGCCGTCATGTGCACGCGCCCGACCGCTTCGGCTGCGGCGAGCATCGACTCCGCCTCGGCGACGGTCAACGCAAGCGGCTTTTCACAGAGCACGTGAAGGCCGTGCGAAAAGGCATCGAGCGCTATCGGGCAGTGAAGGTAGGGCGGCGTCGCGATGCTGACCGCATCGAGTCCTTCGAGCGCCAGGAGGTCGCGATAGTCCGTGAACACCTTCGGAATCTCGAACTCGCGCGCGATTTTCGCGGCGGAGCTTTCGGACCGCTGACAGAACGCCGCCACCTCGACGCCGCTCGCGCGGTAAGCCAGGATGTGATTGCGCCCATACCCACCGCCGATTACGCCGACGCGGAGTCCTAGATCGGCGCTCATCGGGAAAGTTTCGCCAAGGGAATCGGGCCGTGCAGCTGGGCCAGCGCAGCGGTGAAATAACCGCCGTGCATGCGTGACGCTTCGCGCTCGAAGGCTTCCGGCAGCCCGGCCCACGGAATCGAAGGATTTCGATGGTGCACGCCGTGGAGATTGAAATGAAGCAGACCAGCCGAGAAAGCCGGCGGCAGAGAGAGGTTCCGCGCGTAAAAAGTATCGCCGATCGGCGTATCATAATGATAGACGTTGTCGAGAAAAGAGATCAGAAACGCGCGCGCCGCCAGCGCCGCGGCAAGAAACGGCCAGTTCGTCCCATAGCAGACGACGCTCGCGCCGAATAGGACCAGAACGAGGATTCCATCCAAGCGCATCTCGCGCACGGCGCTGTCGCGCATCAGGCTGCGCATCAGATTTCCCGGCAGGTCGGCGCCCATGAAATATTTTTTTTCCATCCGCCGCAGAACGGCGCGCGGAAGGAAAAACATCAACGGACTGGCGAGCTCCAGCAAATAGAGGCCTCCAAGAATGTTCGCGAAGTAACCGAACGCCGCGCGACCTCGGGATGTTTTTTCTGGCGCATATACTTCGGTCGCTTCGATGAGCGAGCGGTTGAGCTTATGATGCAGCAAATGGCTCAAGCGGAGAACAAGAAAGGGCGCGCCGAAAAATATAGACAGCGCCCTTCCCATAGCACGGTTCACCCGCCGCGAGGGATGAAAGAGGTCGTGAATCGACTCGTGCATTAGGCTCCAAAACGGGTTGTTGAGCGCCGCCAGAGGCAGCAGCAGGAGCGCCCACCAGCGGCTAGCCGGGAGGAAATATAAAGGAAGAACGAAAAACTGAAAGATGTTCGCTGCGAAGTGCGCGGCCGCGAGAGATAGATTCGCCTCGACCGCAATAGCAGCGGGGACACTCTGCTTCTTTTCCGCTTCAGCCGCTCGCATCATCCGCTCAATCGCTGCACGAGAGTCATGAGGATGATAAAACCGAATCCGGCGATGATCGCGCCGGAGACTCGATGCACCCAACGGAGCCCTTCATGCGTGAACATCATCCGAACCACCGGCATGCCGGTGCTGAGAATGACCCACCAGCTGGCTGAGCCGCAGAAGATTCCCACCGTGAGGACCGCCGCCAGCACGTGATGCGCGCTCAAGTCCTCCACGCCCCAACCGGCGTAAATCGCGACGAAAGAAAGAAGTGTTAGCGGATTGCTGAACGTCAACAAGAAAGTCGACGCATAGGCGCCCAGCAGATTCTTTTCTTTATCCGCCATCGATCGAGGGGCCGGCTCCGTGACGAAAATCTTGCATCCAAGATAACAGAGGAAAAACCCTCCCACCAGACGGAGCCAGATCTGTTCCGCGATTAAAAACGACGAGACCAGCGTCAGCCCGAGCACGACGATGCCGCCGGAAATCGCATCGGCGGTCGCCACGCCGAGGCCTGAGGTCAGACCATAAACCGGCCCCTTGGAGAGAGTGCGGTTGACGCAGAGGAGCCCGATGGGACCGACAGGAACCGACACGATCATCCCGATGACGAATCCCTTGAGAAACAAGCCTACCATGCAACACTTATTTCTAATTGGCAGATCACAAAGAATTTGCCACTCGTCCTCCGGACCCGCGACTCCTCTCGGCGATACCCGCAATCCGCTCGGCGGATGCTATTAAATGCGGCATCCGGCGTCAAGCAAATTGCGCTAGCGGGGCGCTTGCCGGCCCGCTCGCGCCGTGGCACATTCGCATCTCGATGATGATACCGCTCCAGTTCAAGCGTCGCGGAATCGTCGAAGGCTTCTTCGGCGCGCCGTGGTCGATGCGACAGCGGGCTGCGATGTTCGAGTTCGGCGCCGCGAAAGGGATGAACACGTATCTGTATGCGCCGAAAGACGATCCGTATCACCGCGAAAAATGGCAACTCTCCTATCCGGCGGAGCGGTGGAATGAGATGCGCCGGCTCATTCAGCACGCGCGGCGGTTCGGGATCGATTTCGTCTACGGCTTTCATCCGGGCAAAAAACTGCTGTTTAGCGCCGAGGAGCCAGTTCGCAAGCTGCTCGACAAAGCGGCACGGTTCCATGATGCCGGAGTGCGAACCTTTGCGGTGCTTTTCGACGACATCCCTTCGCGCCTGACCTATGAAAAAGACTCAAAACATTTCGGTGGGAGCCTCGCCCGCGCCGAGGGAGACTGGCTCGCGAAGATACTGTCGCGCCAGCCGTCGAGCTGGACGGACGTCGAGTGGTGGATCTGCCCGTCCTATTACTCCGAAGACCCGTTTCTCGCGCGCGTCTTCGGCCGCTTCGAGCGACATTTTCTCCAACGCCTGGCGGAGACTTTACCGCCATCGGTCGCCTGCATGTGGACGGGAGCCAAAGTCGTGAGTCCCACGATCAGTCTAGCTCAGGCGCGCCGCACGCTGAATCGAGTCAATCGTCAGTTGATTCTCTGGGACAACTACCCAGTCAACGACCTTTCCATGAGCGCCGAGATGCATCTCGCCCCACTGACCGGCCGCGACCCGCAGCTGCCGGAGGCAGTCCATGGTTATCTCAACAACCCGCTGCTGCAGGAATCATTGAGCTATATTCCGCTCGCCACCTGTTTCGATTATGCCCGGAACCCCGCCGCGTATAACGCGGAGCGAAGCTGGCGGCGCGCCATACGAGAACGCTTCGGCGCCGACGCGCTGGGGCACTGGCGCGCGCTGCGGGGGTTTTGCGAGCGCGATGCGCGCCGGAAGAATCGAGATACACCGCTGCGAGTCGGCGATCGCGAGGCGCGCGCCTTGCGCTCGGCGCTCGGCTATGTCAGGAGACATCAGCGGAAGGGATGGGCACGGGAGTTGAAGCCTTGGATACAACGACTGGAGAAGACCTTGACGGCGGCAAAGCCGTGAGGGAGAATCGAATCCGACGGGGGACTAACCATGCAGACACAGATCAAGCACATCGCTATCGCGAGCGAGAATTATGCTCTCATGGGCCGATTCTACGAGGCGCTCTTCAAGATGCGGACTTCCTCCAGAGCGAAGCCCGAAAGCGCGGTGGTCGTCGGCGACGGCTATGTGGGAATGAATATCAATCCGAGACGCGCCGGCAGACAGGCGGGCTTCGACCATTTCGGCTTCGAGGTCGACGACGTGCAAACCGCGCTCGACAGAATACAGACGAAATACCCCAAGGTCAGCGTTCTCAAGCGCCCGGGCAACCGTCCCTTTGCCGGCCTCAGCACGCACGATCCCGCCGGCAATGTCTTCGATCTTTCGCAAAAGGGCATGGAAAACAGGCGCGACGTCTACGAAGACGGCAACTGGAAACAAGACCGCTATATCAACCATTTCGCCGTTCGCACGGTTATCCCCGACGAGGTCGCCAAGTTCTATGTCGACGTCTTCGAGCTGCGCCCGCAGGAGACCCGAGGCTCGACCTATCATCTCTCCGACGGCAGGGTCACGCTCGCGGTCATGCCCTGGGACATCAACGACTACGCGGGCTCGGGCATCGAGCGCCCCGCGCCGGAGCACATCGGATTCAAGGTCGAAAACATCGGTGAGTTTAAGAAAGAGCTCGAGACCTTAATCGGGCGCAACCCGCGGCTCTCGCCCAGCCCCGTCGGCGTCGGTCCCGAAGGCGCGGCGCGCCTCAAGTTATTCGAGAAATGCCCGTTCGGAAAATTTCACCTCGCCGATCCCGACGGAGTCTTGATCGACGTGACGGACGCATAACGACCGCGCGCATTGAATCTTTATGACCGAGAAGTCTGTTCAAGTCGACGGCCTCAAGACCCGTTACCTGGAAGAAGGCGCAGGCGCCGCGGTTCTGCTGCTCCACGGCGCGTCGCTCGGCTCTTCCGCCGATGTCTTCGCGCGGAATCTTGCGCCGCTCGCCGCGTATGGCCTCCGCGTCATCGCATTCGATCAGCCGGGGTTCGGCCTTACGGATAATCCCAAAGATTATTCCGTCACCTATCGCCGCCGCTTCATCGTTCATTTTATGGATGCGCTGGGGCTCGACAAGGCAAGCCTGGTCGGTCACTCGCAGGCAGGCGCCATGGCGGTCGGACTCGCTTTCGATGAGACATCGAGGATCGCGAAGGTGGTCGTGCTCGGCACCGGAAGTTTGCTGCCGCCGCTTCCCGGCGGCGCGAAGAGCGCCGCCGGCGAGGGCGAGGAAGGCGGCGCCGCCGAGCCGACGCTGAACGACAGCCGCGCGCTGCTGGAGCATAATCTCTTCAACCCTGCCTTGATCACGCCGGAGGCCTTGGAAAAACGCCATCGGATGAGCTTGGGGAAAAACTTTCAGGCCTTCATCGAGCGCGGCAAGACGCCGCGCGGCGGCGGCAAAGACGCCGTTCCGATCTGGGAGCGCCTGCATCAGATCCCCGTGCCGCTCCTTATGATGTACGGCAAGCAGGATCGCGGCTCCGCCGCCGAGCGCGTCGCGCTGCTGAAAGAGCGCTGTCCGTCGCTTAATCTTCATCTTCTCGAAGGCGCCAAGCATCTCGCGCAGTGGGACGCGGCGTCGGAGTTCGAGAAACTTACCGGAAAGTTCCTGGCGTCCTAGCCGCCGTTTACGCGTCGGTTGAACGCGAACGGACGCTGGCGTAATAATTTATAGATGTCCACGACGCCGCCGTCCACAGCCGTGCTCGCGGAACTGCTCAACGACGCCCGCAGCCGGACTTTAGAGCTCGTCGCCGATCTCGACGACGAGCAGATGATCGGACCGCGGCTCGCGATCGTCAACCCGCCTCTCTGGGAAATCGGTCACGTCGCCTGGTTCCAGGAGTTCTGGACGCTGCGGCATCTCGGCGGCCAGCGCCCGCTCGTCGAAGGCGGCGATTCCCTCTATAACTCCGCGGATGTGGCGCACGATACGCGCTGGGACCTCCGGCTCCCTTCGCGCAAGCGCACGCTCGCCTACATGAGCGCTGTGCTCGAGCAGGTGATCGAAGGACTTAGGCGTGGCGACCCGACGCCGGAAGATATTTATTTTCACCTGCTCGTCCTCTTTCATGAGGACATGCACGGCGAGGCGCTCGCGTATACGCGGCAGACGCTCGGCTATCCGCCACCGAGGCTATCCACCGCACAGCCGTTCTCATATAACGGCAGTGCTGCGTCCGGCGATGTCGAAGTCCCGGGCGGAACTTTCATGCTCGGCGCCGCGCCCGACTCTCTTTTTGTTTTCGACAACGAGAAATGGGAGCACCCGGTCGAAGTCGAGCGCTTTCGCATCGCTCGGGCGGCGGTAACCAATCGCGAGTTCGCCGCCTTCGTCGACGACGGCGGCTATCAGCGAAAAGAGCTTTGGTCGGAAGCGGGACGGCGCTGGCTTGAGAACGGCGGCTCCCCTGCTCTCGCTCAATCGTTTGCGAAGTTTTTTAATCGAGAGCAGGAAACCGTGCGAAAAGCGGAGAGCGCCGGCATCGAACGCCCTTTTTATTGGAAAAAGTCAGACGGAAAATGGCTGCAGCGCGTCTTCGATCAGTGGCTGCCGCTCCAGGAAAGTCTTCCTGTCATGCACGTCAACTGGTACGAGGCCGACGCCTATGCAAAATGGGCGCGGCGAAGGCTTCCGACCGAAGCGGAATGGGAGATGACCGCGGCGGCCGAGCCGGAAAGCGCCGGCTGCGGCATCGTGCCGCGGAAACGGACGTTTCCATGGGGCGACGAAGCGCCGACGCTCGCTCAGGCGAACCTAGACGGCCGCTTGCCCGGCCCGCTGCCGGTCGGCGCGCTCGCAGCGGGCGACAGCGCCTTCGGCTGCCGGCAGATGATCGGCAACGTGTGGGAATGGACCGCCAGCGACTTTCGGCCCTATCCTGAATTTACCGCCGATCCCTACAAGGAATACTCCGCGCCGTGGTTCGGCACGCATAAAGTCTTGCGCGGCGGCTGCTGGGTCACGCGCGCGCGTCTCATCCGCAACACCTGGCGTAATTTTTACACTCCGGACCGTCGCGATGTTTGGGCCGGCTTTCGCACCTGCGTCCAATGATCATCCGCATCGTCACGCCGGCCGGTCCCGAGGACCGCAACGGCAACAGCATTACCGCGCTGCGCTGGGCGCGCATCTTAAAGCGCCTGGGCCACCGCGTCTTCGTCGAGCGCGAATACCGCGGAGAGAGCTGCGATCTGCTGATTGCGCTCCACGCGCGAAAAAGCGCGCCGTCGATCCGCCGCTTTAAGAAGCTTCATCCCGAACAACCGCTCGTTGTCGCGCTCACCGGAACGGACCTCTATCGCGATATCGGAAGGAGCGCCGCGGCGCGCCGCTCGCTCGATTTGGCGACCCGGCTCGTCGTGCTGCAATCGATGGGAGTCAAAGAGCTGCCGCGCCGCTTGCGGCGCAAGACGCGCGTCATCTATCAATCGGCGTCGCGGGTCCGGGGCCGCCCGCCGCAGGGGAACGGCTTCGTCGTGTCGGTGATCGGACATCTGCGACCCGTGAAAGATCCGCTGCGCACCGCGGTCGCCGCGCGCATGCTCAATCATTCCAGACTACGCGTCGTCCATGCCGGCCGCGCGCTCGGCCACGACATGGAGCGGCGCGCTCGCGCCGAGATGGCGCGGAACCCGCATTACCGCTGGGTCGGCGAGCTGCCGCACTGGAAGGCCCGCCGCCTGCTCGCGACGAGCCATCTGCTGTCTCTCACCTCGGTGATGGAAGGGAGTGCCAATGTTCTCTCCGAGGCGCTCGCCTCTTCGGTGCCGGTCGTGGCCTCGAAAATCTCCGGTCTCATCGGCACGCTGGGAAAGGACTATCCGGGGTACTTTCGCGTCGGCGACACCGCCGGACTCGCGCGGCTGCTCAAGCGCGTCGAATCCGATAAAACTTTTTACCGCACGCTTAAATCACGCGGCGCGCGGCTTAAGGCGCTGGTCGATCCCAAGCGCGAGCGCGCCGCCTGGAAGGCGCTTGTCGCAGAGCTCTCATGAGACCGACGCGTGCCCGGTTCGCTTCGGCTCGTCGTGGATCCATGATTTAACCCAGGGAAGCAGAGCGAAGGCCGGCAGCGAGAGAACAAACGTCAGAGCGAAATAATTTCCGTAACCGACCCGCTGCGCGCCGATGCCGCTGATGGCGCCTATCAGCCGGCCGGTGAGCGAGAAGACCGAGGAGAGAAAAGCGTACTGCACCGTCGCGTGCTCTTTGTCGCAGACGTTCATCAAGAACGCGAGAAAAGCGGCGGTGCCGAGCCCGCCGCTGAACGATTCGAACACGGACGCGCCGTAAAGTCCGAGCCGCCCGAGATCGAACCAGGCGACAAACGCGTACCCCAGGTTGGAAACCGCTTGTAATAACCCCAAGACCAGGACGCCGCGAAAAATACCGTAACGCGAGATGAATCCGCCGCCGGCGAGCGCGCCCGCGACGCTGAGAACGATGCCGAACGTCGTCGGCACGAGACCGATTTCGAAGACCGATCGGCCTTGGTCGACCCAAAACGGCTTCACCATCGGACCGATGGCGAACTCGCCGAGCTTATAAGTGAGGACGAACAACACGAGAGGAACCGCGCGCCAGCTGCCGATCCATTGCGTGAAGCCGGCGAGCCAATGCTCGCGCGCCTGCCCGGGCAGCTCGAGGCGCGGCGCCGCCAACGCTGAGAAAGCGAGCGCGCCGAATACCGTCGCGGCAAGAACAAAGAGCCAGTTCCACGGCAGAACGGCGGCGAGAAAGACGCTGCCGCCCCCCATAGCCACTAGAGCGACCCGGTAAGCCGACGCGCGCACCCCGTTGGCGGCGCCCTCTTCCGCGCGCGCGACGAGGCCTACTGTGTAAGAATCGATCGCGACGTCCTGCGTCGCCGAAAGTGTCGTCAGCACGAGCAGCAGAACTAATAACAGCCACCCGAGCTGCGCGGCGTCGATAAGCGGCAACAAGCCCACGGCGATCGCGATTCCCGCCATGCAGCCAACAATCCACCAGCGCCGATCGCCGTAGCGGTGCACCAGCGGCGACCAAAAGACTTTCAGCGAATAAGGGAGTTCGAGGAGGCGCAGGCCGCCGATGGCGGCGAGCGAGACGCCTTGAAGCCTCAAATAGACGGGCAGAACTTCCCAGAGAATCGCGACCGGGCTGCCCTGAATGAAATAAAGCAGCGCGACCACGCCGAGCTTCCTGCGCGACGGCTCCGGCAGCCGCTCCGCGCCGAGGAATCTCCAGAAAAACATTTTCATATCGCCTCGAAGTACCAGATCGAAGCGTGGAGATAAAGGAAAAAGATCGTTCACGGAGATTTCGCCGAACCGTCAACGGAATGTTGCCGAACCGTCAAAGAAACGTTGCGGAAGCGTCAACGTCCGTTCACGAAGCGGCGGTACAACGGCGGCAAAATTCTTTCAAGGAGGGCGTATGACATCAATGGTTTGGAGAAGGCAAGAGAAGGAAGACGACAGACTGCGCCGAAAAGCCCGGCTGGCGATCGCGCTGATCGTGCTCATCGTCGTTCTCGCAGCGACCGCAATTTACAGCTTCGCCGCCGGCATCAAAATACTGAAAACGGATCTCAACGGCGGCGTGCCGGCGGCGATGATGCGTGGCTAGCGCTCGCCGAGGGCCGATGGCGATGAGGCTGGAAGAAAGAACGCGGCCGCCCTATTCGTCGATTATTGGCGCAGTACGGTACGCTGAAAAGCGCGCGTTCGGTTTTCAGCCGGGCCGGCACTTCGCTCATCTTTCCGGAAATACGTTTTGACCGCCGGGACGCTCACGATGCGGCGCTCCGGCATGATCACTGCCGAGAGGCTCCCGCCGTAAACGCAGCCGGTATCGATGCCGACGGCGTTTTTTCTCAAAACGGGAGAGTCGAACACCCAGTGGCCGAAAACGGCTGTTTTTCCGTCGTACCGCTCGAACCACGCAGTGCCGGAAGCGTCCAGTGTGCGGATATGCGTCAAGTCCTCAATCTTTTGCTTCTCCAAAGGAACACCCGGTCGAAGCCCCGAATGAACGATCGCAAAATCACCCAAGTCGATATGGCCCGGCAACGCCGCAATCCACTCCATGTAACGTCCGAAGGCATCGCCGAGACCGGCCAACGTCTGGAGCTGCGGGCGATTCAGAGTAACGTTCTGGCCTTTCCAGAAGCGCAACAACGCAAGCTCGTTGTTACCGAGCACCGAAGCGCAATGCCGCGTGGTGCGCACGAAGTCGAGGACCTCGCGATTCGCCGGTCCTTTGGCGATGAGATCGCCGACAAAGAACAGGCGGTCCGTCGGCCGATGGCCGATCTCCTCCAATAATGCGCGGAGCTCGAAATAACAGCCATGTACGTCGCCGATGACGATTATTCTATCCATACCCTGAGCTTAGCTGCGGATTGTTGCGATCGGATTACGAGGACGTGAAGATCGGCTGGGACGCCGAGTTCATCATTTCTTAACTTCCGGTTCATCTAAGCGTCAAAATCCACCTCTACCTTCACTGCCGGATGGAAGGAGGTGGGTGAAAACGTGGCGGGGCCGTAATCTATGGTTCATCAGTTTGTAACAAATTCGTAACAATCGGGGATTAAATCTTAACCAAAAAGGAGCTGACGATGAAGGTGAAAGTTTTCATTGTTTTGATCGCGGTAATCGCGCTGTTCGCTATTCGCGGAGAGGCGGCCGCGCCGGGCTGTCCGACCAAAGGGATCACGGAGCTGACCGGTGCGGGAGCGACTTTCCCCTATCCGCTCTACTCCAAGATGTTCTCGGAGTACGTTAAGGCATGCAGTGTCAAGGTCAATTATCAATCAATCGGCTCCGGCGGCGGCATCCGCCAGCTTCAGGAGCTGACCGTCGATTTCGGTGCCTCCGACGGCATCATGGATGACAAGCAAAAGGGCGAGGCGAAGAACGGCGCAGTGCTGCACATCCCGACCGTGGCGGGCGCCGAGGCGATCGTCTACAACCTGCCGGAAGTCAAGCGCGGACAATTGAAGCTGACGCCCGATGTCCTCGCGGATATTTACCTGAAGAAAATCAAGACCTGGAATGATGCCCGCATTAAGGCGGCCAATCCGGGTCTCAATCTCCCGAGCACCGATATCGCCGTCGTCCACCGCTCCGACGGCTCCGGCACGACCTTCATTTTCACCAACTATCTCTCCAAAGTCAGCCCCGAGTGGAAAGGCAAGGTCGGCTTCGCAACCTCAGTCAACTGGCCCGGCGACGTGGGCGGCAAGGGTAACGAAGGCGTTGCGAACTCCGTGCAGCAGATCTCCGGCGCAATCGGCTATGTCGAGCTGGCGTACGCCAAACAGAACAATATGGCCTGGGCACAACTCAAGAACAAGAGCGGAGCTTTCCTGGAGCCGAGCCTCGACAGCGCGGCGCTGGCGGCAGACCAGCCGAATCTTCCGGACAATATGGAAGTCATGGTGACCGACAGCGCAAACCCCAAGGCCTATCCCATCACGGGTTTCACCTGGCTGCTCGTCTATGAAAACATGAAATACGAGGCGAAGGCCGACGCCGTGGCGCACTTGGCGTGGTGGATGATTCACGACGGTCAGAAGTATGCCCTGCCGCTCGAATACGCGCCCCTCAAGGGCCCCGCGCTGAAAAAGGCCGAGGCGCTCGTCAAAAAAATCAAGACGAACGGAAAACCGATATTGAACTAAGCGCCCATGCAGAGCGAGCCGCACGTGATTAAACGCGCCTTTGCCGGCCCGCTGGAGTTTCTCAGCGGGATAAGAACTGGAACACACGACGCCCGGGTCATCAACCTGGGCGATCGTGTGTTTTATGTGGCCACCCGCACTCTGGCATCGTGTGTGATCCTGCTGGCGCTGCTCCTGGTCGGCGACCTTATTCGCGGCGCCTGGGAATCGATCGGCCACTTCGGACTTAAATTTCTTGTCGGGACGACCTGGGATCCCGTTGCGAGGGTATTCGGCACGCTGCCGACGATCATCGGCACCGTTGTCAAGGCCAGCATCGGATTGCTCTTGGCGGTTCCCATCAGCATCGGAGCGGCCATTTTTATCTCGTTCTATGTGCCGACATGGATGCGGCCCGCCATCTCTTACCCCATCGAATTGCTCGCCGGCATTCCGAGTATCGTCTTCGGCCTCTGGGGACTGTTCGTCATGGTTCCGGTTATTCGCATCGTGCAGATCTGGCTGAAGGCACATTTCGGCTGGTTTTTTCTCTTTAACGGGCCGGCGGTTTACGGAGTCGGTGTTCTGTCCGGCAGCGTTATTCTGGCCATCATGGTGATTCCGATCATCACGGCGATCTCGCGCGATATTCTACTGACCGTGCCGCGGCTTCAGATCGAAGGCATGCTGGCTCTCGGCGCGACCAAATGGGAGGCGATCTGGAAAGTGGCCCTGCCCTACGCCCGCGTCGGCCTGGTCGGCGCCGTCATCCTCGGCCTCGGCCGGGCGATCGGCGAGACGATGGCGGTGACGATGGTCGGAGGCAACTCATTCGACCTGATTCACTCGCTTTTCGACCCGGTCCACAGCATGGCGAGCCAGATCGCAAGCGAGTTCACCGAGGCGACCTACAGCCTCTATGTATCGTCGCTGATCTACGTCGGTCTCGTCCTGTTCGGGATCACAATATGTATCAGCCTGCTGGCTCAGCTGCTGATTTGGAAGCTGTCTAAGGGAAAAGTAGCGATATTCGAATGAGCGCCACGAACACCCTATCTTCTTCCCGCGCTCGCTTTCTTCGCCGCAAGGCGATCGAGCGCATCAATGTCGCCCTGCTGTTTCTCTGCACCGGCATTACGATATTTTTTCTCGTGACGATCCTGGGCTACGTTTTGTTTCACGGCGCCGCCGAGGTCAACTGGGAGTTTCTCACCGCGCTGCCCGTTCCCGCGGGAGAAACCGGCGGCGGCATCGCCAACGCCCTGGTCGGCAGCCTACTCGTGGTGGCGTGCGCCGCATTAATGGCTGTTCCGATCGGGGTCGGGGCGGCGGTTTTCGTGAATGAATTCCCCAGCACCGGACTGGGGCGGTTCGTGCGCTTTCTGGCCGAAGTCCTGACCGGCGTGCCGTCGATCGTGGTGGGTCTTTTCGCCTACGCGCTCGTAGTACGGCCGTTCGGCAGCTTCTCCGGATTCTCCGGCTCGGTCGCCTATGCCTTCATCATGATCCCTATCATCTTGATCAGCGCGCACGAGGCGTTCCGTCTCGTGCCGGATTCTCTTCGAGAGGCCTCGCTGGCGCTCGGAATTGCCAAGTGGCGCACGATCCTGCGCGTCGTCCTGCCCGTCGCCTCGCGCGGGCTGATCACCGGACTTGTGCTCGCCGTCTCGCGCGCCCTCGGCGAGGCGGCGCCCATGTTGTTCACCGCCTTCGGCAATCCCTATTGGAGCGCGAATCTGGGAAAACCGATCGCGACCGTGCCGCTGCTGATCTACACCTACGCCACCGGACCCTATGAAGACTGGCACAGAAAAGCTTGGGCCGCTTCGTTCGTCCTACTTGTCGTCGTCCTTATCACGAGCGTGCTCACCCGTGCCTTCTTAAGAGGTAACTCTCATGAATAACGAAAGCTACGCGCTCGAGGAAAACCACGACAGCGAGAAATCGAGCGCTGGCATGTCGGAGCCAGGAATGCAGAACCGCGCACCAAAACCTGCGCCGGAAGAAATTCGCCTCGCAGTTCACGGCTTGAGCGTTTATTACGGCAAGCTCAAGGCGGTCAAGAACGTAAGCCTCGCCATCAATAGCCGAAAAGTCACGGCCATCATCGGCCCTTCGGGCTGCGGCAAATCGACTTTCATCCGGTGCCTGAACCGCATGCACGAAGTGACCCCGGGCGCGAGAGTCGAAGGCAAGGTGCTTCTCGACGGTCAAGACGTCTACGGACCCGGAACCGACCCGGTCGAAGTGCGGCGAAAAATCGGCATGGTCTTTCAGAAGCCCAACCCGTTTCCCACCATGTCGATCCGTGACAACGTGATCGCGGGTTTTCGCCTAAACGGCAGCCGCGACCGCAGGCTGCTCGAGGAAAAGGTCGAAAAAAGCTTGCGCATGGCCGCGTTGTGGGAAGAGGTCAAAGATCAACTCCATCATCCCGGCACGAGCCTCTCCGGCGGGCAGCAGCAGCGCCTCTGCATAGCGCGCGCGCTCGCGGTCGAGCCGGAAGTCCTGCTCATGGACGAGCCCTGCTCGGCGCTCGATCCGATCGCGACGGCCAAGATCGAGGAGCTGATTCACGAGCTCAAAGAAACAGTCACCATCGTGGTCGTCACGCACAATATGCAGCAGGCCGCGCGCGTCTCCGACTTCACGGCTTTTTTCTATATGGGGGAACTGGTAGAATTCGGCATTACGACGAAGATCTTCACCAACCCCGACCAGCAGCAGACGGAAGACTACATCACGGGCAGGTTCGGTTGATCGAACGGCACAGTTAAAAAAAACCATCGGCGATCCGGTGGAGGGAATTTATGCTGACTCAGCATACGGATAAAAAATACGGCGAAGATCTCAAGAAGCTTCGCGAGGACATCCTTTACATGGGCGGGCTGGTCGAAGACCAGATCCAAAAAGCGGTGAGCTCGCTGGTCGACAGGGATTCCAAACTCGCCGAGACGATCATCGAGCGCGATCACGAGGTGAACCGCCTCGACGTCGAGATCGACGATCTTTGCATCCAGCTGCTCGCTCTGCACCAGCCCGCGGCGCGCGATCTGCGCTTTATCACGACGGCGCTGAAGATCACGACGGATCTCGAGCGTATCGGGGACATGGCGGTTAATATCTGCGAGCGCGCGCTCGAGCTCAACGAAGAGCCGCAGCTCAAGCCCTATATCGATCTTCCGCGCATGGCGCGGACCTCCGAGCGCATGATCCGCGAAAGCCTCGACGCTTTCGTGCGCGAGGACACAACGCTCGCGCTCAAGGTCTGCAAGGACGACCAGGATGTGGACGACCTCAACAGCCAGATCTTTCGAGAAACGATCAGCTATATGATCGAAGATCCACATACGATCAACCGCGCGATGAAACTGAGCTCGATCTCTAAGTATCTCGAGCGAATCGGCGATCACGCCACCAACATCGCGGAGATGGTGGTCTTCATGGTGAAGGGCAAAAGCATCCGGCACATGAAAGAGATTCCGCAGTCGATCTGACGCCTCGCTCCATGGCCGGCAAGAAAATCCTCGTCGTCGAAGACGAGCCCGACATCCGCAAGCTGATCCACTACAACTTGGCCCAGGAGCGTTTCCAAACGCTCGAGGCGGAAGACGGCGAAAAGGCCCTGCGGCTGCTCGAGCGCGACAAGCCGCATCTCATTATCCTCGATCTCATGCTGCCCGGGCTTTCCGGGTTGGAAATCTGCAAGCGGGTCCGGCAGCGGACCGAAACCAGCCGCATTCCGATTCTCATGTTGACCGCGAAAGCGAGCGAGGCGGACCGCGTGGTGGGCCTGGAAATGGGCGCGGACGACTATCTTACCAAGCCGTTCAGTCCGAGAGAGCTGGTCGCGCGCGTGAAGGCGATCTTGCGCCGAACCGATATGCAGAGCGCTTCGCCGGCCGGGGAGATTTACGATAAAGGAGCGCTCAAGATCAATTTCGCCACTTATGAAGTGACGATTCGCGGTAAGCTGGCTCGGCTCACGTTGAAGGAGTTTGAGCTTTTGCGTTTTCTGGTGCAAAACCCCAACCGTGTGCTCACGCGCGACCAACTCCTCGACCGCGTCTGGGGCGGCGACGTCTTCGTCGATCCGCGCACGGTGGATGTGCACATCCGCAGACTCCGCAAGGCGATCGAGAAAAACGATCGCAAGCCCGAGTGGGTGCTGGCGGTTCGCGGCGTAGGCTATAAATTCGATGAAAACGCCTTGGAAAAGTAGAGCCGCGGTCCAGTTTTTCCTCTTCTATTTTGCGATCGTCATTTCCCTGTTCGCCGTCTTTTATTTCTTTGCCGCCGCGGCCATCAAGGATTTTCACACCGCGTCGCTTTCGGCGAAGATGCGCAACGAAGCACGTCTGATGAGCCGTCTCCTGCCGCTCGGCATTTCCGGTCCCGCCTTCGATCAAATCTGCCGCGAGCTGGAGGGCGATCTCGGCGTCCGCATCACGGTCATCGATCTCGATGGGAAAGTGCTCGGCGACTCCGAAGAGGCGTCGGCGTCGATGGAGAACCACGGCGGCCGCCCCGAAGTGTTGCAGGCGATGGCGACCGGCACCGGAACCAGCGCCCGCTACAGCACGACCGTGCGCCACGAAATGCTCTACCGCGCCGTTCTCGAACCGGAGAAGCGGCGCATCGTGCGCCTTTCGTTCCCACTCGGCGCCGTCGAAGAGGCGGAGCGCTCGATTCGCCACGCGATCCTCGTCGGGCTTCTCTTCTTCTCCGGCCTCGGGCTCTTGCCGGTCTTGTTTTTCTCCCGGCAGCTCGAGCGGCGCGTCCAGCGGATGGTGGACTTTTCCGAGGAGGTCTCTCGCGGCCATTTTCCGGCGGCTATCCCGCTCGGCCGCGAGGACGAGTTCACCGTGCTCGAGCGCAATTTGAACGCGATGAGCCTCGCGATTCAAGAAAAAATCCGCGGCATCGTCGGCGAGAAGGAAAAACTCGACTCGATCTTGCGCTGCATGAACGAAGGCGTCTTGGTTCTGGATCCGCGCGGTCGACTGATCCTCTCCAATCATAACGCTCAAAGGATGTTCGGGCTCCCACAGGCGACGCCTGCCGGCGCTTCGCTCATGGAAATCTCGCGCCGGCCCCAGATGCGAAAACTCGTCGACGAGATACTCGCCTTCGATCATTCCGCGAAACGTTTTGTGAAGGAGGTTTCCTTCGACGAGGGCCGATGGCTCGGCGTCACCGCGGCGGAGCTCCGCGGCGTCGATGAAAAAGCCGTCGGGCACATTCTCGTTTTCCACGACGTCACCGAGCTCAAGCGCCTGGAGATGATGCGCGCCGATCTGGTCGCCAACGTCTCGCATGAGCTGCGCACGCCGCTGACGGCGATCCGCGGCTATGCGGAGACGCTCCTCCAATCGCCTCCGGCCGATCGCAAAGAGGCCGAGCGGTTTCTTGATATCATCCAGCGCCATTCCGAGAGGCTCGGCCGGTTGATCGACGATCTGCTGACCCTTTCGGATTTGGAGTCGGGTAAGATCCAACTGCATCAGGAGAATATTCGCCCGGCGGAGATGATTCGCCGGGTGCTCGAGATCTTCCACGACCGGGCAATGAAAAAGAACGTCGAGCTCTCGGAAGCGCTGGAGCCGGCCGTGCCGGAGATCATCGGCGACTCGGATCGCCTGCAGCAGCTTCTGATCAACCTGATCGATAACGCTCTCAAGTACACGCCCGAGGGCGGAACCATCGCGGTGAGCGCGGCGCCCGCCGTCGACGGTGGCATACCGGCGGTAGAGGTCGCCGTCGCCGATACCGGCTGCGGTGTTTCCGAAAAGGACCTGCCGCGCTTGACCGAACGTTTTTACCGAGTGGACAAGGCCCGCTCGCGGGAGATGGGCGGGACGGGACTCGGCCTCGCGATCGTGAAACACATCGTTCAGGCGCACGGCGGGCGGCTGGAGATAGAAAGCAGAATTCAAAAAGGCACGACGGTGCGCGTGTTCCTGCCGGCGACGAAAGAAGCCGCTGTGACTCAAACCGAGACGCTGCGGAAAATCGGGCGATCCTAGCTTTGCCTGGGCATATTCACGCCTATTCGCCCAGGACTTTCACGATGACGCGTTTGCGCCGGCGGCCGTCGAATTCGGCGTAATAGACCTGCTGCCAGGGACCGAGGTCGAGCTTGCCCTGGGTGATTGGCAGGATTACCTGATGGCCGATGAGAAGATTTTTGAGATGCGCGTCGCCGTTGGTCTCCCCGGTGCGGTGATGTCGGTAGTCGCCGCGGGGCGCGAGCCTCTCGAGCCAATCCTCGATATCCTGGATGAGGCCGTCCTCGGCGTCGTTTACGTACACGCCGGCCGTGATATGCATCGCCGAAACCAGCATCATGCCTTCCTGGATGCGGCTCTTTTCCAGGATTTCTTCCGCCCGGTCCGTGATGTTGATAAACTCGCGCTCTTTTTTCGTGTGAAACCAGAGATAATCGGTATGCGATTTCATAGGCAGGCCGCGTCCACGGGAGATTTTTTAAATCTCCCTTCTGCCCTCGAAGGCCTTGCCCAACGTGACGGCGTCGGTGTATTCGAGGTCGCCGCCCATGGGCAAGCCGCGCGCGATGCGCGTCACAATAATGCCGAGCGGCTTCAGCGCCTTGGATAAGTAAAGGGCCGTCGCTTCGCCGTCGACGGTCGGATTGGTCGCGACGATGATTTCACGGACCCCTTCGCTGCGGACCCGCTCGAGCAGCTCTTTGATTTTGAGCGCGTCGGGCCCGACGCCGTCGAGCGGCGAGATCGTGCCATGGAGCACGTGATAAAGCCCCCTGTACTCCTGGGATTTCTCCACCGCCATGAGGTCCGAAGGCTCTTCCACGACACAGATTTTTTCCCGCTCGCGGCGCGCATCGCCGCAGATGCCGCATTGCGGGCGGTCGCCGTTCCCCGGCACGACCTCGCTTAAACCGAAACACGTCGCGCAGAGGCCGAGCTCGCGCTTGAGCCGCGCGACGCTCTCCGCGAGCGCCGCCACCTCTTCGGCGCTTTCTTTCAGCAAATGAAAAGCCAGGCGGCCGGCGGTCTTTTCGCCGATGCCGGGGAGCTTCGATAATTCCTTGATTAAACGCGCCAGCGGCGCAGGATAGTTTGCCATGGTGAAAACAGTCAAGATTCCAGAATAGGATTTCGAGTTCCGACTCGGAACCCGAAACCTGAAACGCGAAACTTCCTTAGCTCATTCCCGGTATCTTCATGCCTCCCGTGATCTTGCTCATCTCCTCGGCGGCCATTTCGCGCGCCATACGCAGCCCCTCGTTGACGGCGGCGAGGATCAGGTCTTCCAGCATATCTTTCTCTTCCGCGTTGACGACAGCCGGATCGATTTTAATCGAAGCCAAGGCGAGCTGTCCGTTCACGATGACTTTGACCATGCCTCCTCCGGAGGCGGCCTCCACCGTGCGATGCGCGAGCTCTTCCTGAACGCGCGCGAGCTTCGCCTGCATCTCCTGCGCCTGTTTGAAGAGATTGCCCATGCCGCCACCGAAACCTTTGGCCATAAAATATCCCTTCGCGGCTAATCCGCTCTTTTCACCGGCTTGACGGAGCCGCCGAATATCTTGTGCGCTTCCCTCACCATATCAGTCAAGTCGGCGCCTGCGGCGGGATCTTTGTCCGTTTCGCCGCGCGGCCTTTTTTCCTCGGTCAGCGAAAGCGAAACGGAAACATCGGTCGAAAAAAAACTGCGAGCAAACTCTTTGAGCGACGAGAGATTCTCGGGATCTTGCAAATAAGTGAAATGGTGCCGGCCCGCGACGGCAAGATTCAGCGGTCCCGGCGGCAAAGCCAATGGCTCCACGTCGGCTAGGTGAGTGGCTAGAAATTTCTTCTGCTGGGTGACGAAGGCCAGGAATTGCTGCCATTGCGCCGCCGCGTCGGACGGCAGTTCTCGCTTTGCGCCGATCGCCGCCGCGTTGGCGGGGCTTGCCGCCGGCGTTTGCGGCTTCTCCGTCACGGCCCGAAATACACTCTCGACGCGATGCGAGGCCGGTTGCGCCGTGGGTCGCGCGTCGCCGCCGCTCGAAAGCTTTTTCTCCAGCGCTTCAAGCCGGTCGATGAGCTGTCCCACCGGCAGTGCAGCCGGCAGCGTCGCGAGCCGCACGAGCGCGGCTTCGAGCGCAAAGCGCGGATAAGCCGACCGCGCGACCTCCTCGTCCCCTTCCGCCATGAATTTAAAATAGTCGAGAAGCGCATCGGCGGAGGAGGCCGACGCCTGAGCGCGCAAGTCCTCCATCTCCTGCTCCGGCAAATCCAAGAGCTGCTCGCGCGTCGCCGCCGCGGCGGAGCCGAGTCTCCCCTCGGCCTCCTGCATGAGCCGGGCGACAAAGAGGTTGCGAAAATGCTCGACCAATTCGCGGGAAAGCCGGACCACGTCCTTTCCTTGATCCACGACACGCGCGATGATTTCGATCGGCGTCTTGGCATCGCCGCGAAGGATCGCGCCGGAGACATCGTAGAGGACGCGCCGCTCCGTGACGCCTAAAATATTTTCCACCAGCCGCTCATCGATCCGTTGCCCGCTTCCCGGCGCGGCGTAGGAAAGCATCTGCTCGAGCAATGACTGGGCGTCGCGCATGCTGCCTTCGGCCTCGCGCGCCAGCAGCAACAGCGCGCCGTCGGTGATCGAAAGCGACTCCTTGCCGGCGATGTCTTTCAAGCGGTCGACCACTTCGCGCGTTTGTATGCGGCGGAAATCGAATCTCTGGCAGCGCGAAAGTATCGTTTCAGGCAGGCGATGCGGCTCGGTCGTGGCGAGAATGAATTTGACGAATTCCGGCGGCTCCTCGAGCGTTTTCAGAAGCGCGTTGAACGCGTCTTTGGTAACCTGGTGGACCTCGTCGATAATATAAATCTTAAACCGGCTTCTGGCGGGTTGGTATCTGACGTTCTCGATGATCTGCCGCACCTCGTCGATGCCGCGGTTCGAAGCGCCGTCGATCTCGTAGACATCGAGCGACCGACCGTCGGTGATTTCCACGCATTGCGAGCATTGATTGCAGGGATCGGCTGTCGGCCCGCGCTCGCAATTGAGCGCCTTGGCGAGAATGCGCGCGGCCGTGGTCTTGCCGACCCCCCTGACACCCGTGAAGAGATAGGCATGCGCGATCCGCCCGCCGGCGATTGCGTTTCTCAGGACCTGCGTTACGTGGCCCTGACCGACCATGTCTTCGAAGCGCTGCGGCCGCCATTTCCGCGCGAGAACGAGATAAGACATTTTTTAGTAAGGCAAAACGAAACAGGTAAAAGTCACGGTGATCGCGTTCCTTTGACTTTTTACTTTCGCAGGATGCCCATTGCTGACAGCCGGGTTTGCCTGTGGCACAGGGGTAATGCCGCTACCGCTGCTTCCTTCCGGACCTGACGGGGTTTGCGGGACCGCCTTGCACAGGGCCCGGCTATCAGCAATCGACACTCCGATGATCGCTCAGGCCGGACCATCCATCTCGCTGAGCTACAAAATTTCGGTGTGAGCTGAGAAAAGATTACGACGATCGCATCGAAGAATCAAGACAAAACCGGGCGGAAGCTCATTCAGACGATCGGAACTAGAAATGACCCCGAAGAATTCTTTGCGATTTGAATCGGCGAGTTTAATGAAAGCGCCCTGGCGTCTTTTCTGGCGGAGAGGGGGGGATTCGAACCCCCGAGTCGGGGTTACCGACTACACGATTTCCAGTCGTGCACCTTCAACCGCTCGGTCACCTCTCCGGATAGATCAAAGTAACATAGATGCCTCGCCGAGGAAAGTTTACGATGGATCTTGGAAGCCGAGGGCATCGGCGCTACAATCGCGGCGGGAGGATGAATCGATGGTGCTTATCGTTCACTGGCTGCTCAGCGCTCTCAGCATTCTGATCGTCGCGCATGTCGTGCCGGGTTTTGAGGTCCGCGGCTTTGGCACGGCGCTGATCGCCGCCGTTGTCATTGGCTTGGTGAACGCGACTCTGGGATTCGTTCTTAAGATACTGACCCTGCCGCTCACGATCTTAACTTTCGGCTTGTTCCTCCTTGTGATAAATGCTCTCATGATC
>DATJFG010000068.1:0-17508 GCA_035495775.1 Verrucomicrobiia bacterium | reverse complement strand
CGGCGCCGCCGTCAATGCGATGCTTTCCGGCGCCGAGATCATTTATGTCGGCATGCCGGTTCACACCTTCGCCTTTTCGCTCTACGCCAGGCCGGAAATTAAATCCGTCGAGGAGCTGCGCGGCAAGGTGCTGGGCGTTATCACGAAGGGCGCATCTTCTGATCACGCCTCGATCGCGCTTCTCAAGCGGCACGACATGAGCCAGGCAAAAGACGTGAGGGTGCTTTACTTCTCGCGTCAGGAAGATGCGTTGGCCGCGCTGAATCAAGGAATCGTCTCGGCGGCGGTTCATTCGCCGCCGACCACTTTGCTGGCGCGTCGGCTGGGTTTCAAGGAACTCGTCAACATCGGCTCGCTCAATATCCCCTATCCGTTTACCGGCTTCGCCGTCCGCCGCGCTCTCGTCCGGCAGAACCCCGAGCTCATCAGATCCTTTCTCAAGTGCTACATCGCCGGCATCAAGGTTGCCGTCGAGCAGCCCGATACGGCGAGGGCAGCGCTTAGGCATTATCTCGTCACCAAAGACCCCGAGATCCTCGATGAGGCTTATCGCGGCTTTGTTCCGCTGTTTCCTAAAGTCCCCTATGTGACGGAAGAAGCGATCCGCGCAGCCCTTTCTTTCACCGATCACCCCAAGGCGGCGACCGCCGACCCGAAGGAGCTCTTCGATAATCGGCTCCTTAAAGAAATCGAGAGTTCGGGGTTCGTCAAGGAGCTTTACGGGAAGGGATGAGAGACCGCGCATAAGTTCCTAATTGACCGCCGCACACTTCGCTCTTTCCTTGTTCACGGCAGCTTGATCCTACGTGTTAGAGTTAATAGGCTGATTACATGACGGACGGTGGAGGAGAGGGTTCGAGTGGTCGTAACGGCTCGGCGTGCGTGCTTGCGATCAACGGTGGTTCGTCAAGCGTCAAATTCGCGGTTTATAGCACCGGCAGCGCGCTGACTCGCCGCTTTCACGGAAAAATCGATCGCCTCGGTTTCCCGGATGCCGCATTGACGCTGCATGAGGCGGGAAAAGAACCGATGGTCGAATCGGTCGAGGCATCGGATCACGCCGCGGCCGTGGCGGCGCTCATGGATCGTCTTGCGCAATTTATCGGCGCCGATTCGATCAGAGCGATCGGCCATCGCGTGGTTCACGGCGGACCGAAATACCGCGAGGAGCAGCTGATCACGCCGGAAGTCCTCGACGAGCTGCGACGCCTGAGTCCATACGATCCGGAGCACCTGCCGGCGGAAATCCGGTTGATAGAAGGCTATGCCGGGCGTTATCCTCGTTTGCCGCAGGTCGCCTGCTTCGACACCGCTTTCCATCGAGATATGCCGCGCGTCGCGCGCATCCTGCCGATCCCGCGCCGTTTGGAGGAAAAAGGGGTTCAGCGCTACGGATTCCATGGATTGTCCTACGCTTATCTGCTGGAAGAATTGAGCCGGGTCGGCGGCAAAGAAGCCGTGAACGGCCGCGTCATTTTAGCCCATCTCGGCAACGGCGCGAGCCTGGCGGCGGTGCGGGCCGGCAAATGCATCGATACGAGCATGGGCTTCACCCCTGCGGCGGGATTGCCCATGAGCACGCGCTCCGGCGACTTAGATCCGGGGCTCGTCTGGTATCTCGCGCGCAGCGAGCGCATGAACGCGGAAGACTTCAACCGCATGATCAATCACGAGTCGGGGCTGCTCGGCGTTTCCGAGACCAGTTCCGACATGCGCGACTTGCTGGGGCGCGAGCGCGACGATGTCCGCGCCGCGGAAGCGGTCGAGATGTTTTGCTACCAAGCGAAAAAGTGGATCGGCGCGTTCGCCGCCGTACTCAAAGGCCTGGACACGCTCGTCTTCGCGGGGGGCATCGGCGAAAACGCCGCCGCCGTTCGGGAGCGGATCTGCGCCGGCCTCGGCTACCTCGGCGTCGAGCTGCATCGGGCGAGAAACGAGGCCGCCGCCGCGGTCGTTTCAACCGACCAGAGTCGCGTCGCAGTGCGGGTCATACGGACCGATGAGGAATTGATGATCGCCACGGCGGTTTGCCGGGCGATCGGGATTTCGAACGAAAGACGAGGATGATTTATGCACTCCGCGCGCCGCCGTTCCGTTCATCTACTTATCGCTTTCTTCGTTCTCCTCGCCGCACGCCCTCTCTTCGCCGCGGATAAACTCCGCGCCGCCTCGGGCGGCTTCGGCACGGCGATCAACGCGCTCGTGCCCGGCGCCTATCATAAGAAGGTCTTTCAAAAATACGGTCTCGACGTCGAATACCTCGCGCTCGACAGCGGTACGCTGGGAATGCAGACGCTGCTGGCGAACGAGATCCAGGTGCTCTTTACGACCGGCGCGCTGCCGGTCGTCTCCAATCTTCAAGGCGGCGATGTGGTGATCATCGCCGGGGGCATCAATTTCTTTCCCTTCAAGCTGATCGTGCGGCCGGAAATAGCGGCCCCCGGGGACCTCAAGGGTAAATCGGTCGCCATCAGCCGCTTCGGCTCCGCCTCGGACTTCGCGGCGGCGGCCGCGCTCGAAAAGCTCGGCGTCAACGCCAAGCAGGTGACGATGTTGCAGCTCGGCGGCAATCCGAGCCGTCTGGCGGGTCTCACCGGCGGCTCGGTTCAGGCCACGGTCTTCAGCGAGCCGTATGCGAGTTTAGCCGTGCGAAAATTCGGCATGCGTGAGGTGCTCGATCTCGCCGACAGCGGCATTCCCTTCCCGCAGAATTGTTTTATGGTGCGGCGGAGCTACCTCGCCGATAACCGCTCCAAAGTTATCAATTTCATGAAAGCGGTGATCGAAGGGCTTTATGTGCTCAAGCGCGATAAGCCCGCCGCGATTCAGGTAATCAAGCGATATTTAAGGATCGACGAGGATGAGATGGCGGCGATCGGCTACGACTACTATCTCGTCCAGCACGGCGAAGATATCTTGACGCTCCCCGATCGAAAAGGCCTCGAGATGGTTATCGCGGACGTGGCGAAAACAAATCCAAAAGCAAAGGGCCAGACACCGGAATCGCTCAAGCTTCTCGATCCGAGCGTCTTGGAGGAGATCAAAAAAAGCGGCTTCGTCGAGAAGGTGAAACGCTCCTGAAAAGCCGCTATGATGATCACGCGCCATGTCGTTTTGGAAAGATATCGAAAAGCCGATCATCGGCCTGTCTCCGATGGACGGTATTACCGACGCGTCGTATCGCTTCATCGCCGCGAAGCACGGTCGCCCCGACGTGATGCTGACGGAGTTCGTCAGCGTCGACGCCGCCGCCTTCGCGCCCGATTCATTCCTTAGAGACCTGAGTTACTCCGAAATCGAGCGTCCGGTTGTGGCGCAAGTCTACGGCCATACGCCGGAGGCGTTCTACAAGGTCGCGCATATCGTCTGCGAGCTCGGCTTCGACGGCCTGGACATCAATATGGGCTGCCCGGCGAAAAATGTCGCGGCCAGAGGCAGTGGCGCGGCGCTCATCCTCACGCCGTTGCTGGCGCGTTCCATCATCCGCGCGGCGCGCCAGGGCATCCGCGATTGGGTCGACGGCCAGAAGCTTTCCGGCATCGGTCTTGACGCGGAATTTATCGCGGCGATTAAAGACGCCAACCGCGTGCGGAGCGGCGCGATGGAGAGAGTGCCCCGCCGGACGATTCCCATCTCGGTGAAGACCCGCATCGGCTACGATGAGATCGTGGTCGAAGATTGGGTGCGAAACTTACTGCAAGAAACACCGGCGGCGATCTCGATTCATGGCCGGACATTGAAGCAACAGTACAGCGGCAGCGCCGATTGGGAAGCGATCGCGCGCGCCGTCGAAGCCGCGCGAGGCTCCGAGACGCTCATTCTCGGTAATGGCGACCTGCGCGGCATGGACGACGTTTATCGCCGTGTGCGCGAGAGCCGCGTCGACGGCGTGCTCCTCGGACGCGTGGCGCAGGGAAACCCCTGGATCTTCGCCGCCAGGGGACAGGTGAAAGAGGCGCTTCGCGGGGATAACGCCGCATGCATTCGAGACATTCCCATTGCGATCGAAGAGCGCTTCAAAGTCGCCCTGGAGCACTGCGCGCATTTCGCGGCGCGCCGCGAGCGTTCGGCGTTTGTCTCGATGCGCAAACACCTATCGTGGTATTGCAAGTTCTCGCGCGGCATCGCTGGCCTCCGCGGCGAGCTCGTGCACGTCAACGACGTCAACGATGTGGTCGACTGCTTCCGAAAGTACGCCGGTACCCTGGCGACTTCTTTTCCGATCGACGCATGGCGCGAGCAGGCGATCGATCTCGCCGTTTAGTTCGAAATGCGCTTAGTTCTTGCCTCGTCGTCCCCACGGCGCCGCGAAATCCTCGCATTGCTGCGAATCCCGTTTGAAGCCATCGAGCCGGATTTTTCCGAAATCGTCTCGGAAGGGCGGCGGATCGAGCGGGAAGTCCTCGACTTCGCCGCCGGCAAAGCGAACTCTATCGCGGCCCGTCATTCCGGATGCATCGTTATCGGCAGCGATACGATGATCCGCCTCGATCAAATAAAACTCGGCAAGCCCGAAGACCTCGCCGACGCGAAGCGAATGCTCGGCGCTCTCGCCGGGAAGAGGCATACGATCTACACGGCGGTCGCCATCGTGGATGGCGAGGGAGGACCCGGGCTACGAGTCGTCGAAGAAGTATCGGTTAAGATGCGCGCTTATTCGAAAAACGAAATCGACGAATATCTTGCCTATGGCGAGTCTCTCGATAAAGCGGGCGCCTATTCAATCCAAGGGCACGGACGGGCGCTGATCGAATCGATCGTCGGCGACTATCTCGCCGCCGTCGGTCTCCCTTTGATGCCGATCGCACATTTTTTGCGCCGCCGCGGAATCGCGCTGCCCGTCGATGTAGAAAAGCTCTACGCCGACAAGTCCTACCGGAATTGGTCTACTTTTTAGGTCCCGATTATCCCGCAATCTCGCGACGCTCCTGCTGTCGGTGGGCGTTTTCCGAGCCATGGGCATTATTCGTACGATTCTGTTGTCCCGCGTTGGGCGTCGCCGCCTGTACTCGCTCGCGGCCTTGAGCCTCGATGCGCCGCTCGCCCCGTGGCGCCGGCCCGGACGTGCGAGCCGGCGCCGTCTGCGGCGGCGCGCTGACTTGTTGTTTGGGTCTTTCCTGCCGTCCGCGCTCTCCGGGGTTTTCGAGGCCCTGCGGACGCTCGTCACGGAAGCGTTGTCCCCGATTCTCGAAATTCTGCGGCGGGCGGTTTTCCAAAAACCGCTGCCGGTTCTGTTCTCTCAGCTGCTGAGAGCGGTCTTCGAGAGCCTGCGAGCGGTCGCGCGGCTGCTGACGGTTTTCAACCGCCGGCCCGCGGTTGTCGCGATTGCGGCGCGCGGGGTTGTCCAACGCGCCCGGCTGACGATCTTCGCGCAGGCGCGCCGATCTGTCTTCCCGCTGCTGGCGCAGGCGCTCGTCGCGCGTCGAGTCGCGAAAATTCTCCGGCGGACGATTCTGGCCCGGGCGCGCGCTTCGGTCCTCCCGGCCTTGGCGCAGACGCTCGTCGCGGCCCGTCGGGGGATTCTGAAAGCTCGGGGCTTGTCGGTCTTGGCGGAGCCGCGCACCACGATCGTCGCGTGTAGGCGGCTGGTTGGCGCCCTGACGTCCGCGGAGAGAGTCGGGGCTCTGGCGACTACGGAAGTTCTCGGCACGCCCGCGGTCTTGCCCGCGCCGATCGTTCGCGAGAGCGTTGCCGCGCTCGCGCAGGAAATTATTGCGGCGTTCTAAAGTGGCGAAATTCGCATCGCGATGAACGCTGGTAAAGCGGTTCAGATTCTGGACGTTGACGCTTCGCCGTACGATGTCGCGATTGACGCGAACGTTCCGGAATCGGTTATTCACGTAAACGTTCGTCAGGCGCACATACGGACGGCTCCGCTCGACCCACCGCGGGCCATGCCAGCCGTGGTAATAAATGCGGTGCCCATGCCAGTCCCAGTCACAGTTGAGCCACGGCCCGATGGCAAACGCCGGGCCGAAAACAAAGGTGAACGGGGAGACGAAAACCACGGCCGGATCGTAAACAGGCAGATAGATGAAGCGCGGCTGGACCGGATAGATCTCGATGAATCCACCGGTAGGAACCACTTCCCAGTAATCGTTCGTGACGAGATTGCCGGCGCGCTGCGCCATCCATCGCAAGTGCTGGATCGCCGCCGATACATCGGCCGGCTGTTCGATGTAAGCCTGTCCCAAGGCCGTCGTCCAGTCGGGACGGTCGGCCATCATTGATAGAACCGACGGATAATGGGCGATCGCTTTAACGCTTATGTCCCACGGCTGGTTGTCGACGCCGTAAGGATCGTTGTAGCGTTGCATCCAGCCGGAGGCATCCTGGACCTGATCGACATACGTCGCTGCGACTAGAATCTGCGCCAAAATCGGGTCGGGATATAACGCCACCGGCGCGAGGAGATTCTCGAGCTGCTCGGGGGATAAGCGATAATCAGCGTAGCCCGACGGCGGCGGTCCGTAGCCTCGGTCCGGTGGCGGCGGATACCCTTGATTGGGCGGCGGTGGATAGCCGCGATCGGATGGATAACCTGGATCTGCCGGCGCATATCCTGAATTCGGAGGATAACCACCGTATCGGTCGTCCGGATAATATTCCTGGGCAGCGGCCGTCGTCCGGCCGATCGCCGCCGGGCCGATTAGAAAAGCTGCGGCCAGGATTAGCGCGAAAATTTTTTTCATGATTTTGGAGAGTTCCATTCGCATGTTGTCATCCTTTGTAATCCGATTCAGGTGTTTACCCGTGTGATATGCCTCACACTCAATTAGACGAGCGTCGGGTTAAAACGGTATAGTGGCCGGAAAGGATTGTGTCTCATGCAAGCGCACTATTTTGATTATGGTTGGAATATGGAATTGGGCGAAACAGCGATGCCCGACAGTGCGTCTGCCCAAAAATTACGTCGGCTAGTCAGAGCTGATCGAAACCGTGGACGACTGATCGAACGACGATTTACTGTACAAGCGCGAACTATTTCCGTCCGGCGTCATTACTGCGCTTTTTTCAGCGGTGTAAACAAAAATTCCACGCGACGGCAATCCGCGGCTTCCGCGCTCCATAACGTTCCTTCTTGATCGTTTTTGTACATGCAATCTTTTGTCGCAAGTTCCGTTTTCTTGTCTTTTTGTCGTGGCATCTCTCTTGCTGTGACGTTCATCGGCACCCCCAGATAAAAAAGGAGACTTTGTCATGTGGCAGTCATGGATTTTTGGGCGTACGAATGACTCCGTGAGCGAGGCGCTGATGCGCCTGCCCGAAGCATACGTCGTTCTGAACGACATCCTTTTACCGGAGGGAACAGCCGCGCTCGATCATATCGTTGCGGGGCCCACTGGCCTGTTCGCCATCGAGACCAACGACTGGGATGGCCCTGTAAAGTGCAAAGGACACGACTGGTTCGTCGGTCGGAAGAGAGTCGCGAGTCCTGGCCGGGCCGCTCAGCGCAAGGCTGCGGCGCTGCGGCGGAGTCTTGTCAATATGACTTATGACGGCGAACACAAGATCCCGGACGTATCGGCCATCTTGGCTTTTGTTCACCCCGAAGTACAGATCGGCGTCGATGAGCCGGCGGTGCCCGCGATGCGGGTCGAAGAACTGGCGTCCTTCATCATGCATTATAAAGTGGCGGAACTTTCGGACGAAGATCGCGCCACGATTGTCCGGCATCTCGGATCTTTTCCATCGCGACCCAAGCAAAAAAGCTTTTGGGGACTTGCATTGGGCGTGGGCCAGCGCAGTTTCGCGCCGCGCCCGCTCGCTTGATCCGCTAGCCTCGGTTTATTTGTCAGCCGAGCGCCTGTCGTGTTAAGATCGATCTCTTCAAGTTAGGAAGGGATCGGTTTGCTGCGTTTTATTTTCGGCCTGGTCGCGCTCGCGATCGTTAGTTTTCTCGTCTTTTATTATTTTTCGGCTCCGGTGGAGAATTCTTCACCGGAGCCGGTTGTCACCGAAGCGCCCGCCGCGCCCGAATCAACTTCCAAAGTGAAACACAGACGCGGCGAGGACGACGAAGGCAATGGAGGCGAGGAGGAAGCTGACGAAGACTCCGACAATGATCAAAACGAGCAATCGGAGGAGGACGCGGAAGCCCAGCGGCGAATGGAGCGGCGGATGGACCGTTTCTAATGCTCACAACTTAGGAATACGCAGCGTCTTGCTGATCATGCCGGCGCCGCTCAATAAATACATGAGCGAGAGGGGATGCCAGTCGAAAGAAATGATTTTGATGACGCCGAAGGGTAAGTCAGCGTCCACGCGCCGCCAGTGAAAGCACAGCGCGAGAATGAGGATAAGGATCAGACTCGACGGAATCGGCGTCCCCTCGAAGTGCTTTACCTTCTCTCCGGCGGCCGCGATCTCGGCGGCGGTGACGTTATAGCGCGCCAGCCGGCTGATGCCGCAGGCGACAAAAAAAAGCAGGATGGCGACGTCCAGCCCGCCGCGCATTCCGAGCGCGTAGGCTAGGGCTGCGGGCGCGACTCCGAAGCTTACAATATCCGCCAGCGAATCGAGTTCCCCGCCGAAAAGCGAATGCTTGTTCTGCAGCCGTGCGACCCGACCATCGGCGATATCGAGCGCCAGCGCGAGGGGCAATAAGCCGAGCGCGAGGTAGACGCGCCAGCGGTCGGGCTGCTCGAGATAGCTCATGATCGCAAAGATCGCCGCGGTGCCCGACGCGGCATTTCCCAAACTGAGAAGGTCCGCCGCGCGGTAGCTCCGGAGCATGGAAAAGTGCGTCGATCGAGTGTCCCTTCGCGTCTCCATGGCCCGCTCCTGTTCCGGCACGACATATTAGCATCGACGGCCGAGCGCCGTCGAACGATCCGCGCTTCGAGAAAAGCGGAGGCCGTGATATATGTGGAAAAAGACGGCTTCAGCTTTGGAGTTTTCATGATCCAAGCGCAGCGAATTTTGGCGCCGCTTCTGTTGGCGGCGGTATCGGGCTTTCTCGGCTGCTCGCCGACGATTCAAGTCGTGAGCCAGTGGAACAACCCTGCCTATACGACGCCCCCGTTGCGCAGAATCCTCGTCGGCGGCAGCGGCGGAGAGAGCGCCATACGGCGCAATCTCGAAGACGAATTCGTGGCGCAGCTCAGAACGGCCGGCATCGACGCGGTTCCGAGCTATCGCTACATCCCGAACGATCCAAACGTCGACGAGAGTGAGCTTAAGCGAGTTGCCAAGGAGGCCGGCGCCGACGCCGTGATTTTCGCGCGCTCGGTGGGCATGGAGCAAAAAACCGAATATCACCCCGGTTACTATCCATACACGTCGTTCGGCTTTTTCGGTCCACATTTTGGGGCGAGCTGGTACGGCCTCTACGGCGCGCCGAGCATTCGCAATTACAACGTTTACACGTCGGAGACGACGCTCTACGACGTCGGTAAGAACGAGGTTGTCTGGACCGGGACGGTGCGGACCTACGACCCGCAGAACGTCAACGGCGCGATCCAAAATTATGTCGAGACCGTCTTAAAGGCCCTGAACGAAAAGCAGCTGCTGCGGACCGGAGGCCGATGAGCGCCAAACCATCGAAGGTCTCGACGGCCAAGAAGTCCACCGCGCGCGAGCAGAGCGGCAAGCGGAAGATTCTCCTGCTCGACGGCCACTCGCTCGCGTTCCGAGCCTTTTTCGCCCTGCCGGACACGCTCGTCACGTCGTCGGGGCAGGTCACGAATGCGGTCTACGGCTTCACGGCGATGCTGATCAAGCTCTTCGCTGACGAGCGGCCCGACGCTGTCGTCGTGTGCTTCGACAAGGGCGCGCCGCAGTTTCGCCTCGACCGCTATGCGGATTACAAAGCCGGCCGCGCCGAGACGCCGGATAAATTTCGGCAGCAGCTGCCGCTCATCCGCGAGGTTCTAAACGCCCTTAAAATTCCCATGTTCGAGCTCGCCGGCTACGAAGCCGACGATCTGCTCGCGACGCTTGTCAAACACTGCGGCGTCGAGGGTTGCGAGATCGTCATCGTGACCGGCGACCGCGACATCCTCCAGCTCGTCCGCGACGGCGTCTCGGTCATCATGACGCGGCGCGGCATCTCCGACGTGATCCGCTACGACGCGCCGACCGTGCTCGAGCGCTACGGCGTCGGGCCGGAAAAATGGATCGACTTCGTCGCGCTTAAGGGCGAAAGCTCCGACAACCTCCCCGGCGTTCCCGGCGTCGGCGACAAGACCGCCGCGCAGCTGATTCAAAAATACGGCGACATCGAGCAGGTGATCGCGCACGCCGACGATCTCACGCCGAAGCTCGGCGCTGCGATCAAGGCAAATGCGGAGCAGGTCAGGATCAACAAGGAGCTGGGACGGCTTTTGGAGGACGTGCCGCTCGACGTCGATCCGGCGAAGATCACCCTCGAGCCGTGGGACGATGAGCAGGTCCGCAAGCTTTTTACCGCGCTCGAATTTCGCACCCTGCACGAGCGGTTGAAAGAATTGCAGGTTCACGCCGCCGCCGCGCCGACGCCGCCGCTTGAAGTTAAAGCTCTCGCCGACCTCGCTGCGGAAGCGGAACTCAGCGCCGATGCGGTCGCGTTCGCCTGGAATGAAAACTGGCTCGCGCTGTCCGATGCGCCCGGCGAAGCGCGCCTCGTGCCTTTCGCCGAAGCGGCCCGGCGATTATCGACATGTCTTGGCGATGCCGCGCAACGAAAAATCGCGCACGACATGAAGCCGCTGTGCCGCTCGGCGATTGCAGCGGATGTCGATATTCGCGGCTTCTACCTGGATACCAAGATCGCCGCCTATCTGCTGGAGCCGGGAGCCGCCGGCGGTTACCCTTTGAAGGATGTCGCCAGCCGCTATCTCGGTGTTTCGCTCGAGGAGGAAAAGCCCGCGCTCGCCGTCGGCGAGCAGGCCGCGCTCGCGTTCGCCGCCGACGAGAGGCAGCCGGTCGCGCGCGAAGCCGTCGCCGTCCGCGCGCTCGCGTTCCCGCTGGAGGAGAAGCTCCGCCGCCAGGGCCTCTGGGAGCTGGCCTCGGAGCTCGAGTTTCCGCTCATCGGCGTGCTCGCGCGGATGGAGCATCACGGCATCCTCATCGACCGAAAATATTTAGAAGAGCTCGACAGCGACTTCGGGACGAAAATGACGAGCCTCGAAAACGCGGTGCAGGAACACGCGGGCGAGCCATTCAACGTCAATTCCCAGCCGCAGCTGCAGCGCATCCTATTCGAAAAACTCGGTCTGCAAAAAACCAAGCGGATCAAAACCGGCTACTCGACCGACGCGGCCGAGCTGGAAAAGCTCGCCGGCACGCATGCCATCGTCGACGCGCTGCTCGAATACCGCGAAGTCTCGAAGCTGAAAAACGGCTTCACCGAGATGCTGCTTGCTCTGATCGACGCGCAAACCCACCGGATTCATACGACTTACGACCAGACCAAGGCGGCGACCGGCCGCCTGGCCTCGAACGCGCCGAATCTCCAGAACATCCCCATTCGCGGCGAGATGGGACGGCGCATCCGCCGCGCCTTCGTCGCGCCGCCCGGCCACGTGCTGCTTTCGGCGGATTATTCGCAGATCGAGCTCCGCGTTCTTGCGCACCTCTCCGACGACGCGACGTTCTGCCGCGCGTTCGCCGAAGGCCACGATTTTCACGCGACTATCGCCGCAAAGGTGCACAACGTCGCGCGCGAGGCGGTGACGAACGACATGAGGAGCCGCGTCAAGCAGTTCTCCTACGGAATCGCCTACGGCATGTCCGCGTACGGCGTCTCGCAGCGCCTCGGCGTCGAGCTCGACGAGGCGGAGAGCTTCATCGAGGCCTACTACGCGCAGTTTCCCAAAGTCCGCGAATATCTGGCGGCGCAGGTCGAGCGCGCGAAGGTCGACGGCTTTACCACGACCATGTTCGGGCGCCGGCGCTATCTGCCGGAGCTGCATTCCCCCAATTTCCGCATGCGCGCGCTGGGAGAGCGAATGGCGCTCAACACGCCGATCCAGGGAAGCGCCGCCGATATCATTAAGCGCGCGATGATCTCGGTCGACGCCGCACTGCGTCAGCATCCCATCGCCAAGATGTTGCTCACCGTCCACGACGAGCTGGTCTTCGAGATTCCCGAAGAAAAACTCGCAGAGGCGCGCGCCATCATCGAACGCGAAATGACGCAGGCGGCCGAGCTTCGCTGCGGCCTCGTGGTCGATATCCATACCGGTGCGAACTGGGCCGACGCCCACGCTTGAGCGGCGTCCATAAAGGCCCGCCTGCTCCGTTGCGCTCGATCCGCTTCGCTCGACGTACTGAAGAGTGCGCCTTCGCTTGCGGACGTTCGCGCGCCTTGCATCCGGGACCTTTCTGAACGCCGCAAGACGAGAACAAATAGAAGATGACTCTTCTCCGTTTTGACAACGTCTCGCTCGCCTACGGCCATCTGCCGCTGCTGTCGCACGTCGATCTCCAGATCGAAGCCGGCGAGCGCGTCTGTCTCGTCGGGCGCAACGGCACCGGCAAATCGACGCTGCTGCGGGTCGTCACGGGCTCGGCGGTCCCCGATGAAGGGGAGGTCTGGCGCCGGGAAGGGATTCGCATCGGCCATCTGGATCAGGAGGTGCCGCCCGACAGCGAAGAGACCGTGTTTCAGGTCGTCGCCGCGGGCTTGGGCGAGTTGGGCGCGCTTTTGACCGAATACCACGACGTGACGCATGCCGCCGACGCGGCGGCGCCGGCCAGCTTGAAGCGGCTGGCGGAGTTGCATGCGCGCATCGACGCGCTGGACGGCTGGAACGTCAATCGAAAAGTGGAGACGGTGCTCACGCGCCTTTCTCTTCCCGCCGGTCAGCGCTTGCGCGATTGCTCCGGCGGCATCCGCCGCCAGACGATGCTCGCCCGCGCGCTGGTGAGCGAGCCCGACCTTCTGCTGCTCGACGAGCCGACCAATCACCTCGACATCGCCGCGATCTCCTGGCTGGAGGGTTATTTATCCGGCTATCGCGGCGCGCTTATCTTCATCACGCACGACCGCACGCTCGTCGGCCGGCTCGCGACGCGCATCGTCGACCTCGACCGCGGGCGACTGGTGTCGTTTCCGGGCAATTTCCAAAATTACCTGAGAAAGAAAGACGAGATCCTGGAGATCGAAGCGCGGGCCGCGGCCGGGTTCGACAAAAAACTCGCCGAGGAGGAGGCGTGGATCCGCCGCGGCATCAAGGCGCGGCGCACGCGCAACGAGGGCCGCGTCCGCGCGCTCCAGGCGATGCGCCGCGAGCGGTCGCGGCGAATCGACGCCGCCGGAAAAGCGCGCTTTAATATCGATGCGGGCGGCGCTTCCGGAAAGCTGGTGGTGGATCTCCGGCGCGTGACGTTCGGCTACGATGGCGAGCCGATCATCCGCGATCTCTCGACCGCGATCCTCCGCGGCGATCGCGTCGGCATTATCGGGCCAAACGGCTCGGGTAAGAGCACCTTGTTGAAGCTCATTCTGGGCGAGATCGCCCCGGCGAGCGGGGAGGTGGTTCGCGGCACGCGGCTCCGCATCGCCTATTTCGACCAGCACCGCAGCCGGCTCGAGGTCGAGAAGACGGTGCGCGAGAACATGAGCGAGGGGACCGACTATGTCACCGTCAGGGGGCGCTCGCGGCATGTGATCGGCTACTTGAAGGATTTTCTCTTCCCTCCGCAGCGCATCGACTCGCCGGTCAAGGCGCTCTCCGGCGGCGAAAGGAACCGCCTGCTGCTCGCGAAGATATTCGCCCAGCCCGTCAACATGATGGTTTTGGACGAGCCGACGAACGATCTCGACGTCGATACGCTGGAGCTTCTGGAAGATCTTCTTGCCGACTACAAGGGCACGCTCTTGCTCGTGAGCCACGACCGGACTTTTTTGGACAATGTCGTGACGAGCACGCTCGTCTTCGAGGGCGACGGCAAGATCGGCGAATACGTCGGCGGGTACGAGGACTGGGCGCGCTATCGCGAGCGCATCGACGGTGCGCCTGCGTCGATGTCAGACGCGCCTGCGTCTCTGCCGGCGGCGACCGCGGCGCCGAAGCCGAGCGCCAAAACGGGCAAGCTGTCGTACAAGGAGCAGCGAGAGTTGGAGAAACTGCCGGCCAGGATCGAGGAGCTAGAGGCCGAGCAGGCCGAGTTGCACGCCGCGCTCTCCGATGAAACTTTTCACCGCGGCGCGCGTGAAAAAATCGCCGCGGCGGCCGCGCGCCTGGAGGAGCTGGCGCGGGAGCTAGAAACTTGCTATGCGCGCTGGCAGGAGCTGGAGCGGTAAAGAGTCTCGTGGCCGACTTAGGGGTGCTGCTCCGGCCGAGGCTCGAAGCTCGTCACCCGATCGAAAATCCTCTCCGCGGCCGCTTCTGCGCCGGTCGTTTCCGTATCGATTGCGATGCCGGGCCGCTCGGGCCGCTCCATGCGGTGATAAACGATGTGGAGCGCGCGATCCGAAATCTTCGGCCGGCGCTGCTGGTTTCGCTTCAGAGCCGCTTCGCGCCGGCATTCGAGATGAACCGTGAGGACTCTTTCATCGCGCGCCAAAGCCTCGACGCGCTCGCGCCATTCTTTTTTGTAAAATGTCGCGTCGAGAATGAGGAAATCTTCTTTTCCGCGGTCACTCTCGAGCGTATTGAAAATACGGCGGTAAACCGGCGGCCTTAACCGGTCCGAGCTCAATACCTTGACCCGGCCGATTTTGGCGAGGCGCGCCGCCAAAATATCGCTAATAGTGGTCTTTCCCGAGCCGGGTATGCCGCAGAAGAGAATAATCACGCAGCGAAAATCTCTTTGACCGCGGGCTATTTCGCGAACGCGATCGCCTTCTCAATGTCGTGAACGGCGCTGGGACAGCAACGCCTGGCGGTTTCCAAAAGCACGGAGGCTTGCTTCTCGTCGCAGGAAATATCGTAGCCTTCGAACAAAACCCCGCTCACCGCGTGCTCGATCCAGGTTGCCTTCTCGATCGCTTCGTACGCCGGCGATCCGTGAGGAAGCCCCTGCCGCAGTTTTTCGTAGTTCGCAGGGGAGACTTTTATGGTTATGTCCATGGCTCGCCTCGGCGAACGTGAACTTAATTAAAGCAACCAGAAAGGCGCTCCCTAATCAATGGGCCGAGAAGCGCATGACCGCGCGTTTTTTTTCTTGACGGAGAAGGCTGCGGCCTTTATGGTGAAAAATATTTTTTCTAAGGAGCGAGCGACATGGCGTTACGTCTGGTCAGAGGAGTCCGACGCGAACCCGAAAAGCCCAAAGAACAAAAATCTCGCGGCGAGTATCTGGTGGCATGCCTCAGGGAAGAGGCGAACGATTCCAAATTCAGCGACTGGGAGCGGGATTTCATCATGAGTCTGGCGCGGCAAGTCGGGCAGGGAAGAAAATTGTCCGACAAACAGAAAGAGATCCTCGAGCGGCTCTGGGATAAATAGCCTGGTAGGCGGGTATGAAACCTTTCGGATGGAATCGAGCGATGAATACGGCGGAGAGCGTTGTCGCCGACGCCAGAAGACTGTCGCGCGTCATGGAAGAGGCGATCAAGAAAATGAATACGCATTCCAAAGCGCTGGGCACGATCTTTGCCGACCTGCAGCTCATTTTCCGCATGGTGCGGGCCTGGCTCCGCGGCGAGTATCAGGAGTTATCGAACCGAAGCGTCGTCATTCTCGTAGGGGCCGTGATTTATTTTCTCATGCCGATCGACGCCATACCCGATTTCATCCCGGGCATCGGCTTCCTGGACGACGCGGGCGTCATCGCCATGGCGCTTGCCGCCGTCAAATCCGAGGTCGACAAGTTCAAAGTCTGGGAACACGCCGGCTGACGAATCGCCCCGCTTCTTGACAAACAGAGCAGGTGATCTGATAGGGTCGTTGGGAAATTGACGGCAGGGAGAGATCCATGATCATCGATATCCACAACCACATCGTCGCCGGCGGCGAGCTCGGCTCATATCAAGCGGGACTCATCGCCAGCGCGGGCTTTCACGGCAAGGGAAGGCCGGGCGTCACCGAAGAGTCGATCAAGAAGGCGCGCTGGCACGGCCATAGCCATGCGGAAGTCTTGAAGGAAGTCGGCACCGATTGGGCGTTTATCTCGCCGCGGCCTTACACGATGATGCACTCGATGAAGCCGGAGAAGATCGTCCACTGGTACTGCGAGGCCGTGAACGACACGATCGCGCTGCAGGTGAAGCTCGAGCCCGAGCGCTTTCGCGGCATCGGCGGCTTGCCGCAATGCGCCGGCGTCAGTCCGAAAAACACCTTCGATGAGCTCGACCGCTGCATCAACGACCTCGGCTTCGTCGGCATCATGATCAATCCCGATCCCGGGGAGGGCGACGGCCAAACGCCGGGAATGGGGGATGAGTACTGGTACCCGCTGTACGAAAAACTCGTCCAGCTCGACGTTCCGGCGCTGCTTCACGCGGCGAGCTGCCGCAATCAGCGCGAGTCGTTCCACAGCCACTTCATCACCGAAGAAGGCATTGCGATCATCTCGCTTTTAAGCTCGAAGGTCTTCAACGATTTCCCCAAGCTCAAGCTCGTGATCTCGCACGGCGGCGGTCCGATCCCTTATCAGGTCGGCCGCTGGCGCTCGCAGCTTCGCGGGCCGAACGACACCGAGGACTTCGACGAGCGGCTAAAAAAGCTCTACTTCGATACCGCGCTTTACAGCGTGGAATCGCTCGAACTCTTGTTCAAGATCGTCGGCCCGGACCGGTGTCTCTTCGGCACCGAGCGTCCTGGCGCCGGCTCCAAAAAGGACCCGCGCACCGGCCGCTGGTACGACGATGTCCGGCCGATGATCGAGAGCATCGAATGGCTGAAGACGGAGCAGAAAAATAAGATTTATCAGAAAAATGCCGAAGCCGTTTTTACGCGCTTCAAGGTCCACTAGAGGTCTGCGGCTATTATTTCATAGTAAATCAATAGCTTACGGGTCATCGATACGGACTGCCTTGCCTCGGGTGTATTCCTGAAAAAGCTTGCGGTAAAAACCTGAATCCGGTAAAGTGACTTCAGCACTTCGATTCAGGAGCATCGCGTCTTAGTGAGCAAGCAACCTGTCGTTCCCCTTTTCGGCCTGGCCGTTCTCGCCCTCATCGCTTCCTCCTGCTCTCTGGTCCGGCTTCCGACGGTTCCCGACTACGCCCTGGAGCGCCGGGTGGCGGAGGAGATCGCGCCGATCATCCAAGTCACCGCCGACCGCGAGCATATGTCTGAATACCGCGTCCAACTCGCCAATTTCCCGCGCAAGGACATTCTCGGGATGAGCGTCGGGGCGCGGCGCATCTACATCAGCTACGATCTCGCCCGCGCGGCGTTCAAGACCGAAAGCGCGCGCTGGCTCCTGCGCCAGATCCTGGCGCACGAAGTCGGTCACGAGCTTTCCGGCCATGCCAAAGGCGGCACGACCTCCGCCGTCGATCGCGCGCCGCAAGACGTCATCACTGCCGCCGACCTGGGGTTGCCGAGCGGCGTCCGTTTCCAGAATTACTCGATGGAAAAAGAGCTGGAGGCGGACCGCGTGGGAATGGAGTACTGGAAAAAGCTCAACTGG
>DATJFG010000067.1:0-27896 GCA_035495775.1 Verrucomicrobiia bacterium | reverse complement strand
TCGTGTCTTTCAACTGGAGAATCTCGCCGCGGACGTCGACGGTGATTTTCTTCGACAAGTCGCCGTTGGCGACGGCGATGGTGACGTCGGCGATGTTGCGGACCTGAGCGGTCAGGTTGCCGGCCATCATGTTGACGCTCTCGGTCAAGTCCTTCCAGACCCCGCTGACGTCGCGGACCTGTGCCTGGCCGCCGAGTTTGCCTTCGGTGCCGACCTCGCGCGCGACGCGCGTCACCTCGGCCGCGAAGGCGTTTAGCTGGTCGACCATCGTGTTGACGGCTTCTTTAAGCTGGAGGATCTCGCCTTTGACGTCGACGGTGATCTTCTTCGACAAGTCGCCGTTGGCGACGGCGATGGTGACGTCGGCGATGTTACGGACCTGAGCGGTCAGGTTGCCGGCCATCATGTTGACGCTCTCGGTCAGATCCTTCCACACGCCGCTGACGTCGCGGACCTGCGCCTGGCCGCCGAGCTTGCCTTCGGTGCCGACCTCGCGCGCGACGCGCGTGACCTCGGCCGTGAAGGCGTTCAGCTGGTCGACCATCGTGTTCATCGCTTCTTTAAGCTGCAAAATCTCGCCGCGGACGTCGACGGTGATTTTCTTCGACAAGTCGCCGTTGGCGACGGCGATGGTGACGTCGGCGATGTTACGGACCTGGGCGGTCAGATTGCCGGCCATGATGTTGACGCTCTCGGTCAGGTCCTTCCAGACGCCGCTGACGTCGCGGACCTGCGCCTGGCCGCCGAGCTTGCCTTCGGTTCCGACCTCGCGCGCGACGCGTGTGACTTCCGCCGCGAAGCTCCGGAGCTGGTCGACCATTGTGTTGATCGTATCTTTGAGCTGGAGGATCTCGCCTTTGACGTCGACGGTGATCTTCTTGGACAAGTCGCCGTTGGCGACCGCGATGGTGACTTCCGCTATGTTACGAACCTGGCCGGTCAGGTTGCTCGCCATGGCGTTGACGCTGTCGGTCAAGTCCTTCCACGTGCCGGCGACGCCGGGGACGACGGCCTGACCGCCTAATTTTCCTTCCGTGCCCACTTCGCGCGCGACGCGAGTGACTTCGGAGGCGAAGGAGCGCAGCTGGTCGACCATCGTGTTGATCGCTTCTTTCAGCTGCAAAATTTCGCCGCGGACATCGACGGTGATTTTCTTGGATAAGTCGCCGTTGGCGACGGCGATCGTAACATCCGCGATGTTACGCACCTGGTCGGTGAGGTTACCGGCCATGAAGTTAACGGAGTCGGTCAAGTCTTTCCATGTGCCGGCGACGCCGGGGACGACCGCCTGGCCGCCGAGCTTTCCTTCGGTGCCGACCTCGCGCGCGACACGCGTAACCTCCGAGGCGAAGGACCGCAGCTGGTCGACCATCGTGTTGATGGTGTCTTTGAGCTGGAGGATCTCGCCCTTGACGTCGACGGTGATCTTTTTCGACAAGTCGCCGTTGGCGACGGCGATGGTGACGTCGGCGATGTTACGGACCTGACCGGTGAGGTTACTCGCCATCGCGTTGACAGAGTCGGTCAAGTCTTTCCATGTGCCGGCGACGCCGGGAACGACGGCTTGGCCGCCCAATTTTCCTTCGGTGCCGACCTCGCGCGCGACGCGCGTAACCTCCGAGGCGAAGCTCCGCAGCTGGTCGACCATCGTGTTGATCGCTTCTTTCAGCTGGAGGATTTCGCCGCGGACATCGACAGTGATTTTCTTGGATAAGTCGCCGTTGGCGACGGCGATCGTGACATCGGCGATGTTACGCACCTGGTCGGTCAGATTGCCGGCCATCAGGTTGACGCTGTCGGTCAGGTCCTTCCACGTGCCGGCGACGCCGCGGACGACCGCCTGACCTCCGAGCTTGCCTTCGGTGCCGACCTCGCGCGCGACGCGGGTAACTTCTGCCGCGAACGCTTCGAGCTGCTTAACCATCGCGTTAACGGTTTTCGCAGCCGTTAAAAATTGTCCCTTGAGCGGCTGGCCCTCGGCCTCCACCGCGACGGTTTGGGTGAGGTCGCCCTTGGCGACCGCCCCGATGACGCGTGCCATTTCCGTGGTTGGACGGGCCAGGTCGTCGATCAGGCTGTTAAGGGCCTCCAACTGCGTTTTCCATGACCCGCGATGGCTTATCAAAGATGCGCGGCGAGAGAGCTTGCCTTCGGTGCCGACGGCGTAGCTGACACTTTCGACTTCTTTAGTAATCCGATCGTTCGTCTCAATGATATCGTTCAGCGTGTCGGCGATCTTGCCGTTAATCCCAGTCCATCCCGATGGCAAGCGAACGGAAAAATCTCCTTTTTGCACCGCCAAAAGGGCCTGTAAAAGGGCCCTGGCGTCGAACACTTCCCCTTCACCGTTTTGATGACCTGCACCGTTCGGTGGCCGGGTCTGTTTACCGCGCATAGTTACCCCCTGAACACATAGGTATTTAGCTTAAAGACCTGCATTTTAGACCGGCGCTAACCTCAGACAATCAGGTGAATACCCGAAATGGCGTCGGGAATTTACCCTAAGTCGATTAAATACGGGATTTAGACAACGAGCTTAATTTACTAACGAAAATTCAGCTTAACGCAAGAGCCGCCGGCCGGCGCGTTGACAGTATGAAAGCGCTAACATAATCATGTTAAAAAACAATCGAGGACGAAACGGGATAATGAAATTTGGCGCGCATTATTTGCCTACCTACGTACCTGACCTCGATGGCCCCGTCGGCGAGTTTTATAACCGCATGTTTAGACAGATCGAGGAGCTGGACCGGCTCGGCTTCGATCATGCCTGGTTGACGGAACATCACTTCGGAGAATACGGCGGCACCGTGCCGCATCCGCCGACTTTTCTCGCTGCCATCGCGCGCACGACCGAACGCATTCGTCTCGGCGTTGCGATCAACGTGCTGCCGCTGCATCACCCGTTGGATATCGCAGAATCCTACGCCATGGCCGATATTATTTCAGGCGGCCGCCTCGAGTTCGGGGTCGGCAAGGGCAGCGAGCCGATGGAGTACCGACGTCTGGGAATATCGCAGGAGGAATCGACGATCCGTATGAAAGAAGGCATGGAGGTCATTCTTCAATCCTGGTCCGACAATCCGGTTAACTTTCGCGGTGAGTTTTATCGTTACGAAGATGTTCGCGTTCTGCCGAAGCCGGCGCAGCGGCCACACCCGCCTGTCTGGGTCGGGTGCGCGCGCAGCGAAGACTCTTTTCGATGGGCAGGGGAGAAAGGATTCCATCTGATGACTCTGCCTTATCTCTACAAAGAGCGCGATGTTCTGCCGGCGCTGGTCAAAACCTATCGGCAATCGCTGTCAGACTCCGGGCGCGACCCGGCGCAGTTCGAAGTCTTGGGAAAATTTCACGTCTATGTCTCGACCAGCTTCGAGCGCGCGGTCGAAGAGGCGTCGCCGTATCTCGAAAACTATTTGCGAGTTCACGCAGCGCACGATCCCGCGCGTATCACGCCAAGACAGCTCAAGGTGCGCGACGCCGCAACTCAGCTCGCCAGCGGCATCGCCATCGCCGGCGATCCGGCGCGCTGCGTCGACACGATCCGCCAATGGCGTGACGAGGTCGGCCTGACGACCCTTTCAGGCACCTTTCATTTCGGCGGCATGCCGCAGGAAATGGCGCTCAGGAATATTAGATTGTTTGCGGAAAAGGTGATGCCGGCTCTAAGAGATGAGCACTGACGTCGAAAGGGAAGTGAAATCGTTGAGAGTCATCGACGCCGACGCGCACGTGGAAGAATCTGCCGAAACGTGGCGCTTTCTCGATCCGGAATTTTTCCCGCGCCGCCCGCTCGCCGCCGCGCTTCCGCCGGACACGAGCTTCGGCGAGCACAATGCGGTTTGGATCATAGACCATAAGCTGCGCCAGTCGGCCGCCAATCCGACAATCATGGAGCGCGCACAGAAAAAGCCGATCTCGATTCCTTCGCAGGAGCTGACCGACGTTGGAGCGCGCCTATCCGATCTCGACCGCTTTGGGATTGAAAAGCAGGTGATCTATCCCTCCGCGTGGATCGGCTGCCTCGCCGACGACCCCGATCTCGAGGCTGCGCTGGCGAAAAGCTACAACGATTTCATGGCGCGGCAATGCGGCCGCTCGGGCGGCCGACTGTATTACGGAGCAGTCGTTCCCTTCCGCCGGCCGGAAGCGGCGACGGCGGAGATCCGGCGCGTCGCCGATATGGGTGCGGCGGTATCGATCTTCATGCGCGGCGTCGAATGGGACATGCCCATCAACCACCCGTCGTTTCGGCCGATTTTCGCGGAGGCCGAGCGCCGCGGGGTCGCCGTAGCCGTTCATCTGGGCTTCGGCAGCCCGACGATCAGCCGGATGTTTGACGGCATGCCGCGGATCAAAGGCGAGCTTCCCTTCGTGCCGCCGAGCGGTGGTCGGCTGGCGAGCGGCCTCTTGCTCCAATTCGCGTTTCACAACTTGATCAAGGACTGCCTCATCGAACGATATCCGCAGCTGCGCTGGGTTTTTCTCGAGGGCGGATCGGAGTGGCTGATTCCTGCCATACGGACGCTCGGCCGCTCGGGAATCGAGTGCCGGAACTATTTCGCCGCCGGGAGAATCTTCGTTTCGTGCGAGCCGGACGAGGATCTGTCCTACGTCGCCGCAAAAATCGGGGAAGATTGTCTCGTGGCGGCGAGCGACATGCCGCACAGCGACGATTTTCACCATGAGCGCCCGGAAGAGACGTTCCGCAAGACCGGCCTGTCGGAAGGCCTGCTGCAAAAAATTCTTTGCGGTAACGCCGAGCGGCTTTACCGCATTTGACGGACAAACAAAGGAGAGTGCATGTCAGGCCGCCTTGGCGGGAAAGTCGCGATTATCACCGGCGCCGCCCACGGACAGGGAAGGATCGCGGCGGAAACGTTCGCGCGCGAGGGCGCGCGGCTCGTTTTGAGCGACATGGATGCAGCGGGACTCGAAGAGACAGTCGATCTCGCGCGCGCTCTCGGCGCCGAGGTCGCGGTTCACACGGGCGACCTTACCGGCGAGGAGGCGAATCGCGAGCTGACGGCGCTCGCCGTGCGGCAGTACGGGAAACTCGACGTCATGTATAACAATGCCGGGCGCATTCGCTTCGCGCCTATCCACGAGGCGACGGTGGAAGATTGGGAATTCAACCTCGCCAACGAGCTCACGATCGTATTTCTCGGTTGCAAACAAGCGCTTCGCGCCATGCTGCCGGCCGGCGCCGGCTGCATCATCAACGTCGCGTCGCGCTCGGGTCTATTCGGAGTCGCGGGGCACGGTGCGCATGCGGCGACGAAGGCGGGGGTGATCGGCCTCACGCGGCAAATCGCCGTCGAGTACGGGCCGAAAGGAATTCGCTGCAACGCGATCGCGCCCAGCTATATCGATTACGGCGAGAAGCAGCCGCGGATGCGCGCCAACGCGGTCGATAGTTATCCTCTAGGCCGGTTCGCTCAACCGCAGGACCCGGTCAACGCCGCGCTGTTCCTCGCCTCCGACGAAGCGAGCTTTATCACGGGCCAGGTCATTGTCGTCGATGGCGGCAGGTCAGCGCGCTGAGCGGCTGCTCTCGTAGCAATGTCGTTTATGAAGTTTTGCGCGTCGGGAACGCCGGCGGATTGATCTCCTCGACCGATCTCCCCGCCCAATCTCGCTTCGACCAGTTGTCCCAGGCCCTTTGCGCCGCGGCGTTCGCTTCAGCGAAAAGTTTTTCTTCGTCGATGCGCGTCGAGCGGCCTCCTTCGATCACCACCTGGCCGTTGACAATTACAGTCTGGACATCCGCGCCGCTGCCATATTCCACCAACGCGTTGACCGGATCTCGCGCCGGACCGTAGCGCGTCGTGCGGAGATCGATAATGACGATGTCCGCTTTTGCGCCCGGCGCGATCTTGCCGAGATCGTCGCGGCCGAGCGCCTTCGCGCCCCAGACGGTTGCCGCGTTGAAGACGCGCTCCGCGCGTGCGCCGTAATATTTATTGTCCATCAAGCGCGAGATCAGCGACGCGTAGCGCATCTCCGAGACGATATCGAGCGGGTAAGTGTCCGTTCCCAGCCCCATGTTGACGCCCGCGTCGATATAGCGGTCGAACGACTCGGCGGCGTTCGCCATCTTGGCATATTTGTGCGGACAGTGTCCGACTGAAGTCCCAGTATCGGCGAGCAGCTTAAGCTCGTTACCGAAAGGATAGTCGAGCTTGGAGTGGCCCGTGATAAATACGGTATGGCCGAGAACGGTCTTTGGGCCGAGGATGCCCGCATCGGAGAGATATTCGATCGCCGGTTTTCGGTGGGTGTAAAGAATCTCGATCAGCTCGCGGAGATTGCCCGCCGCATGCGTGTGGATGCCGACGTTGAGTTCCTTCGCCGCCGCAGCAGTTTCTTTCAGCAGAGCGGGTTCGCAGGTCTCGGCTTGCGCCGGATTTAGGATCCCCTGGATCAGCCCATTCTTGGCGCCGTGAAACTTTCGGATGAAGCCGGCGGCTCGGTCGAGTCCGGGCCGGCCGCGATCCTCTCTCGCTTCGTAGTAGTGTCGCCCTTCGCTGTCGGTGAAGACGTCGTGGCTACGATACGGCGGACTGAAAAAAACGCGCGCGCCGAGCTCGCCCACGATGTCGACGTATTCATCGAGATTGCCGGGCCCGCCGCCGGGGTCGAGGATCGTCGTCGCGCCGTTTCTGAGCGCGCTGTAAAGCGCGTACCTGCGGCCGATCGCGACGCTCTCCGGTGGAGGAGGTGTGGCGGCTTTTTCTTTGACGGGGGCGCCGAAGACGAAAAAATTCGCCGAGAGATAATCTTTCTTCGTTGCGTCGGTGATGAGATAATCGCCGACGTTTAGCTGCGAATGGACGTGGAGGTTGATAAAGCCGGGGCAGATGAGTCTTCCCGACGCATCGATGACTTTCTCGGCCGCTCTGCGCTCTGGGCCGACATACACGGTGGAGTCGCCGTCGATGAGAACGCTGCCATCGGGAATAAGCTCGTGCGTCGAACCCGACCAGCCGATCACCGTACCGCCATCAATGCGAATCGTCATCGGCTTGGAAAATAAAAATTAAAACTCAAAAAGGCAAGCGGTGTCATTTATCGCGTCCTGACGCTTGCTTTAGGGTCTCTAAAAACGCCGGATCGAATTTAAAACCTAGGCGCTCCCCGCGGTGAACGTCGTCCCAGGCGCTCTCGTAGTCGCGTAAAAGCAAATAGGCCGCGGCGCGGTTAGCAAACGTGAGCCCGTCGCGCGGATTTAACTCCAACGCCTGCGTATAGTCCGTCACCGCTTCTGCGTGACGGCCCTGCTTGCCATAGACGCCGGCGCGACCGGCGTAGAGATCTGGCGTTTTCGGGCTCAATTCGATCGCACGTGAGAAATCCGCCAGCGCATGGTCGTAATCATCCATCGCTTTGTAAATGAGAGCGCGATTGCGGTACGCTCCGACCGACCTTGGATCGAGCTTTAGCGCCCGGTCGAGGTCGGCGATCGCCGCGGCGAACTGTCTTCGATCGGCATAGGCTACAGCCCGCGCGTTGTACGCTTCGGCGGACTCGGGGTCGAACTCAATCGCCTTGGTATAGTCTGCAACGGCCTGCTCCGGCTTTTTTTCTCGCGCGTAGGCGCGGCCACGCTGGTAATACGCGAGCGCACTGCGGGGATTCACCTCCAGCGCGCGATTGAAATCGGCCAGCGCTTCGACCGACCGTCCCTTGTCGAGGTAAGCGGCGCCGCGCGTTGTATAAGCCACTTCGAGCTTTGGGTTGATCGCCAGGGCCCGCGTCGCGTCGGCGATCGCCTGATCGAGCTGGCCGAGATTCCAATAGGCGATGGCACGCGATGTGAGGGCACCGACATGTTTAGGATCGAGTGTGAGCGCCCGATTGAACTCCTCCATCGCCCGCTCGGTCCGGCCGAGGTTGCCGTAAGCGAGCCCGAGGCCGTTATGCGCCTCGGCAAATTGCGGATTTAACTGAAGGGCGCGAGTGTAGTCGGCGATCGCCTCGTCATAGCGACCGCGCTGCAAGTAGGCGTAGCCGCGAGCGGTATAACCCGGCGCGTCTTTCGGCGCGCTTTCCATCGCGGCGCAGCCGGCGATCAAAAGCAGCGCGAGCGCCGGGAAGAAACCGCGTACGCGGACGAACTTCATGCCGTGTTCAACGCGATGCGTTGGCTTTCTGTTGGACGACGTTTCTGACGGTCTCGGCGATATCGCGGCTCAGGTCGTCCAGCGTCCCGCTCAACGCCTCGACTGCCGCGTCTTTCGTTGCGCCTTGAATCGGCCGTTTGATCACGCTCGTTTTGCTCGCGAGCAGCTGCTTTGTCGCTGCATCGACGATGAGCCAGCGCGCCGCCAGCTGGACCTCGTTCGTCGAGGTCGGCTCGAAGCGGAGAATCTCGACTTCGACCTGATGCGTGACATGCCGACTGCTCGGCCAAGGGTAGCGCACGATGCGCTCGCTTTTGAGCAGCGCATAGAGATTTTGCGCCAGCACGCCGCTCACGTTCTCTTCCAGCGGCTCGATCCAGCGATCGTTTTGTGAGACTTCGAAGCGGTTTTGCGCGACGCGCGTCACCAGCTCTTCGCGATCGAGGTAGCCCGGGAGGCGAACGGGGCCGATGCCGAGAGTCATGTCGCCAAGCCCTTTGGCCGAGAAATCTCCGTCGGCTAGCGCCGTCAAAGCATAAAAACGCGAGCGATCAGGCTGCGGCGTGGTGAATGAAGAAAGGCAGCCGCCGATGAAGAACGAAAGCGAGGCGATGAGAATAAGTTTCGCGCCGCTGAGCTTTGACTTGCGGGTTTCACATTCCACATCAACTCCAAAGTCGAGACTCGAAAGCCGCAACCGGTTGCTCCGCCCCATCACTCCTCCTTGCCGCCTTGAGGCTTGCCGAAGATGAGCGCCCGCGGGTTACGCTCCAGATAGCTGCTGAGTTGTCTCATCGAGCGGGCCGCCGCCGAAACTTCCCGAAGACTTTTCGTCAGCTCGTAAAAAGTTTGCGAGTCCGGATCGACGAGGGTCTTTACACTCGCAATGGCCGACTCGGCTTCTTTCATCGTTTCGCTGGCCTGCTTCAACGCCGCGCGGGTATCGCTCGAAGTCTGCTTTAGATCGCCGGTCAATATTGTGACGTTTTGATCGACGGTCTTGGCCATGTCGCGCACCGTTACGATCGCCTCTTCCATCTTGGGCATCGTTTTTTGCAGCGCCTGGAGCGATGATTTGAGCTCCGGCGAGCTGACCACTTCGTTGATTCCCCTCGACGTCTGCTGGAGGGATGCGACCAGCGCTTGAAAATCTATTTCTTGCAACCGAGCGACAATCGAGGTGACTACGTCCTGCGCCTGCTCGAAAATCGAAGGGATCGTGGGAATTTCTTGATACTGGTTGTATTCCTGGGCCGACTGGACAAAGTGCGCCGGCGTATCGGGGAAAAAATCGAGGCCGACGTACAACAATCCGGTGACGAAGCTCTCCATCGCGAGCTGGCCGCGGAGGCCTTGATCGATGAGTGCTTTGGCCACCTCGGGATCGGTGATCGCCTTGCCTTGTCCGCCGCGCTTGGTGATCTTTTCCGCATCGACGCGGATGACCACCGGGATCCGCTGCAGGCTCATGTCCGATCCCAGCTGCAATAAAATGTCCTTGACCAAGCCGATCTCAACGCCTTTGAATTTGACCGGAGCGCCCACCCGCAGCCCGTTAATCGAACCGTCGAAATAAAGGACAAACTCCCGTGAGTGCAGAAAAAGTTTTCCGGAGCCCAAGACCAGGATCGCCGCCACGAGCAGCGCCAGGGCGCCCAGGACGAATGCGCCGATCATTGTCGGCCGTAGTTTTTTATTCATCGGTTTCCAGCGGTTTCTGACCGCGCGTCAAAAACGCGCGGACCTTCGGATTGTCCGACCGGGCGAGCAGCTCCCGTGGATTGCCGCGCGCAACGATCGTTTGGCTGTCGGTATCGAGAAAAATGCTATTATCGCCGATTGCGAGGATGCTCGCCACCTCGTGCGTGACGACGACGACCGTCGCGCCGAGACTGTCCCGAAGCTCGAGTATCAGCTCGTCCAATCGATGGGCGCTCACCGGATCGAGTCCGGCCGAGGGCTCGTCGAAGAAAAGCACCTCGGGATCGAGCGCGATCGCGCGGGCGAGGCCGGCGCGCTTCTGCATCCCGCCGCTGATCTCCGACGGGTAATAATCTTCGAATCCTTTAAGTCCGACGAGCGATAGCTTCAGCGAAGCCACCTCGCGGATCTCCGCCCGATCGAGATGGGTATGGTCTTCGAGCAGGAGGCCGATGTTCTCGGCCAGCGTCATGGAACTCCACAACGCGCCGCTTTGGAATAAGACGCCGACGCGCCGCAGGATGCGCCGGCGGCCGACTTCGTCGGCGCGCGTAAAATTTTCATCGCCATAGAAGATCTCGCCCCTCGCGGGCTCTTCGAGGCCGATCAGGTGGCGGAGCAGGGTGCTCTTGCCCGAGCCGCTGCCGCCCATGATGATGAAGACCTCCCCGCGTCCGATCGTGAAGTTCAAGTCGCGCATGACGACGAAATCGCCGAAGGCCATCGTGAGATCGCGCACGGTGATGTGCGGCGTAGCGCCGTTCTTGCCGTTGCCTTCCATGATCAAAGCTTCAACACGTAGAAGACGACCGCCATGATGCCGTTGGCGACGACGCTGACGACGATGCTGCTGACGACCGCCGACGTTGTCGCGTCGCCCACAGCCGAGGAGCTGTTGCCGCAGTGCATGCCGCGGAGACAGCCGAAAAAAGCGATAATCATACCGTAGACGACGCTCTTGAACAGCCCCACGAAAACATATCCGACCGTGATGGCTTTGGTGGTTTCGAGATAATAGGTCGCCAAGGAGAGGTCGAGCATCCCGACGCCGATCGCCGCGCCGCCCAAAATGCCGACCAGATCGGAATACAGACAAAGCAGCGGCATCATCGCGGTGAGAGCGATTACGCGCGGCAGTACGAGGAAGTCGATCGGCTCAAAACCCATCGCCGTGAACGCATCGATTTCCTGCGTGACCTTCATGGTTCCCAATTGCGCGGCGAAGGACGCGCCGGTGCGGCCGGCCATGATCACCGCCGTCATCAGCGCGCCCATCTCGCGCGTCATGCCGATCGCGACGAGATCCGCGATATAGATCTGTCCGCCGAACTGCTTCAACTGCACCGCGCCGACAAAGGCGAGGATTACGCCGGATAAAAAGCTAATCAAGGTGACAATCGGCAGAGCGGTAGCGCCCGCCTCCTGGATAAACAGCAGCAAGTCCCAGGCCCGGTAGCGTGCTTTGAAGGCGAAAAAGCGGGCGAAAGACATCATCAGCTCGCCGAGAAAAGCGAGCGTGTCCACAGTCTCGGCGCCCGCTTTGATCGTTGCTATACCGACGTCTTCCAGCATGGGCCGGTCGATCTCCTTTTTGCGCGCGCCTTTGCGCTCCGGGACCGCTTCCGACAGATCGAGAAGCCGCCGAACGCCTGATGGCAGGCCGGAGCGGTCGACTGCGATATGGCGTGTGCCGGCGAGTTCGAGGATCTTGGCAAGAAAAGCGAGCAACCCACTGTCCCACGACTCCATACCGCGGGTGTCGAAGGCGATCCGCTCGGCATGGCTGAGACGTTGCTCGACTTCGGCAATCGGAGGGAGGCCGCCCTCAAGACTCCAGCGGCCGGAGAGGACGAGAACGAGGGTGGAATCGTTTTCTTCAAACGATAGAGTGCCGGGACTCGCTTCCTCCGGCTTGCGTGCGACCTTGGCCATCGCAAGACGTTAGCCCATCCGGACGGATGGTTCAAATCTGCCGCGGTTTCTAGGAGACCTTTGCGACTAACTTTTCGAGGATATCGTAGGGCTGCGCGCCGACGACGCCATAGCGGCCGGCGACAAAGGTCGGTACAGCGGTGACGCCCAAATCGGCGCATCTGCGCCAATCGGCGTCGACGGCATCCTTGAAGCTCCGGCGCTGTAGCGTGTCCAGCGCCTCGTCTTTGGGCAAGCCGACGGCGCCGGCGATTTCCGTTAATACGGCCGCGTCGCCGATATTTTTCATGTCAACGAAAAACGCGCGAAAGAGGGGATCGTGGATCTCGTAGCCTTTGCCTTTGCTCTCGGCCCATTTCGCCAGCTCCTGGGCCAGCCGGCTGTTGTAGGTCATTTCTCGGCCGGATGTATACGGCAGCCCTTCCTGTTCCATCAGCGTCTGCATCCGCTCGTCGCGCGCGGGATTCGGGTCACGCTTTTTTCCCTCGGCCGGTGTCTCGGGATGGAGCGGGAAGTGGGTGAACTTGACGTCGACGCCGTGCTCGGTCTTCAACTTCTCAATACGCCCGGTACTGAGATAGCACCACGGTCAGACGTAGTCGGAGAAAACTTCGAGAATCAAAGGTTCGGGCATGACGGCCTCCGATAATTCACCATATGCCTGGAATGCTGGTTCTGACAAGGCCTCCAAGCTTAAGAGTTAGGAATTTCGGCCGATTGAAATCTTGAAGTCCGCGCTATTCAAGCGCGCCTCTCCTGAAAGGAGTCATCATTATGGCCGACCAAGTAGAGATCGATAAGGCGATTGCCGCTCACGGAATGTGGAAGACGCGGCTAAGGGATGCGATCGAAAAAAGAAAAATCGATACGCCGGCTGAAACGATCCGCGTCGACAACCAGTGCGCCTTCGGAAAATGGCTATACAGCCCTGCGCTGAATTCGGTCGACAAGGCTTCGGAACATTACAAAACTGTGAAGGACCTTCATGCCGAATTCCACAAGACCGCGGCTAAAGTCGTCGAACTCGCTTTGGATGGCAAGCGACGCGAGGCCGAAAAGATGATCGGCTTGGATGGAGAATACGCCGGCATCTCGTCGAAGCTTACCTCTGCGATGGTGGGCTGGAAGAAGAGCCTCGGGTAAAGTCGGCGATATGAAAGTCAACGGTATTTTGAAGTCGGAAGGCGTTATTATCATGTTCAGCCGCCGTTCCTCGCTCCTGTTCGCTCTACAGGCCGGACTGATCGTAGGTGTGACTTATCCATTCGTCGATCTCGGCCTAACGTGCCGCGCGCCAGTTACTGACGCGTGCCTTTGGGGCAAAGCGTTCCTGCCGCTGACCCTAGGCGCAAGTATATTGTTGTTGGGCGGAATGGTGACTGGATTCCTCTATGCGTTTCTAGTGTGGAGGTGCCGTTCCTAGAGATTACGCCTTCGCCAGTGCCTTCTTAAACGCCTCTCTGTATTCGACGTTGTACAGACGCCGGAAATCTTTCGGATATTTTTCGCCCTGCTCCATTTTTAGATCGACGAGAATCGGCCCTCTCAATGTGCCCGGTACTGAGGTAGCACCACAGTCAGACCTAGTCGGAAAAGACTTTGAGGCCTATTGATAAGGTCCGCAGCGAATTAGACTCCTGATGGTGTCTTAGTTAGTATGTCAGCCAGTGATAAAGTCGCTAAAATGCTGGATCCAACACGCCGATTTTTCCGCGACCGACAATGAACCGGTCGACGCATCTGCCGCTGTTCGCGCATTTACGACGCCCGACTGGGCTGAAGAAACGAACCTCTTGTCAACGCTCGAGAAGGCCGGCAAAGGATTCTGTCCACCAGGCATCGGCTTCGTAGGTCCCGCCGGTCCGATTCTTCATGTCTGCCCGAGCGCCGATGGAAGCGCGACGGTGCATTACCACGACAATATAACCCGCAAATTCCTGGGCATCGTTCCGTTGCGCCAAGGCACGGTTCATACGAAACGCGACGTTAGTCGTTCCGATGTGGCCGAACTAATCACGTATTTTTTCGAAGGGCGTAATGATTGGATAGTTCGGAAACTTGGACGATAATCTCATAGCCAGCTCCCCTTGACCCATGTCCACCGGCGGGACTAGATTTGTTCCGTCTAACGGGGGGTGACTCATGGAAACAGAAGCCAAACCGTTCAAATACGAGCACAGAGACTACGAAGGTCCGAAGAAGAGCACGCTCGTTTGCAGCAGCGACCTCATGCGCGTGCATGTGCAGGAAGTTAAGAGCGGCGGTGAAAACAATCTCCATACGCATCCCGCAGAGGACGCGTTCTGGTATGTGGTCAACGGAGCCGTCCGGTTTTACGGCGAGGGCGACAAAGTCATCGGCGTTTACAGCAAGGGCGAGGGTATCTTGATACCGCGCGGCTTCAAATACTGGTTCGAGAGCGCGAGCGACGAGCCGCTGGAGGTGCTTCGCATCGGCGCGCGCGACCAGACGCAAAAAGAACTGAAGAGAGTCAACGCGGCGCCGCTCAAAGACTGGATGGTTGACCGCGGCGGGTTCTAGCGCGGGTTTGAATACCCGGTCCAAATCTTTTTACGGAGGCTCTACGCGACTCATCGTCTTCTTCATGGTTATCACGCTTATCGCTATGACGGACATCGCTCACGCCGCCGACGCGCCACCTCAGCCGCTGGGTTTTTTTGTCACCAGCGCTAAGCATAAGACGGGCAATCTCGGGGGGCTAGCCGCCGCGGATAAGCTTTGCCAAAGCCTGGCCGCTGCCGTCGGGCAGGGCGAGAGGACATGGCGCGCGTACTTAAGCGCCGAGCGAGATCCTGAAAATAAAAATCAGCCGGTGCACGCGCGCGATCGGATAGGCCAGGGTCCTTGGTATAACGCGAACGGTATTATGGTCGGAAAGGATATCGCCGATCTTCACGAGCGCAGAGGCAATCCGATTCTGTTCGCCGTAGACGAGAAGGGCCAGCTTATTCCGGGCCGTTGGCCCGGCTCGCCGCGACCGACAGAGCACGACGTGCTCACCGGCTCGACGGCGGAAGGGCGATTGATGGCCGGAAAAACCTGCAACGACTGGACATCCGACTCTGCCGACATCATGGCGCAAATCGGTCACGCCGACGGCATCGGCCGCGAGGGCAATACCGTCGGAAGTTCTGCGTCATGGAACTCGGCGCATGAGAGCCGAGGCTGTAACGACACGGCTCCGGGCGGCGGTGCCGGGCGGTTTTACTGCTTCGCGGCGAAATGAGCCCCCAGAACGGTCTTACTTCGCCAGCGCCTTCTTAAACGCCTCCCGATATTCGACATTGTAGAGCCGGCGAAAATCTTCGGGATACTTCTCGCCGGGCTCCATTTTTAAATCGACCAGGATCGGTCCGTCTTCCTTTAATAATCCATCGTCGAGCGCGCGCTCCCACTCATCTTGCGCGGCGAATTCGTAAGTCTTCGGATAGCCCGCGCCGCGCGCGAGGCCGGCGAAGCTGACCTTGTTGCGATTTGGAATGGACACCGCGCCGTTGGTCTCGTACGTGCCGTTTTCGCAGATGCAATGGATGAAATTCTTCGGCGCCGCGTTGGCGATCGTCACCAGGCTGCCGAGATTCATGAGCAGGCTGCCGTCGCCGTCGAGCACGATAACGCGTCGGTCGGGGCGGCCGAGCGCCAAGCCGAGCGCGTGCGAGGAGCCCTGGCCCATCGCGCCGATGAATGTGAAGTTGAGCTCGTTCGGCGAGATGTGAATCCATTCCTGCGCCGCCGTATAAACGGCGACAACGATCTCATCTTTGCGCCGGCGCGCCAGCGCCTTTAGGCATTCATCGCGTTTCATCATCGGGCGGGCTCCCTTCCGATCATCATCACCACCGGCGCAAGCCGTTCGTATGCGCGCTCGACGGCCGGGACGATCTTCGCCGAATCGTTCTCGGTCTCGATCAGCTCGTGCTCGATCTGCATTGCGTCGAGCACCGGCTCGACGACGCGGATTCCGTAGCGTTTCGCTTGCGTCGGCCGAACGCCGGGCTCTTTGCCGAGGAGCCCGACCATGAAGCAAATCGGATTGCTTCCTTCGATCGCGACGCCGCGCATCGCGTTCAGCGAATCGAGCAGACCGGTATATTGGATGAGCAGGAGGGCGCGATGGCCGGCGGCGTAAAGACCGCTGCAGATCGACATGCCCTCGTCCTCCTTGCAGACCTGCACCACGCGGAACTCCGGATCCGCGAGCATCGGCTTCAACAGCCGCTCGCTCGTCACCCGATCGGGCAGCGCGACGATGAAACGGATGCCGGCGCGCTTTATCTCGCGGATGATATCGGCGGCTTTGATCTGGCTCTCCATATAATTACTTCCTTCCCTGCAATTCGGCCTTCACTTCGCGCAGGAGCGAGAGATCGGCGACGCGGTCGAGCGGCACGTCGGCAGTCATCTGCGCATCCTTCTTCATGTTCTCGACGACCGAACGAAGCACCGGCTCCTCGACATCTCCGTCGAGATTCAGCACTTGCTTGATGATGTTATAACTCTCCGCGGCGACGCGCGCATCCAGGCCGAACTCTTTTTGCAGGTATTTCACGACTTCCGCTTCGTGCTTGACGATGTATTCGAGGCTCCTGAGAGTCGCGCGGATCATCGCTTTCGCCTGCTCGCGTTTTTGGCTGAGATGGTCGACGCGTGCGGTTAGCCCGCCCTGAAAATCGCGCACATCGAAGGCGTTGCCGAGATCGGTATAGCCTGCGAGCGTCGCCATCGAGGTGTACGGCGGCGATAAGATCGTTGCGTCCACGGCCTTCCCGACGAGCGCCGCATAGCTTTGCGCCGTCGTGTTGGTCGTGATGTACGTCACCTTGTCGTTGGCCCCTCCGCGGCCGATCTTTTTCATCACCGTCAGAGCCGCGTAGTGCGCCAGCGAGCCGACGCCGCTCACGCCGACGGTCGAGATCTTCTGCGCCGTCATGCCCGGCTGGCCGATAAGGCTGAAGCTCAGACGGGTCTGAATGAACATCAACACCTTGAGCGGCGCGCCTTTAAGCGCCGCGCGCATGCCCAGACTTGCGGCGGCGGAATAATCCAGCTCGCCCGCTTGTAGAGCGGTGACCCCGAGCGGCGGCCGGATGACGATCAGCTCGACGTCGAGCCCCTCATCCTCGAAGATGCGCCTGTCCCTGCCGAAGTAATAGGGAAAAAAGCTCAGCGACTTCGCCGGCACCGTGAGCTTCGTCTTCTGAAGCGGCTTGGTCGCAGCGGCTGCAGCGCGTTGCATGCTCGCAAGCGGGAGAAAAGAGAGAGCTAACGCAGCGAGACAAAAGGGTGCGCTACGGTTTCGCATAGACCAATCGATGGCCGAATTTTTTCCGCACGCGATCCTTCAACTCTTCGCTCGCGCCGGAGACCGCCGGAAAATCCTTTGCCCATTCGTACGGCCGGCAGGCGTCGATGACCGCGCGCGAGTTAAACCCGCGCTCCTGCCGCGGAATGATCGGATCGAGCGGATTGCTCCAGCAGCGCCGCACCACTTCGATATCGACGGACGGATCCGCCCGCGTACAAATGGCCCAAAGGACGTCATTAAAATCCCATATGTCGATATCGTCATCGACCACGACGATGTAGCGCGAGAGCAGCGCGCCGGCGCGGCATTGAGCGGCCACGAGCGCCGCTTGGCGCGCGTGACCCGGATAGCGCTGGCGTATCGAGACGACGATGAAAAATCGGGTTTGATAGCAGGCGACGCCCCGCACGTCCGGTACGCCGGCCTTTTCCAGGTAATCCCAGATGAACGCCGAGCGAATGAGTGTCGAGTCGGCGCCAGATGCGGGACGCACCGGCGGCGCTCCCGTAATAATCGGATCGTTCCGATGCATCAGGCGCTTTACTTTGAGTATAGGCTCGGCGCGCTCGCCGCTGGCGTAATAGCCAGTGAATTCGCCGAACGGGCCTTCCTTAATGCTGGTTCCTGGCATGACCTCGCCTTCGATCGCAACCTCCGCCGCCGCGGGAATCGGCAGGCCTGTGTACTTTCCTTCGATCACGTCGAACGGCTCGCCGCGAAGGCCGCCCGCATAGTCATACTCCGACACGCCCCAGTCCAAGTCCATCATCGCGGCAAGCCACAACAGTGGATCCGGACCGAAGCTGATCGCGACCGGCATCGGCTTTTTCCGGTCGAAATATTTCTGCCGGTGGATGTTACCGTGATGTCCCGGCGACATATAGAGCGCGAGCGTGTCGCGATCGTGCGCCATCACGCGGTAGCAGCCGAGATTGACCCAGCCTTCGTCCGGATCGCGCGTGATCGTGATGTCGGCCGTGCCGAGATATCTGCCGCCGTCTTCTTCGTGCCATTGCGGAATTGGCAGCGCGAAGAGATCGATGTCGTTGCCTTCGAAGACATTTTCCAGCAGCGGCCCGCTCGCGACAACCTTCGGCGGGATAAGACTGGGCCGGTTGAGGCGCTGTTTCCAGGCTTGAATGAATTGGTCTCGGTTGTAATCGAGCGGCAGATGATTTGTCAGGCACTGGCGCTTCAGCGTCGGATTGTGAATGCCCGTGAGAATCCGCCGTCCCTGTGGATAACTTCGAATACGATCGAAAAGGACGGCGGGCGAATGCTCTAGGCGCTGCGCGACTTCGGCGACGGCGCCGACTTCGAGATTCCAATCGGCGCCGTCGATTCTTTTGAGCTCGCCGACTTCGTCGGCGCGCTCGATCCAATCGCGCAGATCCTGATACAGCATCCCGGCTTTGACCCGCTTCGACCATAATCGAGAAGCGTTCGAAGTGTCAACGTGCGCAGGATTTGCCGCTTCGATTGAAGGGATATTCCTGCGAATCAGGTACCAAACTTGTGCACTGTCCGCGAGAGTTGTCATTTCTTGTCTCTTCTATTGTTTTATCGGTGTCCGCATCGCCCGCAAACAAAGGACGACAAGTTCGCGAAAGGAAAGACATTGCACGCGAAGTACCGCCGGTTCGCCATATGCCGCGACCTGAGGCCAATAGGATTTGGCGCAGTGGTACAACTCTTGCGTACATTTTTGCTAATTTTTGATCTGCGAAACAAACCAAAAAAGGGGGAACATTCATGGCCATCTGGAAAGAGCTCAATAAGGCGGACGGAACTCCGATGCCGTTCGAAGCGGTGCACGAGAACGGCGGAACCGTCGAAGCGACACCGCTTCCCGCCCGCCATACCGCTTCGAGGGATTCGATCATCGGCAGCGGCCTTATCATTGAAGGCAAAATCGAAGGCGACGGGGACATCCACATAGCCGGGAACTTTAAAGGCGATGTGCGGGTCAACGGAGACGTTACCGTGGAACAGGGCGCGCGCGTGAGCGCCGAGATCAGCGCCGACACCGTTACCGTCGGCGGCCAAATCGAGGGGAATATCAACGCCTCAACGCAAGTTAAGCTTCTTCAGTCGGGGCAGCTCATCGGCGATTTAAAAGCCAAAACGCTCACCGTCGCCGCCGGGTCACGCATGCGCGGTCGCGTGGAGTTCGGCTGGGACGACCAGGACTCCAAAAAAGTGGAATTGAATGTCGTCAAGAAAGTCGAGAACAACTATAATCGAAGCGCGTTATGAAATTGGCGAGCTCAGCATTGGGCGCGACGCGGAACTGTCCGCATTGTAAGACGACGATCCTGCAGCGGTCGACGGTTTGTCCCGCCTGCCGGCATACTCTCCGTTTCGACGGCGGTAAAGCGATGGCGGGCTTAAAACCACCCGTCGCCGTGCCTGCCGGTGAGCCGCTTCGGTTGCAGGCGACGCTGCGCCAGCCCGAAGACGGCGACGGCTGCGAATACTGCCTCGTGCTGACCGTCACCAATGATCGAGGTGAGGAAGTCACGCGACAGGTGATCTCGGTGGGTATTCTGAAGCCGGCGGAAGCCCGAACCTTTTCGGTCTGGGTCGAATCCTATACGCCGGCGGCGGTCGCAACGGATCGACCACTTCAGGAGCCGGCGGTCGGCTGACCGCGAACGAAGGGAGTCCGCGCACTGCGGCGGTTTTGCCGCGGGGCATCGAATGAGTATGCGTCTTCTCGGACGACATATCGTGCCGGCTGTTTGTCTGGCGGTATTTCTATTCGCCGGCATCGCCGAGGCACAGAGTCGCTTCATCCCTGTAAAAACTCGGCGGCCGTCGGCAAGCCGTGTGCAGCGTCTGCCGGCGCTGTTGATCCAGGGAATCAAGTATTCGGCGGACTGGTCGCTTGATAAGGCCGAAAAGATCAAGGATTTTTTCCTGAAAAAATTCGGCCACGACCTGCCGGTCAGCGCCATGGGGCAAACCGAGACGCACGACAAGCTCGGGTTTGACCACCACGAAGCGATGGATGTCGCGCTGAATCCCGACAGCAGGGAAGGGCGGACGCTGATCGGATACTTAAGACAAGCGAAGATTCCTTTTATCGCGTTCCGCCGACGCGTAGAGGGCTCGGCGACGGGCCCGCATATTCATATCGGTAATCCTTCGCAGCGGCTTCAAATGGCCCAGGCCCCCGCCATCGATGCGCCGCCCGCGACAACAGTTCTGTTGCCGGACGCCTTAGTAATTGTCCCGGAAACTAAAGCTCTGCCGCCCGAAGCTATGGAGTAGTTTCCTCGCTTCGCCTGATCGTCTCTTCGGTCTTGGGAAAGAGCGGAAAACCGAGTCTTCCGATGAAAGGCAGCTTCAGCGCCGGATGTTTTATGTCGAGGCCGAAGCTCAGCCCCGCTAAGTTGACCTCCAATCCCTCTTCGATACCCACGATAACCCCCAGCAAGCCGTAAATCGTAAGCTGGATACCGGTCCCGCTCGCTGCGCGTTCGAGCGGCATCCCGTCGATGGGAAAGTCTTTGCCGATCGCCGTCACCGGCAATTGGAGTTTCAGCTCGGGGACCTGACGCGCGATGTACGCCGTGAAGGTATTGCTGTTCGGACCCGGCCAGAGTCGATATTCGTTTGCGTAAGGATAAGTCTCGACGGCTTTTAAGATTTTTTCGATGGCGCGCGCCGCCTCCGCGCCGCGCACGTCGGCGAGCAGCTCGGGGCGGCTGCCGAACCAATTCCGGTCAGGAATCCCGGACTCGGAAAAAAGGGCGGCGAGGCCCCGGCGCACGCGCCAGCCCACCACTTGGTGGACGGTGTACGTGGCGGCGCTTTCCGGCTTGATCGCGATCCACGTATGGACGGCGAATATGCCGCGCCAGTCGAGCGCGCGCGCCGCGTAGACCTCAACCACGGCCTCGGGCGTGAGCTTGGGGTCGGGGGCGATGCCCGCGCTGTCACGGTTGGCGGTGCGGTAGTCCTGCCCGAGCAGGATCCGGCCCGACACCACCATCAAAACCGGAAGCGCGACGAGAAACAGCAAGAACCACTTAAAAATCCACATCTGCGAGCATTGTAGCCGATCTTCGCAGCCGATTGCGAGCGTAGTTGCATGTTGGTTTGGATCGAGCGATGATCTTCCAAAAACATCGTTCGTCCAAGCCGTAAGGATAATCAGAGGCTTGATATGTTAAAGGCTCAAGTTGCTGCGCAGATCATTTTTGCCCTGATCGTTTCTGTTTTCTTCGGCGATTTGGCCAACGCTGCGGAAACGCCCCGTAAGGTTACTAAAGTTCCCTGGTCCTGGAGTAAAGTTTCCGATCAGCAGATAGCGCGAATGCTCTTTCCAAAAGAGAAGCTCTACTTGTATCCCAAGAATATAGAAGCGCTGCCGATGCCGGACCCGGCGACAATAGACGGAGTTGCCATACTTGCAATGAAGAGAGTTGTGGCAAATTTCGACAACGATCCGGATGAAGAGCTGGCTGTCGTCGTCGATGTCTACACGGGGCTATGTACTTTTTGTAACAGTCAAGCGGTGTTTGCCATTCTGCACAAAGATGATGAAAAAATAAGAGTCGCCTGGAGAAGTGAAGAAGGAAGAAGATTCTTCGGCGAAGAAACCGAAATCTCTACAATGAAACTCATTCAGGCCGATAAGTTTTTCGAGCTGAGATGTACTTACGATAAGTCTCCCGTCGAGACGGGAAATGTATATAGAAAGACGGAAATTATCCGATGGAATGGGCAGAAATTCGCTACGATCTGGAGTTATGATTTGGAGGGTTACGGTTCCGGGGGGCGGGGCAGCATGCCGCATGATTATTTGGCCAGGGTGGACTTTATCGATGACAAAGCGGCCAAGCGCATAAAAGCTACAAGCCTTTTGACTACACGGCCCAATCCTTATGAGGTAAGACAGCATTTCAAACTTGAGGAAGAGTTTGCCTGGAATGAAAAAACACAAACCTACGAACCCGTGAAGCAATACGAGGTTTCATACGAGCAGGGTCGAATCTGTACAGCATCCAAAAAAACGGAGCGCATTCTAGGGGAGGGCGTTCAGCGCAAAACGAAAGACGAAAGAAACTGCATGCCATGAAAAGTGCTACATCACTGGTGATGAATCTATTGGCCCATGCGCGGTGACTTCCGCATCGGCCACGGCTTCGACGCGCATCGTTTTAAGCGCGGGCGAAAGCTCGTCCTGGGCGGGATTGAAATCCCGCACAGCGCGGGACTCGCCGGCCACTCCGACGCCGACGTGCTGCTCCACGCCCTGATCAACGCAATCTTGGGAGCGCTCGGCGAAGGCGACATCGGTGTCCATTTCCCCGACAGCGACGCGCGCTACAAAAATATTTCCAGCGCGAAGCTCCTGGAAAAAGTGTTGCAGACGATGCGGCGGGCGAAATTCTCCATCGTCAACGGTGACGTGACGGTCATCGCGGAGAAGCCGCGCCTCGCGCCGCATTACGAGAAAATCCGCCGCAGGCTTGCGCAGCTGCTCCAAACTCCCGCGGCGCGGATCAATCTCAAGGCCGCCACGACCGAAGGCATGGGCTGGATCGGCGCGGAAGAAGGTATCGCCGCGACCGCCGTGGTGCTGCTCGAGGCTCGTCGCAAAGCATAATCAATAAGTCTCACGAATCCGTTTCGCATCACTCTATGGGCGAGTCCGTTGACAAACAAAAATTTCTATATTAATCACAACATTTGATCTCGATGGCTTCCGATTCTTCCAATACAGGCCATCAAGCGCGCGAGCAAGAAATTGAACGTTTGGCGCAAGAACTCGGCCGTCTGATTCAGAGCGCAGAACCGGAAAAACGCGACGATCTCAAAGAGCTCGCCTACACGCTTATACGCGAGGAGATATTTGAGCAGGACGTAAAAGGGGTCAGGGAAAGAACCACCGCGGGACCGTTCAACCCGCTGGCGAGCGGCATTCTCGTCGTGGTGTTGGGCGGGGGATTCTTTTTCATCTTTCCGGTGGTTGGACTGGCTCTCGTATTCTGCGGCTTGATCTTTGTTATAACGGGCGCGATTATCAGTTGGTTTAAAAAATAAAATAAAATGGCGGACGACACAGAAGTCAAGCGAGGCATTTGGTCGCGGCGGGATTTCTTTACGCGGCTCGGATGGGGCTGTTTCGGAATTTTTACCGGTTTTAGCCTCTTGGCTTTTCTCCGCTCGGCGTTTCCCCGCGTTTTGTTTCAGCCGCCCGCGACGTTCAAGGCCGGCTTCCCGGCGGACTATGCGGTCGGCGAGGTGAGTGAGAAGTACAAACAAGAGCAGCGCGTTTGGATTGTGCGCGAAGAGGAGGGCATCTACGCGATCTTCGCCAAATGCACGCACCTTGGCTGCACGCCGCGCTGGCTCGCCGCGGAGAATAAGTTTAAGTGCCCGTGCCACGGCAGCGGGTTTTATAAATCCGGTCTCAATTTCGAAGGCCCCGCCCCGCGGCCGCTCGACCGGCTGAAAGTCAATGTCGGCGACGACGGGCAACTCGTCGTCGACAAAAGCAAGATTCTGCGGATGGAAGCCGGCGGCGAGCCGGACGACCAGCATCCGGAAAGCATCCTGAAGGTCTAAATCGGAATCGATATGGCGCTGAAAGACAAAATCGAAGAGATCAAGAAGGACATCGTCGACAGCCAGGTCTGGAAATCGATCTTCCGGCACGGCTACGAGGATACGCCGCGGAACCGGGTCCTCATGGTGACCGCCAACGTCTGGCTGCATCTGCATCCGGCCAAAGTGCGCCGGCACGGCGTACGCATGCGCTTCACCTGGTGCATGGGCGGGCTCACCTTCCTCATGTTTTTGATGACGGTCATTACCGGCATCTACTTGATGTTCTATTACCGTCCCGTCGCGGAATACGCCTACGCCGACATGAAATACCTGGAATTCGACATGCCGTTCGGCATGTTGATGCGCAACATGCACCGCTGGGCGGCGCACGCGATGGTCGTTTTCGTCTGGCTGCATATGTTCCGCGTCTTTTTGACTGGCTCGTACAAGCCGCCGCGCGAGTTCAACTGGATCGTCGGCGTACTGCTGCTGGTCCTGACCCTGCTGTTGAGCTTCACCGGCTATCTTCTGCCGTGGGACCAGCTCTCCATCTGGGCGGTGACCGTCGGCTCGAACATGGCGCGGGCTTCACCACTGCTCGGGCACGAGGGGCCGTTTCACGAGCTCGTCGGCGCCAACCCGATATACGACGCGCGGGCGTTTCTTTTCGGTGGCGGAGAAATCGGACCGCACACGTTGCTGCGGTTCTATATCCTGCACTGCATCTTTATTCCGCTCGTCGCCAGCCTTTTGATGGCCGTCCATTTTTGGCGCATCCGGCGCGACGGCTTTTCGGGCCCATCGCTGTAGCGCGGGGCACCGGGCTTCGAAACGTAAGGCTTAAGAAGAACATAAAGGGTTATACGATGGCGGAGGTACAGGAAAGAAAGCGGCCGGTGGACGACAAGGTTCACACCTGGCCGCATCTCGTGCGCATGGAATTTTTGGTGGCGCTGTTCGTCATCGTCGTGCTCACGCTCTGGGCGCTGCTCCTCGACGCGCCGCTCGAGGAGCCGGCGAATCCCACGCGCACGCCGAATCCATCGAAGGCGCCGTGGTACTTCCTCGGCTTGCAGGAAATGCTGGTGTATTTCGATCCGTGGCATGCGGGTGTGGTGCTCCCAACATTCATCATCATCGGCCTCATGGTGATTCCGTTTATCGACATCAACCCGGCGGGCAACGGCTATTACACGTTCAAAGACCGAAAGTACGAGATTCTGACTTTCTTTTTCGGCTTTCACGTCCTCTGGGTCAGCATGATCATCATCGGGACATTTTTCCGCGGCCCGGGCTGGAACCTCTTCTGGCCGTGGGAGCATTGGGATCCGCACAAGGTCGTCGCGCTCACCAACGTCGACCTTCCGTATCTCCTCGGAATCCGTAATGAGACGCTGTCGATCGTCTTCGGGCTGTTTTGCGTTGTGGCTTATTTCATCGTGGGGTTTGGGCTCTTTTATGCATGGGTTGTTCGAATCAAAGGCAAAGAGTTCATGGACCGCTGGGGCCCGGTGCGCTTCGGGATCACGGCATTTCTGGTGGTCACGATGCTAGCTCTCCCGGTGAAGATGTTTCTCCGCCTCGCCTTCAACGTGAAATACATCCTGGCCACTAAGTGGATCAATATCTGACGCGATGTTCTACGTGGCGAAAGTTTTTCAGGCGCTCGGCATCGCGGACGTGGGCTACGCGCTGTACGTCGGCGTTACCCAGGGGCGCTCGATGGCCGACGAGATCGTGCTGACGCTCATCGGCGTCGGGCTTTTCTGGCTCGGCCGCGCGCTGGAACAAAGAACGATTTGAGGAAGGGCGATGGCAGTTCGCGGGATTGACGAAAAAGAAGAAAAGAAATCCTACGGAACGGTTTTTTTGCTCGGCAGCGCTCTGCTCGTGGTCGTGACTCTGTGGTCGTTCTGGGACGACAACTTCACGCGCCGTCCATGGAAGGAGTTCCAGACGGCATTCTATCGCCTCGATTATCAGAAGGCCAAGGCCGCCTTCGACGAGGAGAACAAAAAGCTCTCCGCCGATCCCAACTATCAAGAGTTGACGAAGAAGCTTGCCGCCGTACAGCAGAGCTTAAAGAACGGCGAACTCGCCAAGAAGAAAGCCGTGCTCGAGAGCGAAGAGAAAAAGGCCGAAATCGAATTCGGAAACCAGGACCAAAAGGCGAAGTTCATTAAAAGCGAGTTGGAGGAGGCCTGGTACGAGCACGACCACGCGGTGCAGGAGGGACGCAACACTAAGCCCTATGACGACCGCATCCGCGAGCTCGACCAGCGCAAAGCCAAGATCGATCCGCAGGCGGAAGCGTGGAAACAACGCCGCGACCAGCTCAAAGAAGAGATTAAAAAAATCATTTCCAGCACCAAGGAACTCGAGACCGAGCTCGCCAAACAGACAGCCGACCGGGACAAGGCGTTCGCGACCATGCAGAACGCCATACTCTTCAAAGTCGGCCCGCTTCCGGTCTACAAAATTCCAAACATTCGCCAGGTCGCTCTGAACGAGTTCGACCGGAACAACTTCGACCAGCCGGTCGCGCGCGCCGATCGCTGCCAGACATGCCACACGGCGATCAACCGTCCCGGCTTTGAAAACGCGCCGCAGCCGTTTCGCACCCATCCGCAGCGCGAAGTCTTGCTCGCCGACAATGCCCATCCGCCGGAAAAATTCGGCTGCACCACCTGCCACGAAGGGCAGGGACCCGCGGTTAACAGCGTCAAGGCGGCGCACGGCGAAGTCGAGTTCTGGGAGCATCCGCTACTCCGCGGTGCGAAAGTGCAGTCGAGCTGCACGTCGTGCCATTTGAACATGCAGCCGCTCGAGGCCGCGGCGCAGGCCGCGGAGGGCCAGAGAATCTTCGAGCAGATCGGCTGCACCGGCTGCCATCTCGTCAAAGGCTACGAAGACATTCCGAAAATCGGCCCGAGCCTGCGGCGAATCAGTGCGAAGCTCGATCCGAGCTGGATGGTTCGTTGGGTAGAGAACCCCCATAAGTTCAGGCCGCGCACACGCATGCCGAACTTCGAATTCAAGGAAAACGACGCCGTCGCGATCACCGCTTTTCTATGGTCGCTCTCGAAAGAAGAGGGCGATAAGTGGCTGCAGGAGCACCCTGAGCCTTCCGGCGTTGGCGGCGGCCTCGCCGCTCAGGGAAAGACGCTGGTCGAATCCATCGGCTGCAAAGGCTGCCACGGCTTTGCCGAAGGCGAGTTCAGCACCACGGTCGGGAAACAACACGACCTCGTGCCGAATTTAAAAGACATCGCTGCAAAGGTCGGGCCGCGCTGGGCCTATTATTGGATCAAGAACCCGCGCGACTACTTCCCGCAGACGCACATGCCGAGCCTGAGGTTGAGCGATCAGGAGGCGACCGCCATCACCAGTTACCTGATGACGCTCGGCGGCAAGACCGAGCCGATCGTGAATATCGACCAGCAGCTCGCGGATGCGAAGCACATCAAACGCGGCGAAGGGCTGGTGCGGAAATACGGCTGCTTCGGCTGCCACGACATCCCGGGAATGGAAAAGGAGTCACGCATCGGCGTCGAGCTCACGACCTTCGGGTCCAAGAAGCTCGAAGAACTTTTCTTCGGCAATCACACCGATATCCCGAACACCTGGGACGACTGGACTTACAACAAGCTTAAGACGCCGCGCACCTATGCGACGGAGCGGGTCGAGCAGGTTATGCCGCAGTTCGATCTCGCCGACGAGGACATCAAGGCGCTTAGACTGCTGCTCGCCGGTTTTCAAGACCGGAAAGTGCCGCCGCGCTATACGGCCGATCGCGGTCAGCGCACCGTTCAAGTTGTCGACGGCCGCCGACTGATGCAGCAGTACAACTGTGTCGGCTGCCACGAGATCGAAAAGCGCGGCGGCTTTATCCGCAAGTACTACCAGGAGAATCCTACATTCGCGCCGCCGATCTTGAACGGCGAGGGTGAAAAGGTCCAGGCGCCGTGGCTCTTCGGCTTCATCAAGGCGCCTTTCTCGATCCGGCCGTGGCTCGCGCTGCGCATGCCGACGTTCCAGCTGAACGACGCGGAAGTGAACACGCTGATCAATTACTTCGAGGGGCTTTCGAAGGTCGACGTGCCTTTTGCCTCATTCGACGAGCAAAAGATCCCGAAAGAGAACATTGAGGCGGCGAAAATCTTGATATCGAAGGACTACTTCAACTGCTTCAGCTGCCATCAGCAGGGGGAGAAAAAACCGGAAGGGCCACCGGAAGGGTGGGCGCCGGATCT
>DATJFG010000066.1:0-40786 GCA_035495775.1 Verrucomicrobiia bacterium | reverse complement strand
ATAACTGCGATCGGATTGTCTTCGAATTGGAGCGGCAACCTCACGATGACGACGCCGGGAGAGAGCGGCTGGGCGATCGCTTTGAACTCGGAATTATTGATTGCCTCGGAGATGCGCTGCGCCGTAGTGAAATCAGGCTTGTTGACATTGATCTTGATCTCGCCGGCCGCGTTAAGGATCTCCGAAGGAATGGCGCGCTCAAGTAGGATGCCGGAGGTGACCCGTCCAGTCGTCTGGTGATTCTTGCTGATGCGCGCGCCGATGCCGAGCGCCGTGTAGCCGCCGCCGAGGCTTACCGGGCCCTGCCCGACGCCGTAAACGCGGCCGTCCGCGCCCTTCAGCGGAGTGAGCAGCAGCGTCCCGCCGGATAGACTCATTGCATCCCCGATGGACGAGACGATGGCGTCCAGTCGAGTGCCGGCCTGAGCGTAAGGCGGCACTTCGGCCGTCACCATTACCGCGGCGACGTTTTTCACCCGCACGGCCACAGGGTCGACGTTGATTTGGTACGCCTGCAATAAATTGGTCAGCGTTTGCACCGTAAATCGAGGGTCCTGACGGTCGCCACTGCCGTCGAGCCCGACGACGAGACCATAACCGATCAGCTGGTTCGCTCGCACGCCCTCGACCTGGGCTAAATCTTTAATTCGCGAGGCGTCAACGGGAGTCGAAACAAGGCAACAGGCAACGATAACGCAATAGGAATACAAGCGGAAAGCGAACGCTTTGCCGCTATTTAATGTTGCGTGTTGCCTAAAGATCGTCGCTTCTTTTTTCATCCTGATGCCTCTCGCCTGATGTCTGATTGCCTGATTTTTCAAAACGGCCAGAACCAATCGAAAATCCACGTGCCCCAGCCGGACTTCTGTTTGTCGTCGACCACGCCCGCGCCCGTCAGCGTGATGTGCGCGTCGGCGATCTGCGAGGACAACACGGTGTTATTGCGCGCGATGTCCTCCTGCCGGACGATGCCGGTGAGCGTGATGAATTGCTCTTCGTGATTGACGCCGACGGCGCGCACGCCTTTGATCACGAGGTTTCCATTGGGCAGCGTCTGCGTCACCACGGCGGTCATGCTCGCGGTGACTTTACCTTCGCGCGTGGTTGTGCCCGAGCCGACATGCGCATTCTCGGAGCTCGATTCCACCGCATTCTGGCTCAAGGGGACCCCGAGAAACTTCTTGGCCGTGAAAAAGTTATCGACGCGCGCGCTGATCGAGGACTTGCGGGAGAGACCCGTATCGGCGGCATTGCTCGCCTCGGCGGCCTCGACGATCCTCACCGTCAAGACGTCTCCGACCCGGCGCGCCTTCTGATCGGCGTAGAAAAAGACATGGTCGTCTTTGGGCCAAAGCGATCCCGGCGAGACTGAAACGTCGGTCGTCGGCGCGATAGGCACCGACCCCAGACGCAAGGTCTCACGATGAAGTTCTTCGGCCGTCGGAGTGGGAAAGACGCGGCGTTCGAGCGCGGCACAACCCGATAAGAGCAAACAAAACGCGATCAGCCATAGCCGGTCTCGAGAAAATGCGAATTTTCCCGCTTGATGCGTCGCCTGCCGCTTAACGTCTGGGAGCTGGTTCATTTTTTAGACTCTTTACTGGACGCGCACTGTTCGCGCGTCCACGATGATGCCTTGAAGTAATTTTCCCGAGGCGGGATTTTTAACTTTGATCGTGTCTCCTACTTTACCGGCCTGCAGCGCCTCGCCGGCGGTCTCGACCCGGAGATACGCGTTTTCGTAAATCAGAACGATCGCGCCGCCGTGGCGTACGACCTGAGGCGATTCGGCCTGCGCGATCGTGAGAACTTCGTTCGCGCTCGTTGATCGCGACACCTGTTTGCCCAGAACTTCCTCGATTTTTGTATAGGCGCGCGGCGCGCTGGTGCCGATCTCGCGCCAGTCGAGACGCACGTCTTCGGCCGCGATGACTTCGCGTGAGGCGAGCGGACGAGTGCTGACGACGACCTGATCGAAAACTTTGATATCGGCGCGCACCCAGAGTTGTCTCTCTTCTTTGCCGCCGACGTCGGTGGCGACGAGGAAGCTCTGCACACCGGGACCGATCAATTTTCCATGCTTTAATATACGCAGCGCGACGTTGCCGCCGCTGAGCGCCACGGGCTTGAAAGAGAGCGCCTTGACTTCGATCTGATCGGCTTTCCACGGCCCCTTCGCCGCGATATATCCATGCAGGGTCTGCTCGACCTGCGCCTGCGTCAGCAGCTGTTTTGCTCTTTCCTCGATGCCCGCGGCCTCGCCGAAGCCAAGGGCCATGACGGCAGCGGCAAGCGCGATCCGTATTGCAATACCTTTCATCATCACTGCTCTTTATAACCGCACTAAATTGTTGGCGGTCTGCATCATTTCATCCGCTGTGCGGATCGCGCGCGAATTGATCTCGTACGCGCGCTGACCGATGATAAGATTTACCATCTCTTCGACGACATTGACGTTTGACATTTCGACAAAGCCCTGAAGCAGCGTTCCGAAACCGTCCTTGCCGGCCGTTCCCACAATCGCGTCGCCGGACGCCTGCGTGGGGAGGAAGAGGTTTCGCCCTAGGCTTTCGAGGCCCGCGGGATTGATGAAGCGCGCGAGTTCGATTGTGCCGATCTGCTGCGCCTGTGTCGAAGCCGGTTGAGTGATCGATACGGTACCGTCCACGCCGATGGTGACGGTAAGCGCATCCTGCGGAATCGTAATCTCGGGTTGGAGCGGAAAGCCTTCGGTCGTCACGAGCTTCCCCTGACTGTCTTTCTTGAGGCTCCCCGCCTGCGTATAAGCGATATCGCCGTTCGGCTGTAGAATCTGAAAAAATCCGTCGCCCTCGACCGCAACGTCGAGCGGGTTCCCCGTGTGCTGAAGATCACCCTTCATGAAAAGCCGCGAGGTGGACACCGCCCGGGAGCCGTGTCCCACCTGAAGCCCCGACGGCACCTCGAGTCCCTGTGCGGAAGCGGCGCCGGGCGCCTGCAGCGTCTCATAGACCAAGTCCTGGAAATCGAGCCGGCTTCGTTTGAAGCCCGCCGTCTGTACGTTCGCCAAATTATTCGAGATGACGTCGAGGGTCAGTTGCTGCGACTGCATCCCGGTCGCGGCGGTCCAAAGCGCTCTCATGATTATAACCTCGCTCCTTCCGACAACATTCTCTCGGTCGCGCCGTCCATCATCTGCATCACCTTGCTATAGGCTTCATATTGGCGATGCAGTGTGATCAGAGCGGTCATTGCATCGATCGAATTCACGTTCGATTGCTCCACGCTGCCCTGAAGCACGCGGTATTCCGCCGCAGCTTCGGGCTTGACGGTTTCAGGTGCGCGATAAATCCCCCTGGCTTCTCTCGACAGCACGCGCGCGTCCGTGAAGCGGACGATCTTAAGCCGGCCCATCTCGCCTTCCTCGGTGCGAATCACGCCTTCGGCATTCACCTCGACTTTACGGCCGCTGATGCGGATCGGTTCATTGTTTTCGGCCAGGACCGGCTCGCCGGAAGAGCTCATCATGGTTCCGTCAGAGGCAAGCGTGAAGGTCCCTTCGCGCGTGTAGCGCGGACCGAAGCGACCGCCCAAAACGAAGAAGCCTTCGCCGTCGAGCGCGAGATCGAAGTCATTGCCCGTACGCTGGATCTCGCCCTGGGAAAAATCGGTGCGCTGTTCGGCGATCGCTACCAACCCGCCGGTGCGCTCGCCCGTCGGCACAGAGGCGAGAACTTCACCGAACGCGAGTCGTTGGCTCTTGAAGGAGGGCGTTTTCAGGTTCGCCAGGTTTTGTGTTGCGACATCGAGCCGCCTCATCTGGGCGACCGCGCCGGAGACTGCTTTGTACATCGCCGGATTCATAGTTTGTTATCCATCTGTGCAATACCCGTACCGCGATAACGATTAAAGAAATTCAGGATGATTCCGATGCCTTTGTATTATCTGGACATTGCGCTAGCGCACCGTGGCGGCATTTTTTTCCCTGTGGGCGGCACCGTTTTCCCGTTTGGCAACCGGCGGCTGTTTTTTGGCCACGAGCGGCTCTTCTGCTCTCTTCTGGCCACGACGCGCGCTCGGCGTTTTCAAAGACATCGGCTTCGGCTCCTGCCGCACCGCCTGGCGCAGCTGCTGAACGAGCTGCACCTGATGCAGCGGCAGGTTCAGCATCCGCGCCACGTGCTCCGGATTCTTTCCTTCGCTCAGCAGCAGCGCCGCCGAGGAATACTGGTCCGTCTTTCCCAGATCCGTTTGCGTGAGCAGCGTGTGAAGCCGCTGCTCGGCGTTCTCGGCGCGGACGATAACGGCCTCGAGGTTTTTCTGCACCATTTCAAGCGAGCGGAAGAAACTATTGTTGGTGAGTTCCGCGGCGCGCAGGACCTCCTCCAGCCGCGCCAAACGATCGTCCCGTTTGCCCGTGCGGTTTTTCAGCCGAGCCGCGAGCGCCGCTAGAAACGCCCGGATAGGGAGATAAGACGCGCCCATCGCCGACTGTTTTTCACGCCACAGTTTGGCGATGAAGCAGACGAGCAGCCCCGAAACGATGATCATCATCCAATTTTTCATTTTTTCACCTTTCTTTTTTCGCCTCAGACTTTGATATCGAGACCGTGGCCTTTTTCCGGCTCGGCCGGCTGTTGGTCGTCGGGTTCTTCGGCGGTCGGAGATTCAGGCGTTTGCTGCCGCTCCGCATGCTTTAACTTTTCTCTGCCTGCGCCTCTTTCTCTGTCTTTATCCCGCTCGCGGTCGACGGCGATGGTGCGATCGACCGACGCGGACGGGATTATTCTGTTGAGCGGATCGGCCACCGATCTCTCTTAAGCGACGGTTTTCTTCATGCGCGGCTTTGCGCCGTCAGCGGCGGCTTTTTTCTTGACGGGTTGTTTCTCGCCCAAGAGATCGCGCAAATGACCGACGGCTTGGCTGTAAATTTGGCAGACTCGCCCCTCGGTCAAGCTCATGATCTCGCCGATTTCGCGCAGCGTCAGCTCCTCGTGATAATAAAGCGTGACAACGAGCCGTTCGCGCTCAGGCAATTGCTCAACCGCCGCCGCGAGCTTCTCTAACAAATCTTTATCTTCGACGAAGCCGAGCGGGTCTCGAAATGGATAATTGGAAAATTCCTCCTGTGCTTTTTCCCATTGCGCCTCGGAGGAGATGGAAAGGTCCTCCAAGCTCAGCAATGCCGCTTCGCTCACCTTCTGCTCGATGCGATAATATTCCTCCAGAGGAACGTTTAGCTCGACGGCCATCTCCTCGACATTGGGAACTCGCGACAGGTGTCCGGCGAGGCGGTTCCGGGCCGCTTCCACCTTGCGGCCCCACGCGCGGACTGAGCGGCTCGCCCAGTCGAGCGAGCGCAGGCACTGCATCACCTCGCCTTCGATCCGATAGCGGGCGTATACCTCAAAGGCCACGCCGCGCTCGGGATCGAAGCGGCCGAGCGCCTCGAGCAAGCCGACGATACCGGAATGAATGAGCGAGGTGAGATCGACGCCCGGCGGAAGCCGGCGGTGCACTTTTTCAGCGACCGATCGGACCAGCGGCAGGTAGGCCTCGACCATCTCGTCCCATGCCTGCTGATCGATGATCTTCTTGGCTGCTGGTTTCACCGGCTTCTCCGCTGGCCGAGAACGCGGCGGAAGAAAAACTGCAAGTTGCCTTTCAGCCGAATCTCTTCCCCGGCCTGCTCTAGCAACCGCTCCGCGATGGCGGAAAACGCGCGCGCCGAGGGCGAATCGGCGGAGTTCGCGCTCACGATCTGCCCGCTGAAAACCGCTCGCCGAAGCGCCGGGTCCCAGGGAACCCAGCCGAGAAAATCGAGCGAGGTGTTGAGAAAGCGCAGCGCCGTCCGCGATAACGTGTCGTAAAGACGCCGCGCGCTGATCTCGCCGTCGACATTATTGGCGAGAACCCAAAAACGCTTTTCATCGTGCTCCGAGGCGAGGACTTTGAGCAGGGCGTAAGCGTCTGTCATTGATGAAACATCGGGAGTAACGACGACAATGATCTCCTGCGCCGCGGTGGTGAAATAGGTGACGGTGTCGGAGATCCCGCTGCTGGTATCGACGAGCACGAGATCGAGATCGTGGGTGAGAGCGTCGAGCTCGGTGATAAACGCGATCTTCTGCGCGTCGCTGAGCGCCGTCACCTCTTGGATTCCGCTAGCGGCCGGCAGCAGAAAAATGCCGGACGGCGTCGAGATAATGATGTCGGCGAGGCGCTTTTGGCCGGAAAAAAAGTCCGCCAGCGTGTATTTGGGCTTGACGCCGAGAAAAAGATCCACGTTGGCGAGTCCCAAATCGGCATCCATGACAAGAACTTTCTTTTTCTTGCGCGCCAGCGCCGCAGCGAGATTGACGACCGTATTGGTTTTTCCCACTCCGCCCTTCCCGCTGGTCACGGCGAAAACACGCGCGGTGGGAATGGGTGTTAGATTTGTGGCTGCCGCGACGCACTCTGGCGCGATAGCGGCGAAAAGATTTTGTCCGCTGTCCAAGGTTGTCTTTAAGGCATAAGGTTGTTCAATCATCGTCGCTCCATCCAGAAAGCAATAAGCTGGCCAACAGATCCGGCTGGCCGAGTCGCAGATCGTTGACGAGATCCTGGCCTAAAGTGATGTACGAAAGCGGCCGTCCGCTCGACACGGCGGTATTGATCATCGGGCCGAAATGCCGGCACTCGTCGACCTTCGTGAAGGTGAGCGCCTCGAAGCCGGCTTTTTTGTAGTCCTCGACATAAGCCGCCATGTCGCGGTCGTTCGTCGCGGCGCTCAACAGAAGCATTCGGTGCAAATCGGAAATCGCGTCCAGCGCCGCGCCGACCTCGACGAGACCGTCGGCATCGCGCGGGCTCAATCCCGGCGTGTCAATCAACACCCAATCGCAGTCCGAAAGCTCTTCGACGGCGCGCATTAGAGTCTCGCGGTCGTATGCGGCCCTATATGGGACACCGAGAATGCCGCAGTAGCTCGCCAGCAAATCAGCCCCCACGATGCGGCGGCTTTCCAGATTGATCCAGCCGATGCGCGCGCCATTACCCGCGAGGCGGACTGTCAGCTTGATGAGACTCGTCGTCTTTCCGGTCCCAGTCGGCCCGATAAACGCAACGCGTCCCTGCCGAGCGTCCGGCTTCGTGAACTCTCCCGAGAAGGGGACGAGCCGTGCGAGCGCCGTGAAGAGACGCTCACGATCGCTCTTCTGCTGAGACTTTTCCATTTCGCGAGCGATGCGAGTAATCACTTCGGGCGCGAGGCCTTGATCGAGGAGATTCTCGACCAGTCCCGGGCCGGAGATGGAGGGAAGCAGCCATTTCAGCAACGATCGCACCTCGGCGATCTCATTGCGCACCTCTTCCAGGCCGCCGGCGGCCGGAGAGGCCGTTGGGCCGCGGCTCGGCCGGAGAGAATCGGTCTCTTCATTCATCGCGATGACCTCAACGCCCCGCTCGTCGGAAAGGCTCCGCGATTCGAGGATCAACGCGTCGGGACCCAGCGATTCGCGCACGGCGCGGAGCGCCTCACTGATATCTTTGGCCACAAACTGTTTCGGCTTCATCTAATGACTCCTAAGGATTGAATCTTGACGCCGTCGCTGATTTCACGATGGGAGAGCACGACGATTTGCTTCAGATAGTGACTCAAAAGCTGGCGCAAATGGCGGCGCACATCGGGACTTGTCAGAAACACCGGCAGAAGGCCCCGTGCGGTAAAGTTATCCATCGCTTGGCGCGCGGCGCTGACAATGCGCTGTGCCGCCTGCGGCTCGATCGACATGTTTTCCTGGGTGCTTTCGCGGATGATGCGCTCGATCTGGAGATCGACGGTCATCACCGGCAAGACGCCCTCGGCGTTCCGGCACGCGGCGGTGATCACGCGCGCGAGCGCCTGCCGGACGTGCTCCGTCAACAGATCCATATCTTTCACCTGGGGCGCGTAATCGGCGAGCGTTTCGACGATCGTCAGAAGATCGCGAATCGGCACATCCTCGCGGAGAAGATTTTGGAGAACTTTCTGAACGCCGCCGATCGTCAGGTGCTGCGGGATCAACTCTTCGATTACTTTCGGATTCTCTTTCCCGAGTTCGTCTAGCAGTCGTTGGACGTCCTGGCGCGTGAGAAGATCGGGGCCATAACGTTTGACGATCTCCGAGAGATGCGTGATGAGGACCGTCTCACAGTCGACTACGGTATAGCCCATGCGCTCGGCGCGGTCTTTGTCTGCCGTGGAGATCCATAGCGCCGGCAGACCGAAGGCAGGCTCTTGCGTGGGCTCTCCCGGAAGGTCCGGGGCGGCATCGGCGTCGCTCGTCACGCTCATAGCGAGAAATTTCCCCGGCTTCAGTTCGCCTCTGCCGGCCTCGACGCCCTTGATGAGAAGCGCGTATTGCTTGCTTCCCAAACGCAAGTTGTCGCGAATGTGAATTTGCGGAATCAAAAAACCGCGGTCGCCGACCAGCTGCCGGCGCAGCGCCTTGATGCGCTCGACCAAGCCGCCCTTATCGCTGTCGATCAGCGGAATCAGCTCGTATCCGACTTCGAGTTCCAGTAAATCGACTGGGGCGGGCTTGACGGCCTCTTCTTGTCTGACCGGCTTCTGCCGCTCGGCCTCAGCGGCATGCCGCCGCTGCTCCTTTTCGGATGCAGAATAGGACAGCCCGCCCGCGATCGCTGCTGTCAGCAAAAACGGCACAGCCGGAAATCCCGGCATGAAAGCCAACAACGCGAGCGCCGCCGCCACGACCCCCAGGACTTTCGTATTCCAGAGCAGCTGGCGCGCGAGCTCTGCCCCGAGGCGGGCTTCCGACGACGTGCGCGTGACCACCAGGCCGGCGGCGGTTGAGACAATGATCGCCGGCACTTGAGCCACGAGACCGTCGCCGATGCTGAGAAGGCTGTATATCTGCGCCGCGTCTGAGATCGCCAGGCCCTTCTGCAAGACCCCGACGAAAAAACCGCCGAGCAGATTGACCGCGAGAATGATCAATCCGGCGATCGCATCGCCACGGACGAATTTCGAAGCACCGTCCATCGCACCATAGAAGTCCGCCTCTTTTTGCACGCGCTCGCGCCGCCGTCTGGCATCGGAATCGTTGATCAGCCCGGCGTTCAAGTCCGCATCGATCGCCATCTGCTTTCCGGGCATGGCGTCCAAGGTAAACCGCGCGGCGACTTCGGCGATACGCGTGGCGCCTTTGGTGATAACGACGAAATTGATGACGGTGAGAATGACGAAGACGATGAAGCCGACGGCGTAATTGCCACCCATAACGAAATGGCCGAAAGCCTCGATCACGCGTCCCGCGGCCGCCGACCCTTCGTCCCCGCGGAGCAGAATAAGCCGCGCCGACGCGACGTTCAGCCCCAGCCGCAACAGAGTCCCGAAAAGCAGCACGGTCGGGAACGCGGCAAACTCCAGCGGCTCTTTAATGGAAAATGAAACCATGAGGATCGTAAGCGACAGCGCGATGCTGATGACGAGCGAGAAATCCAAAAACCAAGAGGGCACCGGCAGCAGCAAAAGCATCAGCATCCCGACCAGCGCGACCGCCGGGCCCGCATCGCCCCATGAAAACTTACTTTGTGCTTTGACTTGAGCCATCGTTCTTAATGTAATGCGCTAGCCCCGGCGGAGCTTGTAAACGTACGCGAGCACCTCGGCGACGGCGCGGTAAAGGCTCTCGTGAATTTCCTGTCCGACTTCCACGGCTTTGTAGAGCAGCCGGGCGAGCGGCTTATTCTCGACGATTGGGATTCCGTGCTCGGCGGCGACTTCCTTGATCTTTTGCGCGACGAAACCGGCGCCTTTTGCGACGACCCGCGGCGCCGTCATTTCGCCGGCCGCATAGGTGAGCGCAACCGCGAAATGGTCCGGATTGGTGATAACGACAGCCGCCTTCGCGACATCGGCCATCATGCGCCGCCGGGAAATTTTTTGTCTCAAGCCACGCAACCGCCCTTTGATGAGCGGATCGCCTTCAGATTCCCGGAACTCTTCCTTTACTTCCTGACGGCTCATGCGCAGCTGAGCCGAGACACGCCACCTCTGGTACAAGTAATCGCCGCCGGCGAGCGCCACCATAATGGCGACGGCTCCGGCGGTGAGACGACTCGCTTCGCGAGCGATAAAAACGAGCATTTCGCCCACGCCGAGTTCCGGCAGCGCGATGAGGCCACCCAGTGATCCCGAGAAAAAATGGTAAGTCAGCGCGCCGAGCCCGATAACAGTCAGCAATGCCTTGAAAAGCTCGACGGCCGCATCAGGCCGGAAGATGCGCTTGAGACCGTTCAGAGGGTTCAAGCGTCCGCAATCGAAACGCAGCGTTTCGGCCGTGAAGAGAAAACCCGTCTGCAAAAGCCCTGTGCCCACGCCGGCGAGCGCGATACCCATGAACAACGGCGCGAGCACCGGCGCGATCAACATCCCCGACTCGAACGATAACGAATATAATCTTTCCGGCGCGATCTCGCGGCGCGTGCCGGCGAGCGCGAAATAGCCGACGATCAGCCGTCCGAGCCGCTCGACGAAATCCGGACCTATGAAGCGCAGGATTAAAACAGCGGCGGCGAGCGTCGCGGCCGGCACAACCGAACGCGAGTTGGCGAGCTGGCCCTTTTTCCGCGCCTCTTCGCGGCGCTTTGGTGAGGCCTCTTCAGTACGCTCGAAATTGTCTTGTTCAGCCATAAAGCTATACGCGACGTTTTATCTAGCCGAGCGCCGCGAGCTGATTGCCTAAACCGCCGACGTAGTTGGCGCAAAACCACACCAGAGCCGGCAACGAGAGAAAAAGCAGCAGCAACCCGAGCAATAGCTGGACCGGCATCGCGACCGAAAAGACGTTCATCTGCGGCATCGCCCGGCTGATGATGCCGAGAACGATGTCGCTCAACAGGAGCCCGATGATGACCGGCGCGCTCACGCGCAGCGCGATCGAGAATATCTCTCCGGCCGAGCCCACCAGGAGCCGAGCGAAGTCGAGCTTCGACCCCGCCAAGGGAAAAACCCTGTAGCTCGAGTGCAGCGCTTCGATGAGCAGCCGGTGACCGTTGAAGGAAAAAAAGACCAGGACGGCGATGAGCTCGAAAACGCCGCCGAGCGAAGAGCTGCGGTCGCCCCACTGCGGATCGATCATCTGCGCGAGGCTGAGTCCCATTTTCATTTCGATTTCCTGCGCGGCGAGTCTGAGCCCGGCAAAAAGCATCTGGGCGGCCCAGCCGATGCCGATCCCAAGCAAAATCTCCCCCGCCAGCGCGAGGAGGACGAATAACATCGCGCCGTAGTCGCTTCCGGCCGCGGCTCCCGAGGGCAACGCGACCGTCGCCACGAACGGATAGGAAGCGGCGCTCAGCACGACGCTAACCCACGCGCGCGCGAGCCCCGGGATGATCCGGCTGCCCCAAAAAGGCGCGCTCATCACGAGCCCGCTCGTGCGGCCCAGCACCAAGAGGAACGTGACCACTTCGGGCCATCTTGAGCTGATGAGTTGATTGAGCGAGAGCATGAAACGGGCCTCACCGGCCGAATAGGTAAAGGTTCAAAAGCATCTCGCGGGTAAAATCGATGTAAAGCTGCAACATCCACGGACCAAAAAGCGCGAGCACGGCGACAACGCCGATAATCTTCGGCACGAAGACGAGCGTGGCGTCGTTGATCTGCGTCGTCGCCTGGAGGACGCTCACGACCACGCCGGCGACGAGGCTCATCAGAATGACAGGCGCGGCGACCATCCCGCCGACCTGAAACGCGCGCTGCAAGACGTCGATAACGGCTTCCGGGGTCATTCGAAGCTCCTGATGAGCGAGGTGACCAGCAGATTCCAGCCGTCGACCAGCACGAAGAGCGCGAGCTTGAAAGGCAGAGAAACGAGAGCGGGGGGCAAGAACATCATGCCCATCGACATCAGGACGGAGGCGACCACGAGGTCGAAGATGAGAAACGGCACGTAAATAAAAAACGCCATCTGAAAGGAGGTCTTGAGCTCCGAGATCATGAACGCCGGGATCAGCGCCGTGGCCGGCGCATCCTTGATATCGAGTGTCTTTTCTTTCTCGCCGCGGAGAAAGATCGCGACATCGGCCTGATGCGTTTGCTTGAGAACAAAGCCTCGGAGCGGCGTCCAAGCCTGCGCGATCGCCGTCTCGGCCGTGATCTTTTTGTTGAGATAGGGCGTCACCGCGTCGGCTTCGATGCGCTGCCAGACGGGCGCCATGACATAAAGCGAAATGAAAAGCGCCAGGGCGATGACAATCTGGTTTGAAGGCGCCTGCTGCGTGCCGAGCGCCTGACGCACAAAAGAGAGCACGACCACGATACGTGTAAATGAGGTGAGCGTGATGAGAATCAGCGGGCCGAGCGAAAGAACGGTGAGGAGAAAGATGATTTCGAACACCGTCGAGACCTGCGTCCCTTTCAGCGAATCGGCGAGCAGCGGCAGCGCGCTGGGATTCATTATTGCAGCCTGCCTTCTTCATCGTCGGATAGCTCCGGCGCCGTGTCGTCGATCGCGGGGAGCTTCGCCAGCAGCGTCACGCTCGAAGCGGTGACGCCGAGCAGCAGGGTTTGCGGCCCTGCCTGAACGAGCGCGACTGAGCATTTTGGATTGAGCATCAACGAGCCTAGATGACGGGGAAAATCGCGACGCGTCGCTTTTGGCTGAAAGAACGACCCCAGACGGCGGGAGAATAGAGCCACGACCGCGGCGCCGACTGCGATCAATGCCGGAGTTGCTAATTCGGATCCAAACATATTGAGAATCTCCGGTTACTGAATGAGAAACTCGCGAAAATAAATCGTATTGACGACATCGCCGCCAACCGCGGCGTTGATGCCCTCGACGATCTCGCCGCGGAGCTCGGTCTTGCCGTCAGGCGCGAGGAGTCTATCAGCGGTCTTGCCGCTCAAGAGCAAGATGAGGCTATCGCGAACGCGCGAAGCGGCGGTTTTAACCATTTGTTTGTCGCGTTCGCTGTCGACGCCGACGCTGATTGACGCGCGGAGATAACGGCCCGCGTCGCCTGAAAGGTTGACGACGAACGGCTCGAGCTCGAGCGTGATGTCTCTTGGGCTCGTCTCCTGAGCCACCGCGCCGGGATGCAAAAGCTCTCTGCCGTAAAACCAACCGGCGCCCAGCAGCGTTGCGATGACAAACGTTAAAATCGACGCGATAATGACTCGCTTCGTGATCTGGATGGTGAACATTTGAGATCAACGACTCAGCAATGGATATGCCAAGGCCGTCGATTTATGCGGTCGGCGCGCCGCGGCAAAAACCGCTTAGGATATAAGGAGTTGACGGCTCAATAGATCATTGACTCGTAGACGGTCGGGCGGCGAGTTGAATCGATGCTGTCAGATAAACAAGGAACGGCCGTCAGGCTTTTGACGGGAGGGTTACTTGGCGAGCTGCTGTTCTACCGTTTTGATTTTGTCCAGCAGACAGGAAAGATGGAACGGCTTGGGCACATAAGCATCGGCGCCGAGCTCGAAGACTTTGGTCTTGTCGCCATCGCCGCTTGGGGCGGATATCACGATGATATAGGGTCGATACATCATTTTTTTCTCTTGCATTCGCCGCAGTAAGCCAAAACCATCAAGAAGCGGCAGCTTCAAGTCGAGGACCAGCAAATGGACGTCTTCTCGACCGAGGATATCGAGCGCGGTTTCGCCGTCGGAGGCGGTGCGAACATGATATCCTGCACGCATAAAGTAAAGCCCGAGAACCTCTAACAGCGAGCCGTGATCCTCCACGATGAGAATCGTGAGTTTCTTTGATGTCTCGTGAAGATTCGCGTCTTTCGCTCGTCCACGATTGGGAAAGGGAATCACGCGCCCGCGCCGACGGTCGCCGACGCCCACCAACGACCTCACCGACCGGTCAGGCGTCGATTCATCGAAGCCAAACATTTCGCGAATACCCGCGATCTCTTGCTGAATCTGTTTGACCAATCGGCGGCAGTTTTTATCTCGCTGAGTTAAAACGGCCCATTCATCTCCGAGCGGATTGCGGGTTTCCAGCGCCTCAAAACCTATTTCCGCGCCGAATGAGTCTGCACCGAAGTAATCGGCGATGCGAATGACCGCTAAGGTTTTTTTCAACAACGCTTCGGTATTACCTGGCAGGGATGCCAAGCGAGTGTGATGATAGCGAATCGCGTACGTGACGAGTCGGGGCAAGCCGACTCGCTTGGCCCAAAAGTCTCCGATTTCGGCGTGATCTGCACCGAAAATCGTCCGCTCCGCCTGCGTCAGTGGTATGCTTTGTTCAACCGAAAGCTTTAACGTTTCGTCGAATTCTTCTTTAAACATACGATAGCAAAGGACCCGGCCCACGTCGTGCAGCAAACCGGCCGTGAACGCCATGGGAACCGGGCTATAATCCTCCTCGGCGACCATTCGTCCGGCCAGTAGCCCGCACACGAGCGAATGCTCCCAGAGATCTCTTAAACGAATGCGTTGATCCGCCGTCTCCTCCGGACTTACCGCATCGAAGGTGTAGAGCGGAATCCACAACGCCAGGGTTTTAACGATCTCGAAACCGAGGGTATCTACGGCATTGCGAACGGTCGTGATGCAGCCGGGCACTGGATTGACCAAACCGGCAAGAAAGACAAACCTAACGCCAAAGACGGCATCATCAGTAATGACCTTGATGAGGTCGTCTTCCCAGGAGCCGTCGCTTTCGCTGATCGTCAGAATCCTGCCAATTAACGCGGAATAAGGCTGTTGGGCAATGTGCGCATAAACCTGCTCGACGTCCATCACAAAGGTGTCCCTCCAAACGCTTCGTCTCGTAATAGTTTTCGGCAGAAAAAACGGAACCTTTAGGCGCACTTAAAGTTTCCCGCTTAAAGGTCGATTTCTTGGTCAGGCGCACAAGTGCGCTTTGATCTGATAGGAGAACCCGTGTTTTGTTTTATAGGCTTCGTGGTTGTATTTGGCGCCGTTTTTTGGGGATTTATGGAGGCCGGCGGCCCACCCGCCGTACTTTTGCAAGTCGCTGAATTCATTGTTATCGGCGGTGCCGCGTTTGGCAGCCTGCTCATCGCCGCGCCGCGTAAGGTCCTGGTTTCGCTCTTAAAATCGGTGAAAAAAGCGTTAATCGGCGTGGGATATACGCGCGACGAGTACATGGAGCTTTTTCACCTTCTTTACGAGCTGTTTTCGATCATGCGGAAGAACGGAGAAATGGCGCTGGAAAAAGACGTCGATGACCCTACGAACAGCACGATTTTCTCGAAGTATCCCGGATTCCTCGGCAACATACATGCCCGCAACTTACTCTGTGACTCTCTCCGGCTCGTCATCAGCGGCTCGGCCAATGCAACCGAACTCGCAAACCTCATGGAGGAGGAATTAGCAACTCACGAGGAGGAAGGCCGGCGACCCGCGGCGATCCTCGCGAAAGTCGCCGACGCCCTGCCCGGCCTAGGCATCGTCGCGGCAGTTCTCGGCGTCATCATCGCCATGGCCTCGATCGACCAGGGCTCTGCGGTCATCGGACAGAAAATCGCCGCCGCTCTTGTCGGCACGTTTCTCGGCGTGCTTTTGTCCTACGGCATGTTTCAACCTCTCGCCACCAAATTGGAGCTTTTGTGCCAGGAGGAAGGGCGCTATCTCGAATGCATCAAAACCGGTTTGCTCGCCAGTCTCCACGGAGCCGCGCCCATCATCGCAGTCGAATATGCCCGTCGGGTCATGTTCAGCGCCGAGCGGCCTTCGGCCCTTGAACTCGAACGGGCCTGCCGCGGCACAAAGTCCGATGAGGAGGCGCTGAATGTTGCGTAAAGGACCGCGCAAGGGTCACGACGAAAAAACCGTGATCTTCAAGAAAGCCCGGTCTAAACACCGTATGACCAGTGGCGGCGCGTGGAAAGTCGCTTATGCCGATTTCGTAACCTCGCTGATGGCGCTTTTCATCGTGCTTTGGATCGTCGCCGCCGGCGATCAGGAGCTGAAGGCCGGAGTCGCCCGCTATTTCCGTGAGCCCGGAGTCTTCGAAAGCTCGCGCGGGCTCATCCCCGTCAAGGCCGAAGGCGTCCTGTCCGTATCGACGCCTGGCGAAGAGGCGCTAAAAGGCCTGCAGGAAGAACTCCAAGAGGATCTCCGCAAGCTAAAGGAGTATGCGGCGATCCAAGGACAAGTTTCGATGCGTATGACGCCCGAAGGACTCCTGATCGAGCTTATCGATACCGATAGCGAGGCCTTTTTTGATCTTAGCAGCGCGGAACTCAAGCCCCTGCTCCGCCGCGTCCTGGAGGTCATTGTCGACCGCGTCAAAGAGCTTCCCAACCCCATCGCCATCAGCGGTCACACCGACGCGCGCCAGTACCATAACGCCGCTTACTATTCGAACTGGGAGCTGTCGTCGGCGCGCGCACTGAACGCCCGGCGCGCGATGGAAGAGATGCGATTCCCATCGGCGCGGGTGGAGAAGGTCGTCGGTTACGCCGATCGTTTTCCGCTGTCACCGAACCGGCCGCTCGATCCGGCAAACCGCCGCATCAGTATTTTAATCCTGAAAGAATCCGCGAAGCTAAAAAGGGAGGGATGACCCTGCGATATCGGCAAACCTTACGCTAAGCTTTCGATCCGCCGCTCCGGGCTGATCACGTCGACGATCCGCATTGCGAATTTGTCTTTCATGATGACCGCTTCGCCGCGCGCCATCAGGCGATTATTGACATAGATATTCAGCGGCTCGCCGACGATCTGGTTCAGCTCGACCACCGAGCCTTGCGTTAGCTTTAAGAGACTTTCGATCGTCATGCGCGTGCGGCCGAGTTCCACAGTGACCTGCAGCGGAACATCGAGCAGCATCGAGAGATCGACTTGACGCGAAGATTCTTGACTGCCACCGTTTTCCTTGACCTGCTCCATTGGGTTTTCCATCCTTTTTCAGTGATTCGTGATTCGCTCGGAAACGACAAAGACCCGATTACCATCCCTCTGCGCACCGCGGCCCAGGAATTTCGGCCGGCCCTCAACGCACAGCTCGATTTGCTCGAGGCCTTGCCGATTGAGCTGAATCATATCGCCCGGACGCATTTGGAGAATCTCTTTAAGTTTCATCGACAGGACGCTCACGACCGCCTGGATATCGACTTCGGCGGACGCGAGGGGCAAATGGAGGCGTCCGACCATGCCGTCGCCGTCCTCCGGCGCCTCAACGGAGGACTTCAGCTGCTCGCGCAGTTCTTCGACGGAGGATAGTGGGAAACAGAAAAAGATCGTCCCGGAGACGCCCTGCGACATATCGATGCGATAATTGGCGACGACCATGACATCGCCCATGCTCGACGCGCCGAGCAAATAGGGATTCATTTCCGATCGGATGTAGTGACCGTTGAGCTGGATGACCGGCAGCCAGGCCTCTTCCATGCCGCGCAGCATCTTGGTGACGAATTTGCCGAGGAAGTTCGTCTCGATGGGCGTGAAATCGCGGCCTTCGACCTTGGCGACGCGGTGGCCGGTTCCGCCGAAGAAAATATCGACCATAGCGTAAGCGAGCCGCGCCTCGATAACGAACAGCCCGAGGCCGCGGAGCGGCTCGAGGCGAACGAGATGGATGCTGCTCGGGAGCGGAAACCTTTTGATGAGATTTTCATACAGCATGACATCCATGTCTTCGAACCCTGCGTCGACGGATTTGCCGAGCTCGGAGCCGAAGATGGTGTGCAGTCGGCGGGTAAATTTATTGAATATGATCTCCAGACCCGGCAGTCGTCCGCGAGCGGTGATCTCACCGCGCAGGAAATTGTACGGCTGGATTTCGGACACGCCGCTTGGCGCGCCGCCCTTTTCCGCCGCTTGGCCAGGATCGACGGTTTCAGAGACCTCAACCGCTTCCTCCGCGATGCCGCGGAGAAGGGAATCGACTTCGTCCTGGGACAAGACTTGTTTCATCATGGAACTGTCAACCCGGCGTCAGAAAGTTGACGTCTTCGCCGACTTTCCGTCTTTATCTCCATCGTTTGTTCCGCCGCGGGCCGCCTTCATCGCCGTCGGATGGCGATTTCGCAAAAGCGGTGCCATACACCGCTTAACGGTCTGCGCCGGGGCTCACAACGGCTTCGGCGATCCGGTTAAGGGCCAGGACCTCCCCGACTGCGCCGAGCTCAATGGCTTCCTTGGGCATCCCAAACACCACGCTTGTCGCCTCATCTTGCGCCAAGGTGCGCGCGCCGACCTGTCGCATCGCGAGCAAGCCGCGCGCCCCGTCACCTCCCATTCCCGTCATGAGAACACCGATCGCATTGCGCCCCAGATGCCGGGCGCATGAGTAGAAAAGCACGTCGACGGAGGGCCGGTGTCGGTTTACCGGCTCGGCCATGAAGACCTCGACATTGTAATTCGCGCCGCTGCGCACGACACGCATGTGATAGTTGCCGGGAGCGATCAGCGCGTGCCCGGGTAAAATGCGGTCGCCGTCGCGCGCCTCTTGGACGCGAATCTGCGAGAGCCCGTCCAGGCGCTGGGCGAATGCGCGCGTGAAATGCTCTGGCATGTGCTGGACGATCACGATGCCCGGGGAATCAGCCGGCAGGGCGGTCAGCACCTCGCGAAGAGCCTCGGTGCCTCCCGTCGAGGCGCCGATCGCAACCACTTTTTGAGTGCTCCTGGCGAGCGCCTCGGTCCGGAGCGCGCTAAGGCGGGCTTCGTCGCGGGCGCCGAGTTTCTGCGCCGGACGCACTCGAGCTCGCGCGGCGATTTTGATCTTGGCGATGATCTCGTCGGCGAGGCCGATAGTCCCATTCTTGATATCGATTTTGGGTTTCGTCACGAAATCGACGGCGCCGAGCTCAAGCGCCCGCAGGGTATTTTCGCACCCCTTCTCGGTGAGCGAGGAAACCATTAAAACCGGCATCGGCCGTGCCCGCATGAGCCGCTCCAGGAAAGCGAGGCCGTCCATGCGCGGCATTTCCACGTCCAGCGTCAGGACTTCGGGCCGGAGCGATTTGATCTTCTCCCATGCGGCGTACGGGTCCGAGGCCGCTCCGACTACTTCTAACGCCGGGTCATGGGAAATGAGCTCGGTCAGAAGCTGCCGCACGAGCGCCGAATCGTCGACGATCAAAACTTTGGTTCGTTCCATGGTTTATCGTTTTGCCTCAAAACAGCGTCACGCTCTGCTCTGAGCCGCGTGAGACGGTTCTTACCGCCTCGACCCGATATCGCTCTTCTTCGCCGGCGATTTCCTCGTCGCGGCCGCCCAGGATCCGCAGCAGCACTTTTCCGCTATGGGTAAAAAAATGGATTTGCAGCGGATTGACCCCGCCGAGTCGCTGACTCAAAATCGGGATTTTTTCCGTGGCCAGGAACTCTTTTACGAAACGCGCATTTCTCTCGGGCACGGCCGGACCGACGCTCTGGATATTGAGAACATGTCCGCCGCCGAAAACCTTCGCGCGGAGGCGCCGTCGCTCGCCGCCGATCTTCATGACTTCATTGATCAATACTTCCATGGCGTTGATTCCGTAACGCGTCGGCGTGTCGGTCTCCTGCTCGCCATCGGGGAGCATAAAATGATTCATGCCGCCGACGTTGGTCAGCGGATCGAAAATGCATGCCGACACGCAAGATCCCAAAACCGTGCGCACCATCGCGGGTTCGCGGCTAGCGAAAATGCCGCCGATATGAATGCTCACGTCCTTGACTCCTGGCGTGAGTTCCATCAGCCGCTCGGTTTTCCATCGCGGAGCCGGTAAATCGTGCCCCTCAAGATGACGAACATATCGCTCAGCCATTGCAGGCTTTCCGAATGGCCGACCATGAGGCAGCCGTCAGGCTCGAGATATCCGGCGAGGCGCTCGAAGAGCCGGCGCTGGGTATCGCGATTGAAATAAATGATCACGTTGCGGCAGAAGATAGCGTCGAAGCGAGTGTGGATCGGCCAGGAGCCATCGGCGAAATTAATACGGCGGAACGTGACGAGTTCGCGGAGCTCGGAGCGAATCTTAAAATAACCGGCCCATTCCCCGCGGCCGCGCAGAAAGTGCCGCCTTTGATGCTCGGTAGGCACGCCTTGTAACCGGTCTGCGGGATAGATGCCTCGTTCGCCGATCGCAAGCATATCGGTGTCGATATCCGATGCGAGTATTTTGATGTCCCAACCCGGCAGAAAGCCGAAAAACTCTCGCGCCACCATCGCGATGGAGTACGGCTCTTCGCCGCTCGAGCAGCCCGCGCTCCAAATTCTGAGACGCCGCGGCCGGCCCTGGAGCGCGCGCTCACGCACCTCGGGAAAGAAATGATCGCGTAAAAATTCGAAATGATGCATCTCGCGGAAAAAATCGGTCTTGTTCGTGGTGATGCAGTTGATCATCTTCGCGCGCTCGGCGCCGCCGGCATCATCGTTCATCAGGTAATCGTAATATTCGCCGAAGCTTTTGAAGCCATAATGGCGGAGCCGCCTTGACAAGCGCGAGCACACCAGCACCCTTTTAGCGTCGCTGAGGGAAATGCCCGCCTCTTTCAAGATCAATTCGCGAAAAACGCGGAACTCTTTGTCGGTAATCCTGAAGAGTCCGGCAGGATAGGAAAGAATCTCATCTGTGGAAGGAGCCGCGCCGGAATACATCGCTTAAGCCTCTTAAAGCTGCCACTTCCTAGCAAACCGGCCTAGAAATCTTGGCGCATAGATGCGCCAGGGGGGTTTTACATCCACACTATGAGAATCGACACAAAACAGGCTTTCTTTAGCGCGTTGAGCGGCGACTGCAGAGCTGGCGAACTAGGGCGTAAGCGGGCGATGTGTGAAATGGGGATCTGCGAGGAGTCTAGAATTCCTCGAATGCGGCGGGGTTATCGGTCATCGAGCCGCTTACGTACGTCGCCTTGGGTCCGGAGATCGACGCTTCCAGGGGACTCTTTGACATCGCTGCGACCATTGTCGGTGGCGAGCGGTTTTCCCGACGATCACCGGGCAGCTTGAAGCGCGCGACCAAGGACTTGAGCTGATCGGCCTGAATCGTGAGCGAGTGTGCGGTCGAGGAAAGCTCTTCCGTCCCCGCGGCGTTGGACTGCACGACATGATCCATCTGCGTGACGGCGCGGTTCACCTGATCGATGCCGCTCGATTGCTCCTCCGACGCGGCGGCGATCTCCCGAATAATCTCAGTCACGCGCTTGACCGCGGTCGTGATCTCGCCGAGCGTCTTGCCCGAGCGGTTCACGAGATCTGATCCCGATTCGACCTTTGCTACCGAGTCTCCAATGAGGTCCTTGATCTCCTTAGCCGCGGCTGCGCTTCGTTGCGCGAGGTTTCTCACCTCCGCCGCGACCACGGCGAAGCCTCTCCCCTGCTCGCCGGCCCGCGCCGCTTCGACGGCGGCATTGAGCGCTAATAGATTCGTCTGGAAGGCGATCTCGTCGATCGCCGTGATGATGTCGGCGATCTTCTTCGATGCTTTGGTAATCTCTCCCATCGCTTCCACGGCCGCCGTCACCACTTCGCCGCCGCGCTCGGCGATGTCGCGCGAGCCCGCTGCGAATTGGTTGGCCTGCTTGGCGTTATCGGCGTTCTGCTTGACGGTTCCGGTGATCTGTTCAAGCGATGCCGCGGTCTCCTCCAGCGAAGACGCCTGTTCCTGCGAGCCCGAAGATAGCCCTTCGCTCGCAGCGGAAAGTTGCTGCGAGGCCGCCGCGACCTCAACCGACGATTCCCGGATTTCGCCCACAAGCGCTTGTAAATTGTCGAGGAACCGATTCAGTCCTCGGGCAAGATGGCCGGTCTCGTCTTCTGAAGCGACGGCAAGCCTAATCGTCAGGTCGGCGTCGCCGCTCGCCAGTTGATCGAGACGTTCAACCGCTTCACCGATGGGTTTGGCGACGCGGCGCGCCACCCAAACGTACACGGCAACGCCGAGGATCAGCGCGAGGAGGCCTACGCCCAACATCGTCAGCGCCGCGCTGCGAGCCTCCGCCTTTACCTGATGCGTCAACACGCCGAGCCTGAGAATGCCGAGACGATGGTTGCCGGTTTTTACGGGAGTAACAATCTCAAACATGTTCGCCGTAGGACTCTCACGGCGCGTGAACTCGTTAATTTTGAGCGCCTCCTCGTCGAAGGCGTTGCCCTTAAGGGAGCGATTACGCAACGCGGCATCCGTTGATGCCACAACCGTGCCGTCGTTGGCGACGAGAATCAGGTAAGCCACCGCCTCGTCGAACTTCTTTGCGGCTTCGAGCACACGCTGCGCTTCGTCGGGGACTAAAAAAATGTCCGCCGTTCCGAGCGCGGCATTGCGGCCGATGATCTCGGCCCTTTTATCGAGCATCTGGGTGAGGGCGGTACTTTGGGAGTAAATAAACATCCCGCCCATGACGCCGAGAGCGGCGACAAAGATCGTGACGAACGGCACGATCAATTTGCTCGTGATCATCCAGCAGCGGGGATGCAGCCATCGCATGGCTAAAACACCTCCGATACCCCCACATGCGCTCCGTTGCGGACCGGCTGTTGGGATAGTTCGATAGGAGATGGCTTTTCCGCCACAGCACGCGTCTCCCGCTTCGCGACGTCGGTATCCGGCGCGGGCGCGGAGGAATTCCTGTCGGCGAGCTTGAATCTCGCCACGAGCGATTGTAGCTCGGCGCCCTGCGCCGCTAGAGCGGCGGCCGTCGAGGACATCTCCCCCGTCTGAGCGGCATTGGATTGCACTACTTGATCCATCTGCGCCACGGCGCGGTTGACCTGATCGATGCCGGCGCTCTGCTCCTGACTGGCTGTGGCGATCTCGGCGATGATATCTGTTACCTTCTTGACCGAAGCGACGATCTCCTCGAGCGTACCTCCAGATTTGCTGACGAGTTCCGATCCGCTCTCCACCTTGGCCGCGCTGTCCTGGATCAACGCTTTGATCTCTTTCGCCGCCGTCGCGCTCCGCTGCGCGAGGCTGCGGACCTCGGAGGCCACCACGGCGAAGCCTCTACCCTGCTCACCCGCGCGCGCCGCCTCGACCGCGGCGTTCAACGCCAGGAGATTGGTTTGAAACGCGATCTCGTCGATCGTCGTGATAATATCGCAGATCTTCTCTGAAGACTTCGTAATTTCGGCCATTGCCGCGACGGCCGAGGCGACGACAAGACCGCCCTTTTCCGCTGCGCTGCGCGATGTGACAGCGAGCTGGTTCGCTTGGCTGGCGTTATCGGCGTTTTGCTTGACGGTCCCGGTGATCTCTTCGAGAGAAGCGGCCGTTTCTTCCAACGAGGACGCTTGATGCTGCGAGCTCGCCGACAGAAGCGTCGCGCCATCCGCGACGTGCCTCGAGGCCCCGGCAACTTGGACGGCCGTCGTTTGGACCTTGCTGACAAGGTTGTGCATTTTATCGAGAAAGCTGTTAAAGCCGGCGGCGAGCTCGCCGATTTCGTCGCGGTTTTGTACGTCGAGCCGCTTGGTCAGGTCGCCTTCGCCCTCTGCGATGTCCTTGACCAGCGCGACGAGCCGAGAGATCGGCCGAGAGATTTGATGGCGCACCAAAAAGAAGGCGCCGAAACTGCCGACGCAAAGCGCGATCAGAGTCAAAGAAAGGAATGTCCACGCGATCCGCGCGCGCACCCCCTGGATCAGTTCCGCCTTCGAAGTCATCACGATATAAACGAGACCCTTCGGATGACTGATAGGAACAAAAGTATGGTAATTGCCGCCAAAAAAGGCGGTCAGCAGTTTTTGTGGACGGCCCTCGAGAATTTTTTTGATCGGGGCGAGGTCTTCTTCGCGTTTCGCCTTCTCCGGATCGCTGTGGATCAAAACTTTGCCGGTAGGGTCGTAGGCGGCGATTTGCGATAGATCGCTGTTTTCCTTCAACATCCGGGCGATGTCCATATCCAGGACGACGAAGACGGAAGCGTCGTAACCGACTTGCGACAGGACGTCCTTGGTCCGCTCCTGCAACGGCCTGGAGAGCACCTCGGAACGCGACTCGACCCATTGAATATATTCACGTCCGAAGAAGGACACGCTCACCCACGCCACCGCGGCGAGCACGCAGAGAAGCACCCCGGCGATGCCGCAGATGATCTTGGCGGCGAGGCTCTTTTTAATCACGAGACACCTGCCGACGGATAGTTCTCGAGCGCAAACCCTGCGGCACGCCACGCCGAGATCCCACCTTTAAACCAGTGCACCTCGCGCTGACCGTTTTGCAGCGCGGCGACGACCGCCCTGAAGCAGGAGTCGAGCTTACTGACGGGAGAATGATCACAATAAACGACGATGGGTTCCCGGGCGACGCTGTCATAAACCGATAGCCGACGAATGTTCACGGCCGCGGCAATGTGGCCCTTCTCGTAGGCCGAGATTGCCCGCGCGTCGACCAACTCAAAGGCGCGGCCGTTCTCGATCCAAGTCATCAGTTCCGCCGCATCGATGAAGGATACCGCGTGGGCTTGTGCCGACGTATCGCGGACGGCGAAAGCGGCGCGGTCCGAGCTCGCGAGCAACAATGCGGCGAGGGCGGCGGCGAAGAAGCAAAACGTCGCCTTTGCGCGGGCAGGGCGGAGGACGGTGAATCTCGGAATCATGGCGATCTTCCCGCGAACCCGCCGACGACGACCGGGCGCGTCATACGCAGCGACACGGCGAAGGCGAGGCCCTGCCAATAGCGCGCGATATATTCGACCTCGGCGCCCATCGGCAGCTCGCGCAGCGTGATCGGCGCACCGTAACTGTCACGCAGAGCCGCGTTCTCGTCCAGCGCGACGAGCATCAAGCCGTCGTCGTTTTGCAGCATAACGTCACCCTCGATCCAGCGCACAGCACGGATGACGCCTCTGCCGGTAAACGGCTCGGTTTCGAAGCCCGCCGCCGGCGCCGCGATGAGGAGCGTGGTGAAAAATACGAAGAGGAATCTCAGCCGCATAAATGGCTCCTTTCAGTCTTTCTACAGTACCGGAATCATGCCGCGCTGCAGGAGAACCTTCTGACTTTCGCCGGTCGCGACGAAATCGAGAAAGCGCTTGGCGAGACCTTTAGGAGCACCCAGCGTTATGACGCCGCGTTCATTGTAAAATTTATATTTGCCGCTCCGGATCGCATCGATCGAAGCGGGGATGCCTTCGATCGCGAGCGGCTTGATGTTCGGGCGCTCGAGCAGATTCGAGCCTCCATTGATAAGCGCGATCACCTCGCGGCGTTTGTGGACGGCATCCATAAGTTCGCTCCCGCGCACTACGTAAATGGCGTCCGGAGTGACCGTGAGGTCCTTGAAGCAGGAGATTTTATGGCGCATCTCGGCATCGTTCGCGTCATCCTTTTTTCGCGCGACCACAGTGATTTTTCCCTCGGCGGCGCCGAGATCCTTCCAGCTTTTGATTTTTCCGCTGAAAACGTCACATATCTGCGCCTCGGAGATCGCAGCGACCGGCGATGCCTGGTTGACGCCGACACCGACCATAACGCGACCGACCGGGCGATAGACGAGCGAGCCTTCGCCTTTGGGCGGCAGCGTGACGAGTCCGATGGTCAATCGACCGTTCTTGACGCCCTCGATGCCGCCGGTGCTGCTCATCGGGTCGGGGATCACTTCGATTTTCTCAGCCGGATTTTTCGCCATATAGATCTTGGCGAGCTCCTCCATCTCATCGACGAGGCCGCCGGAGCCGCCGACGACGATTTTTTCTTCGGCCCGAACGTCCGATGCCGCGAGCAGCAGCAGAGACAAAAAAGCGAGTCGTAAGAGCATCGACTTCTCCTCAGCCCCGGTTCTCAGTCTTCCCCGACGATGCCGCGGACCGTCTCCGCCACCCACCCTGTGCCGCGAATCTCTCGGCTGAGTTGGGCATCGACCGCACGCGTGACCCTAACCGTCAGAGCGACGAATAGGGTAATCACCGAGAGGACCGTTATCCACAACGCGATCTTTGCGCTCATTGTCCGCTCCGTCTCCTTTTATCGTGCGCCGACGATGAGCGCCGCGGAGTTGATGCGCAGCGAGAAGGCAAACGTCGTTCCTTCCCAGTAGCGGCCGGCGAACTCTACCTCGGAACCGACGCGAACATCTTCGAGCAGCAGCGGCGCACCCTGGCCGTTACGGATCGCCGCGTCCTCATCCACAATGACCATTTCGTAGCCTTCGTTGTTCTGGAGCAGCACATGGCGGTCGGCGACTCCCACCGCCCGCACGACGCCCCAGCCATAGAAGGAGTCGAAGTCCTCCGACAGTGCAACGGCAGGTGCCGCCAGCATCGCAGCGGCGAGAAACAGCGTGATAAAAAGCTTTTGCATTTTTTTCCCTCCCTGGATTAAAAGTCCTTTACATTGCGGGGATAACGCCGCGCTGACCGAGCAGCTTTTGCGCTTCGGGGCTAACGGCGAAATCGAGGAATTTTTTAACCGCTCCCTGCGGCTGGCCGAGCGTTACGACTCCTCTCTCGGTGTAAAATTTGTACTTGCCGCTGCGTACCGCCTCGACGGTCGGCGCCACCCCCGCGATCGACAGCGCTTTGACGTTCTGGCGCTCCGCCATGCTTCCGGCGACGTTCACGATGGCGACCATGCCGGGGCGTTTATCGAGCGCGTCCAAGACCTCGCTGCCGCGGATCAATATAATGGCGGAGTCGGTAAAATGAGTCTCTTTTAAACACGGCATCTTGGATTTCATCGTGTCGATATTGGTGTCGTCTTTGTTCCGGCTGAGGACGGTGATTTTGAGATCGTTTCCTCCGACCTCTTTCCACGATTTGATTTTCCCGGCGAAGATGTCGCAGACCTGTGCTTCCGTAACGTTCGTGACCGGCAACGACTTATGCACCGCGACTCCGGTCGGCGTGCGCCCTATCGCGCGATAAACGAGTTTGTCTTTTTCATCCCCGCGGGGCTCGCGCGTCACAAGGCCTACGGTCAGTCGCCCCACCTTGACGCCTTCAAACCCGCCCGAGCTGCTCATGCTGTCCATCAAGACCTGGATCGAGACCGACGGGTTCTTGGCCATGTAGGCCTTGGCGACATCTTGCAACTCATCGGTCAGCGAGCCGGAGCCGCCGATGACGATTTTTTCCTCGGCGTTTGCGACCGCGGCCGTCAACGCGAATAAAATCGCGGCTAAAATTCTGATCTTCATAGTTTTCCTCCATCCCTCGTTATTAGTCTCATCGCTAATTTAAAACTCTTCGAACGCCGGCGGATGCTGAGCCCCGGTTCCGTTACCGTTGTGTCCGGTCACGGCGGGGCGTTCGGCCGCCTTGGTCTCCGGTTTGAAGCCCTCCGCACGGACCGGCGACTGGATGATGACCGGCGCGACATCCTCCGCCGACCGACGATCATGCCGATCTCCGAGCATGAACTTCGCGACCAGCGATTGAAGCTGCCGGGCCTGAGCCGTGAGCGATTGCGCCGTCGAGGACAGCTCCTCGGTTTGAGCGGCGTTCGACTGCACGACGTGGTCCATTTGTGTCACGGCCCGGTTCACCTGGTCGATGCCCGTCGACTGCTCCTGGCTCGCGGCGGCGATCTCGCCGATAATATCGGTCACGCGTTTAACGGACGTGACGATCTCCTGGAGGGTCTGACCGGACTTGTTGACGAGCTCCGAACCCGATTCGACCTTACCGACGCTGTCTTGAATCAACGCCTTGATCTCTTTGGCCGCGGTTGCGCTCCGCTGCGCGAGGTTTCTCACCTCCGCGGCGACGACCGCGAAGCCTCTGCCCTGCTCGCCAGCCCGGGCCGCCTCCACCGCCGCATTGAGCGCCAGCAGGTTGGTCTGAAAGGCGATCTCGTCGATTGTCGTGATGATGTCGGCGATCTTCTTCGAAGACTTGTTGATCTCGCCCATCGCGGCAACAGCCGTCTCCACGACTTGTCCGCCCCGCTCTGCGACATCGCGAGAGCCCATCGCCAGCTGATTGGCCTGTCGCGCGTTGTCGGCGTTCTGCTTGACGGTGCCGGTGATCTCTTCCAGGGATGCGGCGGTCTCCTCCAGCGAGCTCGCCTGCTCCTGCGATCCGGAGGAAAGCTGATGCGAGGCCGAAGTCAATTGCTGCGCCGCCACGGACACACGCTGAGCGGCCCCGCTGACTTCGAGCAGCAGTCCCTGAAGCGTTTCCATGAACCCATTGAATCTTTCGGTGAGTTTGCCGATCTCATCAGTCCGGCTCACGTTCAGCCGAACGGTTAGATCGCCGGTTTTCTGTGCCCGCTCCATGACCTTGTCGAGCTCGGAGAGCGGCTTCGTAACTTGCCGGCGGATCAGTACCGCGACAAGCGTGAAGAGAAGCAACAGCACGATGACTTCACGAGCGACGAGCACGCGCGTCACTTCGACCATGGCTTGATCGATCGAATCGGTGGAAATCCCGAGCGAAACGGTGCCGACCATCTCGCTTCCCATCTTTACCGAGTAAGTCGCGACGGCAAGTCCTTGCGTCTTCGATGGATCACCCGCAGAGGCAATGACTTTGCCGCTGCCTTCTTTGACTTCGATAAAACGGATGGAGGGGTCGTTGCCGAATCCTTGAGCCGCGGATTTGATGACTTCCGTGTTAAAGGTAAACAGCGCATTCGCCACGCTTGAGCCGAATGCCTGAGCGAGCCTCGCCGCCTGCGCTTCGAGTCCGGCGCGAAGCGAGCGGCGCTCCAGAACCGTACTCGCGTAGCCCGACAGTAAAGAGAAGACGACCAGCGCCGCTCCAACGACCAAACTGAAGCGCACCGTCAAGCTTGAGCGGGAGCGCCTCCAGAAGCCTGCAACATCGGAAGTCGACATGATTTGCACTCCTTCCCTAGAGATCTAAAGAACGGGTATCATCCCGTGGCTGGACAGGATCTTTTGTCCTTCCGGCGTCGCGGCAAAGTCCAACAACCTTTTTGCGGCTCCTTGCGGCGCGCCCAACGTGATGATGCCTCTCTCGTTGTAGAATTTATATTTGCCGCTCTGGATGTTTTCCGTCGAGGGCGCGACGCCCGCCAATGCCAATACCTTGACATTGGTCCGCTGCGACAACACCGAGCCGCTCGACACGATGCCGATCGTGCCCGGGCGGCGGTCGATCGCGTCCATCAATTCATTGCCGCGAACCAGCATCACCGCATCGGCGGTGATCTTCAGATCCTTAAAACAACCGATTCGCGCGCGAAGGTTCTGCTCATTGTTATCGTCGGCCTTGCGCGCGACGACGGTGATCTTACCCTCGCCGCCGCCGACGTCCTTCCACAGCTTCACTCTGCCGCTGAACACGTCGCACAGCTGCGCTTCATTCAAACCGCCGACCGGAAGATTTTTGTGCACGCCGACGCCGACGAGCGCGCGGCCGACGACGCGGTAGACAAGCGACTTCTCGTCCTCTTTGGGCGCGCGGGTGACCAGGCCGATGGTGAGTCGGCCGCTCTTCAGACCTTCGACGCCCCCCGTCGTGCTCATCGCCTCGGTAAGCACCTCGATCTTGTCCGCCGGATGCTTCGCCATGTAGGCCTTGGCGAGATCTTGCATCTCTTCGAGCATTCCGCCGGAACCGCCGATGACGATCTTGTCTTCGGCGCGGAGCGGCGCGGCCAGAAAAACCGCCAGAAACGCTGCGATAACCAACAGTGTCTTCATGAAATGATCCTTCATCTAATTAGCGCCCGTAAAGCTCGCCACTTCACCGCTGTTGATGACTTTGTCGATATCGACGAGCACGACCAGCTTATCGCCGGCCTTCGCCATGCCGCAGATGAACTGCGCGTCCACCTGCGAGCCGAAATCCGGCGTTTCTTGAATGTCCGCGCGAGGGATATTTAAGACATCGGACACGGCGTCGACGATCAGCCCCATGACTTTGGTGCCGACCGTCACGACGATAATGACGGTAAACTGGTTGTACTCGGCCTCATTCATTCCGAACTTGGAACGCAAATCGACCACCGGAATGATCGTCCCGCGAAGATTCATCACGCCTTTGATATAAGAAGGGGTATTCGGGATCGGGGTAATGGCGGAATACCCCTTGATCTCCTGGACCTTGAGGATCTCGACGCCGTACTCCTCATCCCCTAACGTAAAAGTGAGATACTGATTGCCGTCGGTGGCGAAGCTGATTTTGTTGCTGAGCGCGTCTAACTGCTCCATCTTTTTCCCCCTTGCGCTGTCGAGTCGTAAGGCTCGCGGTTTTAAACCGCGTTGTTAGCCATTTTTCCCGAATATCTGCGGCTTGGAGCAACTCGTGGAGTCGGAGCTGTTAACGAAGATCTTTCGACCGTCCCGCTCGGAGCGATATTCGATCCAATCGCCGCGCCGGATCTCCGCGAGCGCGACCGATCGGCCGTGGCTGTCCTGTATGACGGTGTCGGAGCCGAGCTCAATCAGTGAGAACTTGCCATGATTTTGGAGCAACAGGCTGCCCGCGCCGTCGACGGAATAGGCCACACCGCAAGCAACGGACTCCGCCTTCTTTCCCGCCGCAACCGACGTCGGTAAGGCCAAGAGAACCGTCACTGCAACCAGTAAAGCGAAGTCCTTTCGCATGCTTGCCTCCTGCAAATGAGTTGTGGGCAAGGCGCCCCTGAAAGTTATGATCGTCCGGCCGGGGATTTTCTTTAATCAATAACGTTCTGGGGTTGTTGAGTCTGGAATGCCAGATCGGCACGTGGGGGTTTGCTAAATTCCGAAGCACAGCAGAGCCGCACTCATGCCGCCTTGCGTCTGGGTCCTTCGGTCGCGCTTTTGCCCGCTTCCTTGCTTAAAAGTACGAGACCCGGGACGTCCAAAATGAGCGCTACGCGACCATCGCCGAGGATCGTCGCGCCGGTGACGCCTTCGACTTTGGAAAAATTGCTTTCGAGGCTCTTGATCACGACCTGCTGCTGCGCCAGCAGCTCGTCAACGAAAAGCGCCGCTTGACGGCCTTCATAATCGACGATCACGACGAGGCCCTGCGTCGGGTCCTCGCTTTTCGGCACGACGCCGAAGAGGCGGTGCAGCCTTACTATCGGAAGCGCCTTGTCGCGAATCATGATGATTTCCGCGCCGCCCGTCAGGCAATGGACGCTGCCGTGCGCCGGCCGCACCGATTCGGTGATCGCAACGAGCGGCAGGATGTAGATCTGCTCTCCGACCTGGAGCGCCTGACCATCCATGATTGCGAGCGTGAGCGGCAGTTTGATGCGAAAGCGCGTTCCCTTGCCAGCCTCGCTTTGAATCGTGATGCTGCCGCCCAAAGTCTCGACATTACGCTTGACCACGTCCATGCCAACGCCGCGTCCGGACAGCTCTGTCACTTTTGCGGCGGTGGAAAATCCCGGTCGAAAGATGAGGCCGTGAATTTCATCTTCGGTCAACGCCTGATCCGGAGAGACGAGGCCGTTCTGAATCGCCTTGGCGACGATTTTTCCTCGGTCTAAACCCTTGCCGTCGTCGGCGATATCGATGTGAATGTTGCCGCTTTGCTGATAAGCGTCGATGCGAACCGTTCCGCTCTGCGGCTTTCCTGCCGCCAGACGGTCCTCAACCGGCTCGATGCCGTGATCCACGGCGTTGCGGATCAGGTGGGTCAGCGGATCGCCGATTTTCTCGATGACGGTCTTATCCAACTCGGTATCTTCGCCGAAGATCTCCAACGCCACCGGTTTGTCCACTGCTGCAGCGAGGTCGCGGACGAGCCGTGGGAAGCGCGAGAAGAGCGTTTTGATCGGGATCATGCGCACCGTCAGCACGCGCTCATGGAGCTCGCGCGCGTAGCGGTCCATCTGTGCCACGGCCTCCGCGAGAATCGAATGCTTCTCTTCTGCGTAATTCGCCACCACCTGCGCGACAATCGATTGCGTAATGACGAGCTCCCCAACGAGGTTGATGAGCTTGTCGACTTTATCGATAGCGACGCGAATGCTTCCCGCATCCAGGGCCTCGGGTTTGGTGTTTCTGGTTTCCGTTTTCGGGGCGCTCGGCGATGGACTCTGCGGCTTGGACTCCCCCACATCATCGTTGAAGGAAAGCGCCTCGATCGTGAACGCAGTCGGATCGCCGATGAATTCAAAGCATCCTTCGATCTCGCTTTTCGACCTTTTACTCGATAGCCAGATCGTCCAGGTGAGATAGCAGTTCTCGACTTCCATGGAACCGAGCGAAGGGAGGCGGCTGAGATCGGGCGTCAGCTGGAGAAACTCTCCTTTGTCGGCGAGCGCCTGAAGGAACTGAAGCGGGTCGAGACCACGGCGCATCAGTTCCGCCGGGGGCGCGAAGTAGATCTCGTAAAGGGTTTCGGTTGCGATGGGCGGCTCCGCGGGTGCAGGAGGGGCGTCGGCTTCCGGTGAGACCGGCTCGCCGCCGACGGCGAAAGATCGAAATTCCTTCAAAAGCTGCTCATGCGAGGCGTGGTCCATGAATTGGCCCTGCTTCGCGTCCGTCAACAGTTCTTTGAGGGCGTCGACCGAGCGCAGCAGCGTATCCATGAGCGGCGGGCTCAAAACGATTTCGTGCTTTCTTAATTTATCGAGAAGGTCTTCCAAGACGTGCGTGAACCCAGCCACGCCGTCCATGCCGAGCATCGAGCTGTTGCCTTTGATCGTGTGCGCGCACCGGAAGATGCGATTGAGCGTCTCCGGGTTGCTCGGGTCACTTTCGAGCTCGAGGAGCGCCGCCTCGAAATCAGACAAGAGATCCCCTGCTTCGTCGAGGAATCCCTGGATGACCGGGTCGAGGTTCATAACCTGCGCGTCTCCGACGAGGTCTCGCAAGGTAAACGCAGCAGCCGGCAAACCACCTCATGGAGCTGCCGGGGGTTGAAGGGTTTCACGATCCACCCGCTCGCGCCGGCCTGTTTGCCGCGCTCTTTCATATTGTCGCTCTTTTCCGTTGTGAGGATGAGAATAGGTGTGAAGCGATGATCATCGCGATGTCGGACCGCTTGCACCATGCTAAGGCCGTCCATCACCGGCATGTGCACGTCAGCGATGATGATATCGACGGGACCGCCATCGAGTCGATTCAATCCCTCTTGGCCATTGGCGCCCTCCACGACCGCAAAGCCCGCCTCGTGTAAGGTGAGACCAATCATTCGTCTCATGGTCGTTGAATCATCTACAATGAGGGCCGTTTTACTCATGAGCCGACCTCCGGCAGGAAAAGCTCGACAGCGTTTTCGTTTATCGATTCCGCGAAAGATTTCTTGAATGCGCGCCCCTCATCAATCGGGCGCGGAAGACTTCTATCGAGGGTGTTCATGACCCGATCACCGGTGGAAGCCATCCGCCGCGAGTCGACGCACGAGGTGAGATCGGCCTCGAGCCTGTGCAACGTATCGACAGCCTGACAGATGCGTTGATTCACGATATCCTCGAATTGAAGCGCGACGATCACGCGCCGGATTTCCCGTTCCAAATTTTGATCCCGGTCGCCGTCGCCCGCACGCACGCGAATCGAGTCGAAGCCGTCGCACGCGTGCAACACCGCCGCCTCAAGGTGATAGGCGGTTTCGCGTAGCTGAAAAATCAGGGCTGGTATCGCCGACACGTATGGCAGGAGGCACGTTCGCTGCGTTTCCACTTCGGCAGCGCAGCGGCCAGCCCGGCGCGTTTCCAGCCAGCAGGTAAACAGGAGAAAAACCCAGAGCGGCGCGATGAGCGCCGCCGGCCATGAATAAAACGCGACTGTCAGCAGAAACGAGGCGACAAGCAACGTATTTAGCACCAATGCCGGGGAGCCGAATCGTCCGCCGCTTGCGAATCGGGTGAAAAGCCTTTCGATTGTTTTCATCCGCATGCGCGTGACTCCTAGAACAGATGGCCCGAGAGGCCGGCTAAAGCGGCGAGCGCCGCGGGCCCGGTCGGCACATCGGGCCATTCGATTTTCCGGCCGTTTTGCTCGAGCTCTTTTTTGAGCGCGAGCAGGATTTGCAAAGCCGAGGTATCCAATCGCTCGAGTTTCTCGCAGCAGACGACGACGTCTTCGCCCGCCTGCAAAACCTCCAGGGCAGCTTGACGCAGATCGACTGCAAAGAAGATGTCGACAGCGCCCTCCAGAACGATGGTGTTGCGATCCGCGATTTTTGTGAAGGCGATCTTGGCGCTTTTCACCGCTTCCATGTCAGCGCTCCCGAAGAGGGCGGCTTCTGTGCCGCGACTGCGGCAAATGAGGATATGCTATGCCCACACATCATCGCTTGGACTCGTCCTTCACTTGAAAATTTTATTGAGCTTCTCCTGCAGCGTCTCCGCGCTAAACGGCTTGACGATGTAATTATTGACGCCGGCCTGGACGGCCTCGACGATGTTTTCCTTTTTCGCTTCCGCCGTCACCATCAGCACCGGCACATCCTTTAAGGATGTATCGGATCGGATCGCGCGCAAAAGCTCGATACCCGTCATCTGCGGCATATTCCAATCGGAGATGACCAGGTCGGCTTTCTTGCGTCGGAGTTCTTCCAGCGCATCGGTGCCGTTTTCCGCCTCGCGGATATTCTTAAGACTTAATTCACGAAGCAGCCCTCGAACTATTCTGCGCATGGTGGATGCGTCGTCCACGACCAGAATGTCGATGTTCGGATCCATCACTGTTTCACCTCCACCGGAAGGTCCGGTTACTTGATATTGTCCAAAAGCTCGTCGACTAACGATTGGTCGAGGCCGATATCGTCGGTCATGATCTTGACTTCTTCGCGCACGCGATCGCGGCCGTCGACTTCCTTGAGAGTCTCACTCGCAAGACCGACCTTGAATTTGATCAACAGCTCGACGATGCGTTTTTCCACCGCCTCCAACGTCTCCTGAACGCCCTCGGCGCGCTGGCGGATCACGTCCTGAAACGATAGCTGGCTCATGAGCGCCATGAGTTTTCGACGAGACTTCTCGGCAGTCACCTGGAAAACGCCGAGATCGGCCGTGCCGCCGGCTTGCTTAGCCTCGTTTACAAACTCGATCACCCGCTCCTGATCCGCCAGTACCTCCTCGACGAGCCCGAGGATGGAATTGATCCCTTCTTCGGCCTGAAGCGAGATTCCGGCGACACCCATAGCCGCTTGGGGGATAAGATAAGAAGAGCTATCGGCAGCGGAGGAGATGCCTCTTAAACGTTGGCGCAGGTTTTCGATATACCCGGCGAGCGCGCCCAATTCGCCTTGGACCTCACGCGTCAACTGGCAGTCCAGATTTCCTTCGGAGAGGGCTCTGGCCATCTCCAACACTTCACCCACCGGCGAGTCGACCCCGTTCGCTTGACCTCGCTTGTGGGCATCGCCTTTCGCATCCTCTGCGCCGGCCATAAAAACCCTCCCTTGGACGAGCCTAAAGATTCGGCTCCTAACATTCGATCGGCAAAAAGCCGCAACGCTTTAATTTGTTTCGGCTTTGAAGTTTCTCCGGGTATTTCAAGCGGAGGAAGGAAGGTCGGGCGGGCGCTAATGAACCCGCCCGACCGGCGGGTTCGTGGAGGAGGGCTCTCGGGCGGGGTTATCTCTTAAGATTAGCCACCTCCTCGAGAAGGCTGTCGGTAACCGTAATGATATGAGAACTGGCCTGAAAACCTCGCTGGGTCGTCACCATTTTCACGAACTCGGTCGCGAGGTCGACGTTCGAAAGCTCTAAAGAACCCGGGAGAATCGTGCCGAGGCCGCCGTCGCCGGGATTGCCGAAGATCGGCGCGCCGGAGTCGGCAGACTGCTGAAAGAGTGTTTTCCCGAGATGGGTCAAGCCTTCAGGACTGGCGAAATCGGCGAGCGCGATCCTGTACAGCGGCTCAACGAGACCGGAGCTGAAAAATCCCGTGACCACACCATTGGTGTCGATGCTGATGCTGCTGACGGCTCCCGAAGGCGAGCCGTTCTGACTTATCTGGCTCACGGCGGAAGCCAGGGAAAACTGGGTCGTGCCGGTCAGATTAATACTTCCCGCGGCGATGGTCTGACTGCTGGCGCCGTCGTTCCACGCGATGGGTCCGATCGCGGTGATGTTGGTGGGCGCTCCGGTATTCAAGCTGCCGTCGGGATTGAAGGCGATCAATCCGCCGGCGGCGTTTACCTGCATCAAATCGCCGGCGGTGCCGCCGGTGACCTCACTCGCGTCCGCGAGCACCCGGTAGCTCCACTGGTTTGCCGTGGCCGTCTTGCGAAAGACAAGCGTCAGGTCATGCGCGCTGCCGAGCGAATCATAAACCGTCGCGACGGTGGAGAAGTTGCTGCCGGCAAACCACGCGCTCGGCAGAGCCTGCGTAGCGGCCGCATCGGCCGGAAGAGCCGTCGCCGGAACCGTCGAGGTCGCGTCGAGGTTCAAGGCAAGATCGATCGTGCTGGTGAGGACCGGCGGACTCAAGCGCTTGCTGTCGATGACGATGTCCGTCAGACCGCTCACCGGATTGCCGCTGCTATCGAGTTCAAAGCCTTGCACTTTGAGTCCTTCGACGTTGACTAAGACGCCGTCTTTGTCCAGCGAGAACTGCCCGGCGCGCGAGTAAAACGATGCGCCGGCTGCGTCCTTTAGCACGAATAAACCGCCGCCCTGGATCGCCAAGTCGGTCGGCCTGCTCGTTGTTTCCACACCGCCTTGAGTGAAGAGGCGCTGGGACTCGGCCAACCGCGTGCCTGTACCGATCTTGGTGCCGCCGACTTCCGCGCTGAGCAGATCGAAGAAAACCGCTCGGCTCGCTTTGAAACCGACGGTATTCACATTGGCGATGTTGTCGCCGATGATGTTCATTGCGTTGCCGTTGGCGGTGAGGCCGCTGACTCCGCTGAAAAGCGCTCCGGTTAAGGCCATTGAGAATCCTCCTCTGTTGATGCGTGCAGCCGAGACCTCTCGGTTTCGGCTGCGCGCGGTTTTTTCCTCAATACGTTTTCAATCCGCTTGCTACTGCATACATCTGGTCGGCCACGCTGATCACCCGTGAGCTTAGCTGAAAGCTGCGTTGCGCCAGGATCATGTTGACAAACTCCTGGGCGAGATCGACGTTGGACTGCTCGAGCGCACCGGATAAGACTGCGCCGAGCGCACCCTCGCCGGGAGTGCCGATTGAAGCCGCGCCGGAATCGGCCGTCGCGGCCAAAAGAGTGTCGCCGATCGCTTCCAGCCCGCCCGAGTTATTGAAGTTCGCGAGCGCCACTTGCGCGAGAACTTGCTGGCCGCCGTTGGAGAACTCCGCGTTGATGCGTCCTTGCTCGTCGATGGAAATCCGCGTCAGCGTCCCTTCCGGTGCGCCGTTTTGCGACAACGCGAGCACCCCGGAAGGCGAGGCAAATTGCGTCGAGCCGGCGAAATTCAAAGCGGTGCCGGTGATCGCCTGCGTCGCGCCGCCGTTGGTCCATGCGACCGCATTGATACCGCCGGTGGCACCGGTGAGCGCCCCGCCGGAATCGAACGTTAACGTGCCGCCGCCGATCTGGCGCAAATCCGTGGTTGTCGGCGCCGTGCTATCGATCTCGCTTCGCTTCGCCACCACGACATAGTCCCAACTGTTGGCGCTGCTCTGACGAAAGAGAATCGTCGCGTCGTGCCCTTCGCCGGAGGAATCGTAAAGCGGGAGTGTGGTGGAAAAACCGGCCGCCGAGAGCCACGCGCTCGGCGCGGCGTCGGGCCCGGCGGGAAATGCAGCGCCCGGCACCGCCGTCGCGTCGAGATTGAGCTTGATATTCAATGTCGTCGTCGCGGTCGCGGGCAGCGTGAGGTTCGCATCGAGCGTGATATTCCCGGCTGTGCCCTGGAGAAAAAGCCCATCCGCGTTCACGATATTACCGTTCGCGTCGGGCGTGAATTGCCCCGCGCGCGTATAAAACGAATTGCCGCCGCTGTCTTTGAGAACGAAAAATCCCTGGCCGACGACGGCGAGATCCAGCGCCGAAGTCGTCGTCTCGACCGCTCCTTGCGTGTCGAGACGCTTGACGGCGGCGAGATCGACGCCATCGCCAATTTCGAGCTCGCCCTGCGCCGCTGCGAAGATATCGGCGAAATTCGCCGTGGAGGCTTTGAAGCCGACGGTGTTCGAATTCGCGATGTTGTTTCCCACCACCTCCATGGCGATGCCGGAAGCGGCGAGCGCGCTTTCGGCGGTATAAAGCGAGCTGGAAATCGTCATCGGCTTTAGAGCACTCCCTTCACGGCGCTGAGCGGAACCTGAAGCGCGCCGATCTCGAGCACGACGTCGCCGCCATTTAAGCCGACGCCCGTGACGACGCCGCGCGTGCGGCCGCTGGCGCCGATTTTATTGCCGGCGACGTCGAACGCGTTCACTTGCACGGTGTAGACTCCGGCGGGAAGCGAATGGCCCGCGGCGTCCTTTCCGTCCCAAACAGTGGATTGCTCGCCGGCCTCTCGGCTACCGAGATCGATCGTACGCACTACCTTGCCGTTCGCGTCGGTGATATTGATCGTCACCCGCGCGGCGCCGGCATCGAGCGCGTAGCTGAGCGCCGCGGGCTGTCCCGCGGTCAGGGCGATCTGGTTGCCGTCGGCGACGATTTCCTTGCCGATCAGCGAGGCGGCGCCGAGCTGGCCGACCAGGCGCTGTTGTTCTCCGAGCCCGTCGAGTTTTTGATTGATGCCGATCAGCTGGTCGAGGCTGTTAAACGTGGCGAGCTGCGCGGCGAATTCCTGATTATCGAGCGGCTTGAGCGGGTCCTGGTTCTGCAGCTGTGCGATCAGCAGCTTCAAGAAATCGTCGCGGCCCATCGATTTGCCGCCGATCGCGCCGCCAACGCCCTGCGCCGTCTGATTCACCGCCTGTATCGCCATAAAGTGTTTCCGCCTGTAGTCGCGTTAAGCCCAAACACTGAGCGCGCCGCGCGCGAGTGAAGCAACGCGCGGGCTGTCGCTCATTTCCGTTTCATTGAGGGAGTTCGCCGCCTGGAGATCCGACCAAGGTTGCAGTCCCTGACGCTCGGGCTTTGAGCCCTGAGGAAGGTTTCCGCCAAAACCGCTGGAGCCGAGATCCACCTGTATACTCACGAGGTCGAGGCTATGCGTCTGCAAGGCCTGCCGCAGGTCCTGGAGATGACTTTGAATCAAGCCTCCGGCCTCGGCGAATTCCGTCGTAATCCGCGCCTGCAGCCGCTCACCGTCGAGCGCGAGCTGTATTTGCACGTGACCGAGCTCCGGCGGCTCCAGCTGCAAGCTGATCTCCTGGCGCTCGCCGCGGGCATGAGTCGATATTTCCGTCGCTAGCCGCTCAATGACCGCCGACCAGGAATGATTGGACGAAGCGGCGGCGGGCCGATCGGATTCCATCGACTGTAAAGAAAATGTATGCGCAGCTGCAGGGGCGGCGTGCGTCATCATTTCGTTGCCGTTTTCAGCGGAGTGATGGTCGTGCGCGAAGAATCCGCTGCGCTCGGTCGGCGTCGCCGGCGCATCTTCCACATGTGCCGCGACCCGAGCGTCGGCGATCGAGAGCCCTCGCGGTGACGACATGTTTGACGGACGTTCTGTCGTTTCAAGTCGATCGACAAGAGAGGACACACCGCTTTCCGGATTCGTATCCTCCGTCGGCTTTTTCTGCGCCGCGCCTGTTTTCTGGAGAAGCTCGTGGACGATGGCCGGAATCTTTTCCGCCTCCGCGGTCCAGGAACCATCGTTGACGCTCTGAGGCTGTTCCGTAGACGTCGGCAGATCCGCGGACTGCGCGGAAATACGAAAAACGGGGGAGGCGTTGGCGCCCTGGTTATCAATGCCGGCATTAAGCTCTGCTTTTAGCTCCGTTACGTCGCTTTCGCCTGGTGAATCGATGCCGGCAGGCGCAGTCGCGAGATTCGTAGCGACACCCGCAGCGTCTGCGATTGTGAACGGCGGCAGGGGATTCGCGGCAGCCGTTGTAGTCGTCACGACATTCTTTACGCCGCCCGCTGTCGCGCCATCGCCGCTCGGCGAGCCTTGAGGCGGCACGGACATTTTTTGAACTGCTGCATCAGGCTGACCGATCATCGAGAGGACGGCCGCAAGGATTTCGAAACCGAGCGCCACCGGGTCTTTCGATATTTCAGGCGAAGCGTCCTCGTGGCCGCGCGTCGGTTGAGCTCCATCCGGGACTGGCGAAATCGTCGCATCAGTCTGGCCACTAGGAATGAGCATCAATAATAGCGATGCAAAATCGCCCGCGGCATTTTCTGCCGGTGGAGCTGAATTCGGATCGGCGGGTATGCCGGTCTCGACTGTCTGCCCTGGCATGATCGGAAGCGGAATCATGGCGCGAATGGGAAGGAGCAAAGCCAATGCCAAGGGGTTGGCGATGCAGGAGAGGTTTTGCGAACTGCTAAAGGTTACAGGAAAACGGCCGATTGCAATCTTTTTATGGCAGCAGTGGCCATAAGCGGTGTGGAGAAGCGGCCGCAGACGGCAAAATAGTTCCCACCCGACGGAAATTACTGCCGCTTCTCGATCATGCGCCGCTGTCCCACTTCGTCGATGAGCTTCTGCTCCGCCCGCGCCTCTTCGAGCCGGTGGCGCTCGCGCCGACGCTCGCGCAGCTGCTCGAGCGTCTTGACATCGCGATTGGCTTGCAACAATTCGGTGCGCTTGGCGACCGCGCGGCCTTCGAGCGCGCTCAGCGTGCGGCGACGTTCGCGGATGCGCGCGGCGACCGCCTGCGCGAAGTCGGCTCCGAGTTGGAGCTCTGCCAGCGATACGACCTGACCGGACTGTACTTCAATATCGCCGCGGATGCGGCCGAGACGCTCTTCGAGACGTTCGATCTCGGAGCGGATCGCTTCCTTGGCCTGCTCGATATCGCGAAGCTCCAGCCGCCTATCTTCACGCCTGCGCTCGCGATAGCGGAGCACCGAGGCCAAGCGAAAGCGAAAAAGAGCCATCGATTTTATTCGGCCAGAACTTCCGCCAAGTCTCTCACGCTGACATCCAGGTTGATGTCTTCACTTTTGTCCTGACAGAGATAGCGGCGGATTCGCGGCATCAGCTGCAGCGCTCGG
>DATJFG010000065.1:0-68630 GCA_035495775.1 Verrucomicrobiia bacterium | reverse complement strand
GCGCGTCGCCGCCATTTTGCTCTTTGTCCTCGCCGCCGCGCCGGTCTGGGGACAAGGCCAGCCCATCCGGCTCCGCTCCGCCTATTCGACGATCGCGATCGGCCAATCGCTCATCTGGGTCGCCAAAGAGGCGGGCATCTTCAAGGAAAACGGCATCGACCTCGAGCTTATGTTCATCGGCAGCTCGACCACGGTCACGCAGGCGGTGCTCGCCGCCGATGTGCCGATCGCCATCATGTCGGGCACGACCGCGATCAGCTCGGCCCTTTCGGGCGCCGATCTCGTCATTCTCGGCAGCACGAAAAAAGACCCCGCCCAGGTTTTCTTGACCGTATCTAAAGACATCAAGACGCCCGCGCAGCTCAAAGGCAAGAAGCTCGGCGTGAGCCGCCTCGGCTCGTCGTCGGATTTTCTCCTCAAGTACCTGCTCAAAAAACTCGGCCTGGTCCCGGAGCGGGACGTGACGATCGTGCAGGTCGGCTCCTCGCCGGTGCGCATGGCGGCGCTCGCCAACGGCGCGATCGACGGCACCGCGCTCTCCTTCGAGGAGATGCTGGTGGCGAAGAAGCAGGGCTTTCCGATTCTCCTCGACATCAGCACGCTCGGCATCGAAGGCCTCAACAGCGATATGATCACGACGCGGCGCTACGCGCGCGAGTCGCGCGACACGGCGCTCCGGTTCGTCAAAAGCATGGCGAAGGGCGTAAGCTTTTACGTCAAGAACAAAAAATTCAGCATGGACGTGATCGCGAAATACACCCGCAGCAGCGATATGGAGAAGATCGACGCCGGCTACGACTACAATGCCAAAATATTTTTGCGCAAGCCCTATCCGGCGATGGGCGGCGTTCAACTCGCGCTTGAGGAGATCGGCGAGCGCAACCCGGCGGCGAAGAGCGCGCGTCCGGAGCAGTTTGTCGACACGTCCTTCGTCAAAGAGCTCGACGACAGCGGCTACCTCGATTCGCTCTACCAATAAAAAAAGGAGCGGACATGAAAACGCGGCTCGCAATCCTCGCGTGGTGTCTCGCTTTCGGCTTCGCGGCGCAGGCCGTCGGCGCCGCCGCGCCCGCCAAGGCGGTCATCACTTTCGGCGGGTTAAACGAGCGCACCGGCGTGCTCTTCGTCGCCAAGGACGCGGGCCTCTTCGCCAAATACGGCCTCGATGCGCAGGTGGTGCACGTGCGCAGCGGCCCGGTCGGCATGTCGGCGCTCGCCTCCGGCGAGACGCAGTTCCACGCGGGCTCGGCGACCGGCGCGTCGATCGGCGCGATGGCCGGCGGCCTCGATCTCGTCTTCATCGCCGGGCTCATCAACAAGCTCGACGGCACGTTCGTCGTGAACCCTTCGATCCGCGTCCCGGCGGACCTGAAAGGCAAGCGCGTCGGCGTGCAGAGCATCGGCGGCGGCGTGTGGATGTTCACGCTGCTCGCGTTCGAGAAATGGGGTCTCAACGTCGAGCGCGACAACATCCAGCTGCGCGTCATCGGCGACCAGTCGGTGCTCGCGCAGGCGCTCGCTACGGGGGCGATCGACGGAGCTTACCTGGGATACACCTTCGGCGCGCAGATGGAGAAGCAGGGCTATCGCGTGCTCGGCGATCTCGCCAAGATGAATATCCCTTTCCAGGGGCTCGGCCTCATGGCCAAGCGCGCGCTCGTCGACCGCTCCTTCGACACGGCGGAGAAGGCCGTGCGTGCGTGCATCGACGCGATCCGCTTCATCAACAATCCGGAGAACAAGGCCGTCGTCGTCCGAAGCCTCGCGCGCAGTCTTCGGCTCGATAAAATCGAGGACGCCGAGTTGGGCTATGACATGATGCGCACGCTCTACGACCGGCGCGTCTATCCCGACGTCGAGGGACTCCGCAACGTGATCCGCGTACTCGGCCGGACGAGCGAGCAGGTCAGGCGCTTGAAGGCCGAGGACCTCGTTGACGACCGCGTCGTCCGTAAGCTAGAGAAGGAAGGTCTATTCTGACCGGAGGTGAAACATGGGCGTCGATACGAGCGTGAAGCCGCAGACGATCCAGCTCAAAACCCAGCTGGTAAAAAAAGGGCGCAGCCGCATCCTGCTCTCCGAGACCGACAACAGCACGTTCCGCATTCACTGCTACGCCACCGGCACCGGCGAGAACGCGCTGCATGCGCATCTCAATGAAGACCACGTCTTCGTCGTCTTGAAAGGCGTCGCGACGTTTACCGGCATCGACGAGAAGCCCTTCAAGCTGGAGAAAAACAACGCCGTTGTGCTGCCCAAGGGCTGCTTTTACCAGTTCGCCAACTACGGCGAGGAGCCGCTGGTCATGATCCGCTTCGGCGCGCATGCCGATAAATTCGACAATCGTATCAATCCGGACGGGCAGCAGATCGGCGGCCGCGCCTCCGAAGGCTACGGCGAGCCGGAGCTGATCGAGGACGCATTCTTCGAATAATAAAATTTTCATTCCGAGCGAATTATTTCCTTCTCGAAACTCGAAACCTGAAACTCGAAACTATTTTGGAGGTTCTATGCCCGCGCAGTTTGGCTCGGACCTGATCGTCGATCTGCTGAAAGTCCTCGGCATCGAATATGTCGCGCTGAACCCCGGCTCGAGCTTCCGCGGCATTCACGACTCGCTCGTCAACTACAGCGGCGGCAAGCCCGAGATGATCCTCTGCTGTCACGAGGAGATCGCGGTTTCGCTGGCGCACGGCTATGCGAAGGCGGCGGGCAAGCCGATGGCCGCGATCGTCCACGATGTCGTGGGCCTCCAGCACGCCTCGATGGCGATCTACAACGCCTGGTGCGACCGCGCGCCGATCCTCGTCATGGGCGGGACCGGCCCGATGAACAGCGCCAAGCGCCGCCCGTGGATCGACTGGATTCACACTGCGCTCGTCCAGGGGAACCTGGTGCGCGATTTCGTCAAGTGGGACGACCAGGCGGTCGGCGTCGAGGCGATCCCGTCCTCGATGCTGCGCGGCCACCGCATTGCGATGAGCGACCCGCGCGGCCCGGTCTATCTCTGCTTCGACGTGACCGACCAGGAGACCAAGATCGAAAAAGAGATTCCGCTGCCCGACCCGGCGCGCTACCGGCCCCCCGCGCCGCTCCAGGCGGAAGCCGAAGCGATCAAAGAGGCCGCGCGGCTCCTCGCGGCCGCCGAGCATCCCGTCATATTGGCCGACTATGTCGGGAGAAATAATCAGGCGGTGCTCGCGCTTGTCGAGCTGGCGGAAGCTTTAGCCGCGCCGGTGGTGGATCTCGGGGCCCGGCTCAATTTCCCCAACACGCACCCGCTCAATCTCACGGGCAAAAACGCCGAGCTCGTCGCCAATGCCGACGTGATCCTCGCGCTCGATGTGATGGATCTCTACGGCGCCCTCACGCGCTCGGACCCGGCGACGCATGCGGCCGCGCCGGCGACCCGGCCCGGCTGCAAGGTGATTCACGCGACGCTCGCCGATCTCGCGACGCGCGGCTGGACCAGCGATTTCCAGGAGATCGCCGCGGTCGATCTCCCGATCACGGCGAACACCGCCGTTTTTCTCCCGGCGCTGACGGAAGAAATCCGCCGCCAGGGGAAATTCTCCCGGAGCGCTGTCGAGGCGCGGCAAAAAGCGTTCGCGGCCGAGCACGGCGAGATCCGCGCGCGCTGGCAAGCGGTGCTGAAAAAACGTTGGAACGAGAAACCGATCTCGCCGCCGCGTTTGGCCTACGAAATCTGGGAGGCGATCAAAAACGAAAAGTGGCTGCTCGCCGCCGGCGGCTTTAGAAGCTGGCCGCAGCGCCTCTGGGACTTCGACAAGCCCGGGCTCTATCTCGGCGGCTACGGCGGCGGCGGCCTCGGCTACGCGCCGGGCGCGTCGGTGGGCGCGGCGCTCACCCATCGCGGCGACGGCACGATCTGCTTGAACCTCCAGCGCGACGGCGATCTGCTCTATACGACGAGCGCGCTCTGGACGGCGGCGAACACGCGTGTGCCGCTGCTCACGGTGATGACCAACAATCGGGTGTATTACAACGACGTCGAGCACCAGGAGAAGGTCGCGATCGCGCGCGGCCGGCCACCGGAAAACAAACTGATCGGCATGCAGATGGAAAATCCGTCGGTCGACTTCGCCGGCCTCGCGCGCTCGTTCGGCGTCGCCGGCGAGGGGCCGATCACCGAGCCGGACGAGGTTCGGCCCGCGCTCGACCGGGCGATCAAGCTGATCAAGAACGAGCGGCGCCCCGCCCTAGTCGACGTCATCATTCAAATGATTTAGCAAATCGTGCCTCGACAAGCTCAGCACGAACGGAAATCCTTGATGATTCGTCATCGTTCACCCGTTCGCGCTGACCCTGTCGAAGGGTGTGCCTTGCCTTTCTCCCCTCGTTGACACACCGCGGCGAAGTGAATAGTCTTCTTGCGTTCGCATCCCTGCGATCATAAGGAGGCAGTATGAAAGTCATCGACGCCGACGGCCACATCGTCGAAAAAGAACGCGACATCCGCGCCTATTTGCCGCGGCCGTATTGCGACCGCGCCGGAGCGCTGCTGCCTTCCGACGGGCTCGACACCAGTATGGGCGGACGCGTCGGCGGACGCGAACAAGTGGACGTGCCGACGCGCCTCAAAGACATGGACACCGAGGGCATCGACGTCTCCGTTTTGTTTCCCACCGGCAGCTTTTCCGTGACCAAATTCATGGAGCGCGATTACGCGGTCGCCTACGCGCGCGCGTACAACGACTTCATCGCCGATATTTGCAAAGAGACCCCTCGTCTGAAGGGCATCGCGCTCCTGCCGCTCCAGGACCTCGACGCCTCGGTCGACGAATTGGAGCGCGCGGTCACGAAGCTCGGCCTCGCCGCCGTCGCGGTGGCGACGCAGGGGATGAAGGAGCATCTCGGCAGCGAGCGCTTCTGGCCCCTCTACGACGAGATCCAGCGCCTCAATGTGCCGCTCTGCGTGCACAACCGCCGCGCCGCTCCCGCGGGCGACGACCGCTACGAGAGTTTCATTCACATGCACACGATCGGCCGGCCGGTCGAGACCTTTATCCAGTTCGCCGGCCTCATGTACGGCGGCGTCGCCGAGCGCTTTCCCAAGCTCCGCATCGGCTTTTTGGAATGCGGCGTGGGCTGGGTGCCCTACTGGCTGGAGCGGATGGACGAGGAGTGGGAAAAGCGCGGCAAGGTGGAGGCGCCGTTCTGCAAGCGCAAGCCCAGCGAATACGTCAAGCACGGCAGCTGGTTCTTCGCCGCCGAGCCGGAGGAGGAGATGCTTCCGTACGTGATCGAGCGGATCGGCGACGACAAAGTCCTCTTCGCATCGGACTATCCGCACTGGGACGGCATGTTTCCCAAAGTCGTCGCGACGATCCGCGGGCGCAAAGATTTATCCGAGAGCGCGAAGGAGAAAATCCTCGGCGGCAACGCCGCGCGCTTCTACGGCTGGGAGCGCGGATGAAATTCGCCGGCGCATGGCTCGCGGCGCTGCTCGCCGTTGCGCTTCCTGCGCACGCGGCCGAGCAGCCGCGCAAACTCCGCATGGCGTTCACCTCGCTCTCCGGCTCGATGGTGCCGCCGTGGGCGGCGCGCGAGGGCGGCTACTTCGCGAAGCACGGCCTCGATGTCGAGGTGATCGCGACGCCGAGCGGCGTCGAGGGGATGAACGCGCTGCTCGCCGGCGAGCTTCAGTTCCTGCACATCGCCGGCGGCACGACCGTGAGCGCGGCGGTCGGCGGCGGCGACGTCCTCATTCTCGCCACCACGATCAACACCTTCGTCCAGAACCTCGTCGTGCGGCCGGAGATCGAAAACGCCGAGCAGCTCCGCGGCAAGGCGCTGGGGATCAGCCGCTTCGGTACCTCCATCGACACCGGCGCGCGCGTCGCGCTGCGCCATTACGGCCTGGTGCCGGAAAAAGACGTGGCGATCGTGCAGATCGGCTCTGTCGAGTCGATCGTTGCCGCGATGCAGGGAAACCGCGTCCAGGCCGGCATTCTCTCTTACCCGACGATCGCGCGGGCGAAAAAACTGGGCGATCGCGTTTTGCTCGACATCGCCTCGCTCGGCGTGCCGTACGCCTCGACCGGGATCACGACGACGGGCAAACTGCTCCGCTCCGATCCCGATCTCGTCCAGCGCTACGTCACGGCGCTGATCGAGGCGATCGCGCGGCTCAAGCAGGACAAGCCGTTCGCGACGAAGGTCATGGGCAAGTATCTGCGCCTGAACGATCCCGAGATGCTCTCGGAGGCCTACGACATCTACGTGCAAAAGCATCTGTTGAAGGTGCCGCTGCCGACCGTGGATGCCATCAAGGCGGTGCTCGACGAGCTCGCGCCGCGAAATCCCAAGGCGCAGACCGAGGACCCGAAAAAGTTCTTCGACGATTCGATCGTGCGCCGCCTCGATGCGAGCGGCTTCATCGCCAAACTCTACAAATAAAAGGATTTGCCATGCGCATCATCGATGCCGACGGCCACGTGGAAGAAAATCCGGCGACGTTCAGCGACGCCTACTTCGATCCGAAGTGGCGCTCGGAGCGGCCGAAGATCATCGGCATGGATGGGCTCGCCTACTGGATGATCGAGGAGAAGCTCTATCCGCGGCGCGTCGGCCGGGGCTGCCATAACCTCGGCACGCCGGTGAGCTACGACGGCAAGCCGACCAAACACGCGGCGCGAAAGCCCGACAGCCTCGCGAGCATGGAGCTGAGCGATTTGAGCGCACGGCTCAAGATTATGGACGAGGAGGATCTCGCGGTTCAGGTTCTCTACCCGACGCTCTTTCTCGCCTATCCGCTGAGCTCGAATCCCGCGCTCGTCACCGCGATGTGCGCTTCCTACAACCGCTGGCTCGGCGACCGGCTCGGCCGCCACGATCGGCTCAAGTGGGTCGGCGTCGTCAATCTGGACGACGTGGCCGCATCCATCGCGCAGGCGCGCGAGGCGAAGAAGCTGGGCGCCGTCGGCATGATGGTGCTCGGCACGGCGGGCGACGATCTCCTCGACAACCCGCGCCTGCTGCCGTTTTACGAAACCGTCGCTGCGGAAGATTTCGCGCTCGCGGTCCACGTCGGCTGGTCGTCTCCGGCCGTGAACAATCTCTTCACTCACATCTATCCGTCCGGCGTGATCGCGTTTCTCATGCCCGTGCTGATGGGCTTCGTTTCGCTCATGAGCGGAGGCGTCCTCGACCGCTTCCCCGATCTCCGCGTCGTCTTCTTAGAAGCTGGCTGCCAGTGGATTCATTTCATCATCGACCGGCTCGACCACCGCTTCCAGCACAGCGCGAAAAATCTGTCGCAGGTCGTCTCCGATACCGCGCCCAAGCAGAAGCTGCCCGCGATGGAGTACATCCGGCGCGGCAATCTCTTCTTCAGCGCCGAGGTCGAAGATACCCTGCTGCCGCAGGTGCTCGATCTCGTCGGCGAGAAGCAGATCGTCTTCGGCTCCGACATGCCGCACGGCGACCGCGAGCGCTTCGCGGCGCGCGAGCTGCTCAAGCGCGAAGATATCGCTGAGTCCGCGAAGAGCGCGATCCTCGAGACCAATCCGCTGAAGCTCTACCGCCTGTAAAAATAAATCGTATGGGTGTGGAGCACGGTCTTATCGGGGCTCTTCTCGACGTGCTCCGGCGTCCAGCCTTCGACCCCGAAGTCGTGGCAGACTACGCGCGCGCCGCGCTTTAGCGCTTCGAGCTTCGGGCGTAGCTTGGCGTTGAATTCCGGCAGCATATAGATCGTCACGACGGTCGCCTCCGAAATATCGGCGGCGAACGCGTCCTGCTCGCGAAACTCGGCGAGATCGGCGACGCCCTCGCTGCGGGCGCGGCTCCGCGCTTTGTCGACGAGGTCGCCGTCGATCTCGATGCCGACGGCCCTGACGCGATATTTCTTCGCCGCGGCGATCACGATCCGCCCGTCGCCGCTGCCGATGTCGTACACCACGTCGCCCGGCTTCACTTCCGCCAGCTCGAGCATCCGGTTGACGACCTCCGGCGGCGTCGGCACAAACGGAACCTCGCCCGAGGTCCAGATGGGAAGGCCGCAGGCGGCGAAAATCAACATGAGTGCCGCAAACGGGGCGTAACGGATTTTGATCGTAGTCATCTTCTATCTTGAAATCTGAAACTCGAAGCTTGAAGCTAACATGGTCGACGAGAATCGCACAAACTCTTGACACCTCGCCTTTGTCCGCCTATGTAAATTAGCTCACGTGTTTTCAACGGGAGGCATCATGGCGATCTGGGACGATATTTTGACCGAGCGCGACAAACAGGTCTTCGCGAAATCGGGCTACGGCAAGCGGGCCGGCTTCGGCGCGCGTCCGGCCGTGCTCGTGATCGACATGAATTACAACTTCGTCGGCGACAAGCCGGAGCCGATTCTCAAATCGATCGAGCGCTATCGCAACAGCTGCGGCGAAGAGGGATGGCAGGGAGTCCATCATATCCGCGAGTTGCTCGCCGCCGCGCGCAAGAAGCATCTGCCGACTTTTTACACGACGGGGCACGAGGGCGGGAGCCCGCTCGCCTACGGCCGCTGGCACGGGAAAAACAGCCGCGGCGGCGAGGACATCGGCAGCCAATGGAAGCAGGGCAACGAGATCGTCGCCGAGATCGCGCCAGAGAAGGGCGACGTGCTCGTGCGCAAGCAGAAGCCGAGCGCGTTTTTCGGCACGCCACTCATGAGCATGCTGAACGAGGTCAAAGCCGACACGGTGCTCATCACCGGCTGCACGACCGGCGGCTGCGTGCGCGCGAGCGTGCTCGACGCGTTTTCTTACAACTTCAAAGTCGTCGTCGTCGAGGAGTGCGTCTTCGACCGCGGACAGGCCTCGCACAAGATCAATCTTTTCGACATGAACATGAAATACGCCGATGTCGTTCCTCTTAAAGAGGCGATCGAATTTATCGATCGTCTGCCGCCCGACCTCTACGCACCGGGTCTTTAGCAGCGCGTGAATTTTGCTTTCGACACAACGTCGAAATAAATGCCCGCCCGGCCGTTGCCGAAGCGGTCCTTGGGGCCGCGGCCGGCGGCGATTGACAGGTGTGAGGTCTTGAGGTTATTTTGCCCAGCGTTCTGGAACCCCAATTGAAAAAGGCCACCCTCCGCGCCGCGTGTGGTTTGTTGCTGTTGCTGTTGGCCGCGGCGCCGGCGTTTTCCCAGACGCAAGCGCTCAAGAAGATTCACATCGGCGTTCCCTCGATCACCGTCGGCAACATCGTCATTTACGTCGCGAATGAGGCCAAGCTCTACCAGAAATACGGCCTCGATCCCGACATCAAAAAGATGGACGGGTCGGCCGCCGCCGCCAAGGCGATGCTCGCCGGGAAGATCGACGTAGCGCCGATCGCGACGCCGCGGGTCCTCGAATCCGACCTGGCGGGGGCCGATCTGGTCGTGCTCGCGCATACCATGCCGAGCGTCATTCACGCGATGATGGCGAAACAGGATATTCGCCGGCCCGAAGACCTTAAAGGCAGGAAGATCGGAATATCCAATTTCGGATCGCTGACCGATTTTTTAGTGCGCCACATCCTGCGCCAGAAGGGACTCAATCCCGAGCGCGACGTCACGCTGGTCCAGATCGGCGGCGACGGCGAACGGCTTGCGGCGCTCTCGCGCGGGACCATCGACGCCGCGGCGCTGTCGTATCCCGGCTACGCCAAGGCGCAGAAGCTCGGATTTCCGATGCTGTGGGATTCCTCGAAAGAGATCGCCTACCCGTGGATTGAGGTCGTCGCCCGCCGCTCGACGATCCAGCGCGACCGCGAGCGCGTGCTCGATTACATGAAAGCGCACCTCGAGGGGATCGCGCTGTTCAAACGCGACGCAGGCTTCGGCCGGCGCGTGATCAAAAAGACCATGAAGATCGACGACGAGGGGCTCGTCAGCGATTCCTATCTCCTGTTCGCGAAGACCTTCAGCATTATCCCCTATCCCAATGTCGCCGGCATGCGCACGAGCTTCGAATACGTCGCGCAGACCCGCGCGGACATCTGGCGCCACAAGCCCGAAGAGTTCATCGACGCGAGCTTCGTCGAAGAGCTGGAAAAAAGCGGCTTCATCAAGAAACTCTACGAAAGGCCCTGAGCCGGCTCAGCGGACGGCGGCTCTCACCGCCTCGGCGATGCGCGTTTCCGAAGGCGCGATAAAATCTTCCAGCGGCTCGCTGTAGGGAACCGGGACATCGAGCGTTGCGACGCGCCGGAGCGGCGCCTTCAGGCGGTCGAAGCCGGCTTCGGCGATGCGCGCCGCCAGCTCGGCGGCGACGCCGCAGCTCTGGTGCGTCTCGTCGACGATCACGACTCGCCCGGTCTTCTCGACCGAAGCCATCAGTGTAGGAAAATCGAGGGGAACCAGCGTGCGCGGATCGACGATCTCGACGTCGATGCCCTCGCCGGCGAGACGCTCGGCGACCGCGAGCGAGCGCTGCACCATGTACGACGTCGCGATGACGGTGATGTCGGCGCCGCGGCGCTTGACGTCGGCGACGCCGAACGGGATCGCCTCGTCTTTTTCGGGCACCGGCCCGCGCGTCTCGAGCAGCTGGACGTGATCGACGAACAGCGTCGGGTTGTCGCTTTGGACCGCGGTCTTCAAGAGCCCTTTGACATCGCGCGGCGACGCGGGCAGGACGATCTCCAGCCCCGGACAATTCCACAGCATCGCCTGCGGGCTCGCCGAATGCTGCGCCGCGCCGCCGCCGCGGAGACCGTGGAACAGATGAAAAACGACCGGCGCGCGCGTCTGACCTCCCGACATGTAGAACGCGTTTGCGGCCTCGTTGACGACCTGCGGCCACGCCTCGAAGATAAAACTGCCGGTGCTGAAATCGACGATCGGCCTCAAGCCCGCCATGGCGGCTCCGGTGGCGAGTCCGGAGAAAGCCAATTCCGAGATCGGCGGCGCGGCAACGCGATCGGGGTAGCGCTCGGCGATCTCCTGGAAAAGCTTCCGGTGCGGACTGAGACTTAAGAACGTTCCGCCGATGAGGTGGACTCGCTCGTCCGCGGCGAGAACCTCCCGCAACGCTTCGAACTTGGCTTCGTAGTAGGCGAGCTCCCTCATGACGCGAAAACGTCCTTCAGCGCCTCTTCGGGGTCGGGATACGGGCTTGCGAGCGCGAAGCGCGCGGCCGCTTCGATCTGATCCTTAACCTCGTGCTCGAGCCGAGCGATCTCCTCGCGGGTCGCGTGGCGCCCTTCGATCAGCTCGCGAATGAAAATGAGCAGCGGATCGGAGAGCCGATACCATTCGCGCGCGTTGTCGGGGACGAAATTCACGTCCCATGCGAGCGAGACGTTGGTCGGCGCCGGAACGGTCGGCCAGTTGGTCTCGCTTCCCGGCCAGCGCACGGTTTGCGCTTCGATAAAACGCGGCCCGGCGCCGCCGCGGACCTCTTCGACCGCTTCAGATACGGTGGCATAAACGGCGTTTGCGTCGGCGCCGTCGATCTCCCTCGCGGGGATTTTATAGGCGCGGGGTAAATCGGTCAGGGGATAGGCCGCCATCGAGGCGGACTGCGATGAGCCGGATGCGCGGCCGGCGCCGTACTTGCCATTGTTCTCGCAGAGAAACAAGACCGGCAGCTTCCAGAGCGAGGCCAGGTTCAGCGCTTCCGGCGCCGCGCCCTCTTCGAGCGCTCCGTCGCCGAAGCAGCAGAGCGTGACGCGGCGGTTTTTCAGCGCCTTGGACGCGTAGGCGGCCCCGGTCGCCAGCGGCAGGATGCCGGCGACGACACCGGAAGTGTGGAGAAAGCCGAGCGCGGCGGCGGCGGAGTGAAAGCTCCCACCCTTGCCTTTGTTGTAGCCGTCGCGGCGGCCGAGAATCTCGGCGAAAAGACGACCGGGATCGGCGCCGCGGGCCAGCAAATGGCCGTGGTTTCGATGCGTCGTGAAGATGTAATCGTCGGCGGCGAGTGAGCAGAGCGCCGGGACGCCGGTCGCCTCCTGGCCGATGTAGGCGTGATAGTGGCCGCGGAAAGCGCCGTCGTCGTGCAGCGCGATCAGCCGCTCTTCGAAATGGCGGATGAGCAGCATCCGGCGGCAGAAATCGATCAGCGTCTCGCGCGGTAGTGGCGGCAGCACGACTGTGACTTAAATAGAACGGCGCGCTTTGTCAACGGACGATTGACAGCCGCGGCGGCCCGGGACTATACCGAGAGACATAACCGCCTGGGAGGTGCGCATGGCTCGCCGATCGCTCCCGCTGCTCTTCGTCCTCCTTCTGCTCGCCCCTTTCGATACTTTTGGCCAAGCCAAGAATCTCAGAAAAATTCATGTCGGCGTGCCCGCCGTCAGCATGGGCAACATGATCATCTTTTTCACCAAGGAGACGAAGCTGTTCGAAAAGCACGGCCTCGACGCGGAGGTCGTCGTGATGCAGGGCTCCGGCATCGCCTCCCGCGCGCTCGTCGCCGGCAGCGTGCAGACGTCCCCGATCGCCACGCCGACGGTGATGAACGCCGTCCTCGCCGGCTCCGACATGGTGATCCTCGCGCACACGATGCCCGGCGTCGTGCAGTCGCTGATGGTGCGGCCCGAGATCAAACGCGCCGAAGACCTGAAAGGAAAGATCGTCGGCGTGACGACCTTCGGCTCGCTGACCGATTTTCTCGTGCGCTACCTCGCGAAGAAAAAAGGACTCAACCCCGACAAAGACTTCGCGCTCTTACAGATCGGCGCCGACAACGAGCGCCTCATCGCGCTCAAGCAGGGGAAGATTCAAGGCGCGACGCTGTCACATCCGGCGTTCATCCTGGCGGCACGCGCGGGGTTTACGCAGCTATGGGATTTTTTCAAAGAGGTCGATTATCCGTGGAGCGAGATCGCCTCGACGCGATCGCTCATCAACAAGGACCGCGATCTCATCATGCGCTACATGCGCGCGCACCTCGAAGGCATCGCGCTGTTCAAGAAAGATCCCGAGCTGGGTAAAAAGGTGATCAAGAAAATGCTCCGCTTGGACGACGATTCCCTGGCGCAGGAGTCCTGGGAACTGTTCGCCAAGCACCGGCTCGCCGCGCCCTATCCGAACATCAAGGGCATGAAGACGAGCTACGACTATGTCGCGCTCATGCGCCCGGACGTCTGGAGTCACAAGCCCGAGGAGTTCGTCGACTCGAGCTTCGTCGAGGAGTTGGACAAAAGCGGCTTTATCAAGAAGCTCTACGAAAAATAAACTATTCGCGCGGCGCCGGGCGCAAGGCGATCGGCAGCGCCGTTCCCTGCGCGCGCTCGAGCTTTAAGCCGAGCCAGCGCGCCACGGTCGGCGCGACATCGATGAGCCGCGCCTGCTTGATCTTTCCCGGCGCGATTGCCGGGCCGTAGACGACCATCGACGCGAGCATCTCTGGCCGCTCGGGGTCGTAGCCGTGCGTCCCTCGATTGAACGACGACGAAATATAGGCGCCCCGGTAGCCCGGCGCGATTTCGAAGCCTTCGGCGCCCTCGAGCGCGAGGAACGCCGCCGGATCGCCGCCCTTCGCGCGGATCTCCTCCTGGCGGTAGACGCGGCGGATGCCGCTGTCGGGCTTCTGCTCGAGCGGCGAAAAAATCTCCAGGAGTTTTTTCCGCGTCGCGCCGTCCGCGGCGTCCTTCACGTAAATATAGGCTGAGCCCGCGGTCACGGCGAGCGCGGCCTTCCAGTCGACGACGCGGTTCTGCTCGATCTTCACGAGATTTTTTTCCAGCAGCAGCGCGCCGGGCCTGACGCGCCGCGAGATGCGCGCGAAGCCGTGGTCGGAGAGAACGATGAGCGCGGTTTCATCCCACGTGCGGGCGTTTTTCGCCGCCGCGATGACGCGGGCAAGCTGTTGATCGGCGACTTCGACCGCCGCGTTGGCGCCTTCGCTGAAAGGGCCCGTGCTGTGCTCCTCGTGATCGACGCGCGGGAGATGGAGCATCAGCAGATGGGGCTTCAGCGCATCGATCGCGTACACGGCGATGTCGGTCAGCGCTTCGTCTTTGAGCGCCGGCGGCGTGAAGCCTTCGGCGAAGGTCGGAGAGCGCGCGGCGACCGCCTCGAGCAGGCCCGGCGTCGCCAGCGCGCGCAGCAGTTTCACATCCTCTTCCACCGCGGCGCGCCAGTACTCCGGCACGAGCGCCGCGACGCGCGCGCCGACGGTGGTCGGCCACCAGATAAGCGCCGCGCTCAAGCCGCGCGCCTGCGCCGCGTCCCAGAGCGTCGGCGCGCGGATGTCGGTCGCATACCAGCGCCATCCCTGCCGATTCTTCCCAAGCGGGTCGAAAGCGGCGTTGGTGACGATGCCGTGCACGCCGGGATCCGTGCCGGTGGCGATCGAGGCGTGCGCGGGATAGGTGATGCTCGGGAAAACCGAGCGCACGCCGTCGCTCGAGGCGCCGTTTTTCGCCATCTCGCGGAGAGTCGGTATTTTGAGGCCGTGCGCGTCCGGCGCGACGTAGGCCTCGGGCATGAGGCCGTCGATCGAGACGATGATCACGCGCCGGATCGGCGACCGCGGCTCCGCCGCTTGGGCGTAAACAGCGGCGCAGAGAAAAAGCGCGGCGAGAAACAGAGCGCGGAGGGGCTGCATCATGCCGCGAAGGAGGGTTTACGGCTCAATCGAGATCGATATCTTTGATCGGTTTGGTGATCGGCTCTTCCTGCGCTTTTTTGAGCAGTTCCTGAAATTTGCGGTCCAGCAGCTTGCCTTTATTCTTTTCCGCTTCGGCGATCTGCTGGTATTTTTCGTCGCGCCGAGCGGCCTCTTGCTTGACGTGTTCGGCCGCGTCCTTGAGGTGCGCGACGACCGGAGGCTTCGCCGGCAGCTTGTGCTCCAAAACCGCCGCGAGCGCCGGATCGATCGTCAGCGTCGAGCCGCAGCAGGGACAGAGGACTTGGATCGTCGGCGCATTGTTTTCTGCCATGCTTCCTCCCAATATCACGGCGTTTCAGCCGCGCAGCTCGATCTGCTCTCCGTCCGGGCCGTAAAACACCACCCGCCGCCAGCCGCGCTCGCGCGCTTCGCGGGCCGGCGTGTCGTGCGGCGCCCGCGCGATTTCGACGCCCTGTTTTTTAAGCGCTTCGACGGCGGCGTCGAAATTTTCGGCTTCGAGGCAGAAATGAAACCCCTTCATCGGCCCGTCCGCCTTGTGCGTCAGCTCCAAGACGGTGTCGCCCAGTTTCAAATAGGCGATCTGCATGCCGCCGGTCGCCGCGTGCTGGAAGTATTTCTGGAAGCCGAAGCGCGCCTCGTAAAAAGCGACCGAGCGTTCGAGGTCGCTGACATGAATCGCGACGTGGTCGATTCTTCGAAACATGCTCTTGAAGCATATGCCGCGGCGGCGGCGCTTTGCAAGGGAGCGGTTGCCGCCGAATCGGGGGAGCCGTAAGATGATCGCGCATGCCGGTCTACCGCCTGACGAAGGATTTAATTTTTCCGCCGCCGGAAAACGCCGAGCCCGACGGCCTGCTCGCCGTCGGCGGCGATCTCTCGAGCGATCGGCTGCTGCTCGCCTACCAGATGGGCATCTTCCCGTGGTACAGTGAGGGGGTCCCGATCCTCTGGTGGTCGCCCGATCCGCGGCTCGTGCTCACGCCCGATGAGTTTCACGTCTCGCGGCGCCTCGCGCAGACGCTCAAGCAGGGCCGCTTCAAAATCACCTTCGACGTCGCCTTCCCCGCGGTCATCCTGTCCTGCGCCACGGTGCCGCGCGCCGGGCAGGACGGCACCTGGATCACGCCGGCGATGCGGCGCGCGTATACGCGTCTCCACGAGCTCGGCTACGCGCATTCGGTCGAGAGCTGGCTCGACGGCAACCTAGTCGGCGGCATCTACGGAGTCTCGCTGGGTAAATGTTTTTTCGGCGAGTCGATGTTCTCCTACGAGACGAACGCGTCGAAGGCGGCGCTCGCCGCGCTCGTCGAGCACTTAAAGCGATGGGATTTCCGCATGCTCGACGCGCAGGTGACGACGCGGCATCTTTTGAGCCTCGGGGCGAAGGAAGTGCCGCGGCAGATCTTCCTCAAGGACCTCGACGCGGCGCTCGAGTTCCCGACGATGCGCGGCCGCTGGAGCGTGGAAAGCGGATAAAAATTTGTTATGCTGACGGCGCAGTAGCCGTCTCAGTCGGAGGAGAGAATGGCCAAGATCAAAGAAGCCTTCAAGATGAAATATCAGGGCAACAAGAACGCGCAGATTGTCGAGGTCGCCTTTGCGCCCGGCGAAGAGGTCCAGGTCCTGCGCGAGTGGAAGAACGACGCCTGCCTGGTGAAAAAGGGTGCGCAGGTCTTCAACGTGCCGAAGAAGTATTTAAGCTAGTCCCAGGGACTCAATTCCCCGGACACTTCCCCGCGAGATGGGCTTCGAAATCTGAGCGGAATAGTTTAACCGCGCTCTCGATCGGCGGGCCGGGCATATTGATCAGGCTGCAGAACCCCTTGCCCTTGTTGAACGCGATCACCTTGCCGAACTGTTCGAGCATCGGCGCGCTCCCCTGCCCCTGCTGAATCTTCTTTAACAGCATCGCGAGCGTATTGGTCTCCATGCGGCACGCGGGGCACTGGCCGCACGATTCGGCGGCGAAAAATTCTGCGATTTTGAGCGTCTCTTCGACTATGCAACGTCCTTCGGTGAAGATGCCGATGACGCCGCAGCCGATCGATGAGCCGGCGGCGCGCACCGAGTTGTGATCGAGCGCGACGTCGAGCTGATCGCCGGTGAGAAAAGCCGAAGACGGACCGCCGGGCAGCACCGCTTTGATCTTCTTGCCGTCGCGCGTGCCGCCGCCGCAGTCCTCGATCAGATAACGGAGCGGCGTGCCGAACGGCAGCTCGTAGACGCCGGGGCGATTGACCTGGTCGTCGAGCGAAAAGACCATCGTGCCGGGACTCTCGGCGGTGCCGATGCCGCGATACCACTCCGAGCCGCGCAGAATGATCGGCGCGACGTTGGCGAGCGTCTCGACGTTGTTCACCGCGGTCGGCTTGCCGTACAGGCCAGCGGTCGCCGGAAACGGCGGCTTCTGGCGCGGCAGCGGCTTTTTTCCCTCGATGACCTCGATGACGGCGGTATCTTCCCCCGCGACATATTCGTGCGGCGCCGGAGCGAAGAGCACCTCCAGCCCGAAATCCTTGCCGGAAATCCGCTCGCCGACATAGCCGAGTTTCTTCGCCTCGGCGAGCGCCTGCTCCATGCTCTCGATGGCGTCTTTGTAGGCGGCGTTGATGTAAAGGTAGGCCTTCGAAGCGCCGACGGCGTACGCGGCGAGAATTATTCCTTCGAGAATCAGATGAGGTACGCTCTCCATCAGCACGCGGTCTTTCTTGCTGCCGGGCTCGTCCTCGCCGCCGTTCAAGATGATGTAGCGGGGCGTTTCAGGAGTATCGGCGGTGAAGGCCCATTTTTTTCCAGTGGGAAAGCCGGCGCCGCCACGGCCGCGCAGGCCGGAGGCGTCGATCTCTTGCAGGACCTCGCGCGGGAAAAGCTGCTTCAGCGCCTTATCGAGCGCCTGATAGCCGCCGCGCGCGCGGTAGGCGTCGAGGCCTTCTCTCCCCTCGGCCACCCCGCGGGGAAATAGGATGCCTTCCATCGGCTAGAACACTCCGGTGTCGAGGAGCTGGTAGATGAGCTCTTTGAGCGAGGAATCGATCGTGTCGAGGCGCTTGACGTCGGGGCCGCCGCCCATGTGGTTGGCGATATCGGCGACGTCGCCCTTCTTGACGCCGGCATACCAGCTCTTTTCCGGATAGAGGACGACGTTCGGCCCCTCCTGGCAGGCGCCGAAGCACATATACGGCTTCACTTCCCAGTCATCGAGACCCTTGTCCGTCGCGCGCTGCTGGATCTCCTTCATGATTTCTTCGGAGCCGCGATTTTTGCAGTCGACGTTCTGACACACGAGACAGATGCGCTTCACTCGATTCTCCTTTTCAGCGGCGCGGACTAGTTCATCTGCAGAACCCAGTCCTTCTCCTTGAAGATGTCGCTCAGCCGGCGCTCATCGTCCGGACCCGGCAGCGTCTCGACAATATGCTTGCGGTATTCCTCGTCTGAAAGCAACTCTCCGGTCACGCTGTAGGTCTTACCGGCGAAATCGCCGATCGAGCGATTGAATCTGAGGTCCGGCGCGTAGAGCTTGGGCTGGTCGGCCGGGACGAACTGGTTGAGCGCATCGATGAGGCGGCCGCTTTCCGCCATATAGTGATCGCGCGACTGCTCGTTCAACTTTTGCTTGTCCGCCGGCGCGCCGGCTTCATGCTCGTCGTAGCGCCCCTTGAGTCCCCAGACGTAGGCCCACTGGGCCGAGGATGAATGGTCGGTGCCGAAAAGGTCATAAGCGGTCGAGAGCCACTTATTGAAGTATTTCTGAATGATCGGCACCGGGATCTTGTTCGCGCGCACAATGCGGGTGAGCCCGGTGTTGCCGGTGAACATGTGGAAGAACTCTTCCTTCAGCATCGCCGTGACGCTTTGGGCAAGCGGCGCGAAGGCGGAATGGCTCAGCATGGTGAGCTGGAACTTGCCGTCGCGATCGACGAAGTTCGTGTAGGTAAAAAAGTCGAGCCAGTTATTGACGGGGGCGTTAAACGAACCTAAAAGCCGATCGCCGCGAAACGCCCGGCGCTCGAGCAGCTTCTGCGCCTCGAGCTTCCCCGAATCGCCGAAGTAGTTCACTAACAGATAACACATCTGCCAGCCGTGGCGCATCTCTTCGCTGTTCACGCGAATCAGCGACTGACGGTCGTAATCGGTGGGCGCGTTATCGAGCAGGTTCTTTTGCTGCTCGACCGACGCGAATTCAGTATCGCCCTGATAGACGATCAGGTTCAGCAGGGCGTCGCGGATCGACTGGTTCGGGATCTGCTCCGGCCGTTCCCATTTTCTCTGGCCGGTGAAGTCGCCGAATTCGATCTCGGGACTATGGATCTCGGCGAGCTTGGTTTCAAATTTATAGTCGCCCAAAAGCGCCGGCTCATAGCCGATGTCTTTCTGCCACTCTCTGAAATAATCCACCCAATCGTCAAACGTCGATATCCTGGCCATTTTTATCCTCTCCAATGCTATTAGTTCGAACGCTCGTTCGATACATTAAATATCGCACAGGAAAGGAAAAAGTCAAGGCCTAGCTGTAGAGTTCCAAGAGCTCGACCATGCCCAGCTGACGCATCTGATCGAAGAGGTACTTCTTGATCTCACCGACCGTGTCCATTCGCAATACCATCCCGGCTGTGGCCTTGGCATCGGCGTAACTCACTGAACGGACGATCTTTTTGATGACTGGAATGAAGAGCGATCCCATGCTGAACTCTTCTAGCCCCAGTCCCAGCAGCAATATGGTGCAGAGCGGGTCGCCGGCCATTTCGCCGCACATTCCGACCCTCGTGCCCCGCTTTTGCGCTTCCTCGATAATCTGCGTCAGCGCCGATAGGACCGCGGGATGGAGCGGTTCGTAGAGGCCGGCGACCTTATGGTTGCCGCGGTCGACCGCCAGGATGTACTGAATGAGGTCATTGGTGCCGATGCTGAGAAAATCGACCTCGCGCACGATGCGCGATACGACGTGCACGATCGAAGGCACTTCGACCATGATACCGAGCTCCATTTGCGGATCGAAAGGCGATCCGTCGCGCTCGAGCTCCTGCTTCACCTCGGCCAGAATTTCCTTGACGCGAAGGATCTCCTCGAGGCTCGTGACCATGGGAATCAGTAGGCGCACGCGGCCGTAAGCGCCGGCCCGTAAAATCGCGCGGAGCTGGGTTTTGAAGATCTCCGGCATCTCAAGCGACACGCGGATCGAGCGCCAGCCGAGAAATGGATTCTGCTCCGCCGTGCCGCGCCGGACATAGGCCGGATATTTGTCCGCGCCGATATCGAGCGTGCGGATCGTCACCGGCTTGCCGCCGAAACCTTCGACCACACGTCGATAAAGCGCGAACTGCTCCTCCTCGCTCGGGAAATCGCGATGGGTGAGAAATTGAATCTCCGTTCGGTAAAGCCCGATGCCTTGAGCGCCGTGCAGCTGCGCGAAGGCGATGTCGCTCAACATTCCGATGTTGGAATAGAGCGATACCCGATGGCCGTCGCGGGTCTCCGCCGGCGAGTCTCTCAGCTCTCCGAGTTCTTTATTGAGCGCCAGGTATTCGCGCTCGAGCCGGTCGTACTCGCGCCCGACCTCCTGGCTGGGATTGATGTAGACGACGCCGGAGTTGCCGTCGACGATCAGGGAGTCGCCCTCGCGGACGTTCTCCATCAGCCCCTCGACCGCGACGACGCTCGGGATCTCGAAAGACTTCGCTAGGATCGAGGCGTGCGAGGTGACGCCGCCGGTCGCCAGCACGATGCCGCGGAAATGATCGCCTTCGATCAAGCTTAAATCCGCCGGCAGCAAGTCCTCTGCCACCAGCACGGAGTTCGGTGGCAGGATGAGTTTCTGCTCGTTCATGCCGGCGAGGTTTTCGAGCAGCCGCTGCGCCACATCCTTGACGTCGCCGGCGCGCTCGCGGAAGTACTCGTCCTCCATTCGGTTGAACGAATTGAGGTGCTCCTCGAAGACGCTGCTGACGGCGTATTCGGCGACGAAGCGCTCGTTGCGGATGCGGCTCTCGATCTGCTCGATCAAGACCGGATCGCCGAGGATCAGACGGTGCGCGTCGAACACGGCGCCTTCCTCGGCCGAGACCAGGCTGCTCATGCGCTGCTTGATCGTCTGGATCTGCTCGATGCCGCGCTCGACCGCCGCGCGGAAGCGCTCGATCTCCCGCTTGGGATTCTTCGCGCGCTCTTTTTTCACCGAGCGTAAATCGACGCGCGGCTTTAACAGGAAAGCCGTGCCGCGGCCGAAGCCCGGCGCCACCGAAAGGCCGGTCAAGCGGCCGCGCCATTTCTGCGCCGTGCCGCGCACGGCGCCTTCGCGGCGGCGGCCTTCGTAAGAGCGGATTTTCTTGAGCGCGTCGCCGAGACGCTTCTGATATTCCTTGCGCTCGCGCTCCTTATGCTTGAGGGAATCGGCGAGCCGCGCCTGGATGATGATGCCGGAAACCTGGGCGGAGATCGTCTTCAGCAGGCGGATCTCGTCGCGCGAGAATTCCCGCCGCCGGGAGGTCTGCACGACGAGGACGCCGAGCGGCAGGCGTTTTTCGATCAGCGGCACGCCGAGAAAGGAGTGAAAACGCTCCTCGCCGGTCTCCGGAAAGTATTTGTACCGCGGGTGCGCCTGCGCGTCGACCACCATAACGGGACTCATGCGTTCGATCACGAGGCCGGTGAGCCCTTCGCCGATCCCCATGGAGACTTTGCCGACCGACTCCGGGTCGAGGCCCATCGTCGCCCAAAGGGTCAAGCGGCTTTTCTTCGCATCGTAAATATAAAGCGAGCAGACCTCGGTCTCCATCCGCTCGGCGACGATCGCCACCAGGCGGTTCAGCGTGTCCTGGACGTCGTGCGAATGGCTGATGAGCGTGCTGATGTCCTCAAGGATCATCAGGTCGGGATACGGTTCCCGGCGCGTGGTTTTTACCTTCGCCATGACAGAGGAGCATTTTATGCGGATTCCCCGCGGAAATACAATTGTGGGATGTGGAAAACCGGAGTTCGGCGGGGGTTACAGATGCACGCGATGCCGTCCGGCGAAGGCGGCGCTTCGCTCGGCGGCGAAACGGCCGGGGATCCTCTCGCCGCACGCGCAGCGATCGCCGACGAGGCGGTATTCCAGAATGTCGTGCCAGGAGCGGCGGATGAGCGCCGCGCCGCAGCCCGGGCAGTAGGTCGTCTGGCCCTCGTCGTCGAAAACGTTGCCGACGTAGCAGTATTTGACACCGATCGAGCACGCGATCTCTCTCGCGCGCTTGAGCGTCGAGGCGGGCGTGCGCGGCTTGTCGGTGAGCTTAAAGTCGGGATGGAACGCGGTGAAGTGGAGCGGCACGTCCGGGCCGAGATTTTCCACGACCCAGGCGCAGAGCCTGCGGGTCTCTTCCGGTTCGTCGTTCTCTCCGGGAATCATGAGATTCGTGATCTCGAACCAGATGTCGGTCTCATGCTTGAGCCATTTGAGCGTGTCGAGCACGGGCTCGAGATGCGAGAAAGTGAGCTTGCGGTAAAAGCGCTCGGTGAACGCCTTTAGATCGACGTTGGCGGCATCGATGTAGCGATAGACTTCAGAGCGCGCCTCCGGCGTGATGTAGCCGGCGGTCACCATGACGCTTTTTAGGCCGCGCTCTCGCGCCAGCCGCGATACGTCGATCGCGAACTCCCCCCAGATCACGGGATCGTTGTAGGTAAAGGCGATGCTCGGAATTTTCCGCCTGAGTGCCAGTTCGACGACCTCCTCCGGCGTCGCGGCGACGCTTTCCGCCTCGTCGAGCTTCGCCTTGCTGATGCTCCAGTTCTGGCAGAAGCGGCAGCCGAGATTGCAACCGGCCGTGCCAAAGCTCAAGATCCCGGTGCCGGGGAGGAAGTGATTCAGCGGTTTTTTCTCGATCGGATCGATCGCGAAGCCGGTCGGCTGGCCATATCCGAGCGAATAGAGCTTGCCGCCGACATTACGCCGGATATAGCAGAATCCCGCCTGCCCCTCGCCGATGCGGCAGAAGCGCGGGCAGAGCGTGCAGAGAATCCGCCCGTCGGCCTCGGTCTCCCACCAGAGCGCTTCGTGCATAGAAAAATTATCCCGGGTTTGTCCGCCTTACGCAAGCCAAAGTGCTGTGATATAAAATTTCCCTATGGCACCGGTTCCGGGCGTTCGCGGCCTGCGTCACGTGGCGCTCAGAGTGCGCGACATCGGCCGCTCGAAGGATTTTTATCGCGAATGCTTCGGTATGGAGGTCGTTTGGGAGCCGGACCCGGAGAACGTCTATTTATCATCGGGGAGCGACAACCTCGCGCTCCACGGGGGAGCGCGCGCCGGCGCGCCGGCGGATAGTCAGCAGCTTGATCATTTAGGCTTTGTCGTCGAGAACGCCGAGCGCGTACAGGCGCTGGAAAAAGAATTTCGCCGCCGCGGAGTGAAGATCATCCAGCCGTTCAAAGTCCATCGCGACGGCAGCGCTTCGTTCTATCTCGCCGACCCGGACGGCATCGTCATTCAGATGCTTTACGAGCCTCATATCAGCCCGCAAGAATTCAAATAGCCGAAAGATGCGACGTCTCATTCTTAAAGCCGCGGTCGCGAGCCTGCTCTTGTTTTACGCCCCGTCCGCGGAGCCGGCCGCGCCGGCTCGGAAAGCCAAGTCCGCGCCCTCGGCGCAGAAGAAAATTCCGCCACAAAAAATCGATGTGCCGTTTCGCGTGTTCACGCTCAAGAACGGGCTCAGGGTCATTCTCTCCGAAGATCACGCAGCGCCGACCTATTCGCTGAACGTCACGTACAGCGTCGGGTCGCGGAACGAGCCGCCCGGCAAGACCGGCTTCGCCCATCTCTTCGAGCATATGATGTTTCAGGGCTCGGAGAATGTCGGTAAGGGGGAGCACTTCATCGTGATCTCCAACAACGGCGGCCGGATGAACGGCACGACCAACTCGGACCGCACCAACTACTTCGAGACGCTGCCGAAGAATCAGCTCGAGCTCGGGCTGTTTTTAGAGGCCGACCGCATGCGCGCGCTCAACGTCACGCAGGAGAACTTCGACAACCAGCGGCAAACCGTGAAGGAAGAGAGGCGACAGAACTACGACAACCGCGCCTACGGCAAGACCGGCGAGGCGCTGCTCGATCTCGCCTACGACAATTTCGCCTACAAGCACTCGACGATCGGCTCGATGGAAGATTTGGACCGCTCGACCATCGAGGACGCGCGCCAGTTCTACAAAACGTATTACGCGCCCAATAACGCGGTGCTCTCGCTCGTCGGCGATTTCAACGCCGACGAGGCGCTGGCCATGATCAAAAAATATTTCGAGGCGATTCCGTCGCACCCGCATATCCCGCCGGTCGATATGACCGAGCCGCCGCAAAAGGCGGAGCGGCGCAGGACGATCGAAGACCCGTTCGCGCAGACGCCGCGCATCGACGTCGTTTACAAGATCCCGCGCGGCAACACGCCGGACTGGTACGCGCTCGACGTGCTCGGCGACGTGATGACCTCGGGCGACTCGTCGCGCTTCTATCAGCTGCTCGTCAAAGAGAAAGAGGTGGCGACGGGTATCTCGGCGGGTCCGGACGAGCGGCGCGGCCCCTCGTTGTTTTATCTCACGATCTTCGCGCGGCCCGGCGAGGATCTGCGCGCCATCGAAAAGCTTGCCTATGCCGAGATCGATCGTTTGAAGACCGGCCGCGTCGCCGCTTGGGAGCTGGAGAAAGTCCGCATGCAGTCGCGTCACCAGCGCGCGCAAGGGCTCTACAGCACACAGTCGCGCGCGAACCAGCTGAGCCACTACGCGGTCTATTTCAACGATCCGGGATTGGTCAATACCGTGGAGACGAAGATCGAAAAGGTCACGCCTGCCGACCTCCAGCGCGTGGCGCGAACCTATCTGAATGAAAACAACCGCACGGTCCTGATCACGATGCCGAAGGCGGCCGCGAAGGAATCGACTTCGAAATGAGGTTTATGAAACGTCGGCTGAATTTCTGCGCCGCTTTCCTCCTGCTGTTGAGCCCCGCTCGATTGCTCGCCCAGGAGGCCGCGGTGACGCCGCTCAGCAAGGTCGAGCGGAAAAACAAGGCGCCGGTCTCGAGCGAGGTCCTCGACGTCAAGCTCAAGCGGCCGATCGAGAGGAAGCTCTCGAACGGCGTGACGGTGCTGATCCTCGAAGATCACCGCTTTCCGATCGTCACGACCGAGTTTCACATCCGCGGGGCGGGAGCGCTCTTCGAGCCGGAAAAGCTCAAAGGGCTCGCCGGCGTAACGGCGGAGATGCTGCGCGAGGGGACGGCGACGCGGACGAGCAAGGAGATCGCCGAAGAGATGGACCGGCTCGGCGCGTCGCTCTGGGCCTCATCGGGTTTCGGCTCGGTCGAGACCGGCTTCGGCGCGTCCGGCTTGAAGGATAATTTCGACGCCTGGTTCGGTCTCGCGATGGATGTCCTGCTTCATCCGAGCTTTCCCGAGGTCGAGCTCAACCGCATGAAGCAGCGCATCAAAGTGAGACTCCGCCAGCAGCGCTCCTCGCCGGGCTTCCTCTCCGACGAGCGCTTCTCGCGCGCGGTCTATGGCGATCATCCCGCGGCGACGGTCTCCGCCACGCCGGAATCGGTCGACGCGCTCACGCCCGAGGCGCTCGCGCTGTGGCATCGCGAGCGCTACGACCCGGCGCGAACGATCGTCGGCATCACCGGCGATGTGCGCGCGGCTGAAATGATTCCCAAGCTCGAGAAGTGGCTCGCAAAATGGCCGCGTCTCGGCGTCGATGCCGCGCTGCCGCCGAATCCCGCGCCGGTTTCGAACCGGCGCATCTTCGTCATCGACCGTCCCGACTCGGTGCAGACGACCGTCGCGCTCGGCAATATCGCCATCGACCGCCGCAGCGCGGATTACATCCCGATGGTGGTGATGAATCAGATCCTGGGCGGCGGCTCGGCGGCGCGGCTGTTCCTCAATTTGCGCGAGGAGAAGGGCTATACCTACGGCGTCTACAGCAGCTTCAGCGCCGGCGAATATCCCGGGCCGTGGCGCGCCGGGGGCAACATGCGGACGGAAGTCACGGCGGGGGCTTTCAAGGAATTCTTCTACGAGTTCCGGCGGATCCGCGACGAAAAAGCTCCCGCGACCGAGCTCGAAGAAGCCAAACGCTCGGTGGTCGCGAATTTCGCTCTGGCGCTCGAGCAGCCCGCGCGCGTGCTCGCCTTCGCGATCACGAGCAAGATCTACGGGCTGCCGGACGATTACTGGGATACGTATCCCGCGAAGATCATGGCGGTTGGCGCCGACGACGTCGAGCGCGTGGCGCGAAAATATTTAAATCCAGACACCGCGCAGATCGTCGCCGTCGGCGACGCGCGCAAGATCAAGCCAGTCCTCGAGCAGTACGGCCCGGTGGAAGTTTACGACAACCTGGGAAACGTCATCACCTCACCCACCGCCGCTACGCAAGCGAAGTAATGGGTGAAGCGAGGATCTCTTCGGCCGCCTTCTCGCCGCTGTGAACACAGTCCGCGATGCCGACGCCGTAGTAGGCATTGCCGGCAAGCCTCAGGGCGGGAAGACCGTTGAGGCGCTCATCGATTTCGCGCAGCGACTGGACGTGGCCGACGGGATACTGCGGCATCGCGCGCGGATGGCGGTGAATGCGAATCAACGGCGGCGCCGCCCGAATGCCTAGCAAATCTTCCAGTTCTCCGCGCACGCTCGCCTCCATCGAAGCATCGTCCAGATCGAAGAGCTCGGGCTCGAGCGCTCCGCCGATGAACGCGCGGAGCAAAACGCGGTCGGCGGGCGCGCGGCCGGCGTACTTCACGCTGCTGAACGTGCAGGCGAGAAGCTTGCGTTTTTCGATCGCCGGCGCGATCAGGCCGAAGCCGCCGAGGTCGCGCGGGATATCGCTTTTGCGATAGCCGAGGCTCACGGTCGCCGTCGAGCTGTACGGGATTCGATCGAGGGCTGCGGCGATGGCGGGCGCCGTCGGCTTGAGCAGGCTTGCCGAAGCGTACGCGGGCGTTGCGAGAATCACGCCGTCGACTTCGCTCGCGCCGCCGTCGCTCCGGATTGTCCAGCGCCGATTCGAGGGGTTCAGCGACAAGCCGGCGATCGGCGTGCGCGTCCGCACGCATCCTTCGGGTAATCGGCTGGCGATCGCGTCCACCAGCTCCTGCATACCGCCGGCGAGTGAGAGAAACAGACTCCAACGCGCGCCGCTTTCGCCTCGCCGGCTGGCGCGCTCGCGCTGTTCGCGCAGCATGCCCTTCATGACGCTGCCGCAGGCGCGCTCCATCTGCAGAAACTGCGGCATGGTGGCGGCAAGGCTTAAATTCTCCGGATCGGCGGCGTAGATGCCGCCGATGAGCGGCTGGACGACGCGGTCGAGCGCTTCGCGCCCAAAGCGGCGCGTGACGAACGAGGCGAGGCTCTCATCCGCTTCGGCGGCGCTGCGGCGGATAAAGTACTCCGCGCCCATGCGCATCTTGCCGCGCCAGGAGAAAAGCGGAGTCGAGATCAGCGGCCAGAGCCGCGTCGGCGCCATTAGAAGAAACCCCTCGGGCAGGGGCGCCAGCCGACCGTCGCGCACCACCAGCACGTTCTGTCGCGACGGGTTGGTCGAGATGAGCCGCGGCCCGAGACCGACCCGCTCGCAGAGCTGCACGCCCCACGGCTTTGCCGAGATGAGCGAATCGGGCCCCGCCTCGACGAGGAAGCCGTCGACATGCTCGGTGGCGATCGAGCCGCCCAAGCGCTCGCGCGCCTCACAGAGCGAGATTTCCAGGGTGAGATTTTTTTCGCGCGCGAGCTCGGTGAGACGATGCGCCGCGGCGAGACCCGCGATGCCGCCGCCGATCACGGCGATGCGTTTGGAAAAGCTCTCAGCCATCGGCCGAGAGCTTTCTTTCGACGACGTCGGCGATCATGCGGATGAACAGCGGATGGTCGTTGGGTGTGCCGGCGCGATAGAATTTTATGCCGCTCTCCTCGGCGATTTTTCTCGCTTCGATGTCGAGGTCGTAGAGGACCTCGACATGATCGGCGACAAAGCCGATCGGCGCGACGACGACCGCCTTGACGCCGTGAGCCGCGGCGAAACGGAGCGCCTGCGCGATGTCCGGCTCGAGCCAGGGCTCGCGCGGGTTGCCGCTCCGGCTTTGATAGGCGAGCGACCAGCGATCCCGGCCAAGGCCTTTGGCGACGAGCCGGCAGCTGTCCTCGAGTTCGGCGACGTACGACGAGCGCTCGGCCATCGCCGTGGGCACGCTGTGCGCGGTGAAGATCAGCGCGACTTCGCCGCGGTCCGCCGTAGTCTTGTCCAGCTCGTTGGCAATCTGATTCGCCCAGGTCTCGAGGAACAGCGGATGGTCGTGCCACCCTGGACAGTAATCGACCGCGGGCGCTTTGCCCGCCAAAGCGTCGCGCGCTTCACGAACATTTTCCTGGTAGCGCTCCCAGCTCGCTTCGGTGCGATGCGAGGAAAGAATGAAAGCCAACACGCGCTTGACCCCTTCGCCGCTCATCTTTGCGAGGCTTTCCTGAATATACGGCTTCGAATGGCGGAAGCCGACGTGGACCGGGATCGCGCGGCCCATCTGCTCCAGCAGGCGCTCGAGCGCGTTGGCTTGAAGCAGCGTGATGTCGGAGAGCGGCGAGCAGCCGCCAACGGCCTGATAATGGTGCACGACTTCATCGATGCGTCCGGGAGGCGCGGAGCGGCCGGTCAAGACGCGGTCAAGAAACGGACGTATCTCCTCGGGCGCGCGCGGACCGCCGAAGGCGAGCAGCAGAATTCCATCGTATCGGTCCCGAGGACTCATCGCGCGCTCAAGTCGTGGACGGCCTTGACCATGGCGACGGCGTTCTCGACCGGCGTTTCGGGCAGGACGCCGTGGCCGAGATTGAAAATGTGGCCCGGCCTGCCCGCGGCGCGAGTGAGAATCTCCTCGACGCGCGAGCGGATCTCCTTCGGTTTGGCGAACAGAGCCGTGGGATCGAGGTTCCCTTGAATTCCGACATCGCGGCCGATGACGTCCCACGCCTCGTCGAGATTCACCCGCCAATCGACGCCGATTACGTCGCCGCCGGCCGCGCGCACGATCTTCAGCATGCCCGCCGTGCCCGTGCTGAAATTGATCACCGGCGTGCCCGGAGTGATCCCGGCGATCGCCGCGCGCGTGTAAGGCAGGACATATTTCTGATAGTCGCCCGGCGAAAGACAGCCGGCCCAGCTGTCGAAGAGCTGTACCGCCTCGGCGCCCGCCGCGATCTGCGCGTTTAAGTATCTCGCAACGATGCTGGCGAGGCGCTCCATCAGTGCCTTCCAGGCGCCGGGGTCGGAGTAGATCAGTTTCTTCGTCTTCAAATAGTTGCGGGAGCCGCCGCCCTCGACGATGTAGGAGGCGAGCGTAAACGGCGCGCCGGCAAAGCCGATGAGCGGCACCTTGCCGTTCAACGCCGCGCGGCATTTTCGCACGGCTTCGAAGACAAAGGGGAGCTCTTTTTCCGGCTCGAACTCGTTCAGCTCTTCGACGTCGGTGCGGCTGCGGATCTGCGCGCGAATGACCGGCCCGTCGTCTTTGGAATATTCGAGGCCGAGCCCCATCGGCTCCAGAACGAGCAAAATATCGGCGAAGAGGATCGCCGCGTCGACGCCGAGCTTTTCCACCGGCGTGACGGTGATCTCCGCCGCCAGATCCGGCCGCTTGCAGAGTTCGAGAAAGGAAAACTCAGCGCGCAGCTTGCGGTATTCCTCCATATAACGGCCGGCCTGGCGCATGAGCCACACCGGCGTGTACGGCGTTTTTTCACGGCGGCAGGCGGCGAGAAAGGGATGATTCGCGTCGGCCATAGAAATCGCTACAAACGTCCACTGTAAAGGCGAGGCCAGGTTAAAGTCAACGCGATCGCCGCCGCGGCGTCGCGGCGCCGATCGCGCCTTCGCCGTATTTCTCGCGCAGCCGATCCATGCCGCGGTACAAATTTTCCATCGCGCGGCCGCGCTCGGCGTCGAAAAGCGACGGCTGCCAGCCGGAGCTCAGAAGGCTGCTCGCGCTCACGCCCAAGAGGCGCACGGGACGCGCCGGAACGATATTTTTCTTCACCAGCGCCGCGGCGACCGCGAAAATCTCGCGATCGACGCAAGTGGGGCTTTTCAGCGTCAGCGAGCGCGTGAGCGTCTTAAAATCGCTGTAGCGGATCTTGACCGTGACGCAGCGTGCGAACAGCCGCCCGTGGCGGAGGCGCCTGCCGACTTCTTCCACGAGCCGCCATAGCACTTCCTCCATTTCGTCCAAGCGCTGAAGCGGATGGTCGAGCGTGGTCTCGCTGCCGATCGAGTGGTCATGCCGCCGGCTTTCACCGCGCGGCTCGAAATCGAAGTATTGCTTGCGCAGGATCTGATGCGCCAATAGATCGCGGATCGTCTTGACGCCGTCGGCGAAAAGCCCTTCGCGCGTCTTCGGTCCGATGCCGGGGACGAGCGAGATCGACAGCGGCCCGAGAAAGTTTTCCTCCGAGCCGGGAAAGACGTGGATCAAACCCTGCGGCTTGGCGAGCGTCGCGGCGATTTTCGCGATCACGCGGCTCGAGGCGAGTCCGCCGGAGGCGGGCAGATCGAGCTCGGTGCGGATGCGCGCGATGATCCGCTCGGCTGTCGCGATCGGCGCGCCGAAGAGCTTTTCGGTGCCGGTCAAATCGACCAGCGCCTCGTCGATGGAAAGCGCCTGCACCGCGGGAGAGTAGTCTGCGAGAATCGCGAAAACTTTTTCCGAGTAGTCGTTGTAAAGCGAATGCCGGTTCGGCAGGAAAATGCCTTCGGGGCAGAGGCGCTGCGCCTGGAAGCCTGGCATCGCCGAGCGCACGCCGTATTTTCGCGCCTCATAGGAAGCCGACGTGACGACGCCGCGGCCGCTTTTGCCGCCGACGATGACGGGCTGGCCCTTGAGCTCGGGCCTTTCCGCCTGCTCGACGGAAGCATAAAACGCGTCCATATCGATATGAAAATATGAACGCATCGTCATCGCCGCCCGAAGCGCTCGCGCCGGCCGCCTCTCACAGCGGAGAAAAACACCGACAACAGGGTGAAGAAATTGACCACGTGCACGGTGTGATTGTACGACCCCATAAAAATGTCCGGTGTCGCGCTCCAGCTCCGCGGCGACTCGATCGCGGCGCTCGAGAGGCCGCCCGCGCTCAAGAAATAGGTAAAGAGCGTCGCCGAAAGCGCGATGCCCATGGCGCCGCCGGTGCGCGCCGTCGTTGCCGTCATGCCCGAGGCGCCGCCCACCTTGCTCGGCGGCGCCGAGCCCAGAATAGCGCTTTGATTGGGCGCATTGAAGATCGCCCAGCCCAAGCCTGAAAGCGCGAGCGGCAGCATGATGCGCCCTGCCGAGGAATCGAGCCTCAGCGTGCCGATCATAAATTGCGCCGTCACGATCAGCGCCGAGCCGGCCGTGCACAGCAGACGCGAGCCGAGACGGTCGGAGAGCCAGCCGGCGAACGGGGCGATGAGCACGATGACGACCGAGTTCGAGATAATGATCCAGCCCATGTGGCTCGGCGAGTAGCCCATGATGTTCTGCAGATAAAACGGCAGCAGGAAGCTGATCGCCGACTGCGTCGAGGTGATGAAAAAAAGGCTCAACATGGCGGCGCTGAAGAGCCGGATGCGGAAAAGCGAAAGGTCGAGCATCGGCGTCCGCGAGCGAAGCTCGGTGACGATCAGAAGCCCGAGCGCGACAAGGGATACCGCGATCGTCGACAAAAAGACCGGGTGAGTCCAGCCCAAGCGCGGCAGCCGGTCGATCGCGTAGATGAACGAGCTGTTCGCGAGCAGGATCAGGAACGCGCCGGCGATATCGATCGAGGCCGCGCCGCGCTCCTCGCGCGTCTCCTCCATAATCGTCCAGGCGAGATAGGCGCCCCACAGACCGATCGGCAGATTGATGTAAAAAATCCATCTCCAGCCGACCGTATCGATGAGAAAACCACCGAGCGTGGGACCCGTCAAAAAGCCGATGTGAAACGCCATTGAGATGAAGCCGAGCGCCTTGCCGCGCTCCGCCGAAGGAAAGGCGAGCGACGCGATCGCGCGGCCGTTGGCCACAATCATCGAACCGCCCATCGCCTGAAGCGAGCGAAAGACGATCAGCTGGGCCGGCGAGCGCGACAGGCCGCAGAGCGCCGACGCGACGATGAACATCAAGAATCCGCCCGCGTAGATGCGCCTGCGCCCGAACAGGTCGCCGAGTCTGCCGACCGTGATGACCAACCCCACGAGCGTGAGATCGTAGATGAGCACCGTCCATTGGATCGTCGTCAGATTGGTATGGAAGGTCTCGGTGAGCGTCGGGAGCGCCACGAGAAGCGCGCGGTTGTCGAGCCCGACGATCAATTGGCCGATGCAGACATTGATGAGGATGAGCCTCAGCTTTTTGCGCGCGCCCTGCGCGCTTGTTTCCTCCACGGCGGCCGCGATTTCTTTGGTCGAATTCGCCACAAGAAATTCTAGTCCTAGCGCATAAAGCGAAAAAAGACACGCGGGACGGCCGATTTACCGGCGGCGGGATAAAAAAAGGCGCGGTTCCGAGCCGGAAACCGCGCCTATAGAGCGGGTGCTTTTCGCTGCGATTAGTGAAGGATCGCCTCGGCGCCGCCGTCGCCGCGCGCAGTCGCGTCGTCGTGACCGGCTTTACGAAAGACGATCTCGCCGCCTTGAGCGTCGATGGCAATGCGGTCGCCCTCGAGGAACTCACCGTCGAGGATCTTGAGCGCTAGCGGATCCTGGATCATTCTCTGGATCGTGCGCTTGAGCGGCCGCGCGCCGTAAACCGGATCGTAGCCCTTCTCCGCGAGCAGCGCCTTGGCGACATCGCTCACTGCGAGCGAGATCTTGCGATCGGCGAGCAGTTTATCCAGGCGCTTCAGCTGGATCTCGACGATGTGCTTGATCTCCTCGCGGCCCAGCGGGTTGAAGATCACGACCTCGTCGATGCGGTTCAAGAACTCCGGCTTGAACGCCTGCTGGAGGGAGGCGGTGACGCGCCGCTCCATCTCTTTGCGGTCGCCGCCCACATCGGTGATGAACTGGCTCCCGAGGTTCGACGTCATGATGATGACGGTGTTCTTGAAATCGACCGTCCGCGCCTGACCGTCGGTGAGCCGACCGTCTTCCAGTATCTGGAGCAGCACGTTGAAAACATCGGGATGCGCTTTTTCGATCTCGTCGAACAGCACGACCGAATAGGGCCGCCGCCGGACGGCTTCCGTCAGATAGCCGCCCTCTTCATAGCCGACGTAACCGGGAGGCGCGCCGATCATCCGCGCGACCGAATGCTTCTCCATGAACTCCGACATGTCGAGGCGGACCATCGCCTGCTCGTCGTCGAAGAGAAATTCAGCGAGCGCGCGGGTAAGCTCGGTCTTGCCAACGCCGGTCGGACCCAGGAAGATGAACGACCCGATCGGCCGGTTTGGGTCCTGGAGCCCGGCGCGCGCGCGGCGCACGGCGTTGGCGACCGCCTGAATCGCCTGATCCTGGCCGATGACGCGCCGTTTTAGACGGTCCTCCATGTGGAGCAGCTTCTGGACCTCGCCTTCGAGCATTCTCGACACGGGAATTCCGGTCCACTTCGCGATGACCTCCGCGATGTCCTCGGCATCGACTTCTTCCTTCAGCATCTTGCGGTTTTTCTGCAAGGCCGCGAGCTTCTGATTCTCCGCCTCGGTGTCTTTGGTCAACTGCGTGAGCACGCCGTAGCGGAGCTCGGCGGCGCGGTTCAGATCGCCCTTCCGCTGCGCCTGCTGCTCCTCGACTTTGGTCGCTTCGATTTTTTCCTTGAGAGCGCGAATGCGCTGGATGATCTCTTTTTCCTGTTTCCAATGCGCCTTGAGCTCATCGGACTGCGAACGGAGCTCGGCAATATCGCGCTCGACGCGGGCGAGCCGCTCTTTCGACGCCTTGTCGCTCTCGCGTCTCAGCGCCTGGCGCTCGATCTCGAGCTGCATGACGCGCCGCTCGATCTCGTCGATCTCGGTTGGCATGCTGTCGATCTCGATGCGGAGCCGCGAGGCGGCCTCGTCGATCAGGTCGATCGCCTTGTCGGGCAGAAACCGGTCGGTGATATAGCGGTGCGACAGTGTCGCGGCGGCGACGATCGCGCTGTCGATGATGCGCACGCCGTGGTGGACCTCGTAGCGCTCTTTGAGCCCGCGAAGAATCGCGATCGTGTCTTCCACCGACGGCTCCTGAACGACGATCGGCTGGAACCGCCGTTCCAGCGCCGGATCTTTCTCGATGCGCTTTCGGTATTCGTCGAGCGTCGTGGCGCCGACGCAGCGGAGTTCGCCGCGCGCGAGCGCGGGCTTGAGCATATTGGAGGCGTCCATCGCGCCTTCGGCGGCGCCGGCGCCGACGAGCGTGTGCAGCTCGTCGATGAATAAAATAACCTGGCCGCTCGCCTCGGTGACTTCCTTGAGCACGGCTTTGAGCCGCTCCTCGAACTCGCCGCGAAATTTAGCCCCCGCGACCAGCGCGCTGATGTCGAGCGCGACGAGCCGCTTGTCCTTGAGGCTTTCAGGCACGTCGCCGTTGACGATGCGGAGCGCGAGCCCTTCGACGATCGCGGTCTTGCCGACGCCCGGCTCGCCGATGAGCACGGGATTGTTCTTCGTGCGCCGGGACAAGACTTGAATGACGCGGCGAATCTCATCGTCGCGGCCGATGACCGGATCGAGCTTGCCCTTGCGCGCGAGATCGGTGAGGTCGCGGCTGTATTTTTGCAGCGCCTGATATTTTTCCTCGGGGTTTTGATCCGTCACGCGCTGCGAGCCGCGGATGTCGACGAGCGCCTTTAGAACCTTATCTTTGGCGATACCGAGCTCGCGGAAGATTTTCCCGGTCTCGCCGTCATCTTCGCCCATCGCGATCAAAAGGTGCTCGACGGAGGTGTAATCGTCCTTCAGCCCTTCGGCCGCCTTTTCCGCGGATTCGATGAGCTTTTTAAGCCGGGGGGTGATGTAAGTCTGGCCCGTGGCGCCCGTTACCTGAGGAAGGCGATCGAGCGCTTTCTCGACGCGCTCCAAAACCACCGTCGGCGCAACGCCGATCTTTTGCAGCAACGAAAGGGCGACCCCCTCTTTTTGGCCGAGGAGCGCCATCAACAGGTGCTCGACATCGATCGCCTGATGATTGCGGCGCTCGGCGAGCCCCTGGGCGTTCTGCAGCGCTTCCTGGGATTTAACCGTTAATTTGTCGAGGCGCATGATTAAACACTCCTGTGAATGACAGGAATTTAATCACGGTGGAAGCCTCCGTCAAGGAAACGATCGCTAAATAGGGCCGAAATTTCAGCGAAAGATCGGTAACTTATGCGAACATTATTTATTCGGAAGCTTTTCCGGCTCGAAAGGCTGGAGGATCGCTTTTCCCGGGTCATCGGCGACGGCCGCCGAGCCGTTGACTTGAAAGGGGCGCAGCGCATCTTCTCCGGCCGCCTGACTCCCAGCCGCCACGGGTTGAGCCGCAACCGCCTGGGATAAGGGCGCGAGCAAGACAATGCCTTTTCCGTTTTGAATGTTGAATTCATACTCCGTAGGCACGACGGCGGTGCCGCGCATCTTTTTCACCCAGAGCGTGCGCACGAAGCGTTCGCCCAGCCGAAACATCCTGAGAGCGAGAACTCCGGACGCGAGGAACTCCTCGATGCTGCTCGCCTCGTGCTCGCTTCGTCCGGAAAAATGGGAGCTCAGCATATTCGTGGTCTGGAGCTGAGTCTGCAAAAGCCGGATCAAGAGCCGCGCCTGCTCCTCGGAGCGGCCGCTCGGCGTGTCGGCTTTAATCAGCGGGCCTACGGGGTCGATCGCCAGGCGTTGCGCCTGCATGCGATTGATGTGGCTGCCGAGGTCGGTGACGATCCTCTGGATGTCCACCTCCCGCTCGCGAGGCGACCCCGCGCGGGCGCTGAAGTAGGGCGCGGCGTCGAGAATCACCAGGCTCTTGTCCTGGATGAACGGCTGCAAGTCCCATCCCAGGGAAGACGCGGAATCCAACAAGTCGCTGGGGCGCTCGTCGACGGTTACGTAGACGGCCTTCTCGCCGCTCGTCAAACCTTTCAATAAGAATTGCAGGCAGGCGGTGGTCTTACCGGTTCCTGCATCCCCGGTGACCACATAGCACTTTGCGGGCAGAAATCCGTTCTGGATGAGAGGGTCCAATCCCTCGATTCCCGTCGCTACCCGCTTTTGCGCCATAAAAAACAATTTCTATCAAAACTGGCTTATGTTTGGAAGCGCTCTATGGTTGCTTGGCTCGGGCCTTTCACGTAAGAGAATCGTCATGCCCGGCCGGTTTAGAAAAAATATCTCCGCCCTCGCCGGCTACGTCCCGGGCGAACAGCCCGAGGACGGCGCCTACATCAAGCTCAACACGAACGAAAATCCCTATCCTCCATCGCCGCGCGTCGTCGCCGCGCTTAAAAAGGCGGCCGGCCGCTCGCTGCGGCTTTATCCCGAGCCCATGAGCCGCGAAGTCCGGGATCTCGCCGCATCAATTTACGGTGTCACGCCCGAAAACGTCCTCGTCGGCAACGGCTCCGACGAGGTGTTGTCCATCCTGGTGCGCGCTTTTGTCGGCGCCGGCGATCGCGTGCTGTATCCCGAGCCCACCTATACGCTCTACGACACACTTGTGGCCATTCAGGAGGGCGTGAAAGTTTCTTTGCCGTATACAGCCGACTTTTTATTGCCGGAAGCATTTTTCTCCGAGACCGCCGCTTTGACGTTCGTCTGCAATCCGAACTCGCCCTCGGCCACTCTGCTGCCGCTGGACGTGATCGAGCGGCTGGTGCGAAACTCTTCCGGCGCGGTCGTCGTCGACGAGGCCTACATCGATTTCGCCGATCGCGCCGGGGTCTCGGCGATTCCCCTGATAAAAAATTATTCCAACCTCATCGTGCTGCGAACGTTTTCCAAATCGTTTTCGCTCGCCGGTATGCGCGTCGGCCTCGCGTTCGCCGGCGCGGAGCTCATCGACGGCATGATGAAGATCAAAGATTCCTACAACATCAATCGCTTGAGCCAGACCGCGGCCGCGGCGGCGCTCGGCGATCTCCCCTGGATGGAGCGCAACGTCCAAAGAATTCAGCGGAGCCGCAAAAAGCTCGTCGGCGGCCTTAAGAAGCTGGGCTTTATGGTTTATGCGCCGCAGGCGAATTTTGTTCTAGCGCGCCGCGAAGGGCAAAACCTCCGCGGTCTTTACGAGGAGCTCAAACGTAGAAAAATTCTCGTGCGATATTTCGGCCAGCCCGGCCTGGAGGACTGCCTTCGAATCACCGTCGGCGCGCCTGACGAAGTGGCGGCGTTGCTGGATCAGCTGGCGGCGATTATAAAAGGGTAGGAGGCTCTGATGAAAACGATCACCGTCACCGAGCTCGATCACATTGTTCTCAACGTGAAAGATATCGAGCGCAGCCTCGATTTTTACGCCAACGTGCTGGGGCTTAAAATCGAGCGCCTGGAGGAATTCCGCGCCGGAAAGATCGGCTTTCCCTCCGCGCGCATCAACGAGCATACGATCATCGACCTTTTTCCCGCGAAAGCAGCGGCTGAGCGACCGGGCAACCTCAACCACTTCTGCCTCGTCGTTGGAAAAGACGATTTTGGCGGCATCGTCGGTTACTTAAATGACAACGGCGTCGCCATATTGAACGGGCCGATCTCGCGCTGGGGCGCGCGCGGCCGCGCGACCTCGGTTTACTTTCACGACCCCGACGAAAACGAGATCGAGATCCGCTGCTACTGATCGGCGCTTTCGCTCGCACCGGCGCTTTTGATATAGTCCGCGGCTCCATGTCTTCGCTGTTGATCAAGAACATCGGCGCGCTCGTCACGGGCGATATCGCCAATCCGACACGGGAGGCCGATTCGATCTTTATCGAAGACGGCCTCATTCGCGCTGTCGGCGAGAAGATCGACAAGCGCGCCGACACGATCGTCGACGCGCAGGGAATCACGGCGATTCCCGGGCTCATCGATTCCCATTCTCATCCGTCGATCGGCGAGTACACGCCGGCGCAGAACTCGCTTTCCTGGATCACCAACTATATGCACGGGGGCGTCACGGCTTTGATCTCGGCCGGGGAATTGCATCTGCCGGGGCTGCCGCTGCCGCCGGATGCGCGCACGGCGCTCTCGCTCGCGCTCGTCACTAAACGCTGCTACGACAACCTGCGGCCTTCCGGCGTCAAAGTGTTCGCCGGAACTCTGCTGCTGGTTCCCGGGCTCGTGGAGAAGGATTTCGATGAGATCGCCGCCGCCGGCATCCGGCTCGTCAAATTTATTTTTTACGACTACAGCTTGCTGCCCAACGGCGAAGCCGAGCGCTACGTTCGCTGGGCGCGGCAGCGCGGCATCAAGGTCAAGATTCATTCCGGCGGCGTGTCGCGCTCCGGCGTAAGCCAGATCGCCGGCTGGGACATCGTCGGCCGGATCCAGCCGGACATCATCGGCCACATCACCGGCGGACCCATCCCAATGGCCGAGGCCGAGATGATCCGCATCCTCGCCGAGACCGATCACTATGTCGAGGTGTGCAGCTCGGGCAACTATCGCATGGCGCTCGTGCTCGCGCGCGCGGTGAGACAGCACAACGTCTATCAGCGGGTGCTCATCGGCACCGATACGCCCGGAGGCACCGGGATCATCCCGCGCGGTATTCTGCGCGAGATCGCCTATCTATCATCGGTCGGCGAGATCCCGCCGGAGAAGGCAGTGTGCATGGCCACCGGTAATGTCGGCCGGGCGCACGGCCTCGAAATCGGTCTCATCGAGGAAGGCCGGCCGGCGGACATCGTGCTGCTGCACAAGATTACGGGGTCGGTAGCCAAGGACGCGCTCGACTCATTCGCTAAAGGCGATCTTCCCGGCATCTCGATGGTGCTCATCGACGGCGAAATCCGCGTCGCCGGCCGCAGCCAGCAGACGCCGCCACCCGAGCGCGTCGCGACGACAGAGTAATCAGGAGGATTTTCGTGAGCCCAATGGAATTCGGCGTGGGGCTTTTCCCCACCGAGCCGCTGCCTAAAATGATTCAGCTCGCCAAGCTCTCCGAAGAGCTCGGCTTCAGCCATGTCTGGATCGGCGACTCGCACCTCATCTGGCGCGAGGCCTACGTCAACATGGCGGCGGCGGCGCTCAACACAAAGAAGGTGAAGCTCGGAACCGGCGTGACGAATCCGCTCACGCGTCATCCATCGGTCGTTGCCAGCGCTTACGCGACGCTCGAAGAAATGGCGCCGGGTCGTTTCATCGTCGGCATCGGTCTCGGCGACAGCTCGGTCGAGACGATGGGAATGAAACCCGCGAAGCTCGACTATTTCGAGCGGACGATTCGCGAGATGCGCGAATTAATGACGGGGAAAGAAATCGAGCTGGAAACCGGCAAGATCCATCTCAAGCATCCGGCGAAGAAAAACATTCCCATTTACATCGCGGCGAGCGGTCCCAAGATGCTCGAGCTCTCCGGCAGGATCGCCGACGGCATCATCGTGCTCGTCGGCGTCGCCGATGAATATCTGGCGCAGGCCAAGGCGCGGATCGAGACGGGAGCGAAAGCCGCGGGACGCAAGCTGAGCGATATCCATCTGGTCCTCTGGGTTCCGTGCGCGGTTTCTGACAAAGCCCCGGCGAAGGACGCGGTCAAGGCGCACGTCGCGCGCGTCGTCGCGCATCCGCAGCCGTACATTCTCGATGAAAAAGAGCAGAAGGTGCTGGCGGAGATTAGAAAAACTTACGACTACTACCACCACATGGAGCAGGAGGCGAACCACGCCGAGGTGATCCCCGACTGGCTTGTCGACAAGTTCGCCATCGCCGGAACGGTCGCCGAATGCCGCGCGCAGGTCGAGCGCATCAAGAAAAGCGGCGTTCAGCAGATCGCCATCATCCCGTACAGCGCGCCCGGCGGCAGCAGGGAAGAGACGCTAAGGGGATTTGCGCGCGCGGCTCTTTAGCTGTTCGGGTTTCGTCTTGTCCGGGTACGGGCAGAGATCGTTTATCACACACAGCGGGCACTTTGGTTTTTTTGCGACGCAGATGCGCCGGCCGTGATACTGGAGCAGGTGGCAGAAGCGGATTTGCTTCTCCTGCGGTACGATGGCCGTGAGATCGAACTCGATCTTGTCGGGATTCGTGTTGGTCGTAAAGCTGAGGCGCTGCGACAGGCGCATGACGTGGGTATCGACGCCGATGCCCGGAATGCCGAAGGCATTGCCGAGGACGATATTGGCGGTTTTTCGTCCGACTCCCGGCAATGTCAAAAGCTCTTCCAATGTCCGCGGCACGTCGCCCTTAAAGCTTCGCACCAATTCCTCGCAGCAGCTCTTGATCCGGCCGGTTTTGATGCCGGCGAAGTTGATGCGGCTGACGCAGTCGAAAATCTCCTGCCGCGGCGCATCGGCATAGTCCTTGGCGGTCTTGTATTTCGCGAAAAGCGCCGGGGTGATTTGATTGACGAGGCTGTCGTGCGATTGCGCCGCCAGGATCAGCGCGATGACGAGCTCGAGCGGATTGGTGTAGTCGAGCGCCAATTTGGCGTCGGGATGCGCTTTGTTCAGCCGCTCGATGATTTGCTTGACGCGCTCGCGGGTGGGCGCGAGATTGGCGCCGCTCTTCGCCGTCTTCGCCATTTGCTTTTCCGAAGAATCATGTTAGCAGATTATTGTCTCAGGGAGGAATAGACGAATGGATTTGAAAGAGCTTAGACGCTTGCCGATGCCCAAGCTGCGCGACCTCGCCAAGGCCGAGACCGAGCTTCAGGGAGTCGGCGGCATGGAGAAAGAGGATCTCATCAAGGCGATCGCTAAGGCGAAGAACATTCCGTACGACGTGACGGCCAAGGATGTGAACGCGATCCATTCGATCAAGCACGACCTCCGCGAGTTGAAAAAGCAGAAGGGCGAGCTGCTAACATCCGCGGGCGATTCTAAGAAATTGAAAAAAGTGCAGCGAAAAATTAAGCGGCTGAAGCGATTGACGCGCCATCTCGCGCACGAGGCCAAAACCGCGCAGGCGGCGAAGGCCGCCGCGCCGGCCGAAGCCACCACCGCTCCGGCCGCACCAGCGGCGCCGGCCGCTCCGGAGACTCCTCCCGCGACCTAGAGGTATGGAGAAATCTTCGCGGTTCCACGGCCGCGGCTCCGCCAACAATCCGAAGAATCGCTTCGAGAAGGTCGAGCGCGTTCCCGAGCCGGAGTTGGACGAGACCTCCTCTCCCGCGACACAGTTCCTGCCCGACGCCTCCAAGTCGATCATCGCCTACAACGACAGCCCCGACGTGGGTTTCGACGCGAGCATCAACCCGTACCGCGGCTGCGAGCACGGCTGCATCTATTGCTACGCGAGGCCGACGCATGAGTATCTCGGCTTCTCGGCCGGCCTCGATTTCGAGACGCGCATCATGGTCAAGCGCGACGCGCCCGCGCTGCTGCGCAAGGAGCTTGCAAGCCCGCGCTGGAAGCCGCAGGTGCTCGCCTCCAGCGGCGTCACCGACTGCTATCAGCCGATCGAGAAAAAGCTCCAGCTCACCCGTCAGTGTCTCGAGGTGCTGCTCGAATTTCGCAATCCCGTCATCATCATCACGAAAAATTATCTCGTCACCCGCGACATCGACCTCCTCGCGGAGCTTGCGCGCTACGACTGCGCGGCGGTGTTTGTTTCCGTTACCACGCTGGATGAAAAGCTCTCGGGTCTGATGGAGCCGCGCGCGTCGCGGCCGGCACGCCGCCTCGCCGCAATCTCCGCGCTTTCCAAAGCCGGCATTCCCGTCGGCTACATGCAGGCGCCGATGATTCCAGGCCTGACGGATTCGGAGGCGCCGGCGATCGCGATGGCTGCGGCGAAGGCGGGCGCGCGCTATGCCGGTTACGTGCCGCTCAGACTGCCGCACGCCGTCAAAGAGCTTTTCGAAGAATGGCTGGAACGAAACTATCCCGCAAAAAGCCAAAAGGTCCTCAATCGCATCCGGGCGATCCGCGGCGGCGGCTTAAACGACCCGAATTTTCACAGCCGCATGAGCGGTCAGGGCATCTATGCCGAACAGATGGCCGAGCTATTTCGCATCGCCTGCAAAAAGGCCGGCTTGGGCGAGCGTTCGTCCAATCTATCGACAGAGCACTTCCGCCGGCCCAAAGAGCAGTTGAAGCTCTTTGGCTAGGTAGGCTCGTGGTCTAAGACCTTGACATACAAGGGGTTAAGCTTTAAATCTGTGAACATTTTGAAGGGTTTCCGAAGTCTAACGTCTAAACTTTGCAGAAGGAGGTGATGGTATGAAAAGCATGCTAAGGATCCTGCTGGTTCCATTCGTCGCTCTCGCGTTCGCAGGTGTGGCCTCGGCTCAAGGGACGTCGTCTACGCCCTCGACGAAGTCGAGCGATACGACCAAGTCGACTGACACGAAGTCGTCCAAGTCGTCCGCGGCCAAAGTCCAGCGCGTCAGAGGCGAATTGACCGCGGCCGATGCGAAGGCCGGCACCGCGAAAGTCAAGCTGAAGGACAAGGAACTGAGCTTGAGCGCCGAGAGCCAGGAAGCGAAAGACTCACTGGCAAAGGTGAAGGTCGGCGACAACGTCAGAGTCGCTTACGTCGAAGCCGACGGAAAGCTGACGATGAAGTCGATCTCGAAATCCAAGCTCCCGCTCCCCAAGTCTAGCGCGCCGAGCACCAGCGGCTCGACCAAGTCGTCCACAGCGAGCGACACCAAGCCCGCGAAGTAATTTCGTCCGGGTACCGGTTAGAGGAGGCGCCTGAGGTTTTCAGGCGCCTCTTTCTTTTTCTGCTTTCCCACACCGCGTATTCTTGATACGTAAAAGAGCGTTACATGCGCTCTCTCGCCCGCCCCTGGTTCATCGCGGCGCTCGCCTTCGTCATCCTCGGCTTCGCGCGCGGCCTCAATTCTTCTTTCGGCGTCTTTTATGTCGCCCTTCTCGACAGCTACGGCTGGAGCCGTGCGATCACCGCCGGGGTTTTCTCCGCGGTCCAAATCGTCGATGCGATCATCTCGCCCGTGGTCGGCCACCTGCTCGACCGCTTCGGCCCGAAAAAAATCGTCGCTGCGGGCTGCGCTCTGCTGGCCGCGGGCCTTTTTTTGAGCAGTCGCATTCAAAGCCTGTGGGAGTTTTATCTCTACTTCGGTCTGATCTGCGGTCTGGGATTGAGCTTCGTCGGCATGGTGCCGCACGTGGTATTGATCTCGCAGTGGTTCACGACCAAGCGCGCTTCGGCGCTGGGCGCGGTCTATGCCGGCACCGGCATCGGTATTCTGGTGCTGGCGCCGTCGATCGAATGGCTCATCTCCAATACGGGCTGGCAGCACGCGCTCGAGATCCTCGCCCTCGTTGTTGCCGTCGTCCTGCTGCCCGTCGTCTGGCTGTTCTATGTTCCCGGACCGCATATCGAGCACCGCGGCGAGGATAACGTTGCGGGGAACGCCTGGACGGCGAAGCTCGCGCTCAAGAGCCTGCAGTTCTGGCTCATCTTTTTCGCCCGCATCTTCGCCGCCGGCGGCACGACCGTGATCGTCACGCACCAGGTGGCGCACGTCGTCGACATCGGCTACAGCCGGCTCTACGCCGCGACGATCTTCGGCCTCATGGGAATGGTGAGCACCGCCGGACGGCCTGTCTTCGGGTACGTCGCCGACCTCTTCTCGAAGCAGACCGCCTATACGATGAATATCGTGACGACCCTCTTCGGAGTCGCCGCGCTGATGCTCGCCTCGGACCCGACGCGGCCGTGGCTGCTCTACGTTTATGTGGTCTGCTTCGGCATCGGCTTCGGCTCGCGCGCGGTGATCTTCTCGGCGCTCTCCGCCGATATCTTCTCGGGCAAAGGTTTCGGCGCGATCTTCGGGTACTCGGTGATCAGCGTCGGCATCGGCGGCGCGTGGGGTTCGTGGCTCGGCGGATTCTTTTACGATATCAGCGGCAGCTATCTCGTTTCGTTCACGCTGTCGACCATCGTTCTGCTGTTCTCTGACGTCTGCATCTGGCTCGTTACGGCGCCATGGGTGACGCGCTTCGACCAGAGGCTGTGGGCAAAAGACGTTTCAAGTTCCTAGTCTCAGGTTTTAAGTAAAAAATGAAACTGAGATCCTGAAGCTTGAAATTTATTCCGCGGGTTTTACACGGCAGAGATAAGAACGATGCGGCAGCGAGCCGCTGACCGGGTCCGCTAGGTCGGTGCCGACGAGAACACCCGGGTTGGCGCCGTCGTGGGCGAACGGATCGTAGCCCGGCCGGTCGAGCGGGCGACATTCCTGCCACCAGCCGTGCTGACAGCAGACCACGCCCGGCATGATTCTGTCCGTCACGTTCGCGCGCACGCGCACCGCGCCCTTCGGGCTTTCCACGATCATCCACTGTTTGTTTTTGACGCCGCAGGCGGCGGCGGTCTCTGGATTGAGATCGGCCAACGGCTCCGGCGAGGCTTTGCGCAGCGAGGGCAGCGCCCGGTGCTGGCTGTGGATGTAAGTCGTGAACTTGGCGTTCGTCAGGATCAACGGAAAATCCTTGGCAATGTCCGGCCGGCTCACCGGGCTCATCGCCGGTTCGATATATTCGGGGAGCGCCGGGTAGCCGTGCGCGGCCAATCGGTGCGAATACAGTTCCACCTTACCGGACGGCGTGGCGAAGCCGCGCGATTTCCCGCCGGCGTCCTTCTCTGCGTGCTTTTCGTAGCGCGTCGGGATCTCGACCGTGACGCCGCCGGGCGAGCTTTTTAGGCGGTCGAGCGAGACGCCGCTCGGGGCGAGCTCGTATTCGTAGCCTGCGTCGATATCGCCATCCCAGAATTTGTCGCCGATCCCGAGGCGCTTGGCGAGCTCGAAGATCATCCAGGTGTCCGAACGCCGCTCGCCGAGCGGCGGCACGACGGCCTGGCGATACTGCAAATGCAGCTTGCCGCGCCGCCGGTGCTCGAAGCCATTCGATAAAGTCGCCATTTCCAGGAAAGACGCCGCCGGCAAGACGTAGTCGCAGAGCTCCGCCGTCGGCGTCATGAACAGCTCCGCCGCGACGGCGAATTCGAGCGCGCAGAAGGCCTTGCGGCCGAGCCGCGAGTCCGCGCCGGACATCACGGTGTTCGAGCCGAAGTTGAGCAGCGCCTTCACAGGATACGGTTTGCCGTCGAGGATGGCGTTGTAGATATCGTAGGACGCGCAGTTCCCCGGGCTAGCCGGCGGCCCGAGCGGCTTGCGCTCTCGGCCGATTCTCTGGGCGGCCGCGTCCTTGGCGAGAAACTCCCGGCCCTCGACCGGGTTCATCTTCGGCTTTGGGAAAACGACGTTGCCGCCAGGCCGGTCGATGTCGCCGAGGAGCGCGTAGAGCGAGGCGATCGCGCGGCTCGTCTGGGTCGCGTTGGTGTGCTGGCCGACGCCGTTCCACATGTACATGCTGACCGGACGATTATGCGCGAGGAGCTGCGCCGCCTTCCAAGCCTTTTCCGCCGGCACTCGCGTGATCGCCGCCGAACGATCGGGGCGGTATGGCGCGGCGATCCGCGCGAGCGCCTGGAGCGCCGTCTCGCAGCGGATCTCGGCGCCTTCTTCACCGCGCAGAAGTTTTTCACCGAACAGCGCAGGCCGCGAACGATCGGTTTCTGCCGCACCGGCGGCAGGATCGTAGACCGCGGGTCTGTCGCTCACCTCGTCCCACGTGACGTATCGTTCGTTCGACCCGCCGCGCGATAGATCCGCCTCTGTGACGGGTTTTCCGCTGTCGCGGTGGAGGAGGAAAGTTCCATTGGTCCAACGGCGCAAGAAGTCCGCGTCGTACCAGCCCTCCTCCAAAACCGCGTGGATGAGCGCCAAGGCGAGCGCGCCGTCGCTTCCCGGGCGGACCTGGAGATGGACGTCGGCGCCGCCGGCGAGACCGATGCGTCGCGGATCGACGGCGACGAGCTTCATGCCGCGTCCGCGCGCCGCGACGATGTCGTGGGCGAGCACGATCGAAGTCGAGCTGGGATTGTGCCCCCATAGAAGGAATGCGCCGCTGCGCTCGAGATCCGGCATCGGCAGCGTCATGCCGAAGGTGAAGCTGAAGCCGGTATCGCGGTGCCAGTTGCAGACGTGCGTCGTCGAGACCCAGTTGGGGCTGCCGAAGCCGTAGAGCAGGCGGCCGAGCCAGCGCTCGGCGTCGCCGACCGACGTGCCGCTTTTGGTTCCTTTGGCGAGCGCGATGGCGCGCGCGCCGTAGCGCTCGCGGATGTCGAGGAGCTTCGCGGCGATCGCGTCGAGGGCTTCGTCCCAGCCGACTCTTTGCCAGCCGGGGTCGGGATCGCCCTTTGGGCGCGTACGCTGGAGCGGGTAATCGAGTCGGTCCAGGTGATAGAGCAGCTCCGGCGCCGCCTTCCCTTTGATGCACATGACGCCGCCGTGCGGGTGGTCGGGATCGGGATCGAGCCGCGTCACGCGGCCGTTCTCGACCGTCGTGATCGTCGCGCAGTGCGCCGTGCAGAGGCCGCAGAAGCCGCGTATGTTATATGAGCTGTCGCTTGCCGACCTCACAGCGAAAACATACTGCAAGCCTCGCCAGGAATCCACCCGCGCTTGAGCGGCTGGATTGAAATTGTTACTTTGAAGATTCGAGGTGCGCGCGTGGATGCTCGGCTCCGAGAGGGTATTCGTCTGTTCAATGACGGCCGCTATTTCGAATCGCACGAGGCGTGGGAGGATTATTATCGCTGCGTCGAAGAGACGCACAAGCCTTTCATCGAGGCGCTGATTCAAATGGCTGCGGCGTTTCGTATGCGCTGCGATTTCGGCGAGGTGAAAGGCCCGGTGCGCGCGGCGCGCCAGGCGCTGATACGCCTGGAGAATTATCAGCCGGTTTATCTCGGCGTTAAAGTCGCGACGCTCATCGCCGCGGTAGAGAAGTGGGCGGAGGCGATCGAGAAAGACGATCGCGCGCAAGCGACCATGCCGAAAATTACGACGCAGCGCTTCGGATTATTTTAGATGTCAAAGCTGCAGGAAAGAATTGAGCCCCTCGTCGCCGGCCGCTGGACCGGCGAGAAAAGGCTCTCGGGCGTCAAAGGCGGCGCGCGCGGCTACTTGCTCGCGCGGATCGCCGAGAAGCGCCGCGCGCCGGCGCTCGTCATCGCACCCACGCCGCGCGAGGCCGAGCAACTCTTTCTCGATCTTGGTTTTTTTCTGGGCGAGAGCGACGCGTCCCCGCTCGAAAAGCGACTGCATCTGTTCGCGTCCTGGGAGATCTTGCCGTTCGAGAATCTCTCGCCGCATCCCGACAACATCGCCTCGCGCCTCGAAGGCCTCTACCACCTGATCGAGGGAGAGGCGCCGATTCTGGTCTCCACGCCCGCGGCTCTGATGCAGCGAGTGATCCCGAAAGAAGCGCTCAAGCGCTCGTATCGCTATCTCGTCGTCGGCGAGGACGACGCGCGCGAAGGCTTCATCGAGCATCTCGCGAATTGGGGCTTCCAAAATGTTCCTCTCGTCGAAGAGCGGGGCGACTTCAGCGTCCGCGGCGCGATCGTGGATGTCTTTCCGCCGGCTTATCAGCTGCCGATGCGCTTGGAATTTGCCGGCGACCATCTCGAATCGATCCGCGAATTCGATCCGGCGACCCAGCGATCGAAAAAAACTCTGCAGGACTTCTTGCTCCTGCCGATGAAGGAGTTCTCACTCAAGCGCCCCGACATCGACGCGATCGCGCGCGCTATCGACAAGCGTGCCGCCGATCTCGAGCTCGGGCGCAAGGAGAAAAATCCGCTGCTCGAGGCCGTGCGCGAGGGGGTTCCGTTCGCGGGGATGGAATTTCTCGTGCCCTATTTTTATCCGGAGCTCGCGCCGGTCTTCTCGTATCTGCCACGGGAGACGCTCATCTGGATCGACGAGCCCGGGCACGTGACCGCGGAGGCGGAGCGTTTCGAGCACCTGGTCGGCGAGATGTCGGCGCGTGCCAAAGAGCAGGGGCGCGTGGCGGCGCCGATGGAAAGCCTGTATTTCGCCGTTGACGAGTGGCGACGCGAGCTCGATCAGTTTACGCGCATCGTCTCCGAGGCGCTCGAAACCGAGCCCGGTCCGGCGGCAGCCGCCGACACGATCCTCGTCCGCTCTTATCTCAACTCCGATCTTCACGGCGACGGCGCTTCGAAGGAGCCTTCATTCGCTCCCATCGCCGCGCGTTTCAAAGAATGGCAGGGCGATCGCATCTTTGTCGTCGCTCCGACGCGCAGCGAGGCGACGCGGCTGAAGGAGCTGCTGGCGCATTACGAGATCCATTTCGCCCTACCGCGCGGCGGCTTTCCCCTGGAAATCAGCGATGAGCCGGTCCAAGCGATTTTGGTCGGCAACTTGACGCAGGGCTTTCGCCTTCCCGACGAGCGTCTCTCGGTCGTCACCGCCGATGAGATCTTCGGAACCAAAAAACATCTCACCGTCGGCGCCAAGCGCAGCGCGCCGGGCCATTTCATCACGAGCTTGAGCGAGCTCAAACAGGACGATACGATCGTCCACCTCGACCACGGCATCGGCATCTACCGCGGGCTAAAGTTCCTCAAAGTCGCCGGCACGGAAGGGGAGTACCTCCACCTCGAATACGAAGGCGGCGATCGCCTCTATCTGCCCGTCGATCGCATCAATCTCGTGCAGAAATATATCGGCGGCGAGGAGGCGCGTCCGGCGCTCGACCGGCTGGGCGGCACGACGTGGGAGAAGGTCAAGGCCAAGACGCGGAAATCGGTCATGGAGATGGCGCATGAGCTCGTGCAGATTTATGCCGCGCGGGAAGTCCATGAGGGGCAGGCGCTCGCGCCGCCGGAGCACGTCTACCAAGAGTTCGAGGCGGCGTTCGAGTTCGAGGAGACGCCAGACCAGGAAAAGGCGATCGACGACGCGCTGAAGGATTTAGCCGCGAAAAAGCCCATGGACCGGCTGATCTGCGGCGACGTGGGCTACGGTAAGACCGAGGTCGCGCTCCGCGCCGCCTTTGTCGCCGTCATGAGCGGTAAGCAGGTCGCCCTGCTCGCGCCGACGACGATTCTCGTCGAGCAGCACCTCGAGACCTTCCGGCGCCGCCTGCGCAACTATCCCGTCCGCATCGAGACCCTGTCACGCTTCAGCACCTCGAAGGAAAACCGGCAGGTCGTTGAGGCGATCGGCAAAGGGCTCGTCGACATCGTGATCGGCACACACCGGCTGCTGCAGAAAGATATCGTGTTTCGGGACCTCGGGCTGGTCGTCATCGACGAGGAGCACCGCTTCGGCGTCGCGCAGAAAGAGCGCTTGAGAAAGCTGCGCCATACGGCCCATGTGATGAGCCTCACGGCGACGCCGATCCCGCGCACGCTGCACATGGCGCTAGTCGGCATCCGCGACTTGAGCGTGATCGAGACACCGCCGCTCGACCGCCTCGCCATACGGACATCGATCTGCCGGTACGACGAGGGGGTCATCCGCGAAGCGGTCCTGCGCGAGATCGAGCGCGGCGGCCAGGTGTTTTTCCTCCATAACCGCGTCGAGACGATCGAGCGTATGGCACGAAAGATCGCCGAGCTCGTCCCCGAGGCGAAAGTCGCGCTCGCGCACGGGCAGATGCATCCGCGCGATCTCGAGCGAGTGATGGCCGATTTCGTCGAAAACCGCGCACAGGTGCTCATCTGCTCGGCGATCATCGAATCGGGTCTCGATTTTCCCAACGCCAACACGATCATCATCAATCGCGCCGACAAATTCGGCCTCGCTCAGCTCTACCAGCTGCGCGGCCGTGTCGGCCGCTCGCATCGCCGCGCGTACGCTTACCTGCTCATACCCGGCGAGACGCTCATCACGCGCGATGCCGAGAGAAGGCTCAAGGCGCTCCAGCAGGTCGATGAATTAGGCGGCGGCTTCAAGCTCGCCGTCGAAGACCTCGAGATCCGCGGCGCGGGCAATCTCCTCGGCCGCGAGCAGTCGGGCCAGATCGCCGCCGTCGGTTTCGAGCTATATACCGAGATGATGCAGAAGGCCGTGAGCGAGCTGAAAGGGCAGCCGGTGAGGCCCGAGATAGAGCCCGAGATCCGCCTCGGCGTCCCGGCATACTTTCCCGACGAATACGTCCCCGACGCGAATCAGCGGCTGCTTTTTTACAAGCGGCTCGCAAGCCTGCGAGACGGCGCCGAGCTCGAGGAGATCAGAGAAGAGATGCGCGACCGCTTCGGGGTTTTTCCGGCGGCGGTCGAGAACCTCTTCGGAGTCATGGATGTGCGGCGCATGTTAAAGGAATACCTAGTCGAGCAGATGACTTACAACGATGGGCGCGTGTCGCTTCTGTTCCATCGCGAGTCGCCGGTGAATGTAGCGAGGCTGGTCCAGCTCGTGGGCAAAAACGGCAAGTTCCGCCTCTCACCCGAAGGGCGTCTTTCTTTCGCACCTAAAAGCGATGCCTGGAGTGAGGTGGTTCTCGAGGTGATCGAATTCCTGCGATCTATCCAAATCGCGCCCCCAGCCAAAAGCGCTGCGCAGGCGCCATCCGAAGTTGACGCGGGCTGAAAAGGCTATGCCTTTACCTTGCGTTTCGCCAGCGCCTTCTCCCACGTTTTATCCGGCTCGCCGTTGAAGATGAGAGCGGACTCTGCGGGAATCGTAAACCAGGCGCCCGAGTCGATTTCGTTCTCCAGCTGTCCAGGGCCCCAGCCCGCGTACCCGAAAATGAGCAGCTTCTGCCGCGGCCCCTTGCCGGCGGCGATCGCGCGCAGGATGTCCGCGTCCGACGTAATCCCTAAGCCGTTGCCGACGAACCGCGTCTCCTTGCTCGCGTAATCGTTGCTATGCAGGATGAACAACTCTTCGGTATCCACCGGACCGCCGTAATGAATCGTCACCTTCCCCTGTGCTTCGTCGCTTTGCCGGCCGAGCGCTTTGAGCAGATCCGAAAGCGGCCCTTCGGCCATCGGCCGGTTGATGACGAGTCCGAGCGCCCCCTCATTCCCGTAACCGATCATGTAAATGACGCTTTCCTGGAAGCGGGGATCGGCCATGGTCGGGGTAGCGACCAGAAGCTGACCCATGAACTGTTCCCGCTCCTCTGCCACTGCAGGAAAAGGAAAAGAAAACGCGAGCGCCACCACAAGCAGCGCTCCGCAGAGCCGTTTCATACGCGGATACTATCAGCGGCAACGGATCGCGTCCATGCCGTTGACGCCATGCGCCGGCAATGGCAAAATAAGCACGCGCGACTTTAGGAGGAAAGAACCATATGGCCGCAGTCGTACCCCCGATCGTCATGATCCTCATCGTGGGCTTGATTTTTTACCTTGCTTGGCGCGACGCCAACAAAGAAAAGTAGGATCCGAGCTTGCGGAAAACGCTTCCTTTTTTTATCCCACTATGATAACTAATCACGTTTCGAGCCCATTTTAAAAAAGGTGTGACTCTCCTATGCAGAGGCGATGGTTTTGGCGCTGCCTCGTTGTTTTAGCCTGTCTCTTATCTCCACCCGCTCTACGAGCCGCTGTCATCGAGCAGGTTCTTGTCGTTATCGACGGCGAGCCGTATACGCTGACCGACTTTAAGACTTACGCGCGAAGGCAGATGTCGCGGGATTTTCCCGCCGGGGATCTCAACGCCCTCGGCAAGGAAGACCAGGAGGTCATCGAGCAGTTTATCACCGACAAGCTGCTGGCCGCCGAAGTCAAACAGGCCGGCATCAAGGTGACCGACGAGGAAATCAACAACTACATCGCGCAAGTCAAGGAAAAGAATCGCATCAACGAAGATCAATTGCGCCAAGCGCTCGCCAACGACGGTATTGCGTGGGAGAAATATCGCGCGTCAATACGGACGGAAATGGAAAAGAACGACCTCCTGGAGATGCAGGTAAGGAAACGCGTCAACGTGACTTCTGAAGACGTTGAACGCTACTACAACCTCAATCAAAAGAAATACGTTTCCGAACAGAAGGTTCGCCTGCGCCATATTTTAATCGCAATTCCCGAAGGAGATAAAGACGCCGAAAAACCGGCACTGCAAAAAGCCACGGAAATCCGAGGGCGTATCGCCGCCGGCGAGGACTTCGCGCGGTTGGCCGAAACGTACTCCGACGGCGCCGGCTCGTCCGAAGGCGGCGATATCGGCTGGGTGTCGCACGGCAGCCTGCTCAAGGAAATCGATCGGGTCGCTTTCGGTAAGCTCAACCTCGGCGATGTCAGCGAGCCTATACGAACAAGCGCCGGTCTTCATATCATCAAACTCGAAGGGCGAGAAGGCGGCAAGCAGCTCGCGTTTGCCGACGTCAGGGAGAAGGTCCGCGAGGAAGTTATCAGCAAGGCCGTGGAAGAAAGAATCCAGAAGTGGCTCAAGGGCGATCTCAGAAGAAAGCACCGTGTCGATGTCAAGCTTGCCGGTGTGGTTTTCCGTCCGGAAGACACCAAAGAGGCCACCATGGATACGCTCGTCGCTTCGGGGCGGCGGCGCGGCGAAGACTCCGGCTTTTGGGATTTCATAAACCCGTTTAAGAAGACGCCGGTCGACGACGTCGACGAGACCGGAAAACCGAATCCTTTGGCCGGTCAGAAGGTAATCAGCCTGTTTGGTACTCCGTTATTCCGGAGCGAATCTGCGGACGACGCCGACGAGGTCGATGAGGTGTTGGCGCCGGTCGAAAACCCTCAGCCGCCGGCGGAAAAGCCCAAGGAGTCACCGGGGTTCTGGGGCAAGCTCAACCCGTTTTCCAAATAATCAGCGCGTTAGATTCCGCTCCGCTGTTCCACACTATCCGGCACCCAAATGGCTAAACCCATCGTCGCCGTAACGATGGGCGATCCCGCCGGCGTTGGTCCGGAGATCGTCCTCAAGGCGCTCGCCGACCCAGCGATCGGCCGCGCATGCCGCCCGATCGTTTTCGGCGATCTCGATCTCCTGCAACGCACGCGGAAAAAACTCCGTATCGGTCTTCAAATGGCGCCGTGGGCGCCGCGCGAGGCTTGGCCTCGGGCGATCGCGGTACGGTCCCTCTCATCGCTGTCGCCGTCCGAAGCGAGGCCCGGCGTGCCGTCGCGCGCCTGTGGCGCGGCGGTCTACCGTTACGTGACCGAGGCGGCGCGGGCGGCGCTCGCCGGTTCAGTCGACGCGATCGCCACGGCGCCGCTCAATAAAAAAGTCCTTCACCTGGCGGGCCACCGCTATCCCGGCCACACCGAGCTTTTCGCTGAGATTGCCGGCGCGCGCGAGGTCCGCATGATGCTTTTGGGGCGCAGGCTGAAGGTTGTCCTCGTCACCGTGCATCTGCCGCTGATGCGCGTGGCCGAGGCGCTGACCGCGCGGAAAATCAAGGCCACGCTGGAACTGACCGACCGCGCCCTCAAGCATTATTTTTCGTTGTCGCGTCCGCGCCTTGCGGTCGCCGCCCTCAATCCGCACGCCGGTGAAGAGGAGATCTTCGGCCGCGAGGAAAAGGAAATTATTTTGCCGGCTGTCGCCGCGGCGAAAAAACGCGGCGTCCGCGCTTTCGGACCGTTTCCCGCAGATAGCCTTTTTTACCTCGCTGCGCGCGGCGACTATGACGCGGTGATCTGCATGTTTCACGATCAAGGCCTCATTCCGCTGAAGCTCCTCGATTTTATCGGCGGGGTGGCATTGACGTTGGGCCTTCCGTTCGTTAGGACTTCTGTGGATCATGGAACTGCGTACGACATCGCCGGCCGGAACAAAGCGGACGAAACCAGCATGAAAAAGGCGATTTTGCTTGCGGCGCGGCTTGCGCGGAGGAAATCGTGAACCCGGCGATTTTTCGTGAATACGACATACGGGGTTTGGCGGAGAAGGATTTCGACGCCGATTTCGCTTATCTGCTGGGCAAAGTTCACGGAACCGCCGTATACGGCAAGGGCGGACGGCGCGTCACGGTCGGGCGCGACTGCCGCGCCACTTCCGATCCGTACGCCGAGGCGGTGATCAAAGGGCTCGTCTCTGCCGGCCTCCACGTCTACGACGTCGGCGTCTGTCCGACTCCGCTGCTTTACTTTTCACTCTTCCATCTCGACGTCGACGGCGGCGTCATGATCACGGCGAGCCACAACCCGTCGGAGTACAACGGCTTTAAGGTTTGCATGGGCAAAGACACGCTTTACGGAGCGCAGATTCAGGATTTGCGCGAGCGCATGGAGCGCAAGGATTTTAAAGAAAATCCCGGGGGAAAATGCGAGAGCTACGCGATTATCCCGCCCTATTGGGAGCATCTCCGCCGCGATGTGCCGTCGCTTGCGCGGCCGATGAAAATAGTCATCGACGCCGGCAGCGGCGTTGGGGGTCCCGTCGCCCCGGCCGTTTTCCGCCGCCTCGGCTGCGAGGTCTGGGAGATCGCCTGCAAGATGGACGGATCGTTTCCGATCCATCATCCCGATCCCACGATTCCTGAAAACCTCGAACTTCTGATCGAAAAAGTAAAAAAAGAAAAAGCCGACGTCGGTATCGCCTACGACGGCGACGCCGACCGTATCGGCACGGTGGACGAAAAAGGGAATATTCTCTGGGGCGACGAGCTCCTGATTCTGTTCGAGCGCGACATCTTGAAGCAAAGGCCGGGCGCGACGATCATCTCCGAGGTGAAATGCTCGCAGCGTCTGTTCGACGACATCGCAAAGCGCGGCGGCAAGCCGATCATGTGGAAGGCGGGGCACTCGCTGCTGAAGGCGAAGATGAAAGAAACCAAGGCGGTCCTCGCCGGCGAGATGAGCGGCCACATGTTTTTTGCCGACCGCTATTTCGGCTATGACGACGCGATCTACGCGTCGCTGCGCCTGGTCGAGCTCTTGGCGCGATCGAAGCAGCCTCTCTCGGCTCTCCTCTCCGACGTGCCGAAGAGCGTCTCCACCCCGGAGATCCGCGTCGACTGTCCGGACGACAAGAAATTCAAGATCGCCGCTAAGGCGACGGACCATTTCCGCCAGCGCTATCCCGTGATCGACGTCGACGGCGTTCGAGTCCAGTTCCCCGAGGGCTGGGGGCTCATCCGCGCATCGAATACGCAGCCCGCGCTCGTCCTGCGCTTCGAGGCGTCGAGCGAGGCAAAGCTCAAGGAATACCGCCATATCGTGGAGTCGACGTTGAGCGAGCTCCAGCGCTCTTAGATGGCCCAGAAGATCGTCATCCGGGGCGCGCGTCAGCACAACTTAAAAAACATCGACCTCGAGATTCCCCGCGACCGATTCGTCGTCATTACCGGCGTCTCGGGCTCGGGAAAGTCCTCGCTCGCCTTCAATACGATTTACGCCGAGAGTCAGCGGCGCTACGTCGAATCGCTTTCGGCGTACGCGCGGCAGTTTCTCGAGCGCATGGAGCGTCCCGACGTCGACGCCATCGAGGGTCTGTCGCCCGCGATCGCGATCGAGCAGAAGGGCGCGAGCCGCAGTCCGCGCTCGACCGTCGGCACGCTGACCGAGATCTACGATTTTCTGAGGCTGCTCTTCGCCCGCGTCGGCAAGCCGCATTGCTGGGAGTGCGGCGCGGAAATCACCGCGGTGACGACCGAGGAGATCGTCGACCGGCTCATGGCTTTGCAGGCACAAAGCCAAGTTCAAATCTTGGCCCCTGTTGCCGTCGATTCGAAAGATCTTCGCGCGGAGCTCGATCGCCTCGCGCGGGCGGGTTTCGCGCGCGTGCGCATCGATGGCGAAATGCATGAGTTGGCCGATGAGCCGGCGCTGAAAATCGGCGGTTCCACGATCGACTTGGTGGTTGACCGCCTCGCGCTGCGCCCGGGGATCGAAAAACGCCTCGCGGACTCGCTGGAAATCGCTTCGCGCTACGGGAAAGAAATCGTCAAGGCGGCCGCTGTCCTTCCTGGAGGTGAAAGCGAGGAGCTTCTATTTAGCCGGAAATCGATCTGCCTCAAATGCGGCGTTTCATATCCTGAAATCACACCCCGTTTTTTTTCCTTCAACAGCCCTGAGGGCGCCTGCCCCTCCTGCGGCGGACTCGGGCGAGTCGTCGAGAAGGGCAAAAAACAAGACGAAGAGGACGACGGCGAAGCGACCGATGCGGCGCCGTGTGCCGACTGCGGAGGCGCACGGCTTAGAAAAGAGGCACTCCACGTTCTGATCATCGACAAAAATATCGCGGACATCTCCGCGATGCCGATTTCGGAGGCGCTTGCGTTTCTCACCGGCATACGGCTGCCGCCGCGCGAAAGCGCGATCGCCGGGCGCATCCTGCGCGAAATTACCGATCGGCTCAAGTTTTTGATTCGTGTCGGCGTCGATTATTTAAGCCTCGACCGGTCGGCGGCCACACTCTCCGGGGGGGAAAGCCAGCGCGTACGGCTTGCGACGGAGATCGGCTCGGGTCTCGTCGGCGTGCTTTACATCCTGGATGAGCCCAGCGTGGGTCTTCATCCGAGAGACAACGAGCGGCTGCTGACGCTGCTTCGCGAATTAAAAGAAGCCGGCAATTCTGTTCTCGTCGTCGAGCATGACCGTGACGCGATCCTCGCGGCGGAGTATGTGATCGACATGGGTCCGGGCGCCGGCACCGCCGGAGGCGAGATCATCGCTCACGGACAGCCGGATGAGATTATCGCGAACGAAAAGTCGCTTACCGGCGGCTACTTGTCCGGCCGGCTTCACATGCCGATCGCCGAGCATCGGCGAAAAGGCAGCGGCAGGATGCTCTCGATTCGCGGCGCCCGGGCGAATAATTTGAAGGCCATCGATGTCGATATCCCGCTTGGGACGATGACCTGCGTGACCGGAGTATCCGGGTCGGGAAAGAGCAGCCTTGTGATCGACACCTTTTACCGCGCGCTCGCGCGTCGGCTGCACGGCGCCGAGGCGAAGCCGGGAGCGTACGAAGAGCTGAAGGGTGAGGAGTACTTCGATGCCGTCGTCAGCATCGATCAAAACCCCATCGGGCGGACGCCGCGCTCAAACCCGGCGACGTATACCGACTTACTGCCTCACATCCGCGATCTTTTCGCCCAGCTTCCGGAGGCGCGCATGCGCGGCTTTCGGCCGAGCCGGTTTTCTTTCAATGCCAAGGGCGGCAGTTGTGAGGCGTGTCAGGGCGAAGGCATGGTGAGAATCGAGATGCATTTCCTTCCCGACGTCTACGTCCCATGCGCCATCTGCCGTGGCCGCCGCTACAATCGCGAAACTTTGGAAATTTTATACAAAGGCAGAAACATCGCCGACGTTCTCGACCTTACGGTCAATGAGGCGATCGAATTCCTGGGCAATTTCCCCGCCATCCGGCGCAAGCTCGAGACGCTGCGCGATGTCGGCATGGGATACGTAAGGCTCGGACAATCGGCGACGACCCTTTCGGGCGGCGAGGCGCAGCGCATCAAACTCGCCCGCGAGCTCAGCAAGCGCTCGACCGGCAGGACGCTTTATATTCTTGATGAGCCGACCACGGGTCTCCATTTCGACGACATCAGAAAACTCCTGGACGTGTTGAATCGGTTGGCCGACGCCGGCAATACGCTGCTCGTCATCGAGCATAACCTCGACATGATAAAAGCGGCGGATTTCATCGTCGATCTGGGCCCTGAGGGAGGCATGGGCGGGGGGCAAATCGTGGCATGCGGCACGCCTGAAGAAGTCGCAGCGGTCGAGGATTCATATACCGGCAGGTACTTGAAATCCGCGCTCCGGCCAGGCTAATTGACCCTGGAAAACGGCCGAACAGTCGTTAACTTAGCTTTACTTGATAATAGAATCAGCCTTCGATATAGTTAAATTAGACCTAAAAGGTCTGCAATGCTTAAGTTACCGGTTTATCTAGATAATCATTCGACCACGCCGGTGGATCGGCGGGTTCTGGATGATATGCTGCCGTATTTCAATGAGAAATTCGGCAACGCTGCGAGCCGCAATCACGCGTTTGGCTGGGAGGCGGAAGCCGCCGTCGATCAAGCGCGCGAGGAAATCGCCAGGCTGATTCATTCGTCTCCGCGCGAGATCGTCTTCACCAGCGGGGCGACGGAGTCCGACAACCTCGCGATTAAAGGCGCGGCCGAGGCCGGCAGAGACCGCGGCGATCAGATCGTGACGTGCGCGACCGAGCACCGGGCGGTGCTCGACAGCTGCAAGGCACTCCAGCGCCAAGGCTTTAAGGTCACTTTTCTGCCCGTCGATCGCGCCGGCCGGCTCGACCTTGAGCGATTGCGCGCGGCGGTGAACGAAAAGACGATTCTCGTCTCGCTGATGGCGGCGAACAACGAGATCGGCACGATTCATCCGCTGAAGGAAATCGGCCGCATCGCGAAAGAGAAGAACGTTATTTTTCATTGCGACGCAGCGCAGGCGGTCGGAAAGATTACCATCGACGTCGAGGAGATGGGAATCGATTTGCTGTCGATCTCGGCGCATAAGATGTACGGTCCTAAAGGGATCGGCGCCTTGTATGTCCGCTCAAAGGGGCGGAAGATCAAGCTCAAGCCGATCATAGACGGCGGCGGTCACGAGCGCGGCCTGCGCTCCGGCACCTTAAACGTGCCTGGGATCGTCGGCATGGGCAAAGCATGCGCGCTCGCGCAGCATGAGATGGCCGGAGAGGCGAAGCGTCTGACAGCCTTGAGGGAAAGGCTGAAAGACGGTCTTTTGCACCGCCTCGACGAAGTCTATGTCAACGGCGAGTCGGAGCGGCTGCCCGGCAATATGAATCTGAGCTTTGCCTATATCGAAGGCGAATCGCTCATGATGGCGCTTAAAGACATCGCGCTCTCGACCGGCTCGGCGTGTACTTCAGCGAGTCTTGAGCCTTCGCACGTACTCCGCGCGCTCGGTCTAGACGAGAATTTGATCCACGCTTCGATTCGATTCGGCATTGGACGATTCAATACCGAAGAGGAGATCGACTATACGATCGAGCGTGTCGCCGAGGAAGTCACGCGGCTGCGCAAGCTTTCGCCTTTGTATGAAGCTGCGCGGCGCGACGGCGGCAAGCGCCAGAGGAACGCTGAGACTGTTTCGTAACCTTCGAGGAGGAGACCCATGGCTGGGGTAAGTATCACGGAAAACGCTGCGGCGAAGATCAAGCAGCTTGTAGCCGCGGACGATAAGAAAGAAAAAGAAGGGCTGCGGCTCAAAGTCGTCGGCGGCGGCTGTTCGGGGTTGCAGTACAAAATGGATCTCGACGCCGCGCGTCCCGGTGACAAAGTCTTCGAAAAGGACGGCGCCAAGATTCTCGTGGATATGAAGAGCCTCCTCTATTTGAACGGCACCGAGCTCGACTACAAGGAGGAGCTCATGCAATCCGGTTTTGTCTTCCAAAATCCGAACGTCAAGCGCGCCTGCGGCTGCGGTACTTCGTTTTCAGTCTGAGGTTAGAGGCGGAAGATGGCAAAAACAGCGACAACTGCCGACATCTTGGCCGACCGCGAGTACAAGTACGGCTTCGTCAGCGACATCCAGTCCGAGTCGATACGGCCCGGACTTGACGAAGAGGTCGTTCGGATAATCTCGCTCAAGAAGAACGAGCCCGAATGGATGCTCGACTGGCGCCTGAAAGCCTATCAGCACTGGGCGAAGCTCGAAAAATCCCAGGCGGAGCCTAAGTGGGCGAACGTCCATTATCCACCGATCGACTACCAGAAGATCATCTATTATTCGGCGCCGAAATCGAAAGCAGACAGACCCAAGAGTCTGGACGAGGTCGATCCGGAGATTCTCGAGATGTACGACAAGCTCGGCATTCCGCTGCGCGAGCGCGAGCGGTTAGCCGGCGTCGCGGTCGACGCCGTGTTCGACAGCGTCTCCGTCGCGACGACCTTCAAGGAGAAGCTCGGAGAGCTCGGCATCATCTTCTGCTCGTTCTCGGAAGCCGTACACAATCACCCGGATTTGGTCCGGAAGTATCTGGGCTCGGTCGTGCCCTATACCGACAATTTTTTCGCCGCGCTCAACTCGGCCGTCTTCAGCGACGGGTCGTTCTGCTACATACCGAAAGGCGTGCGCTGCCCGATGGAGCTATCGACCTACTTTCGCATCAACGCCGCCGAGACCGGCCAGTTCGAGCGCACGCTGATTGTCGCCGACGAGGGCAGCTACGTGAGCTATCTCGAAGGCTGCACGGCGCCGATGCGCGACGAGAACCAGCTTCACGCCGCCGTGGTCGAGCTCGTCGCGCACGATAACGCGCAGATCAAATACTCGACGGTGCAGAATTGGTATCCGGGAGACAAGCAGGGCAAAGGCGGTATCTATAACTTCGTCACCAAGCGGGGCAAATGCGCCGGCGTCAACTCGAAAATTTCCTGGACGCAGGTGGAGACCGGCTCGGCGATCACATGGAAGTATCCGAGCTGCATTCTCCAGGGCGACAATTCGGTGGGCGAATTTTACTCGGTCGCGCTCACGAATAATTATCAGCAGGCCGACACGGGCACGAAGATGATCCACATGGGGAAAAACACCAAGAGCACGATTATCTCGAAGGGCATCTCCGCCGGGCATGGGCAGAATACGTATCGCGGGCTCGTGAAGATCATGAAGGGCGCGACGGGCGCGCGCAACTATTCGCAGTGCGATTCGCTCCTCATCGGCGATAAATGCGGCGCGCACACATTTCCATACCAGGAAGTCATGAACGCGACCTCCAGGGTCGAGCACGAGGCGTCGACCTCGAAGATCAGCGAGGACCAGCTCTTCTACGCCCGCCAGCGCGGCATCTCGAGCGAAGACGCTGTCACGATGATCGTGAGCGGCTTCTGCAAGCAGGTGTTCCGGGAGCTGCCGATGGAGTTCGCCGTCGAGGCGCAGAAGCTGCTCGGGGTGAACCTCGAGGGAAGCGTCGGATAAACAGTATGGATTCGGTCGTATATTTCGACAATAACGCGACCACCCGGATTGCGCCGGAGGTTTTAGCGGCGATGCAGCCGTATTTGACGGAGCTTTACGGCAATCCGTCGAGCATTCATCGCTTCGGCAGCGATGTCGGCCGGAAGCTGCAGCAGGCGCGTGAACAGGTCGCGACGCTTCTCGGCGCGGCCGATCCGCTCGAGATCATCTTCACAAGCTGCGGGACGGAGGGCGACAACGCCGCGATTCGCGCGCTGCTCGAGGCGCGTCCGGACAAGCGCCACATCGTAACGACGCAGGTCGAGCATCCCGCGGTCATGGGGCTCTGTCAGCATCTCGAAAAAAAAGGCTATCGTATCACCTGGCTCGGCGTCGACAGTGATGGAATGCTCGATCCCAAAGAGTTGAAGCGCGCGCTTAGCGACGACACGGCGCTGGTTTCCATTATGTGGGCCAACAACGAGACGGGCGTTGTTTTCCCGATCAAAGCGATCGGTGAAATTGTTAAAGCAAGGGGCATCCCGCTCCATGTCGACGCGGTGCAGGCCGCCGGAAAAGTCGCTCTCAACGTAAGAGGGCTGCCGGTTGACCTGCTGACAATCTCCGCGCACAAGTTTCATGGGCCGAAAGGCGTCGGCGCCCTTTATGTGCGCCGCGGAATCGCCTTTCGGCCGTTCCTGATCGGCGGGCATCAAGAGCGCGGCCGCCGGGGTGGCACCGAAAACGTCGCCGGCATCGTGGGCATGGGCGCGGCGGCGGAGCTGGCCTCGCATCATATGGAGGCCGACGAGACGCGGGTCAGCGAATTGAGAGATCGGCTCGAGGAGTCATTGTTAGAATCGTGTCCGAATAGCAAGGTCAACGGAGCGCGCGAAAAGCGCCTCCCCAATACGCTGAATCTAAGCTTTAAGTACATCGAGGGCGAGGCCGTTTTGGTCCTGCTGGATCAGCAAGGCATCTGCGCCTCGACAGGTTCCGCCTGCACGGCCGGGTCATCCGAGCCATCGCATGTTTTGCGTGCGATGGGCGTGCCGCCGGACTGGCTTCAGGGCGCGGTCAGGTTCAGTCTCAGCCGCTACACGACGGCGGAAGAGGTCGATTTCGTCAACCAAAACGTACCCCCGATCGTCAAACGATTGGGCGGTCTTTCAGCTTTAGGAAAAATCGGCAAAAAGAACCCTGCGGCGACGGCGGCAGGTTAAATCTAGGCGGCGCTTCGTTATTCGCGGGTCGCTAGGCCGAATTCATCTATTCGGCCGTTCTACCTTGATTTTTCCCTGTTTTTAGACGGGGTGGCCGAAAGCTAAATCGTGGTTAAATTATTGTTCTCTATCGAGTGCTGCATGAATAATGAATCGCTGTAATCGTCAATACAGCGTACATGCCTCACCCGATAGGGAGGTGTTTTATGGCAAATCAAGCGACAACCAATGTGGAGGAGCGCGTCGCGTCGCTGTTTCAGCCCGACACGCTGCTTCCCGCGCAATTCCTGGAGACTTATCGCCGGAAGTTGCACATGGAGCCGGAGACGCGCCTGATGCTGGCCGTCCTGGAAGATGCCGTGGCTTGCTTTCAGAAATACGTCCTTGCCCGCGACGAGCGCGGGGTCGAGTTGTTTCGCGAGGCCGAGCAGTGGGTCTTGCAGGAAGACCACGAATGGCTCTTCTCGTTCGATAACATCTGCGAATCCTTGGGCATCAACCCCGAGTATCTGCGCGCCGGTCTCGTGCGTTGGAAGTGCGCGGTGCTGCAGAAGCAGCCCAAGGCGAAGGTCTACGACCTTGCCCGGCGCCAAGTCGGTGGCGAAGAAGGCGGCGAGCAGCTTTTAAAAGCCGCCGGCGATTAAGGGCCGAAGTCCCAGCGAAAAGGCGGCGGCGCGCGAGCCCGCCGCCTTTTTTATTTCAGCTTGCCGCGCCGGCGGGAATAAGTGTATAAAAAATTTCCCTCAGCGATGCCATCACCAAAGCCAGAAAAGCGGAAGAAGCGTAATCGGCGATCGCCGGTCGCCGCCGCTTTCGATAGCCTGCGATACCGCGCAGGCGAGTACTCTCTGCGCGGCTTCGTGCGCCTACTCCCGCGGCTGCCGATAACCCTACTGTCGGTAATCACGGCAACGGCGAGTGAGGCGACCCTCAGGCTGCTCTGGCGCTATCGCGCCCGCATGGAGCGAAACCTCGCGCTGGCGATGGCCGAGGAGTTGCCGTCGCGCAAACAGCGCATGGCGGTCGTCCGCCGCGCTTGGAGAAACTTCGCTCAGTGCATGGTGGAGACGATTTCGTACATGCATATGCCGAGGGAGCGGGTCATTTCGATGATCGGCCTCGAGGGCGAGGAGCACTTGAAACGCGCGCTCGCGAAGGGTAAAGGCGTGATCGCGCTCAGCGCCCACCTCGGCAATTTCACGACGCTCGGCATGCGCTTGACGGCCGAGGGGTATTCATTTACCGCTTTGATCAAGCAGCCACGCGACAAGCGCTTCGCCGACCTGATGGATCGCTATCGAGCGGACGTCGGTGTCGCGACTATTTCCGCCAAGCCGCGGCGCGAGGCGGCGCGCCGCGTTCTCAAAGCGCTGCGATCCAATCATGTGGTGTTGATGATCGCCGATGAGTTCAAATCCGGCGGTGTCCCGGTCGAGTTTTTCGGTCTGCAATCTCCGGCGCCGCGCGGCCCGGCGACGCTCGCGCTCCGCACCGGCGCGGCCACCGTGCCGATGTTCATGACGCGCGACGGGGCCGACCGCCTTACGCTCCATATCGAGCCCGAAATCGAGCTGGTTCAAAGCGGCGATCTCGAACGCGATGTAGCCGAAAATACTGTGATTTTTACACGTTACCTCGAAGGGATGATCCGGCGCTATCCCGATCAATGGAACTGGCTCGGATTCAAGCGCGCGGACGGTAAACCTAAGCGACAAGGCGCTTCCAAGCATGGCTCTGTTGGAGCAGTGAAGAGTTAAATGTATCGTTGCACCTCTTTAGGCGCTCCATTATAGTAAAAAACTGTGATCGAACGGCGAAAAACCCGGCAGATTCAGCTCGGCAATGTCAAAGTTGGCGGTGATGCTCCGATCACGGTCCAATCCATGACCAAGACCGACACACGGGATGTCCGCGCGACGCTGGACCAGATCTGGTCGCTGGAGGCGGCCGGCTGCGATATCGTGCGGGTCGCGGTGCCCGTTCGCGAGGCGGCGGAAAAGTTGGGGGAAATCAAACACCGCACGCGGATCCCCCTCGTCGCCGATATTCACTTTAACTACAAGCTGGCGGTCATCGCGCTCCAACAGGGGGTCGACGGACTCAGGCTCAACCCCGGCAATATCGGCGAGCGCTGGTGCGTGGAAGAGGTGATCAAGGTCGCCTCGGAGCGGAAGATCCCGATCCGCATCGGCGTCAACGCCGGCTCGCTGGAGAAGGACCTGCTGAAGAAATATAATGGACCGACCGCCGCGGGCATGGTGGAAAGCGCTCTCCGCCACATCGGCATCCTGGAAGACCTCGACTACCGCGAGATCAAGGTCTCGCTCAAGGCGTCCGATCCGCTCATGATGATCGAGGCATACCGCATGCTCGCGGAGAAGGTCGACTACCCCTTTCATTTGGGCGTCACCGAAGCCGGCACGCCGACCATGGGAACGATCAAATCGTCCGTCGGCATCGGGACGCTCCTGGCCGAAGGCATCGGCGACACGATCCGCGTCTCGCTCTCCGCCGATCCGGTCGAAGAGGTGCGCGTCGGGCTAGAGATCCTGAAGGCGCTCGGTCTGCGCCGGCAGGGGATGACTTTTGTCGCGTGTCCTTCTTGCGGCCGCGCCGACGTCGATCTCATCGCCCTCGCAAAAAAGATCGAGGAGCGCATGACCCCATACCTCAACAAGGACATTCACGTCGCGGTCATGGGCTGCGAGGTGAACGGCCCCGGCGAGGCGCGCGCCGCCGAGCTCGGCGTCGCCGGCGGCAAGGGCATCGGCCTTATCTTCAAAAAAGGCGAAGTCATCCGGAAAGTCCCCGAGGTCCAGATCGTCGACGCGCTCATGGAGGAAGTCGAAAAGCTCGTGGTTGAGAAGGAGGCGGCGAAGGCGGCTTCTACCGAGGATTGATTTCCCGCCCGACGTAAAAAGACCGTGCGCTGGACCCGAAGCCTTATCCCCACGCTCAAAGAGGATCCCGCCGACGCCGAAGTCGTCAGCCACAAGCTCCTCGTCCGCGCCGGCATGATCCGCCAGCTGAGCCGCGGCATCTACGATTATCTGCCCCTCGCGCTCAAGTCGCTTAAAAAAATAGAAACCATCGTGCGTGAGGAAATGGATCGTGCGGGCGCGCAGGAGCTCCTGCTCCCCGTGGCCTCTCCAGCCGAGCTGTGGCAGGAGAGCGGCCGCTGGGACGTTTACGGCAAGGAGCTCGTGCGCTTCAAGGACCGCCACGAGCGCGATTTTTGCCTCGGGCCGACGCACGAAGAGGTGATCACCGACCTCGTCCGCCGCGTCGTGCGCTCCTATCGCGAGCTGCCGTTCAATCTCTATCAAATCCAGACCAAGTTTCGCGACGAAGTGCGTCCCCGCTTCGGGCTCATGCGCGGGCGCGAATTCATCATGAAGGACGCCTACAGCTTTCATCCGAATGTCGAGGACGCCCGGCGCGAGTATCAGAACATGTTCGAAACCTACCGGCGCATCTTCACGCGGATGGGGCTCAAATTCCGCCCCGTCGAGGCGGACACGGGGGCGATCGGCGGCAGCCTGTCGCACGAGTTCCAGGTCCTGGCGGAATCCGGCGAGGACGCGATCGTGAGCTGCGACCATTGCGACTATGCGGCGAACATCCAGAAGGCCGAGGTGAAGGCGCGACCGCATGCCGGCCGCGATCTAAAGGAAGCGACCGCGGCGCATAAAAAGGTTCCGACGCCCGGCAAGAAAACGGTCGCCGAGGTCTCGACTTTTCTTTCGGTGCCGGCGGAGCGCTTCATCAAGACGATGGTGTATAAGGCCGACGGCGGGCTCGTCGCCGTTTTGGTCCGCGGCGACCATGAGATCAACGAGCTCAAGTTAAAAGACGCGCTCCGCGCGGACGACGTCGCTTTAGCGACCGAAAGCGAAGTGGAAAAAGCGACGCGCGTGCCGACCGGTTTTCTCGGCCCGATCGGCCTCAAGATACGGATGCTCGCCGACCATGCGATCCAGGGCATGCGCGGCGCGGTGACGGGGGCGAACGAGATCGACGCACACTTCGTCGACGTCGACCAGGAGCGGGATTTCACGCCTGCGGCGTTTATCGACCTCCGCGCCGCGGCGGCCGGCGATCCATGCCCGCGCTGCGACTCGGGGAAATTGGAGCTCCACCGCGGCATCGAAGTCGGGCAGGTGTTTTATCTCGGAAAAAAATACAGCGAGAAGATGGGCGCGACTTATCTCGACCCCGAAGGCCGGGAGCAGCCGATCGAGATGGGCTGCTACGGCATCGGCGTGTCGCGTCTGCTCGCCGCGGCCATCGAGCAGAACCACGACGCCAACGGCATCATCTGGCCCTACGCGATCGCGCCGTTCGAAGTGATGCTCCTGCCGATCAATTACCTCGACGAGCGGATTCGCGCCGCCGCCGACCGCCTGTATGAAGAACTCAGGGATCGGAAAGTGGACGTGCTCCTCGACGACCGCGACGAGCGGCCGGGGGTCAAGTTCAAAGACGCCGACCTGATCGGCGTGCCGCTCCGCATCACGCTGGGCGCGAAGGGATTGGATAAGGGCTGCGTCGAGATGCGCCGGCGGCGCGACGGCGTGACCGAAGAGATTCCTGTCGGAGAGGCCGCCGGCAAAATCCGCGACACGATCGCCGCCGCAGTGAGCGCAGCCGCCTGAGCCTTTTGCCATGCCGTCGAATCTTCAACTCGTCCGCCCGCCGCTCTCGATGCGCGAGCGACTGATCGTCGCGCTCGATCTAGACGATCTCGCGGGAGCGAAGAGCGCGCTCCAGCGCCTGGCCGGGGAAGTCGGCATGTTCAAGGTCGGCAAGCAGCTTTTCACGCACGCCGGACCGCAGGCGGTGAAGCTCATTCAGGATGCGGGCGGCGAGGTCTTCCTCGATCTCAAATTCCACGATATCCCGACCACCGTCGCCAAGGCCTCGATCGCGGCGACGCGCCTCGGCGTCAAGATGTTCAACGTGCACGCCTCGGGCAGCCACGAAATGATGCGCCTCACGGTGCGCGAGGTGAACCGCGTCTGTCGGCAGGAGTCGCTGAGACGGCCGATCCTCCTTGCAGTGACCGTGCTCACCAGCTTGAATGAGACCGATCTCAAAAAAGTCGGCGTCTCGAGCGAGGTCGGCGATCAGGTCGTGCGGCTCGCACGCTTGAGCCAGGACGCCGGCATGGATGGCGTCGTCGCCGCGCCGCACGAAGTCTCGGATATCCGCATGGCCTGTGGGCGCGGCTTCATGATCGTGACCCCGGGCATCCGGCCGCAGAAAAGCAAGCACGACGATCAGAAGCGGGTCATGACGCCGGCCGAGGCGCTCCGCGCCGGCGTCGATTATATTGTGGTCGGCCGGCCGATCATGGAGGCGAAAGATCCGGTGCGCGCGGCGCGCGAGATCGTGACGGAGATGGAGCAGAGCGGCGCAAAAGTCATCGTTTAGGGGGACTTTTCATGGCGGCATTCAGCCTGCATCTCGCTTTCAATCCCGCGGCGAACACCAAGGCGCTGTTCGATGGATCGGTCGGCATCCAAAACGTCGGGCTCAAGCTCGAATCGGAGTTTGCCGAGGGCTTCGACAACGTCGGGATGCGCCACCGCAAGATCATCGCCGGCGAGTTCGACGGCGGCGAGCTTTCGATCTCTTCGTTTATTCTTGCGCGGCAGCGGGGCTTAAGGCTCCGCGCTCTGCCAGTGTTTCTCTCGCGGAAATTCCGCCACCGATGCATGTACTTCTCCGCTCGTTCGCCGCTGAAAGAACCTTCCGAGCTCGCCGGCAAAAAGGCCACGATTCACCGCTACAACGCGACCACGCCGGTATGGCTGAAAGGCATTTTGCAAAACGAATACGGCGTCAAGCCCGCGAGTGTGGAGTGGATCGTCGCCGAGCCCGACATCGCGGAGGAATCGCTCAAGCCGCCGCCGCCGGAGATTCGCATCCGCCTCGTGCCCGAGCCGCAGACGCGCGAGCATGCGATCGAATTGGTCGAGCGTGGAGAGATCGACGCGGCACTCGAGCCTTACGACGCGCTCGCGACCAATCCCAAGCTCCGCCGCATGTTCCCGGATCACCGGCGCGCCGAAGAAGAGTTCTTCCGACGCAACGGCGTTTTTCCGATCAATCACGTCTTCGTCCTGAAGGAAGAGGTCGCCGAAGCCCATCCAGGCATCGTCGAGGACATCCTGGATGCCTTCAAGCGCGCCGAAGCGGTCGCCGACCGGTATCGCGGCGAGAAGCAAAAAGAGGAAGCGGCCTGGGAGCGTAAAGTCATGGGCGGAAACTTTGAATACAGCTTGAATCGCGGCCCGGCACGGAAATCGCTCGAGACGCTCTTTACCTATCAGATTCAGCAGGGGATTTCGGATAAGAAGCCAGAGCTAGAGAGTTTGTTTTTTCCGCAGGTGCTGAATCTTTAGTCATCGCCTTTTCGATAATCCGTAAAAATGATTCACCGGGCCTTGGCCCGGACCGACCGCATAGCTCTCCTCGATCGCGCGCGTGAGGTACTCCTTCGCGCGCTCGACGGCTTGCTCCGGCTTCAATCCTTTCGCTAAATTCGCCGCGATCGCCGAAGCAAACGTGCAGCCGGTGCCGTGCGTGTTGCGCGTGCGGACACGTCGGGCGCTGAACTCGCGGAAATGTCTACCGTCATAAAATAAATCCGTCGCGGCCCCGATGCGGTGTCCGCCCTTGATGACCACATTGCTTGCCCCCATTTCGATAATCCGTCGCGCCGCCTCTTTGAAATTCACGGTTCGCGTTAATCGAATGCCCGTCAGCGCCTCCGCCTCCGGCACGTTCGGCGTCAAGACGGCGGCGAGCGGGATGAGTTTCGTCTTCAGCGCGGCGATCGCATCCCGGCGCAGCAGGAGTTTGCCAGATGTCGCCACCATGACCGGGTCGACGACAACATTCGGGAGCTGATGCGCCCGAATCCTTCGCGCAATCATCTCGACGATCGCCGCGTTGCAAAGCATTCCGGTCTTCACCGCATCGGCGCCGATATCCTCGACGACGGCATCGATCTGCGCCGCCACGATTGCGGGCGCGAGCGCAAAGATTTTTCTCACACCTCTGGTGTTTTGCGCCGTGACCGCCGTGATCGCCGACGTGCCGTAGACGCCGTGCGCGGC